>CBDFMC010000025.1:0-867069 GCA_965249435.1 Lacipirellulaceae bacterium | reverse complement strand
GTAAGCGTTTCCCCTTTTTCTTCCTAGCAACCACCTCGGCCGGTGAGGGTAAGGCCTTGCCCTTGACTCGTGGTCGACCGACTTTGGGGTTCTTGCGTTTGGGTGGCGGCGCGAACAGACTTGCGTCACCCGAGAACTTGCTTACCAGCGACAATCGTTTTCGATGTTTATAGGCAAAACGTGTCATCTGATGAGTTCCATAAGCTCCATCACCTGCAAGAACGAACTTTCTGTCGGGAAACCAGTGCATTAGCGTTGCTAGCAAGCCGCACATCAGGTCCACGGGAGTTTTGTGGCGACGCCCCTCATCAGCGTTGCACTGCTTGCTGCGATAAAGAGCGACCAGCACCGGCAAGGCAAAGGGACGATTGGTGTAAGGTAATTGAACCAGGATCGACAAGACGGACCATTTGTGTCCGTATCGAAAGACGGTGTGCGAGTTGGCGCTGCGAACTGCGTCGCGATGTCGGGCTTTGCCGTAAACTTTTTTGCCGCGATGACCATCCACCGTTTCGTCACCGCAGATTTTTACCGTCCCGGTGGGAATGAACCGATCAAGGACGAAACGGGCAATCGCGTAGGCCAAGGGCCGGGATTGCCAGCGACGGTGAGAAAACAGACGATGGTAGGTCGACGGATTGACCGTCTCAATCAAGCTCAACAACCGGAGTACGTTAGAGACAGTTCGGTCGCCTGTTGTTAGAATAGCGGCAAGGAAGAACAGAACGAATCGTCGAGCCGTCGTTCGCCGGTGAAAGGTGTCAACGAGACATTGTAGTAACGGCTTGAAATCGTGCGGCACGCGAACCATGAGGGCTTCCTTGCTCAAGACTTTGGTTGTTACAAGTCAAAAGCTTGAACCAAGGAGGCCCTTTTTACCTATACCAATTTGGGGATCTGAAGTACTCAAAAAACGGAAAAAGTCGAGCTTAGGGGCGGCAGATAAACAACTATCCGGTTTGGTAAGGGAACACTCAATCAATAGCTGCGGCAACTGGTAGGGCTCAGGGTTCAGGGTTCCGTACATAAATGCAATGCAATTCTCGAACCTTGTCCCCTCTTTTTCCTGAACCCTAAACCCTAAACCCTCTCCTGGAAATGGGGAAGTTATTTATCGGTCGTCCCTTAGT
The DNA here is from genome assembly GCA_965249435.1 of Lacipirellulaceae bacterium. Lineage (GTDB taxonomy): Bacteria > Planctomycetota > Planctomycetia > Pirellulales > Lacipirellulaceae > JAJRWS01. Next base: position 865,939 of record CBDFMC010000025.1, on the reverse strand, counting down.
CACGCTAGCATCGTCCGAAGTGGCGCTGTCCAACTAAGGAGCGGGAGTAAGCGATTTGTCCTCTGACTTCTTCGTGCTCTTCGTGTCTTTCGTGGTTCAATCTTTTTCATTCTGTGAACGGCTACCTTTTTTCCATTTACGCTTTTCGCAGCTTACACGAATCTTATCCAAAGCCTCGTCGATCCGAAGCTCAAATCGCGCGTGCATCGCCTTTTCCTTTTCGCGACGGTCGCTACTGCGGCACAAGATGTACGTTTCCTTGCTCCCCTCGAGTGATGGGCGCATTTTTACTTCCAGGCCTTCGCGGATCACTTGCCAGTCTTCGTCAAGCAACTGACGCTCAAACTTCCTGAGAGCCCCTTTCGATGCACCAATAATATATCGGCGGTTGCCCGACTCCATGAACTCGAGGTTTGCTTGGCTCATCATAGCACGATCACCGCGCCAGATGCGGTTTGCCCGGCCGTAACGCTTTTCCGTCGTCATGACAATTTTCTGCCACGTCGTGACGTCGTTGCGGTTGCCACCGAAGACTTCCTACCCAAGCGGAATGCCGTTCCGAGTCACGACCCGACCGATGTAGACCTGCTTGCAATCACCACGCTTGTCGCGGGAGTAGCCCCGCTGGGCTTGCGGGTTTCCTTCGCAAAGGCCTTCAAAATAAGTCGACGTCACGTCGTATAGCAGTAAATCATAATCGAGGTCAAACAGTGTACCAAGCCGGTTTTTCAGGTGTTTCTCCATGGTCTCCTTGTGCGGAGGAAGTTGATCCAACGCCCGATAGAGTCGATGATGGTTGATCTTATCCGCCGGGACGCCCAGCAACTCGGGTAATGCCGTGCTTTTTTTAATAATGCCCGGCGATATGCAGTTCGCTCGATGGATTGCACAGACGGCAGATAATAAGAACGATCGCGATCTTTGCCCTTGATCTTTCGGTAGCAAGGCCTGATGAACATGCCCGAATTATCGGCAATGAAAACACCTCGTCAAACGCAGATTTTTCCACTACAATGCGGTTCACGCTCTTCAAGGTCGAAAACGGCACCAACCTCGTTGGCTTTGCGTGAAGCCAGGAAAATGAGGCCGGCGAGGACCCTGTTTCAGGCCAAAATATTTTCGAGAAAATTTCTGGGCCCGCGAACTGGTCAACTTGGGCTAGTATATGCTGGGGCTGATTTCGGCCCCCCGTCTGGCTACTAGCTAGTGCTTTGTGACAGCTAAGAATTAGGGTTTACTGAATCAGCCGCTTGGGCGCTAGCCCCGGTTTTTTCCCTATCAACCGTGGCTAGCCCAAGTTCCACACTTGTGTCCACGGAGACTCTTGTTTTATAGGTTGGGTGGTGGGATTTTTCCACTACATTTGGCGGGCAACTTTTAATTGACGGGGCAGGCTCAGACCGAGGCGGTCGAGCAGGATGGCTTGGTGCTCGGTCGGACGGGCGACGCAGCGACGGCGGGTTTCGACCGGCTTTTGGCGGGTGGGCTTTTGGCGAGTGGGAAGCACGACGTCGACCAGGTTGATCTTGCCCAGCTCCTCAAAAATGCGGCGAGGTTCGTCGCCCAGGCCGGCGGCCCGGGAGTTCTTTGCCATGATCTTGCCGACGCGGCGGTCGATCACTTCCTTTTTCCATTTACGCTTTTCGCAGCTTGCGCGGAGCTTATCGAGCGCCTCGTCGATCCGCTGCTCGAAACGCTCGTGCATCGCCTTTTCCTTTTTACGGCGATCACGGCTGCGACATAAGATGTAGGTTTCTTTGCCGCCGTCGGGCGAAGCGCACATCTTGACTTCCAGGCCTTCGCGGATCACGCGCCAGTCTTCGCCGAGCAACTGGCGCGCGAACTTCCTGAGCGTCCCTTTCGACGCGCCGAGGATATAACGCCGATTGCCCGACTCCATGAATTCGAGGTTCGCCTTGCTCATCATCCCGCGATCGCCGCACCAGATGCGGTTGGCGCGACCGTAACGCTTCTCCATCGTCGTGACAATTTCCTGCCACGTCGTCATGTCGTTGCGGTTGCCGGCGAAGACTTCGTAGCCAAGCGGGATGCCGTCCCGCGTGACGACCAGACCGATGCAGACTTGTTTACAATCACCCCGTTTGTCGCGAGAGTAACCGCGTTGGGCTTGTGGGTTTCCTTCACAAAGGCCCTCGAAGTAGGTGCTCGTCACATCGTACAGCAGCAGATCATAATCGAGCTCAAACAGCGTGCCGAGCCTGTTTTTTAGGTGTTTTTCCAGAGCCTCCTTGTGCGGTAGCAGCTTGTCCAGCGCCCGGTAAAGCCTTTCGTCATAGATCTTTTCCGCCGGAACACCCAGCAACTCGGGCAGCGCCGTGCTCTTGTAATAATGCTCGGCAATATGCAGTTCGCTCGACGGGTTGCAGAGTCGGCAGATGACGAGAATCATCGCGACCTTCGCCCACGGGATATCTTCCTTGCCGCGTGGGATGATGTTTTCAAACAGTTTGTCGAGTTGCAGTTGGCGGATCAACTCCAGCGCGAGCCATGCTCCGCCGAACTCGAGTTGGTTTTCGACACGCACATTCGCCGTATCGATCTCGACCCACTCGGGCTCGAGCTGGCCTTGATCATCGAAGAGTTGCAGCTGTGCGGAATCCGGTTTCTTCTCGCCTGCCGCTGCTCGCCTGACGCCGGCCCGTTCGGACTCCTTGAGCTTGCCAAGCCAGGCAACCGTCCGCTGTCGCGGCCCCCGTTCGGTTCGATACGACTCGACCAGCGCCCAATACGCCTGACGTTTTCCCTTGATCTTGCGGTAGCACGGCCTGATGAACATGCCTGAATTATCGGCAATCAAAGTGTCTCGTCAAACGCAGATCTTTCCACGACAACGCGATTTGCCTTCGTCGCGACCGAAGAGGAACCATTTTTCGTAAAGCCAGGAAAGATACACCCGTCAGGGCATATGATTTCAGGTCAAAATATTTTTCAAAAAAGCACTTCCGCAGCACAACTGTGGAACTTGGGCTAGTCCCTTTCGTGTGTTTCGTCTATTTCGTGGTTCTCTTCTCTTTACCTTAAATAGTTCCTGTTTCCCAAATCAGAATATTGTGAAATTCGTCTGGCGGGCCGGTTTTGGTGTAGCAAGAAAAAGACGCATCGTTATCCTATTGAAAACAGAACGAATCAAAGAGCCATTTTACCCAAGGAGAAGCGGGCGATGCGTTTGAAAGCTGAAGCGATTCTCGATTTTGGATGGGCCAACGAGAAGGCCGACAACCAAACGGTACGGGATTATCGTGACGAGTACAAAACGCTCGGCCAGTTGCTGGACAGCCGGCCCGCGATTCTCGATGTGGTCCATCGCGACCTCGAACAGCTCAGCCAGACGACGTCGGCACGCGGCCGAAAGCCGATCTTCACCAGCGAAAACCTGTTTCGCGCGATCCTCGTCTTGCAACGGGAAGGACTCGACTATCGGGAAGCGTCGATCCGGATTGCCGAAAGCGAAACCTTGCAGCGGTTTTGCCGCCTGCTGAAAAAGCCGACCATCGACTTCACGCTGCTGAACAAGGCATTTCGCGCGATTCAGCCCGAGACTTGGGAACGGATCAATCACCTATTGGCCCTCGGCGTCGTCGCCGAAGAAACGGTCTCCCTGGAACATGTGCGAACCGACACGACCGTCACCGAATGCAATATTCACTGGCCGACCGACTCCAGCCTGCTGTGGGACGTCTATCGCGTGGCTGCCCGAGAAATGTCGACTGGTCGAGAACTCGACCCACTCCGTTGTCCTTGGCGATTTCACGCGAAGAAGATCAAAAATCTGCATCTTTTCGTCACGCGTTACTCGAATAGCACGAACAAAAAGCGTCTCCGCCAGGTCCGCCAGAATATGAAGACGCTGATCGTCCGGGTCGAGGAAGCTCTGGAAAAAGCGGAACAATTCGTCGCTTGGGCCGAACGTTCGACGTGTGTCGAGTTGGCGACGATTGCCCAGTCGCTGGCGAACCGTTTGCCGGTGATGCGGCAGGTCGCCGAAGTGGCTCGGCGCCGCGCGTTCGATCGAGAGCAGGTTCCAAATGCCGACAAAGTGTTCAGCATTTTTGAATCTCATGCGGAGTTGATCATGCGTGGACGGCGTGGCAAGCCAGTCGAATTCGGTCACAAGGTGCTGCTCACACAGTCGAAGGAGAAGTTCATTACCGATTACGTTGTGTTGGAGAAGAATGTAAGCGACAGCGAACTCCTGGAGACGGTACTCGAACGACACGAAGAGAAGTACGGTAGCCGGCCCAAAACGGTCGCCGCGGACATGGGCTTCTGTCCGGACGAGGACACCTACGAGGAATTGGAAGAACAGGTCGACTACCTGGGCGTGCCTCGGCGGACGCGAGATTTCGGCGACACGATGATGGGCATTTGGCAGCAGTGGCGCGCCGGAATCGAAGGCACGATCTCGTGCTTAAAGCGAGCATTTCGCCTGGCTCGCTGTTGTTTTCGCGGCTTTAAGAATTTCACGTCCGCCGTTGGCAGCGCCGTGTTCTGTCACAACTTAACGATCCTGGCAAAAACCTCAGGAGGCTGACGCGGAACGGACGCAAAAACCGAAAACAACTCGTAAACGTAAGGCGAGGTACGCGCGCTGCGGCGCAACAACGCCGACCCACCACAGAAAACCGAACAAGCCAACTCCCTCGCCCGCTCGTCGCCCCGCGCCGTTCCCAAAGTCGGTCGGAAAGGGAGTATTATCAACGGGAACTAAATAGGCTAAATTTGCACCCTCATCGACTTGATTGGATAGCCTCACGAAAATTAGAATTCTATTCTTTGTGTCCTTTGTGCTCTTCGTGGTTCATTTTTCTTCCATCCCGTGAACGGTTACGCAGTTTACTTGGGGGTCTTGGCGTCTTGGCGATTCAAATTGGCGCAGTAGTAATAATGCCAGATGACCATCACAACCGGCCCCTTGGCTACGGCGACCAAGGTATCTCGCCACAAGGTGAAATTCTGGACGCAAATTTGCTCGTTATCGTTATTGCCAGCGATAACGAGGTGCTGCTGCACGCCGGCATCGAACGTGCCCGGCGATTGTTTTCGTAGCCATTCAGCGGGCCGCGTGTGAAACAATCCTCAAGCCGACGGGTCGAGAGGTTTTTCAAGCCGGCGATGTGGTCCTCGTCGCCGCCAGGTCAGGCGACCTGGTGCGCATGCACAAATGGCCGAGCCCGAGTTGGCAACCTCCGTTTGACACGAGGCTTTGTCTCAAAACCTCGATGGAGCCGTGATGTGAGCCGTAGGCGCTAGCCTCGGGTGACGTTGCTTCGGTATTTTTCGCAACATCACTCGACGCTAGCGCGTTCGGCTCAAGTTTCGGGACAAGGTGCTAGCAGTAAGATGGTCAAAATTCGACTTCAGCCTCACAAAGGTTCTCGCCGATAAAAAGCCTACCATGTTAACGGGAGGGCGAAACACGCATGTGTTTTGCTTCAGGATAGAGGTCATGGCAAGTCGACGGATCGGCTTGCGATGACCTTTTTTTTGTGCGGCGTTGGTTGATACGTTTTTCCCCAACTCGTGCCTCCCCACTCTCGATCAAGGGCTTTCTGCTTGCAATTTCGCCAGCAACTGCTCCGCCTGTTTGCGATAAATAAACAGCCCGTTCTGATTCATCGCCTGCAGCAAGGCTCTTTTAGCCGCTTTGGTTTGATTTAGCTCGGACAGTATTTTTGCTACGAGATAAGTCGAGTCGAGCGAAAAATTTCGCCCTTGAACGCCCTTTTGCAACGCCGCTTCCGCCTCGCGAGTTCGGCCCTCCTTGTAGAGAACCCACGCCAACGTGATGTTTGACTGACTACTGTTGGGGAATAGTTTGGCGTTGGCTTGTGCATAGCGGAGCGCTCGATCCTTGGCCGAGGTATCGTCTCGTTCGACCAGTAATTGGGCCATTAAGTTCGTAGCGGCCGCATTCGAGGGATCGAGACTAAGCACCTTCAATAGCGATTTCTCTGCCTTATCTGATTTGCCATTCATAAACGAAATCACACTATCGAGAATCAAGGCGACGAGCGAATCAGGACTTTGCTTCAGCAGATCGGCTGATACCTGAGCAGCTTTTTCTAACTTGTCATCTTGAATCAACCATTCGGCATAAGCTTGCGCGGTCGAGGCACCGGAAGGTTCCTCGGCATAGGCCCTTTCAAATGCTTCACGTGCTCTCTCGTTGCTTTCAGCATCCCTTTTCTGAGCAAAGAGCTTCCCAACGAGAACGTAGGGGTGGGGTGAATCGGGATTTAACTCTCGTGCCTTGGAGAACTGCTGAAGTGCCTCAGCCGTCTTCACGAGTCGAAATAGAACAATGCCATAACGCTGTCGTGCTGCTGTATTCTCGGGATCGATTTCAACCCATTTTTCGAGCAACGCGATCGCCTGATCCCACTGCCGCCAGCGCTCTGCGACCGCTGCTCTGCCTGCGAGCGTTCGGATATTGAAGCTTCTTTTTCGCTTGGCGTTTTCATCAAATTGCTGGGTAAGGACTTCGGCCTTCTCAAACAGTGCCTCGGCCTCGACCGTACGACCACTGCTAAAAGCCTGATCGGCCAGATGCAGGTAGGCTTCCGGATCGTTGGGGTGATCTATCACCGTGCGCTCGAGCGAAATTCGCACGGCTGCGGAATTGCGCGCGATCGATTGCATCTTCGCCATCATGATGCCCACTGGCGGAAGTTTCGGATGCTTTGCTCTGGCCTTTTCCAGAAACACCGCGGCACCCTCCACATCGCCATTGCGAAAGCGCTGGATCGCGTTATCGACATCCGGATAGCTTGTGTTGGAAAGCGAAACTGCCTGGCCAATCAGTGTTTTGGTTGTTAGCTGAGCTTGTGCTTGAGCTTGGGTTTGCTGTCCCGCAGCATGCGTGGAGAGCAAGCAGAGGGTAACGAACAACTGGATCACCGTGCCATGGACACGAAAGCGTCGATTGGCGGGAATGAGCAAGGTTCTGATGGACATGATTATCCTCGGGTAAGTGGATTTATATTTTCATCATTTTACTCTTCATCTTAATCTCATGGCTGTTATCTCCATGGTTGGCTCGTCGAATTACTGATTAAGATTAGGCTTTGTCGGGAAACAGTGAGCCGAACGCGCTAGCGTCGGGCAAACCTGCGGAAAACGTCGAATCTACGTCACCCAAGGCTAGCGCCCACGGCTCACATCACGGCATCATTGGGGTTTTGAGACAGATACTAAGAGGTTGTGAACAGATACGAAGGCTTCTATTAAACCCTTTGGATGATGCCAGATTGGATTCTAAACTATTTGCCCTGCCGCTGCACTGAGGTAAATTATCAGGATGCGTTTTGAAGCCGATTTCCATCGTGGCAAGAAGCTAAGCTGTGCCGGTAACGAAGCCTAGTACAAGGCCACATGCCGTGGTCGACTTTGAGCGTCCGGCAGATTATATTGGGGCTGGCCCGTGTGCCGCGTTGCGGCACGGCTGAAATTAGGCACCAGCCGTGCCGCAACGCGGCACACGGCCTCTCCCTGACCCAAGGACTGTAGCTTGCTCGTAGGGCCCGTATTCACACGCGAACTGAGGACCATCCCACGCAGGTGGCAGCTCTATTTCACTCGTGCGCTTTACGTGGCCGCATTGTTCGGGCTGGTGGCGACAGCCCGATTGATTCTGAGTGGTCCTCAAGATATCCGCAACCTGGGCGACTTTTCGCGTTTCGGCTCGGCCGTGTTTGCCGTACTGGCGCCGCTTCAGTTGGCGATGGCCGTGGCTTTTTCCGCGCTACTCACCGCGGCGGCCGTGGCGCAGGAAAAGGATCGGCGCACACTCGATCTGTTGCTGATGACCAATCTGTCCAACTCAGAATTGGTGCTTGGCAAGCTGTTTGCCAGCATGTTGGGCGTGCTGGTGCTGATCGTCGCGGCCATCCCGCTATTCGCGCTGCTCACCTTGTTGGGCGGTGTTTCCTACGGGCAAGTGTTCCGCGTGGTTGGAGTGACCATGACCTCAGCGCTCGTTGCAGGCAGCTTGGGGTCGACGGTTGGACTCTGGAGAGAAAAGTCGTTTCAAACACTCGCCATGACTGCGCTGGTGCTCGTGTTATGGCTGATTGGCGGAGAAGTGATTGCTTCGGGCACGTTGGGAAGCGATTGGCTAGGCCTTTCCGCCTCTGCTTGGGCAGCAGGCCTGACGCCGCTCCGGGCCATCCTCGCCGCCATGGGGCCCCTGGGTTCTGAAGCAGCAGCCCGCCATGGGATCGGAGGGCCCTGGATCGGAGGGCCCGTGAATCTGTTCATGCTTGTATCGGCCGCAATCGCCATCCTGCTGAATCTGATCGCCATTGCCCAAGTGCGCGTTTGGAATCCTTCACGTGAATTGCAGCCACAATCGTCAACGGAAAAAGAGAAGAGCAAAGACCTCACCGCAATCAACGTTCATGCGGCAAATTCCATGACAAGACATGTGTGGGACAATCCGATTCTCTGGCGAGAGATTTGCACTTGGGCTTACGGCAAGAAAATCATCTTGGTGCGGATTGCCTATCTCGTCGTGTTCACGGTTTGCACCGTTGCGATGCTTGCGCTTCTTGGCGAAGGAAACCAAGGGCTGCCGTATGCTACCCTCTTACCACCTGCTGCCAAGCCAATCGTTTCGCTCATCGTCGTTGGACTGCTACTGGTGAACGCCCTGTCGGTTTCATCGCTTACCGGAGAACGCGATCTCAAGGCTCTCGACCTGCTACTGGTGACCGATTTGACACCCAAGGAAATTGTCTTTGGCAAACTGGGGGGAATCTTCTACAATGCGAAAGAAATGATTCTACTACCGATCGGGTTGGCGATGTTTCTGTGGGCTACCAATCGCTTGGGCACGGAGAATTTACTCTTTCTGGGCATCACACTGCTGGTGATGAACTTTTTTGTCGCGATGCTGGGTCTCCATGCCGGCATGACCTATGCCAACTCGCGACTTGCGGTCGCAGTCAGCTTGGGAACCGTCCTATTTCTACTGTTTGGTATTGCCATTTGCATGAGAATGATGGTTGCCTTTCAGAGTTCATTTTCCTACCAATTGCAGGCGTTCTCCGCGTTTATGGTGGGAGGCGGTATTGGAATGTATTGTGCGCTGGGTATGCGCAATCCTTCTCGTGCGATCGGTTGGGCGTCGTTCGTTTTGCCGTTCGCAACTTTTTACGTCATCACCAGTTTCCTCGATCAAAACTATGGTGCTGCCTTCCTTGTGGTCGTGGCAACCTATGGTTTCACCATCGCAGCGATGCTCGTACCGGCAATTTACGAATTTGATGTCGCCACCGGGAGAACGACCGGCAGTGGTTGAAGAAACACCCAAACACCCAAACACCCAAACACCCAAACACCCAAACACCCAAACACTCATCACTCATCACTCATCACTCATCACTATCCCCTATGCCCAATCCTCTGCTGGCTTCCATGGCGTTGCTTGCCGTTTGTTCGGCATTCTTTTCCTGTAGCGAAGCTGCGTTGTTTTATCTGAAAGCAGACGATCGCCGAAAACTAAAGCAGGGCAACGCGGCTGAGCGGGCGGCTGTCGAATTGCTCGCCCAGCCTGATCGCCTGCTGACAGCCATCTTGTTTTGGAATTTGATTATTAACATTGTCTACTTTGCGCTCGCTTCGATGGTTAGCATTCGTTTGGAGGCAATGGGCCGACATGCGGCCGCAGGCATCGTAGCCTTGGTTTCGCTGCTGGCGATCATCGTGCTGAGTGAAATGCTCCCGAAAACCATCGCCGTTTTACAACCACGGCGAATGGCCCGCATCGTGAGCCTACCACTGGCGGCAAGTGTTCGAGTGATCGATCCCGTGCTGCCGATCTTTTCAGCGATCAGCCACTTGCTACGCCGTGTGTTCTTTCCCGGTTTCCGCCCGGAGCCCTATTTGGAATTGGGAGATTTGGAGCGAGCCATTACGCTCTCCACCGAAGATGAGCAATTGATGGCGCAAGAGCATCATGCATTGCAAAACATTGTCTCGCTTTCCGATCTCAAAGCGGAAGAGCTTATGAGACCTCGACTTCAGTACAAAACCTTTTCTCCACCCGTTCATCTCGAAGACCTGGGCGGCCGGTTGACACGTAGCGGATATCTACTGGTGACCGAACCCGATAGCGACGAAGTCGCCGGAGCAATTCCACTAAAGCTCCTGCCCACAATCCCACGCCGTCATTTGGAGAACTATGCCGAACCGGTAATCTGCGTCCCCTGGTGCTGTAACGTTGCCGATACGTTTGAACAACTGCAGGCAGAGCAACGCGAGGTGGCGGCCGTTGTCAACGAGCTGGGCGAAACAATCGGCATCATCACGCTCGAAGATGTGCTGGAAACCGTGTTCGAGGACGAGACAAGCCGCAGCAAGCGGCTGCTGGAAAAGGCGTCGATTCGTGCCTTGGACGATCATCGGTGGCAAGTCACCGGCATTACCAGCCTGCGACGTTTGGAACGATACTTCGATCTGCCCATCCCCGCCAGCAAAAGCACGACTGTCGCAGGAATCTTGCAAGAAGAATTGCAACGATTGCCCGAGGAAGGAGACAGCATCCGCTGGGGCCCGTTCGATCTCCGGGTCGTCGGGGCCATACCGCAAGGGGCCATACAGCAAGGAAATGTCGACCAACCGGCGATGACTGTCGAACTGAAGATCGTCCAGGGGCAGGAGGGTCTGCCGACATGATTGTGATTCTGTTGCTACTGATCGCCGGCCTGCTGTTGAGTGCGTTTTTCAGCGGCTCGGAAACCGGGTTTTACCGCGCTGCTCGGCTGCGATGGGTGATCGATGCGATGGCGGGCGACCTTTCTTCGCGTGGGCTGCTGTGGCTCTCCAATCGGCCATCGCTGTTTGTGGCAACGACGCTGGTTGGCAACAATCTGGCCAATTACGTGGTGTCGCTGGCGGTGGTAATGGCCTCGCAGCGATTTTTTCCGACAGATGGAACGCTGATTATTTTGCTCGGTCCGGTGATTGTGGCCCCGGGCGTGTTTATTGTCGGCGAATTGTTGCCGAAGAATCTATTCTACAATGCTCCCAATCAAATGCTGCGCCGTGCTGCGCCATGGTTGTTTGCATTCACATGGTTATTTGCCCCGCTGACACTGCTCCTTTGGGCATTCAGCCAAGTGTTGCAACTGGTCACGCACACGTCGCCCCAAGAGGTACGGTTATCGCTTGCCAAGCGAGAGCTGACGGAGCTGCTGGCCCAAGGGCACGAAGCGGGCATCTTGCGACCGGTGCAGCAAACGCTTGCTCAAGCGATGCTTTCCGTTGCAAACCAACCGGTCAAAAACTTTGCCTCACGCGCTGGCCGAGTGGTGCGTGTTACGACCACGATGAGCAAAAGCGAAATATTACGAATTGCTCAGCAGAATCAGCGCACGCTGCTGCCCATCGAAGTCGCACAACCGAAGAGAATACTCGTCGGATATGTGCGTACCGTGGACCTCTATCTGGACGATTCGCCAGAGATTCCCCAGCCAAGTCCTCTGGTCGTTCTACCGGAAAACGACTCGATTTTCTCGGCGTTGCGAAAGCTGAATCAATCAGAAGACGCCTTGGGGCATGTCGTGGGTGATGAAGGAAACACGGTCGGTTTCGTCACGGGGCGCGAATTGCGTACGGCCCTTTTAAGACAGGGATAAGGCCGTTAGCGGTTAGCTATTAGCATTTAGCCAGAGAAGTTTAGGAGAAACTTTAAGATTCTCCTCTGGCTAACCGCTAATAGCTAACCGCTAATAGCTACTCCCTACTTGCTATATCCAAGCGACTTAAAGATCGACAGCATTTCTTCAAAGTTGATGAACCGGCGGCGATGTAGCAGCTTATATTGATCGATTGCTTGGGCCAGTTCGGCTGCGTCGGAGGATAGCTCATCGTGGCTGTTGGTAAACTGTCGTCGTTCTCGACCCTTGGAGCTATCTGTTTGAGGGCTGCGTCTTTCGACAAATGTTGGCATAACAGGAGCTAATGTGGCAGGCATGACGGTCACTTTCTAAAAAGCTAAAAGGCGGTTTGGAAGCGTGTTTGGGGCAGTATTTTCGCCGCACAAACGTACCTTATGTATGGGGTGCAGGCCAATAAAAAGGCATGACGGGCCAGTTCTAGCGGATGGGCCGATTGCAGGGGCCGTGCGTCGCGTTGCGACGCGGCTGTAACACATCCCCAGCCGCATCGCAACGCGATGCACGGCAGCAGCGATTCACCGCCGGATCGTGCTGTCCTCTGCTGGAACGCCGCGGGCTGTCAATTGAGCCAGCAGGTGGCGACTGGCTGTGTGTCCCTTGTCCAAAGCCAAAGCCTGTCGGGCCGTAGCAACCGCGGCGTTCTGCCGGCCTGCGGCTACCTCGGCTTGGGCCAGCACAAACATCAGATCGGCACGAGGTGGCCCGCGCCGGCTTGCCGCGGCAAGACTCTCAACCGCATCCTGAGGCCGAGCCAGCGCCCCGTAAGCCAAGCCTTCCAGCCAAAGTGCCCGTTGTGGCTCTTCGCCGGGCGGGTATGTATTGAGCAAATGGTGCAACGTGGTAAGCGACTGTTGGTGTCGCTGCAGCTCGTTTTGCACTTCGGCAATTTCCAGAAGCACCTCGGCATCCTGGGACGCATAATTTAGCGCCTGCTGCATATCGGCGAGCGCTTGCTGCTGGTCGCCGCGGATGCGATAAACACGTCCACGTAGTGCCCAGGCACTTGCCAGCGTGGCATCCAAACCGATCGCTTGTTCTGCTCGCTGCAACGCTCGATCTTGCGATCCACTCGCCAGTAGCATTTCACCTGCTCGGACAATCGTCGGCCCGTGGTGCCCATCAAGCTGCACGGCCGCCTCCATGTGGATCAAAGCGTCTTTCCGATGGCCTTCCTGCCAAAGGGCCTCAGCCAACTGGCGACGCGCATCGATATCCGTGGGGCTCATCTCCACCGCTCGGCTAAATAGCGAGCACGCCTCGGCCGAGTGACCGAGTTCCATGGCCGAGACCCCATCACGCGACAACTGCCGGCATGTGGCGACCGACTCGGGCACAATTTTTTGCCTGCCCATCGTCATGCAACCGGTCAGGGCTCCAAGCATGCAAATCGAGAGCACCGCCAAGGGAAGAACATGATCGTGATTTGTCCGGGTTTTCATGTGGCAGATTGTTTGGTAACGATAAGCAACGAAATCAAGAATGGTTCGATGGCAGAAGTATTTGCGCTAGTCGATCCGTCGTGGCCGACGGCGCTAACGGACGCGTCCGTTAGCGCCGTCGGCCACAACGGACTACCGGTATACTCGTTTTTCCCCTAATGGTTAGCATCGGCAACCGCCGTAACCAAGCTGAGCAGATAAGTAGTGGGGATCGTATCAACGGCCCCTCTTTACGGCAACCTCGCTAAGAGGGCATCAGCAAGCTGTGCGACAGTCGCCGATTGTGATAGCCTATGCAAGCGACCCGGACAAGCGACCCGGACGCTCAAACAAAATCTCTGCTAGCAAAACCGCTAAAAGCCAACAAACATGGATCAAGCACTAGAAACCTTCTATCAAAATCAGCCGGGGTTCTTGCTGTGTATCGAGATCGCCGCCATTCTTGCTTTGCTGGCCAAAGCGGCCGACTGGCTCGTGAGTGAGTCGGTTGTGCTATCGGAGCGATCAGGACTGCCAAAGGTGATCATCGGTGCGACGATCGTTAGCCTCGGCACCACGGCGCCCGAGGCGGCCGTCTCGGTGTTAGCTGCTTTGCAAGGCGATCCCGAAGTGTCGCTGGGCAATGCCGCCGGCTCGATTATTTGCGATACAGGATTGATCCTTGGTATTGCCTGTTTGATTGCAGCCCCAAAACTGCCTCGAGAGATTGTCAACCGCCAGGGCTGGCTGCAACTCGGCGCGGGGTTGCTGCTTGTGGCGATGTGTTGGCCTTGGGCTACAGGTGGCAATCCCTGGAAAGTGGGCGGCAATCTTCCCCAATGGGGCGGTATGCTCTTCGTCCTGCTCTTGGTCGGTTATCTGTGGCTGTCGGTCCGTTGGGCTCGCTCATCGGCTGATGAAGGTGGAACGCCCGATATTTCGCTCGAAGAATGGGAAGCCGATGCAGCAGCTCCCTTGACACTGGTTGTTGGCAAACTGTTGCTGGCCATCGTGCTTGTGGTCGGGGCGAGCCGAATGCTGATTCCTGCCATTGGGGAAGCCGCGCTCCGCATGAACATCCCCAGCGGCATCGTTGCCGCGACGCTGATCGCTTTCGGCACGTCACTGCCCGAGTTGGTTACCGCCGTCACCGCCTCGCTCAAAGGCCATGGCGACCTGGCAATCGGCAATGTGATCGGGGCCGATATTCTCAATGTGCTGTTTGTCGCCGGAGTCAGTGCGGCCGTCACACCCGGCGGGCTCGAAGCGCCGGCATCCTTCTTCCAGATACTTTTTCCGGCGATGCTCGTGGTGCTGATTGTATTCCGCATCGGCGTGATGATCTCCGGCGACCATATAAAACGGGGTTTCGGATTCGTACTGCTGGCAGTCTACGCGGTTGCCATGACTCTTCTGGTGATCTATACAAATCTCCACGGCTAAGCCGCAAGCGCCGCCGCTTGCGGCTTAGCGCAGACAGAGCGCAAAAAAAAAGCGGGTCTCGAACGAGCCGAAAACATTTCGACAGAGCTGAACAGTCAGGGGCAAGTAAACTGTTTAGCCAAAAATTCGTTCGAGACCCCGCGGGCCAGTGAGGTTGGTTGCCGAACCCTGAAAGTTAGCGACCCGGACGCTCTGCGACCTCGTCGCTCCAACGGACCTGGACGTTCTGAGCGTCCGGGTCGCTGGGAACATGAACTCCAGCAGATTCGACTGCCCCTCTCTAAACGCAGTTTGCGTGCCAGAACCTCTTCGCTGGCTAAGCGGCAACCTGAGTTGGCCGCATGTAAGTCGTTTGTAGAAAAGGCTTTAGTGTGAGACAGAATCGGCCTAATTCGGGGCTTTGCCAGACTGTCGAACGGTTCTCCTCCCTATCGGAAGGGTCTCGTAGCACTGTAGCAATGTTGGACAAAATGCTCCGATTTGCCCATGGTCTATTTTTCTCGGCAAAAAGCGAACCTGCCCCATTCGAACTCGTCTCATGGTGAGACTAGCGACCACATAAAATCTGCTGTAACATGTTGGAATTAAATGGTTTAGTGATGATGAGACGCGAGTTGCGAGAATCCACCCCATGCCTAATTATCCCGCTAGCATTGGGCCCTACTTATGTGGTCGCCAGCATCCGCTGCTGCTCATCGCCGGGCCTTGTGTGCTGGAAGAGGAATCGGCAGCACTGCAAATTGCTGAAAAGCTAGAGCGAATTACGCGGCCCATGGATGTGCAGTTGGTGCTGAAAGCTTCGTTCGATAAAGCCAATCGCACCAGCGGAAAGGCGTACCGAGGACCCGGCTTGCAGGAAGGATTGCGAATTCTCAGTCGCATGAAAGAGGTTACCGGGCTGCCGGTGACAACCGATATTCATGAGCCTTGCCAGGCTGCCGCGGCAGGCGAAGTTTGCGACTTGTTGCAGATACCCGCCTTCCTGGCTCGGCAAACCGACCTGTTGACCGCGGCCGCAAAAACGGGCAAGGCGGTCAACGTGAAAAAAGCCCAGTTCTTGTCGCCCGATGACATGAAACATGTTGTCGGTAAGCTTGTTGAAGCAGGTTGCGAAAATATATTGGCTTGCGAGCGAGGCACCTTTTTCGGATACGGACGACTGGTCAACGACATGTGTGCGATTCCGCAAATGCAAGCCCTGGGTGTGCCGGTGGTGTTCGATGCAACCCACAGCGTGCAGCAGCCGGGTGGATTGGGCGGCGCAACGGGCGGCAATCGGGCGATGGTCGAACCGCTTGCCCGGGCGGCCATGGCGTTGGGGGTTGAGGGGCTATTTTGCGAAACACATCCCGACCCCGATCGTTCGCCCAGCGATGGCCCCAACATGGTACCATTGGCAGAAATGGAGGGGCTCTTGCACCGGTTGCTGGCCATTGTCGAGACGGTACGGGAACTGGAGAAGGCGGAAGGCGGAAGGCGGAAGGCGGAGAGCGAAAAGCCGTGACATTACTTCGTTCACAGCTCGCACGACGATTGACGGTCACCTTGCTGGCGACGTCGATAACCTTGCTGTCGGTGGCGGTGCTGATCTCCGCTGGTTGCGACCGCACTCAGAAACGGCGCATTCGACCGAGATCATCGGAAGCACGACGCGATCCGTCCGCTATGTTGCTGGCTGGCATTGCCGCAACACTTAACGACCTTCCCCGCGAGGTCAATTTGGAGCTTCAGCCGCCGGAAGTGATTCTCGATGCGGCACACAGCAGCGACAAAAAAAAAGTGCTGGCCACCTGCGATGTGAATCCCGAAGTGCCTGACGGGCCGTTTTGCTATTTTCAAGTACCGGCAGGCAACGCCAACTTTCGCCGGTTGAGAGTTCGGCCGGGCGACATCGTTCGCTACTATGCCAGCTACGACCAAGAGAGCCTTGAGCATGGTTATCAAGAGCAAACCTATTTTGAATTGGTCGTTCGCCGACTCGATACCAAAAATCCAAACAACGGGCTGATTGTCGAAGGGGGTCTGTCTGCTGCGACGGCCTATCCGGAACGTCTGGAAATCTGGCGCTATAGCGACAAACGGACGGATGAAATTCGCAATCGGCTTGCACTTTACGCCAAATTGCGCAGGCCGCCGGTGGCCTGGGAACCAAGCCCCGACGAAGGAGCCTTGTTGCAACTGGTCGAGCGGACCAACCAATGGGTGCGAGGCCAACTTGCGAAAGGCGGAAGGCGGAAGGCGGAGGGCGGAATTCCGAATTCTCGACAGCCCGATTCGCTCATCGCAACCTTGCCCAAACTGCTGCAAGAAGAACTCGTGGTCGCTGCGGCAATCGGCTCCGACAAGCTTCAGTACGCCCCGTTTGCCGAGAGCGAAGGGAGGCTGCTGCAGCAGGCCATTTGGCTCCGCGACATCTCCCAATGGGCCAAGGGCGACGCGCTAGCCGACCTGGAGATTGCCCGTGCCCTGTTCGATTGGACCATTGGCAATGTACAACTCGACCCATCGGATACGGAAACCATCGTGTTTCATCCGTGGCAAGCGTTGCTCTATGGCCACGGTACTGCCGAGCAGCGTGCTTGGGTCTTTGCGGAGCTTTGCCGGCAGCAGCATTTGGATGTGGTGATGCTTGCGATTGGTTCGAATAAAGAGGAAGCCGAAAATCTCGAAGACTCTTCGCAATGGTGGCTGCCGGCCCTTTGGAGTGAGGGAAAGCTCTATTTATTTGATACCACGTTGGGCATTCCTGTGCCGGGACCCGATGGCGAATCCGTGGCGACGTTGGCCGAGGTGATCGCCGCTCCGCAACTGCTGCGACAGCTCGATATGGAACCAGCGCTAATCTATCCGATCGATGCGAAGGCGCTTTCTCAAGTCGAGGCCCATCTGATTGCCTCGCCTCTGCAACTTTCGCACCGGGCTGCATTACTTGAACAGGTGTTGGAAGGCGGTCAGTCGGTTGTGCTGGCCGCTAACAATCGCCGGTTGGCCGAGGAGTTGCAGAAAAAAGAATTTGAAAACCTTGAGCATCGACTCGCCGTCAAGCTTTGGGACGGTCCGTTTCGTGCGCTGGTGGGCGAGCAAACCATCAGGCCAAGTGCTCGCCAACAAGCCGCCCTGCGTTTTGCCGTGCTGGCCTATCGGCCCCGGTTATGGAAAGCTCGGGTGCTTCACTTCCAAGGTTTCAAACCGGTTCCGCCTGAGCAGAGCGACGATCCGCTGGCCGAACCGCGACGCGGGCATCGCGACGCGCTGCGGCTGTATCAAGATCGCCGCGTCCGTCCGTCTGAAGATCGATTACGCGGGTTGCAGCCTGCGAAACAGTTGATCTATCGCACGGCCAAGGGCGACGCCAGCTATTGGTTGGGGCTTCTCTGTTTCGATCTGGGCAAAACCAACTCGGCAATCCATTGGCTCAAGGATCGCACGCTTGAAGCAACCCCTCAAGGGCCCTGGGCCGCGGGAGCACGGCTGAATCTGGCTCGAATCTACCAGCAACAGGGCGAACTCGATAAGGCGATCAAGCTATTGGAAACCGACCAGTCGCCACAGCGGCATGGCAACCTGCTGCGGGCACGACGATTGAGAAGTGAGTAGCCCCTTAGCCGTCGGGCTTGTCCCGGCGCGTCGCTTGCTCTCGCGCACCGGGACTGCTCTCGCGCACCGGGACAAGCCCGGCGGCTAAAGAACACTCTGGCGCTAAAGAACACTCTGGCATGGTGCAGCAGTCCTGCAGATTGTTCCGTTTGTGTTGATTGTTCTAATCTCTCACCCACACTTATCACTGGTCTTTTCTAAAGGTTTGGTAAGTCGAGCACTTATTTTCAACCTATTCTTTTACAGATTATTCTCTCCAGTGACGCGACTTGACACCGAGGACGAATCATGTTCGATGTTGCAAACATTGGTGGATGGGTTCAAACAACGCTGAATGCGACTTGGCTTTGGTTCAACGCATTGAATTACCAGGAGTGGTTTGTCGTATTGGGCATTACCGCCGCGGCCGGCCTTTTGTGCATGCGCGGGTTTGGTTCCAGAAGCAATTATTGATAGCCATCGGCTGCAAGCTTTTTTGACGACAAGTCGTCGGCTTGGAAGCCTTTCCCCAAACCCGACTCCCAACCATGTCGATCTTTGCGATAGAGAGCCTTATGCCTGGTTACCTGGGTGATACGGTCGCTTTGGCCGCGGTCGCGTTGATTGGCTACTTGTTTGGTCAAAAAACACGTCGCCAAACTGCCGGCAATCTCGATCAAAAGCTACGCGTCGAGCTTTGCCATGCTTCGGAGATCGCCAAGGAGCTGCAGCAAACCGCGGGCCGCATTCGTCGCGATGTGGCAGCCCATCAAACAAGCATTTCTCAGTTCACCGCCAGCGTTCGTGCCTTGCAGTTGGAACCATCGAGTGACGATTGGCAAGCACTTGGCAGCGAGGCCGAAGCACTGCTGATCCCCACGATGAAGCTCACGACCAATCTCTCGCTTGCCTACGATCAACTCCGCAGGCACTCGATGCAGTTGATGACTTTTGCCGGTTCCCGGACCGATGCCCAAACGGGCGTCCATAATCGCCACGCCATGGAAGAGCAGCTTGAGGTGTTGATTGCGATTCATGACAACGGTGGAGCACGCTTTTCATTGGCATTGTTCTCGATCACTGATTCTGAGAACACGGATTCTGAGAATGACCGACAGGGGGGGGGAGCTGCGACGGATCAATTACAGTCCTTTGCCCAGATCGTCGAAAGCTCGGCCCGAGATACCGACTTTGTTGCCCGCTACAGCGAGGATGAATTTGTGGTTCTAATGCCACAAACCACGCTGGCCGGTGCGTCGGTCTTCAGCCAACGGTTGTTCGACCGGGTGAAGAGAGAGCTTGATTATGCCGTAGCAGGCGGCATTGTCGAGGTGCTCGACGGAGACTCGCCTCGGAAGATCCTATCGCGTGCCGATTCGGCCCTCTACAGCGCGCGTGCCCAAGGAAGTCGCTGCCTCTTTCAGCACAATGGCAACTCGCTTCGGCAGCTCGACGGCGTCCAGGCCACCTCCTGCCAAGGCGAGGCGGTCGCCGTATCCTAGGCCACCCTCTGGCGAAACCGAGGGCTGAAATTGCTGCTTTGCAATGCTCCAGAGGCCCGATTCCGCAATAATCTGCGGGAAGTTGACTTACCCTAGGCAAATATCTTAAATTTAGGGTGGTTCTGCCACGCTGCGATTCTAGTTGGACTAACCGACAGACATCACTTGGAAAGGAGAACAGAATGCCTCTGTTTGAGATTGAGACAGACAGCCATATCATCATCACCTGGGCCAAGGATAGCGACGATGCGTCGGGTGTTGTTACCGAAGCCTATCCCCAAGATACCATCACCCGACTGACCAAGCGCCCACGCGATACTTGGGTGATTTCAAAAAGTGTCTTGGGCATTTCCGACACGGTCGATCTCTGCAACACGGCCCGAGATTGCCTCTCGAAAGCCGAAGGCGACAAGCTCCATGCGATTCGTCTTTACATGCACGAAACAGGTTCTGACTTGGAACAGTCACGCAAAGTGATCGAATCGAATATGGTGATGGGTTGGTAGTGCTTTGGCACAGCTTGATTTTCGGATTGAGCCGAACGCGCTAGCGTCGGGTTGCTCGCGAAAACATCCGCGGCTAGCGCCGGCGGCTCATCCCTTGGCATCCGTCTTGATCATGTCGATGAGTGTTCGAGATTTCAAAATCGGAACAGCCCTCGGCGCAAGCCGTGGGGTTTCGAGAGTTGATGCTCGAACATCTCTCTTTTTATCGATACCGAGGGCTTGGTACCGTCGGCACGGAAAGAGTCCCTGTTTCGGACGCATTCTCTTTTGACGATTGCGCTGCATCGCTACTGAACGAGGGAGCATCGGGCCGCGTAGCAATCTGAGTGGGCGTCTGCGCGGTCAAGCTGTTCGGATAACTAGACGTGCCACCTGGCCGATAGGGTGTTGCTTGAGCAATCGCTGTGGTGGGCTTCTCTGAAGGTGTATCTACACTGGTGGTCGGCGTGTTTATCGGTGGGATGCTTGTTGCCGGGATCGTGGGCACTTCCACTGCCGGAGAAACCGGAGTGGTCGCGGCATAGCGATTGCCAATGGCCGCCGCTGGGGCCACCGCCGGAATACTTGTTGCAGTTTGCGTGGCCAACTCGTACCGCGATGCCGTTGAGGGGTAGCTGCCGGGTGTTGGCGTTTGCGCGTTCGGGGCCACTCGATTGGTAGGAGCACTGCTTGGAATACTGCTGGGCATATTCGTCGTTGCATAGCGACTGGGCTGCACTTTTGGGCTCGTGGGTTGTGCCGCAACTGCAGGAGTCGAAGCGGGCACCGCGCTGGGGTCATAGGGCATCGCAAGCGTACCAACATGCGAGGCAGGTGCTTCGGTAGTGGGATAGGCGGCGGCTGGTGCTTCGTTTGTCGTTGGATAAGCGGCCGGTGCCGTGGCCACACTTGCGATCGCGGGCGCAGGGGCAATGTTTGGCACAAAGGGCGCTGCTTTGCTACCTGTTGTGGTTGCGACCGCAAGGCGCTCGGCCTGCTTCGCTACTTCAGAAGGTAATTCTGGTGCGGCAGAATGTGCCAAAACGGTTGACTCGACATCCGATTTCTTGGCTGATTTCCACCAAGCCAGTTGAGAAGTCGACTTACACCCGACAACACCAGCAGCGCAAATCAGAAACAGAGTTGCGACGAAGAACTTTTTACGCATGGCATCCGTGCCTTGTTCCACCAAGTTTAGTAACCCTACATACCGCTACAATCGGCAAGAACAAACAGCAACGGCCAGAAAAAATAGTCTGCTATGTGCTTTTGCTTCGATGCCAGCATCTTCGCTGAGAGCGGGGGAGATTATAGTTGCCCCTCGCCTGGGGTCAACGTCAGTGTCGTGCCGCTTGCGGCCTAGCCAATGCCCGCAGTGCTAGCTTTTTGCCAGCTCATATCGCTGGCCAACGGCATTCCAATCAATAATGTTGAAAAACGCACTGATGTACTCGGGGCGTCGATTTTGGTAATTCAAGTAGTAGGCATGCTCCCAAACATCAAGTCCCAAGATCGGCGTGTTGCCAGCCATGTAAGGGTTGTCTTGGTTTGGCGTGCTTTCGACGACCAGTTTGCCACCCGAGTCGATGCTAAGCCAAGCCCAGCCGCTACCAAACCGAGTAGCTGCCGCTTTGCTAAAGGTCTCCTTGAATTGCTCAAAGCCGCCCAATTCGCTGCTTATGGCTTCCGCCAATGCCCCGCTAGGCTCGCCACCACCGTCGGCACTCAACTCCGTCCAAAACAACGAATGGTTCGCATGACCCCCGCCATTATTACGCACGGCCGTGCGAAGGTTCTCCGGTACCGAATCAATATTCCGGCATAGATCTTCGACCGATTGCTCAGCGACACCCGCACCCTCCAAGGCGTTATTCAGATTGGTCACATAGCCATTGTGATGTTTGTCGTGATGGATTTCCATGGTCCGAGTGTCGACATGCGGTTCGAGTGCATCGTTGGCATACGGTAAATCGGGAAGTGTGTAAGCCATTTTTCCATTCTCCTACAAACTTAGGTATTTGGTTGACGGATTCTATTCCGCCTATTGCTACACCAGAAGACGTTCAGCATACCGGTTAAGTCAACGATTGGCAATTGGTCAACGCCCAGACAGTAGAGAGAACAAAAAAAGCTCAGGGGCCCGAACCCCTGAGCTTTTAGGCGAGCGGCAATAGAGAATTTACCAGCCGTAGCCGAAGTCGCCAGACTTTGGAACGGCCCATTCGCGAGTGATTGGCAAAGTCTGGCGACTTCGGCTACGGGAAGATTTCATCTGCCGCTCGGCTTACGCCATTAGCCTCATTTAACATCTGCTGAAGCTGCTGGCGCTGGGCTTCGAGCATCGCGAGTTGCGTTGAAAGACTTTTCACAAAATCTGTCGAAGTGGGGACTTTCGTGGTCTCCCTCACGGTACCCATCTCTGCTGCCGCCACGGTTACCGCTTCCTGTTCTAAAACCGCATCGACAACTTCCGGCTCCAATCGCGTCGCCCCGCGCTTTGCTTGCGGAGCCTCTGTTCGCCGACCTTTCGACCACCAACCATCCTGGTGCATCGAACGGGTGCGAACCGTTCGCCAATCTTGTGATAGGGGTATTTCGTTTCTCATGGCATGTCTTTCTCCAGCTTGCCCAATCTTTCTGTCGCAAGGGATCTGCTTGGCTAAATTGTGTTCGATGCAGGTTCCAAAATATGTTCGATTTCTTCGCTAGCTTCTTTTGCCATCAAATACGCCTTCAAGCTTTGGAAAATCAAACGTGCCCGTTCCGCCATGTCGGCACTACGACGATTCCTTCCTCGCTTGGGTCGGATTGATATGTTGATACATGTGCGAACGTACTTGCCTTTTGCCAATCCAATATTGTTCGACTTTTCAATGTAATCCTCCTTGAACGTCAATTCGACACGGAACGGCGCGGACCGATCAGATCGTCGACGGTGTTGCCCGATTTTCTGGCCGTCAATTTCCAGTTCCACGAGGTTGTCCCGCGTAGCGACAATTTTGGCCTTATGATCGGAGACAAATCCGCGTAGCTTCTCGATGGCGATGTCGATTGGTACCGACGTCGTCACATCGGTTTTGACAATGGGTCGAGTGCGAATCGACCCAAAATTCCACCATTTCTTTTTTTTCTTTTTTTCCATACCATCACCCAATTGAACGACTTGATTGCGCCCCTGTTCTTTTGCCGTGAGCAAAGCTCGGTCCGTCCGACGGAGCATCGTTTCGGGCGTATCGCCAGACTGGAGTTCCGTCACTCCAAAACTTGCCGTGATCTGCTTGCTTCCCAAGTAGTCATGCGTTGTCTCGGCAAGCTTCCGACGAATTTGTTCCGCACGACGTGCCGCGTCGACATTGCCGCAATCGGCACAGAGTACGACAAATTCCTCGCCTCCATAGCGGGCAACCAGATCGCCGGTCCGACAGAGCGATTTCATCAAATCGGCTACCCCAATGATGGCCGCGTCTCCCGCTTGATGACCATAGGTATCGTTGATGCTTTTGAAATGATCGATGTCAACCATGATCAAGCTGCATGGCAGACCGGCTTGATTGTGTGCTTCGATAAACAACGCCTGCATGCGGTCGAACTCCGCACGATTGGCAACTTTGGTCATGGGGTCTTTGGTGACTTCGGCATGCAGTACTTCGCATTTCTCTTCGAGTGTCGCTTCCGGCTGGGCGTCGTGCAGCAGCACCGTGGCCCCCAGTTGAAGGCCTTCTTTGTCATGAACGGGGATCACATGGAGATCGATAGCCACGTGTTGGCCCTGCCGACCCATGATCTGCATGCGTTGCCGTAATTGGGTCGAGGTCGCCAAGGATCGAGCCACGGGACAAGCAGCATCGCGAACATGTCGGCCAGCGTGATTGCGCAAAACGAGCAAGTCAGGAGCGAATTTTCGACCCATGGCTGCCTCGCCACTCACGCCGGTTAACCGTTGAGCACCCCTACTCCAAAGAAAAATGATCGCTTGGGCGTCGACAAACAGCACTCCGTCATGCATCGAGTCGATCAGTTTGTCTTCGAACGGCAAATGCAGATCGACCAAGTTGTGCTGAGGCTCTCTAGGAGAATTTTCTTGTCGTTGCCATGGTAACGGTGGTTGTCCGTTGGAGAGGTCGCTCAGCCATCGGCTCGCTACTTTTTCGGTGAGCAAATCGTGCCGTCCTGAGAGAAGCTGCACAAAGTCTTTCACCAACTCCGGATCAAACTGCGACCCTGCACAATCGAACAATTCGTTCAATGCGCGCTCACGCGACCTCGCAGGCCGATAGACGTGGTCGGTTGTCATCGCGTCGAACGCATCGACAATCGCCAGCATTCTTGCTTCCAAGGGAATGTCGTTACCCGAGGCGGGTAGCTGGGAATCTTGCCCATCGTATCGCGCATGGGCATAGCGAAGCGCGTTCATCACCCGTTCGGAACTGCAACAATTGGCCAATATTTCCAGTCCCAGGGCGCGGTGGCGAACAATGATCGACTTTTCTTCCGCCGTGAGCCGACTCGGTTTTAGCAGGATGTTATCCGGCACACCGATTTTGCCGACGTCGTGCATCAGCGCTGCCAATTCCAAGGTGTCGCGAGTCTCTTCGTCGAGATTGCTGTAAAGGGCCCAGGAGCTACAGCCCAACGCGACACGAAGGCTGTGCGACGCCGACTGAGGATGTTTGTGTCGAAGGGCGGTGAACAGGCTGCTCGCAATACCCAACCGAACTTGTACCAGCTTGTTCTCGTGTTGTGTCGCCGGGTCGGCGTCTGGAACCCCAGTGGGTCGCGAGGTTAGACCACTTTCGGCGGCGGCCGCTTCCAAGCTGCTAAGAAGCGAACTTATCTCGGCTACGCGATGCTCGGTCGACTGCTGCCGGACGTCGTCCGAGGGCGCAGTACTTACCGGTACCGTAACCACGGGCGTTGTGGGCTCAAAGTTGGCAACATTCGTGTCGGTCATCGGTGAATCGGTGTCGTTTTAATTCCAGCGTTTAGCCAAGGGCATCGGTGGGATGCGAGTCGTGGTAATAGCCTCTCAACTCGCGCCCTCCAATCCATAACTGCTCAAAGCGAAACCACGAAATACACGAAAGGGTCTAGGGTCTAGGATTTAGGGTCTAGTTCCTAACCTCTAGCCCCTAGCCCCTAGCCCCTAGCCCCTCAAAATCCCCACTTTTTTCGCTACTTTCGTCTATTTTGTGGTTCCTACTGTTTTCAGTTTGAGTCACTGCTTCATATCCTCCGCAACCGTAGGTCATGGCCACCGCCTCAGCAAATCGCTTTCCCCTGTTCTCGGGCAATAACAGACTCAGTCTTACAAGCGGCGATGAATTGGACGTCCCTTGCCTTCCTAACCATTACAATGGCAATGTTTGTTGTAACTGGAGCTAAGTAGTTGAGGGTGTCTGGAAATTACGGATGAAAGCCCCCGACTTTGCCGGGGGGGGTGGTAGCAGTGTGGACTCAAATTCTCGGCAAACTCCCGGAAAAGCCGGAGACTTTCATGGAAACAATTCCCAGACACCCTCAACTACCTGTTTGGACATCGTTGGCCTCCTTACCAGAAATCGGAAAATAGGAAAGATGGCCTGTGCTATCAAAAATCGACGAAATTTCCACCGACATTGGTGACGACTGCTCCGAGACAAAGTTTAGCCCTTTGTGGCCTTGTGGTATGTGCAATTGGCCTATACCCTTCGGCCCCGCGCTAGTACTCTACCGCAGCTCAATTTTCGGATTAGCCGCTTTGGCGCTAGCCAGGGTTGATGCGGAAAAAACCGTGGCTCAAACCTACTCCTAAGCACGAATGTCAAAAAATCTGCAAATCAGCACGTTTTCGACATTTGAGTAGGCAATCACACCAACCTATCCCGGTGCATACAACACTCATTTCTCGCTAGAGAGGGAAACCTTGATGTTTGATCACAAGACTCTTCTCGTTACGGGCGGTACCGGTTCTTTTGGGAATGACTTCACACAACTCGTGCTCGATCATCATGACCCAGAGCAGGTGATCGTCTTCAGCCGGGATGAGAAGAAACAACATGACATGCGACTCGCCTTCAACGATCCACGTTTGGCATTCGTGATTGGAGACATTCGCGATCGCAACCAGATCGCGATGGCAATGCGTGGCGTCGATTTTGTATTCCATGCCGCAGCGCTTAAGCAGGTCCCATCCTGCGAGTTCTTTCCGATGGAAGCGGTGCAGACCAACGTCATTGGAACTCAAAACGTATTGGACGCAGCGGAACTAAATGGTGTCAAAAAATTGATCGTACTCAGCACGGACAAGGCTGTTTATCCGATCAATGCAATGGGGCAAACTAAAGCACTCATGGAAAAAGTGACTCTCGCCAGAGCAAAATCGGCCAAAACAAAGACCGTTTTTTGCGGGGTGCGCTATGGAAATGTCATGTATTCACGAGGTTCCGTGATTCCGCTATTCGTCAAGCAGATCACAAGTGGAATGCCACTTACCATCACCGATCCAAACATGACGCGACTACTGCTGTCGCTCTCTGAGGCGGTAAAACTTGTCACCTTCGCTATGGAGAATGGTCGACAGGGAGATTTCTTCGTTCGCAAGGCACAAGCCACGACGGTCTACAACATTGCGCGAGCCATGCTCAATCTCTTTCAGGTTAACAACAAGATCGAAACAATCGGCATTCGAGCCGGCGAGAAAATGCACGAGATACTCGTTAGCCAAGAGGAACTTACTCGATCCGAGGATTGCGGTGAATACTACCGGGTTCACAGCCAACAAGAACGAAATTACGACGAGTACTTCACACATGGTATCGTTTCGGGGGCGATCGCCCGAGAAGGTTATACCTCGGAAAACGCGCCGCAGCTCTCGGTCAAGGATACAGAGCAGTTGCTGATGCAGATACCTGAAATCCGTCTCGACTTGGACCAGTGGTTTTCTGCTGGTCAGGCACGGAGACAAGCCGCATGAACGAACGAAAGGTTGGGATTACTGGCCCCCATGGATTTGTGGCAGGCCATCTCATGCGCCGGTTGACTCAACAAGCGGGAGTCCGAGCCATCGCTTGCCCGCGCAAGGCCTTTGAAAACCCCAACGAGTTAGCTGACTTCGTCGGCCAGTGTGACACGATTGTCCACTTAGCTGCCATGAATCGTGGCAAGGATGAAGAGATTCATGCGACGAACACTCGTTTAGTCACACGGTTGATTACAGCGGCTCAGCGATCAAAACGAAACACGCACATCGTGTTTTCTTCGTCGACACAAAGGGACATGGATAACGCTTATGGCCGATCCAAGAGGTACGGCGAAGAGCAATTGACTCAATGGGCCTCTGGCTGCGATGACAATGCGGCTACGGTACTCGTGATTCCGAATGTTTACGGCCCAGGTTGTCGGCCATTTTATAACTCGGTAGTAGCTACTTTTTGTTATCAGCTTGCTCAAGGCGAAGAACCGACCGTCATTCAAGACCAGGAGATCGAGCTTATTTGGGTCAATCGACTCATCGACGTGCTGTGCGAGGCGATCGAAAATCCACCCACCGACGTACAAGTTCAAAGAGTCCGTGGAATGGCCTCGTTAACTGTGTCCGATTTGCTAGCAAAGTTGCGCGGTTTTCGAGATAGTCACGCGGAGCACGACATGGTGCCCGATATTTCCGATCCCATGGATGCGCGTCTCTACGCGACTTATATGTCGCATGTGAGTCTCGAAGAGCATTGCCATCGACCTCAGGTGCATTGCGATGATCGAGGAGAGTTATACGAGATCATTCGCATGGCCAACGGCGGGCAGGTTTTCTTTTCGACGACCAAACCTGGCGTGATTCGCGGCAACCATTTTCATACACGCAAGACGGAGTGGTTCTGTGTGCTCAAGGGCGAGGCAGCGATTCGCTTGCGGCACGTCGACGACGCGAGCGTACACACGTTCCGAGTCTCTGGCGACTCGCCACAATTCATTTCGATTCCCGTTCTGCATACGCACCAGATCGAAAATGTTGGCGACGAAGACCTGCTTGCCATGTTTTGGTGCAACGAGGTCTTCAAAGCCGAGGACGCAGATACCTATTTTGAAAAAGTCGCATAGCAGCCCGTTGAAAAAGTAACATTTGACGCGATTCCTAACCCGACGCGTTAGCGAGGGATGACCAAACAAGCGTTTTCTGTCCCTCGCTAACGCGTCGGGTTACGATGACGACTTTTTCAACGGGCAGTTAGTCGTCAATAGCCAAGAGATACCGATGTCCAATGCCATTAAAGTGATGACGATTCTCGGTACACGGCCCGAGATCATACGCTTGGCTCGTGTGATGCATTTGCTCGATCAGCATACGGAGCATATGCTGGTCCACACGGGTCAGAACTCCGACTACGAGCTAAACGAGATTTTTTTCCACGATTTGCAAGTTCGCCAGCCGGACTATTTTTTGAATATAAGTCGCGAGTCACTTGGCCAGTTGCTAGGCGACGTCTTGGTAAAGTCGGAGCAAATTCTGCTAAAAGAACGTCCCGATGCCGTGTTGATTCTGGGAGATACTAATAGTGCGTATGCGGGCATTATTGCACGTCGATTAAAAATACCCCTTTATCACATGGAAGCCGGGAATCGTTGTTTTGATTTCAATGTGCCCGAAGAATTGAACCGTCGAATCGTCGATCACATTTCTGATTTTAATTTGGTGTATACCGAACATGCGCGCAGAAACCTACTTGCCGAGGGGATTCATCCCCGGAGAATCTACTTAACGGGCTCACCGATGCGAGAAGTTCTCGACGCCAATCGCCCCGGCATCGACGCCAGCACGATCCTTGACCAGTTGAAGTTGCAGCGTCAACAGTTCTTTCTGGTCAGCATGCACCGGGCCGAGAATGTTGATGTCGAGTCGCACTTGATTCATTTACTGGAGTCGATGAATCTGCTGAGCGAGCGTTACGACATGCCGATTATCGTAAGCACCCATCCCCGCACGAAGCAGAAACTAGCAGCGCTCGAGTTCCGTTGCCACGACAACATCCGCTTCTTGCCACCCTTTGGCTACCACGATTACGTCCGGCTGCAGATGGAAGCGAAGTGTACTCTCTCCGATAGCGGCACGATCAGCGAAGAAAGTTCGATCCTTGGATTTCCAGCGATCACCATGCGCAACGCCATGGAACGCCCCGAGGCAATGGACTCAGGACACATTGTGCTAACAGGCCGCGATCCAGAGACCATTCTGAGGTCCGTCGAGCTGGTGATCCAAAGCCAGGAGCACGACAAGCAGCAGCCGATTGCAAAGGAATACAACGTGACCAATACCTCCTACCGAGTTGTGAAGCTGATATCGGGAACTGCCAAACTTGGACATTTATGGGACGGGATCGTGGCCGCTTAAACGGAAGATGTGACTCTCCACGAAAATCGAAGATTCAAAGTGTGTTACAGGGAAGCAAT
The DNA here is from genome assembly GCA_965249435.1 of Lacipirellulaceae bacterium. Taxonomy (GTDB): domain Bacteria; phylum Planctomycetota; class Planctomycetia; order Pirellulales; family Lacipirellulaceae; genus JAJRWS01. The sequence goes on along the minus strand of CBDFMC010000025.1, from coordinate 836,396 downwards.
CGGATGAGAATCTTGGCTATCTATCGCCATTATTGGCCTGACGCCACTCCCTATGCGCGGCTCCTGCGGGCAATTCTGGAAGACCAAGTGACACAAGGGAAGTCCGCCACGGTATTCACCGCTCAGCCCGGTTACAACGATGTCGTCTTCCCCCGCCAACCGCAACGCGAAACGCTTGGCGGAGTAGATGTTCAGCGAATCCGTCTCCTTCCCGAGCGGAAACACATGCACTTACTGCGGGCAATCAACTACCTGTACTTTCTGTTTCGTGCAATGCTTCACGTATTGATCCGGCGTCGCTATGACTTGGTCGTGGCCAACACGCATCCCCCCGTGTTGATGGGGGTAGCATTGCGATTAATCCGCCGCTTAACCGGGATTCCCTTCGTGTTGCACTGTCAAGATATCCACCCTGAGAGCGCGGTACTCTCCGATCAACTTCGCGGAGGCCGCATCGCACGCTGGTTACAACGAGTAGATACCAACAGTTGTGTTGAGGCCGAGCGCGTCGTTACCCTCTCGGATGACATGAAACAAACCTTACGTCGTCGCAAAGGCAACAGAGCAGACAACATTACAGTGATCAATAACTTTGCACTCGACGTTTACGAACCAGCTCAGCGTCTGCCCAAGTTGTTTGACGATTCCGCGCAGAATCCGTTCCGCGTACTTTTCGCGGGCAATATGGGGATCTTTCAAGACCTGCCAAGGCTGGTGGAAGCTGCCCATGTGCTGTCTGCGGAGCGAGACATTCATTTTATTTTCATGGGAACGGGCGCAGAATTGAGAAAGCTAATGCAGTTGGCGACCGACCTGATCAACGAGACGGTGTTCTTCGAACCTTTTCAACCGGCCGAAATCGCATCTGCCTGCATGCGGCGTGCGAACCTGGGCGTAGTCTCACTCCGTGCTGGTGTGTTTCATGTCGCTTATCCAAGCAAGACCATGACCTATCTCGCCGCGGGCTGTCCGTTGTTGCTGTTAGCCGAACGTAACAGCCAATTGGCGGAAGACATCGTCGGCAACAATTACGGCTATGTTCCCGAGGAGATCACTTCCGAAGGCATTGCCCAAACCATTCGCAGGGCGCGTGATGACCGCCGGCGATGGACCGCCATGGCACGACACGAGTTGGTTACGCGAAGCGAGGCGTTTTACGGAAAGGAAAAAATACTGTCCTGTTGGCGGGAACTGTTTTCAGACATTGACAGAAGGCTTACAGGCGAGTCAATACTTCTCCCTATAAACCAAGTCACCGAAAAAAGGTGTGCCGCTTAAGCTATGACTCTTTCACCCTTTAATTTTCAACCGGTCATAATTATCGGAGCTGCCCGTTCGGGTACCAACATGCTCCGCGACCTCCTCACTCAGCATCCTTGCATGAGCACATGGCCCTGCGACGAAATCAACTACTTGTGGCGAATCGGCAATGCCTCATTTCCAACTGACGAGCTTGGCGTACAACACGCCACGCCTAGAACCATTGCTTACATTCGTCAGAAGTTTTCGCGATTGGCAAAACAATGCAGCACGCAGTGGGTGATCGAAAAAACCTGTGCCAACTCACTTCGAGTGGATTACGTGCAATCCATCGTGCCAGAGGCCAAATTCGTGTTTCTTGTGCGCGATGGAATCGATGTAGTGGCCTCGGCGGTCAAGCGATGGCAGGCTCCGCTCGACCTGTCCTACGTTCTAAAGAAAGCGGGCTACGTTCCCTGGCAGGACATTCCATATTATGCAGTCCGATATTTAAGTCACCGATTGCGGCGACGTCTTAACACACAGCGACAACTTCCAACATGGGGGCCGTGTTTTGAAGGCATGCAGGAATCCATGCATTATCTCTCGATAGAAGAAGTCTGCGCCCTACAATGGCAACGAAGTGTTATTTGTGCCAATCGATCTTTGTCAACATTGCCTTCAAAACAAGTGCTGTTTGTTCGTTATGAGGCGTTCACACAAAATCCCTGCGACGAACTTGCACGAGTTCTCGAATTTATTAAAGCCGAGGCAGATGAGGAGAGCATCCACAATGCAGTGCGTCACGTCTCCACGAGGAATGTAGGCAAGGGCCGACAACAACTTTCGAGTGCCGCCTATGATTCAATCCAGCCGCTCGTCGATGCGACGTTGCAGCAGGTGACCAGCAGTTGGCAAAAGAATCTCGCCGGGGAAACCGTCCGCCACGTCGCTTAGGATTCACTTTGGAGATCTGTCTCGATGCTCAGTCAACGCCAACAAATTATCAAACGCGGGTTCGATTTCTGCCTGGCAGCACTGGGACTGATCGCCGTCGGATGGATAATTGTGCTGGCAGCGTTGCTGGCGCGTATTGACACCAAACAACGAGGATTCTTTTGTCAGCTACGAGTGGGTCGCGACGGTCAGATATTTTCGATTCTCAAAATCCGCACGATGCGCGAATGCCCAGGACTCTCGACAACAGTAACAACGGCTGAGGATCCGCGCATCACAAAGCTCGGGCGATTTCTGCGGGCAACCAAAATCGACGAACTACCGCAGTTGGTCAATGTATTGGTCGGCAATATGAGTTTCGTCGGCCCACGTCCAGATGTCCCAGAGGTTTTCAAATCGCTGATTGGTGAGGAAACCATGATTCTTTCAGTACGTCCTGGCATCACGGGCCCCGCTTCACTCAAGTATCGCAAAGAGGAGCAGATGCTCGCAACGCATCCGGACCCTGAACGATTTAATCGAGAGGTTATCTTTCCGGACAAACTTCGCATCAATACCCAGTATGTTGCCGACTACAGTTTTTTTCGTGACATGCACTATCTGTGGCAAACTCTCATTGGCACCACAATGGTTGCTCCTCCCCAATTAACGCAAACTGAGGTGAACCATGCAAAGCGAGCAGCATGACTTGGGAGATATAGACGCGATGCCCTCCACCGGTCAGTGCATGCAAACCTTCGCGCCGTGGCCTGTTTGCGGTGAAGACGAACAGCAGGCAGCGCTAAGCGTGCTCCGTTCAGGAAAACTCAATTACTGGACTGGCGATGAGGGCAGACTCTTTGAACAGGAATTTGCCGATTTTGTTGGTGCCTCGCACGCTATCGCCGTGGCAAATGGCACCGTGGGCCTAGAACTTGCCCTCGCGGTGCTTGACATAGGTCCTGGCGACGAAGTGATCGTTCCCAGCCGAACATTTATCGCTACTGCTAGCGCCGTGATCATGCGCGGGGCGAAGCCCATTTGTGCGGATGTTGACGCCGAGAGCCAGAACATGACCATCGAAACGATTCGACCACAACTAACGCCGAGGACTCGGGCAATCATCCCGGTTCACTTAGCCGGTTGGCCTTGCGACATGGAACCGATTCTGAAGCTTGCCAGACAACGCGATTTGCGAGTGATCGAAGACTGTGCCCAAGCCCACGGTGCCCGATATCGTGGACATCACGTCGGTTCACTGGGCGACCTGGGAGTTTTCTCGTTCTGCCAAGACAAGATTATGACCACCGGCGGCGAAGGCGGCGTGGTAGTTACCAACTCTCGCCAGTTGTGGCGCAAAGCGTGGAGTTTCAAAGACCACGGTAAGTGTTTCGATGCGGCACACCACCAACACCATCCGACCGGTTTTCGTTGGCTGCATAAGTCGTTCGGCACGAACTGGCGGCTGACCGAATTGCAATCGGCGCTCGGCCGCGTTGCTTTGCGGAAATTACCTCAATGGGTGGAGCAACGGAGGAAAAATGCCGCGATACTTCGCGAATGCTTGCAAGAGGTCGACTCGCTCCGTACGCCGATGCCTCCCGAAGAAAGCTTTCATTCCTACTACAAATTTTACACATTTGTGCGTCCTCAAAAGCTGAAATCAGGCTGGGATCGTGATCGTGTGATGCAGGAAATCAACCGCCAAGGCATCCCTTGTTTCAGCGGCTCTTGCAGCGAAATTTATTTGGAAGAGGCCTTTGGCGACGACTTAAAGCCAGCGGAACGCCACCGAGTCGCCCGCGAACTGGGCGAGACCAGTCTCGTGTTTCTTGTGCATCCAACGCTAGACGAAGTTTCCGTTCGCAAGACTGGCCAAGTAATCTCAAAGGTAGTGCGACTGGGTACGCATGTTGGTTAGCGCTCTGTGAACTCCGTCATGCCAGGAGCGTAATTCAGATCTTGACAAGCCGACGTCGTGAAGCACGCCTCTGGCGGCGGCGCTGGTTGGCCTGATCAAGTTCGCGCTGGCGATCTTCGCTGCGATGCTCAGGGTGTGCCTTGAGCCATCGGTCAGGTAGCAGCTCGGAGAGCTGTTCACGCTGGTCCCTTGAAAGCGATTCGAACGGGGTTTGGGCGTCGCCCACCCGCAAGTACTCGGGAACGATCTGAGGAAGCCGGACGAGAACATCGTTGAGATACGGGGTGACGTGGACATGATTAGAACGAGCACTCTGGATAAGCGTGTACCAGACGCATGCCGCGCGACCACCCGCATCGCTCCCAAAAAATTGGTAATTTTTTCTTCCAATAACCGAGGGGCGAATGACTCTTTCTGCCATGTTGTTATCGATCGCATAGCGCCCGTCGGTTGCAAATCGCGTCATCGCGTTCCAACGATTGAGCAGGTAGCCGATCGCTTCGGCCAACTTGGTCGAAGGCCGTACCGTCGGCTGCACTTCGGTGAGACGATCGTGCAGACGGTCAAGAATGGGAACCGACTCGCGCATGCGCACTTGTCGTCGCGTTTCCACATCGGCATCGGCCAGGCGATCCTCGATGTCGTACAGTTGCCAGATCCAAGCGAGCGCCTCGTGCGCAAGTGGCTGCGTTGAGACGGCGCACGCTTCGTCGAACTTCCGCCGCGCATGGGCCCAACAACCCAGATCCAGAAGTCGGCCATCCGATTCCTTGACTAGGGACGTGTAGACACTGTAACCGTCGGTTAATAATCCGCCTTGAAAATCATCAAGTATTTCCCGCGGACCTGCGCGGGATCGATCAAGTCGATAGTCAAATAGTTGGTACGGATGCTGGTCATCGCCAACGTAGGCCCAGAGATAAACCAGCTTGGTCGCCCCAGCCCCGGGACGCAGGACACGGGCCGTGGTCTCGTCGGCCCGTACATAAAAACTATCCAGTACTTGGGTGCGAATCAGATCCCACACCGGCAGCAGACGCTCGCCTGTTCGCACCACGGCGTTGCTCAGCACGCTACGGTTGAACCACATCGTGGTGGTGGAACGAAGCTCTTCCTGGAGACGATACAGGGGCAGGTGACGCTCGAACTTGGCGTGTGCCAGCCAGGCTAACGTGCTGGCCCCAAATATCCCTTTTTCGTTGATATTGGGTGGCTTTTCGCTGGTGACGATCTGCTGGCCATCCCGGCTAACAGGGCAACCGTAGGTAAACCGAACGTGCTCGGCGATGTAGGCGCTAGACTCAACATATTCTAGTTGCCGTGAGATCTGCTCGGAGATCACCGTCCGCTTGCCGCCACATCCACAAGGACAATCGAGTTCTTCCGGCGGCAGTGGGTGTTCAAAACGCTGGACCGGCAAGCACTCGGGGAATTCAAAACGTTTGCGCTTCTTACGGCGTTTCTTGCGTTTCGAAGACGATTCATCGTCTGGCTCTTCTTCGTCGGTCGCCTCGTCATCCTCGCTAATCTCGTTGCCCTCGATCGACTCGGGATCAAAAAGAAGCTTTTGATCGGGAGAAGGGATAAACCGTTCACGCCGTGGAGAAAAGAGTGCCTTACGGAGTAAGGTGATTTGCTCTTGCATCACCTCGATGTGATTCTGCAACGATTCAAGAGTTGCCTGTTGCTCGCTATTAACCCTTTTGAGATGTGCGATCTCGGCGCGCTGCACTTCGATCTCTTTTCGGAGTTTGTCGGATTCCATCGACAACGTTTCGGTCCTTGAAGGTGCGTCACGAAATGGCAAATGATCACACACCGTTGGTGTAGAACACACATGTTTATTTATCGACAATTCACGTTGCGCGTCAAGGTGGTTTCCAAGGCGATTGAGTAATTTGTTTTGCCTGCTCACGACGCCACCACTTGCGACGTTTGACACTCGATAGCTCGATGCCTTCCAGCAACAATCGCAGGTCGTCCACATGCAGTGTCAAGTAATCACCGGGGGATGCAATCGCCCCTCCATGGTCGGCGCCACGTAGTGTCTCGAACGTTCCTCGTTCAAGATGCTTGTAGAGGATGATCGTGCCGTCACCCGTGAAATAGAGTACCTTCAACCGGTTGCGGCGTCGGTTGAAAAACAAGAAAAGATCTCCGTCTTCAATCTGTTTGCCAAGCTCCTTTTCGACGATACCGATTAATCCACAAAAACTTTTACGCATGTCCGTGGGAGCCAACGCGGCGAAGACTTTTATTTGGGATGGCACAATCAACATGACGCCACCTCACGCAACGCCTGCAATACGTCCTTCACTGTCTCACAATCGGTGCCGTGAGGCACATCCACAAAGACTCCCTGCTGCGGCAAGTGAATACGCAGCGTGGACGCAGGTGTCGTCCCCTCGATCCGCACAGGCACCAGTTGGGTGCCCTGGACGGCGTTACGACTGGTTTTAAGAGACTTGGTCGAACGGCTCCCCTGCTCTGGGGAGGCTTGCTGCTCACGGAACTTACGCTGCCAGGCATAATAGCTGGTTTGTGTAATCGAGTTCTGGTGGCAAAACGCCGCGATGCTCAAGCCGCTTGAGGACTGCTGTTTCAGTAGGCCACGCCAGTGGGACTCTTGGGATTTGTTTCGATTGGACATTGTGCTCGTTCCTGGAATAAAGGGAATGGTTCACCTCTATTAGGATAGCGCGCAATTTTGGGACGCTGTTCACAGAACGCTTACCCTTTAGTGCCACCTCCGGGCTTAAAGAGGAAAGGATTCTCATTTGCCGGTCATTGACTGATGGTACGCCAAGGCCTTGTATAACTTCCAACAAGTCGGTGAAGGTCTGCTCATAGTGCTGTGTGAGTTTGTCGTTGTTTTCGTCAATTATTCGGTTCGCATCCTCACTTACTTCTGCCTGTTCCAAGTTCTTTCTGTAGAAGGCTGCAAATACGTCGGACAAGCGCGTACTCCGTCCAATGTCGTAATCATCGATGTTTCTCTGTGCATCAACAAAGTCGACTCGGACCAATGACTGCAAAACACGTTTTCCTTCTTCGGGTTCCAGAGGCTTAGGGATTGGACCCGTCTCAGACCTCTGCAAGGAAAAGTAACTCAGGCCGAAATGACGATTGAGATTCCCGTGAAGTGAGAGGAAATGCGAGAGAGTCTTTTGTCGTAACTCACCTTCCAACTTTGGGAAGTGGGATAAGAAATCTGCTTTGAGCTTCTTGGCATCTTTAACACAGAATCTCAGGCGCACGCCGACTTCATCGAGGTCGGCTGAGATATTGGGTACGAGTGAGAATACACGCCCAAACTCGATTTCTGGGTCTATTGAAAACCACAAATCCATTTCGATTACTGGGAGATTCTCCTCGTTCTCATCTTCCTCGAAACCGAAGGCATTTAACTTTGCGATCCGAGAAACGGAAAAGTCATAGACTTTGAATTCTGGGCGCACCAAGAAAAGCCGAAATGCAGCAGTGGCCGAAGTCTTTCCGCTATTGTTCGGCCCAACGAAAATCGTTTCTTTGTCCTCTAGGTCAATCGAAACGTCCTCCAGCCTTCGGAAGTTTCTCAAGTTTATGTGCTTTATCTTCATAAGACAGAGTCCTGAATCTTGATTCAGATGCGGTTGCTTTGCATGTCACCACAGAACGAGAGCACGGAGGAGGCTGTGACCATGATTCGGAAGCCATCGCTTTTCTCGGGAATCCGCTGACACCAGTTATCGCATTTCGCTGCCGGTCACCTCGTTTTAAGATGATTACCTGTTGGTTGATGTCGACCCATGCACGGGTTCCTCTTCTCTGTTGGGTTTCTTGGATCTTCGTTCATGCGCCGCCCTTATCTAGGCGCAACAGCACAAGACGACGTGGCTTCGTCAGGTCAAGGTGACGTGCTATACTGTCTGGCACATAGTCGCCAAAGAAGATCTTCACACGCCCGGACAATCCAGGAAGCATGACAGAACAATGTGGCCCGACAATGAGACAAATCTAGATTTCGTGAATTTCGGCAGTGTGGCCAACACCGTCGCCGAGATCGTGGTACAAGCGGACGGGCGCCCTATTTCAATTGGTGTATCTGGTGCTTGGGGTGTGGGCAAATCGACAATGATTAAGCTCGTCGAGCAATCACTCAAAGAGCGCGATTCATCGGAGACTCCGCAATACTTGTTTGTCGAGTTTAATGCTTGGCTCTATCAGGGATATGATGACGCACGAGCGTCTCTGATGGAGGTAATTGCTGAAGCTCTAAAGCAAGTGGCAGAAGAACGACAAACTGGTTTGGAGAAAGCTCAAGAACTGCTTGGTAGGGTCAACTGGCTCCGAGTGGCGAAGCTGACTACGGGATCAGCCGCGGCGTTGGCGCTAGGTTTACCTCCCATAGGGCTTATCGGAGAAGCGGTCGAGCTGGGGAAGACGATCGCAACTGGCAGCGCCACCGTCGATATGATCGAACAAGTGGAGGATGTCGCCGGCAAAGTCGGGACGGCGGGCAAGCAGTTGATCAAACCAAAGACCGTCAAATCGCCGCCGAAAGAAATCCAGGAAATTCGTGATTTGTTTGAGGCAACATTGAAGGAGGTCGGAGTGACGCTCGTCGTCCTCATTGATGATCTCGACCGCTGCCTACCGGATACGACGATTTCCACGTTGGAAGCTATTAGGCTTTTTTTGTTTCTCGAAAACACCGCGTTTGTGATCGCCGCCGACGATGCCATGATAAAGCATGCCGTGCGACGCCATTATGCGGATATCGAGGACCAGGCAGTCACCAGCTACTTCGATAAACTCGTACAGGTTCCGATACGCGTGCCTCCGCTCGGAACGCAGGAAGTACGCGCCTACATGATGCTTCTCTATGCCCAGAATAGCTCGTTGAGCCAAGAAGATTTTGATACGGTACGACTTGGTGTCTGCAAGCAACTCGGAGAGACCTGGCAAGGAAAACGCGTCGACCCGACGTTCATGGAAAAACTGGGAGTCGAAATTCCCAGCGAACTTAAAAGCCGATTCCATACCGCCGACCGGCTTGCGCCGCTCATGACAACCGTCTCTCAAATAGCCGGCAACCCCAGACTCATCAAGCGATTCATGAATGCCATTGCAATTCGCATGGCGATTTCCGATGCAAACGGTATCGGCGTTGATGAAACGGTACTTGGCAAAGTGCTCTTATTTGAGCGCTGTGGCAACCCAGACGCTTACGCAGAACTCGTCAAAGCTGTGAATGGCCATGAAGCGGGTCGCGCTGAGTTCTTGGGTGAGTGGGAAGCGAGAGCCAATGAAGGCAAAGAACTGTCACTTGAGGTGCCATGGGATGGCGAGTTCGTCAGGGAATGGCTAACGATTCGCCCAATGCTGGCAGACGTTGATCTGCGCGGCGTGCTGTACGTCAGCCGTGAACACGTTCCACTGATTACACCGGAAGACCAGCTTTCGTCGGAAGCTGCCGAAATCCTAGCGGCGCTAGTGGCTGAGCCTGACATGGCCGGAGATCTCCGCAGCAAGTGCGGTGAACTAACTCGTTCCGAGTTGTCGATTCTGATGGACCGCTTGCTGGAGCACGCCCACCGGGAACAGGAATGGGGCGTACCGGGAATATTGACCGCTTGTCTGACGATTGCACGCGTCGATGCGAGCCAGGGTCAACGCCTGGCTGGATTCCTATCGAAGCGGCCCACGACACAGATTACGGCGGCGATCGTCCCGAAGATCGCTGGAGAACCATGGGCTCGCGAGGTATTCGGGGCATGGAAGGAAAACGGAGTAAGGGGTCCTGCCAAGAAAGTAATCAATGCTGCATTGGAGCCGTAGAAAATGGGGACATCAAAATCTAGTCCGGGATCACCATCCAACGTTCCAATTGTTCCGCCGTGGGTACCCGATCCAGAAGATCCAGAGTCCGAGGTGCCTGCCGACGATGGCGGAGATGAGCAGCAATTGCCACCCGATAAAAGTAAGGTCGACATAGCGCCCCCAGGACGATTTCGTAGTACCAGAATTAGCCTTGGTAAGTTTGCTGAATCAGGGGACAGTGGATCACTCCGAAAAGGAGTTGGGCGTTATGTGGGCACTGGAATGGGCGGCAGTGCGGCGGCGGCGCAACGCCTGGCAGGATCAGCTGGCACCGCTCGATCTCTCTACTCGGCTCTGTCACCGGACGCGGCTGAGAGCAGATTAGATCGCGAATTGCTGCAAGGGAAATCGGCCCGACAGATCATCAATGCCGTTGTCGAGTTGGCTTGTCCACTTAACGGCTCAATGGATGCCGAGGCTGGGCAAGCAGCCATCAATGATGCACTGTCCGTTCTCTTGAACCGTTATCCCGAAGCGGACTTGCTCAACCTTACGGATCAGCAACGCGAGTATGCCGTCATTCAATACGTGGCTCATGACGTATATCGCCACTTCGTTCTAGATGTCGGTCTTACCATCCAAGAAAAAGCACCGAGTGCTTCGACGGGGCAGCGTCGGTTGAAGGAAGCGTGTGAGTTTATCCGCGAAACCGTTGCCGCAGAGTTCCAAAAGCTAAAGCAGCAGGGTAAAGAACTTAATAGGAGCACAATAGTGCGACTAGTAAAAACGGTTCTTCGTTCTTCGTGTAACGTGTTTGAGGAGTACGCCGAATGAAGTTGGCGTGTGCTCCCAGTATGGATCTTAGTAGTGAGTTGGACGATGATGTCCTTCCTGTCTTGTTGTTCGCTCGTCCGGAGTCGTCGAGCGTTGCGTCGGCCGGCGCCGCAGCGCTAGAAGTTATCACGAAACAGCAGCTAAGGCCTACACGCCGAGCTTGGGATCTACTTTCGATAGCTCTATCAGTAGTGACTGCAGATACTGCCGTCCTAACGGGCAATAGCGCGGATGGCTGGACGCGCGAAATCGAAATCTCGATCGCCGTTTGGGACGTAGACTTCTGGACTTCACAACGAGACTTAGTCCAGCAATTGCTACGCTTTCTCACAAGCGATCTGTGGGCTGTTGATTTTACTAAAGGACGCTTTTTCTATGAACCACATAATGAGCCGCTGGTTCCCGCGAATGATTGTGTATCGCTGCTATCGGGAGGTTTGGACAGTCTGGTCGGCGCAATCGATCTTGCGGCTTGTGGGAAGCAACCGTTTGTCGTTAGCCAAGTTGCACAAGGTGACAAGGATCGCCAAGTCGAATTTGCATCGGAAATTGGTGGAGGCCTCCGGCACCTCCAATTGACCCACAACGCCACAGTGCCGGGTGCTACAGAGGATTCACAGAGGGCCCGATCCATTGCCTTTCTTGCCTATGGCGTATTGGCTGCAACAACCTTGCAGAAGTATCGAGATAAGGAGGTTGTCACACTATATGTCTGCGAAAATGGTTTTATCTCCATTAACCCGCCATTTACTGACATGCGTATCGGCAGCCTAAGCACTCGCACCACTCATCCAACGTACATCGGATTGTTCCAACGGCTTCTGGATAACAGCGGCCTTCGAGTGCGAATCGAGAATCCCTATCAATTCCACACGAAGGGTCGGATGATGCGCGATTGCGCTGATCAAGATTATCTTTTGAAAGCAGCCTGCTGTGCAACCAGCTGCGGTCGCTACGGTCGCCACTACCAACATTGCGGGCGTTGTGTTCCTTGTCTCATTCGCCGAGCCGCATTTTTCGAGTGGAGACACCCGGACACGACGTCGTATCGGTATGAAGAACTTGGAAAGAAACACGCTGATTACGCTCATTTTGACGATGTTAGAGCCGCCGCTATGGCGATCGCGGCTGTGGAAGCCGATGGCATAGATAGGTGGGTTGGTGCCCAGCTGAGTTCCAAGTTTATCCAAGACCCACAGCCGTATCTGGAATTGATTGAACTGGGCATTTGTGAGCTAGCGATGTTCCTCAAGGATCAGGGTGTGACGTGATCGATTTTCATTGCCATCTCGATCTCTACCCCAATCCGCAAGAAGTCGTTGCCGCTTGTTCCAAACAAGGAATCTATGTCCTCTCTGTAACAACAACGCCTAGTGCATGGAGAGGAACATCGGCACTGGCCGACGGCCATGAACGAATCAGAACGGCGCTTGGTTTACATCCTCAATTGGCTGCGGAGCGTAGGTTCGAGCTGCCACTATTCGAAGAGATTTTGCCTTCAGTCAGATACGTTGGTGAGATCGGTTTGGACGGTAGCCCTGAATTGCGAGACAGCTGGGAGATCCAGGTTCAGGTATTCGAACACATTTTGAAAGCTTGTGCCGGTGTCGGCGGCCGAGTGATGTCGATACACAGCCGGCGGGCGAGTGCACCGGTACTTGATCTCCTGGAAGCGAACTTGAAGGCCGGCCCAGCCGTGCTGCATTGGTACTCCGGTAGCTACGGTGATTTGCAACGAGCAATAGACATGAAGTGCTGGTTCAGCGTCGGCCCAGCAATGATTCGCTCAGAGCGTGGACGATCACTGGTTGCGAGAATGCCGCAACACCGAATCCTAACTGAAACTGATGGTCCGTTTGCCCAGGAGAGCGGCTGCCCGCTGTTGCCGGGTGAAACGGATGATGTGGTCGACTTTCTCGGCAATCTATGGGGCGTCGAGAAGTCCGAAGCGTCAGACAAATTGACAGCCAATCTCCGGCAGCTCGTTACTCAGTGAGAATGGAAGATTCTCACGTAACCCCGGCTTGCTAGTGCCTCCAAGTAGTTCTGGAGTACGCCCTCCTTGGCATAAGCCGAATCGCAGAGCTGATCACCGACGACCGATCCGCTATTACTTCCAATGGCGAGAATATCCATCAACAGCCACGCGTGGTGAATAGTTGGAAGGCTATCAACTATTTCGGAGAATGACTTTTCTTTGGAGTGTTGTGGAACGGTTATAGTGACCATGCACGTAAAATGCCACACATTTGATTGGATGTCACGTTTCTGAATGTCACTCACAGACACCTGGCGTGCTAAGCACCGCCGACAGCTAGTACCGGTGGGCTGTTACTATTCGTGAATTCTCTTCTCAGGTTTGTTGGCTCCGTTATCAACTCCGTCCCAAACCGCCGGAGCATTTCCGCACCCGGAAAATGCTCGCGTACTTTTCCGCACCCGGAAGAAGCACACGCCCCTACGGGGCCGGCTAAGCATCAGCCGGCACTAAGCCGTCAAGGTCGACTCGCTCGGGGCGAGGCTCCACCTTGACTGCCGCTTGTCTGCTGCTTTTTGGGACGGAGTTGATAACGGAGCCCTGCAGGGGCCCCACTTAGGAGAAAAACCAAATGGAAGCATACAACGAAATACAAGTTGCTCCGCCAGATGCGCTGGATTTTTTGGGCAACTACTTAAAGAAAGAAGATGTAAACGGCACACCGGTGGTGAACATCACCAACGTCAGTGCTGAAACAATCGAAGGAAAGGCGAAGCAAATGCTGGTTGTCACGTTTGCTGAGTGCAACAAGCCGCTAATCCTGAACAAGACCAACATTCATGCTTTGTCGGAGATATTCGGCAGCACGAATACCGGCTTGTGGCGAGGGCAGGTGACGCTTTACGTCGACGAGAACATCGCCTTTGGAGGCCGTAAAGTTGGTGGCATCCGAATTGCTCCTGCACCGAACTCTAATGGTTCGGTCAACACTACCAGCACCTCTGGTCCGCTAGGTTAAGCGGGCTGCCGGGGCCGAGCAGTCTTGTTCGGTTCCGGCTTTTCAACCAAAGGGGAATTGCATTATGACTAGCATCGAGATGACTTACAGCTACACGGAAGTTCTTTTCGCCTTGACGGCATTGGTCCACTTCGTTGATGCAAAGGATTTGGAGGAGGATTTTCTGCTCTACCGTCTACGAGACGATGCTATAGAGGGCAACCACATCTTTGAACAACTTCAAGTGCTCAAGTGGTTTGTAGAACAGTCGCCATCGGAGAACAAGGATGCGTTCTGCTACGGGTGTCCGTGGTGCGACATCAAAAGCAAGTAGCTTGCTGGTGCTTGGATGCCCGCTACTGGACATTCGCGAGTCGCATCGCATTGCGATACAGTCTTGCTTTTGCTCTGAGAATTCCACCAGCTCTCCCATGCTTGGGAGATTCTCAGAGCTTCCCAGCGGTCTCGGCTTTGCCTCGGCTTTTTAACCCGCTGTGCAGTGGAGATTTCCCAGTGATCGCCACTTGGAAGATCTCCACTGCACAGCTCTTTTGAGCGGGAACCCTAGCAACTGCGTGCCAAACAAGTTTGTCACTAGCCATTGCTTGTCCCACTTGTCGCACCGCTTCGCTAGCCGATTCGTACGCGGCATCAACTTGGCTTTTGCAATGTCTTCCCGGTGCTGTTCCCGACCGGTGAATCACACGTCCGCATATCGCTGGCGACGCCGGCGACGCTAAGTGTGGGGATGAGTTCACGTTGTGGTGTCACGTTACCGGAACGGGATCGGTCCAGTACCGCGACGCATACGACAGAGCAGTAGTTGTACGCCACTGCCTCCTGTTTTATGATGGTTAGACTATGCTTGCTATCTCCCACCAACAAACTTGGACGCAGCGGGACATCGACATCCTTCGCACTCTTGCTCTCAAGGTTCGTATGCTCACCTTGAAGCAAGTCGCCAATCTATGGTGGAAGCCAAGTCCCCGGCGAATGAGTAACGCTCGGCGACGGCTTCGCTTGATGTGCGATGCTGATTTGCTCAGTTCCTACTCACTCAATACGCACCCGCTTCTAAACCTGGAGTTGCCCGTTTGTGCCTGGCAACCAGGTGACCGGCGACCTTCCCCGGGAAAAGTTTCTTACGGCCTTCGCTCGCGTTGGACAGAACCTTCTATCCCGCAAACGGTCTACATGGCCACGAAGAAGAGCATCTTTTTATTCGCTAGTTACAGCTCCGGTTTGCCGTCGAAACCCTTCGACTGGACGCACGATCTCCACGTAGCGGTAGTCTACTGCTATTACCACCGACACCGACCAGAAGAATTCCCGCTTTGGATTGGCGAAGACGCTTTGCCCAAAGCTGGCTTTCGCGTTAAGGACCCCGACGCGTTTATCGTTCGCAGTGGCCAAGCTAAGAAAGTCGTCGAATTCGGGGGTCGCTATGACAAGCAGCGTTGTCTCGACTTCCATCTACATTGCGAGGATCGGGAACTTCCGTATGAGCTATGGTGAAGAACAATTTTCAAATTCAACCGACCGATATCACACTGCTTCAGCACGTGGCACTGCATAAGATGACCACACACGAAGTCGTGGCACAGTTGCCAGAGATGAATGGCATTAGTATTGAATCCGCCAAGAAGCGGCTACAGCGACTTCGCAAAGCCGGCTATCTCCAATCGGCCGACCTGATGGAGAAACGCCGCTACTACCATCTAAGCCAACAGGGGGCGAAATATCTGAACCAACCGGTTCGCAAGGAAATGCACCTAAAGGATGGTGCAAAAATTCGAGCTTATGCCGGCTTGCTTCTCTGCACGGACCCCAGATTGCATTATGAGAAAAAGAGTACTGATGATATGGCTTTGGATTTTCCAGAGCTATCCGGTCCCAGCATGCGAGTTGACTACTACCTCAACAAGAGCGAACCAGAACGAACCCGCTTAGGTTTTTACAAAATCGACTATTCCCCGGCTTCTCGGCGTTGGAGCTATACGATTCCACGCATCGAAGCGAAGATCTCCAAACTTTGCAACAACGACACTTATCGTGACATGCTGTTAAACGGACTGGCAGAAATGACTTTCATCACTGCTCTGCAAGACAAAGCCCGGGCTTTGGCAGCCGCTTTGCAAGACGCGGACATTCCTGAACCTTTCACCGTCAAGTTCTACGTCATCGAAGACTTGCTACCGCTCATCGCACCGCAAAAGAAATAGCATCATGGCCAATTCTTCCCGAAAAAAGGTTCGTGACCCCGACTTCTATCAGAAACCGCTAAAAGGCGAACTCGCACCCAGTCACCAAGACACTGGTTACGAAGGGCTCGATACGCGTAAGCGTTCTGTGAACAGCGTCCCAAAATTGCGCGCTATCCTAATAGAGGTGAACCATTCCCTTTATTCCAGGAACGAGCACAATGACCAATCGAAACAAATCCCAAGAGTCCCACTGGCGTGGCCTACTGAAACAGCAGTCCTCAAGCGGCTTGAGCATCGCGGCGTTTTGCCACCAGAACTCGATTACACAAACCAGCTATTATGCCTGGCAGCGTAAGTTCCGTGAGCAGCAAGCCTCCCCAGAGCAGGGGAGCCGTTCGACCAAGTCTCTTAAAACCAGTCGTAACGCCGTCCAGGGTACCCAACTGGTGCCTGTGCGGATCGAGGGGACGACACCTGCGTCCACGCTGCGTATTCACTTGCCGCAGCAGGGAGTCTTTGTGGATGTGCCTCACGGCACCGATTGTGAGACAGTGAAGGACGTATTGCAGGCGTTGCGTGAGGTGGCGTCATGTTGATTGTGCCATCCCAAATAAAAGTCTTCGCCGCGTTGGCTCCCACGGACATGCGTAAAAGTTTTTGTGGATTAATCGGTATCGTCGAAAAGGAGCTTGGCAAACAGATTGAAGACGGAGATCTTTTCTTGTTTTTCAACCGACGCCGCAACCGGTTGAAGGTACTCTATTTCACGGGTGACGGCACGATCATCCTCTACAAGCATCTTGAACGAGGAACGTTCGAGACACTACGTGGCGCCGACCATGGAGGGGCGATTGCATCCCCCGGTGATTACTTGACACTGCATGTGGACGACCTGCGATTGTTGCTGGAAGGCATCGAGCTATCGAGTGTCAAACGTCGCAAGTGGTGGCGTCGTGAGCAGGCAAAACAAATTACTCAATCGCCTTGGAAACCACCTTGACGCGCAACGTGAATTGTCGATAAATAAACATGTGTGTTCTACACCAACGGTGTGTGATCATTTGCCATTTCGTGACGCACCTTCAAGGACCGAAACGTTGTCGATGGAATCCGACAAACTCCGAAAAGAGATCGAAGTGCAGCGCGCCGAGATCGCACATCTCAAAAGGGTTAATAGCGAGCAACAGGCAACTCTTGAATCGTTGCAGAATCACATCGAGGTGATGCAAGAGCAAATCACCTTACTCCGTAAGGCACTCTTTTCTCCACGGCGTGAACGGTTTATCCCTTCTCCCGATCAAAAGCTTCTTTTTGATCCCGAGTCGATCGAGGGCAACGAGATTAGCGAGGATGACGAGGCGACCGACGAAGAAGAGCCAGACGATGAATCGTCTTCGAAACGCAAGAAACGCCGTAAGAAGCGCAAACGTTTTGAATTCCCCGAGTGCTTGCCGGTCCAGCGTTTTGAACACCCACTGCCGCCGGAAGAACTCGATTGTCCTTGTGGATGTGGCGGCAAGCGGACGGTGATCTCCGAGCAGATCTCACGGCAACTAGAATATGTTGAGTCTAGCGCCTACATCGCCGAGCACGTTCGGTTTACCTACGGTTGCCCTGTTAGCCGGGATGGCCAGCAGATCGTCACCAGCGAAAAGCCACCCAATATCAACGAAAAAGGGATATTTGGGGCCAGCATGTTAGCCTGGCTGGCACACGCCAAGTTCGAGCGTCACCTGCCCCTGTATCGTCTCCAGGAAGAGCTTCGTTCCACCACCACGATGTGGTTCAACCGCAGCGTGTTGAGCAACGCCGTGGTGCGAACAGGCGAGCGTCTGCTGCCGGTGTGGGATCTGATTCGCACCCAAGTACTGGATAGTTTTTATGTACGGGCCGACGAGACCACGGCCCGTGTCCTGCGTCCCGGGGCTGGGGCGACCAAGCTGGTTTATCTCTGGGCCTACGTTGGCGATGACCAGCATCCGTACCAACTATTTGACTATCGACTTGATCGATCCCGCGCAGGTCCGCGGGAAATACTTGATGATTTTCAAGGCGGATTATTAACCGACGGTTACAGTGTCTACACGTCCCTAGTCAAGGAATCGGATGGCCGACTTCTGGATCTGGGTTGTTGGGCCCATGCGCGGCGGAAGTTCGACGAAGCGTGCGCCGTCTCAACGCAGCCACTTGCGCACGAGGCGCTCGCTTGGATCTGGCAACTGTACGACATCGAGGATCGCCTGGCCGATGCCGATGTGGAAACGCGACGACAAGTGCGCATGCGCGAGTCGGTTCCCATTCTTGCCCTTCTGCACGATCGTCTCACCGAAGTGCAGCCGACGGTACGGCCTTCGACCAAGTTGGCCGAAGCGATCGGCTACCTGCTCAATCGTTGGAACGCGATGACGCGATTTGCAACCGACGGGCGCTATGCGATCGATAACAACATGGCAGAAAGAGTCATTCGCCCCTCGGTTATTGGAAGAAAAAATTACCAATTTTTTGGGAGCGATGCGGGTGGTCGCGCGGCATGCGTCTGGTACACGCTTATCCAGAGTGCTCGTTCTAATCATGTCCACGTCACCCCGTATCTCAACGATGTTCTCGTCCGGCTTCCTCAGATCGTTCCCGAGTACTTGCGGGTGGGCGACGCCCAAACCCCGTTCGAATCGCTTTCAAGGGACCAGCGTGAACAGCTCTCCGAGCTGCTACCTGACCGATGGCTCAAGGCACACCCTGAGCATCGCAGCGAAGATCGCCAGCGCGAACTTGATCAGGCCAACCAGCGCCGCCGCCAGAGGCGTGCTTCACGACGTCGGCTTGTCAAGATCTGAATTACGCTCCTGGCATGACGGAGTTCACAGAGCGCTAACCGATACGCTCGACGCGGAAGGGATGCCAACAACGGATCGTTTAGCGTTGTGCCGCCAGGCCCCCGCACCGCCGCTTCGTGCAGCCGCCGGATATTTGATCAGCTTCGCTCTCGCCATTGTTGTTTCCAGCTTGCCCATTGCACTTGCTGGGAGAATGCTCGGAGATTATTTCGCAAACTGGCTTGCGTTCACACTTTTTGCTATCGGTGCAGTAATCCTGTGTATTTACTTGGCTTGGGCACGCGAAGCGACTAGCGTTTCGCTTTCTGCGGCTTTTAGTCCCATTTGCCTCTCGCTCTTTGCGGTCCTGTTGGGAAAACCATACATCGTAATCGTTATTGCATTCTTCGCTTTGCTTTTCGTTGCTGCGGTTCTTAGTCTTCTCATTGCATACGAATACGTCGCCTATCTCTCGGCCGACGTCCTGATACCCAGGAAAAAGCGTCGGCGTTGGCGAATGATGTCCCGGCTACAAACGATGTCACTGGGGTTTGCATGGCCGCTGCTCTTGCTGGCCGGCACGCTGACCTTGCTATTGTTTTTCTGCATCGACCGTTTTGGCTGGCACCCTCCTGCCTACGGTGAGGCCGCGTATTTTTTCGCCTTTTGGCTACCATTCTGGTTGTTACTGATAGCGGCAGTTGTCTTTGCGGCAGCTTACGGGAGAAGCCGCTCGTTTCAGCCGCTGTTATTCCTGAAAGCTTGTGCCCACTGGCTAACTTACTTTGCACACCCGTTTGCTCCGGGTGTGCATCGGCCCCGAGGGATATGGAGACATTGGACTATTCGAAGTTTCGTCGTACTGATTGTAGTCGGCTTGGTAACCGTAACGCTGTTGCCAAGTGCGTATTACTTCCCGTTTTCACTCTCGCGAAGCGAGCGATGGGCGGCAACCATTAGCTTACCCGAAGCCGTATTGGACTTGGTGCAAACTCCCCAGCCAAACGAGCTACAGCACTATCCCGGCTACGATTCCATTGACTTTAATTTCGTTCCGCCGACAACCGAAGCAGAGTACCAAGAAAAAGCAAAACAATTGATGCAGCTACGAAAACTGACCGAGCTGCAATACGACATGCTCGATTTTCGTCTTGATCACCGCAGGTGGTCTGAGGCCAGGCTCGCAGCAAAAGAAAAGCTCAGTGTGGCATCGTCTGCACAAGAAAACGCAGGTCAAAGCTTCAGGAATCAGGAGAAAATGTTTGTAGACTTAGCCGACAAGCCGGAGCCACTATCCGCAAAACGTCAGCGAAGACCGAGAGACTTGCGAGTACAGCAGAACGGCCGCCGCTTTTGGGAAGACATGCCACAAACAGAAAACGCGGCGACTACAGAACCAAAATCGTTTTACGATTCGGATTGGAGTAATCCGGCCTCCTTTGCTGGAATTAGTGATAAAGGACGGTCCGCTGAAGCCGCAGCCTTTGTTACAGAACCACAACCAGAAAGCTGGTTGCTGCTTGCCTTACACGGGCTGGGGGGAGAGGACCGGGTATTTTTTATCTGGACTTTTGCCGCAGCCTTCATGGGATTGTTATTTGTGCCGTTACTTCTTCTGTTTCTTTGTGGAAGCATCGCCACTGCACCGTTGTTGACCGCAGCGGCCAAAGATTTGGTTCTCGACGACACCGTTGACCAGTCACCCGGTGCTGTTTGGAAAGCAACGGTTCAAACGATGCAACGTTCGCGCAATGATGTAGAACGAGAAAGCATTTATCTCGGCACTCACGAGTGGGGGGATTACCCGGTGATGCTGCCTAGAAAAGCACTCCGAGAACATGCTCATATCATGGGCGACACAGGTAGTGGAAAAACTGCCCTTGGCTTGGCACCGATGATTTCACAACTCATCGGTCTAACCGCTCGCGATAAGCGGGATGCCGAGCGAATTCGTTCCAACGGTGATAGTCCGCTTCAGCAATCGTCGATCGTTGTCATCGACCTCAAGGGTGACCCGGCGTTGTTCCACGGTGTACGAGCCGACGCCGAAAAAGCAGGGCTGCCTTTCAAATGGTTCACCAATGGTTTCAACAAGTCTACGCACGTCTTTAATCCCTTCACGCAAAGCCACATGCATGAGCTTTCCTACGACCAGCGTTCCCAAGTTATTATTGAAGCCTTGGGTTTGAATTACGGCGGTGAGTACGGGCCATCTTACTACGCGGGACAGAACCGTCAGGTAATGACCCGGGCTCTCAATTCGTTCAAAGAGTCGCTGCAATCCTTTGCTCAGCTCTATTACGTCTGCCAGCACGGAAATCGTACTGCTACCGGAGACAAATTCCGGCTCACCCCGCAACACTACAAAGACGCCGCTCATTTTCTGGCCACCGTAGAGGCTCTGGCAAAAGTACCGGCTCTGAACATTACCGCAACGGCTCCCGAGCATAAGGAATACGCCACTGCCGCCGCCAATCAAATCGACATGGCCGATGTTGTTCGTAATCCGCAGGTGGTTTACTTCTATTTAACCAGTGGTATTGAGACGTCTACGGTTAGGGACATGGCCAAGCTTGCTCTGTTTTCCCTGTTGACCGCCGCAGTGCAGAAACCGGACGCTGAGGTAGGGGACCACCAAACGTACGTCTTTATCGATGAGTTTCAACAGATTGTTAGCACGAATCTTGAGATCATTTTACGCCAGGCTCGTTCACGTGGCCTTGCTGCGATTCTGTCAAACCAGACGATTAACGACTTAAAAGGGCACGGCATCGACCTGATTCCTACGGTACAAGCGAATACTAGAATCAAACAGTTTTTTGCCTCATCGGACCTGATGCAACGAGACCAACTCGTTGACGCATCAGGAGCAACGATCCACTACATGGCTGATACGTTGGAGGTAGACGGTGTTGAAAGACCTTATTTCGACAAACCGCGAATCACCGTCAATGACGTGATTCGTATGACAGATGATCCAAGCCTCTCGATCGTACAGCTCAGTCGAGGTATGGACTTTGCAAAGTTCAAAGGGTTTCCTTTCTTCCTTCGGTCGGCATATCACATATCCTCAGAAGAGTACCGCAACCGCGAAAAAACGCCTTGGCCCGAACAGACAGCGGAAACAATAACCGCTACGCTCGGCATAGTGGATAAGATTTCCTCGATTCGCCCGAGTGTCGTTACGCAATTCGCTGGTGACCCAGAAGAAGTTCAACCAGAGACCGTCAGCAGTATGCAGACGGACGAGATGTTTCGCCGTCTGCATCAGGAAGAACCCGGCCAAGAACCACAGTCTCAACAAATTCAGCAACCCCAGCAGCCACAGGCACCGACCGCTCCCGATTTGCAAGATCGGTTGAACAAGGCTGCTCGGAGAAGCAATCGGAAAACAGAATAATGTCGAGCAACGAGTATCAAACAGTCGAAGATTCGCTCCGCCCCGGGCTAACTGTATTCTTCGTAATCACTATGTGCGTCTTGGCATTCACGCTCCTGCACAACATCGATACTATCACCTACACAATCTTCGGGGATCAACGCGAGGGCCGAGAAGCGAATAAGAATACCG
Source organism: Lacipirellulaceae bacterium (assembly GCA_965249435.1). Classification (GTDB taxonomy): domain Bacteria; phylum Planctomycetota; class Planctomycetia; order Pirellulales; family Lacipirellulaceae; genus JAJRWS01. The sequence continues at coordinate 814,101 of CBDFMC010000025.1, read as the reverse complement.
ACAAGCAACACCGGGAGGACCTCAACAAGTTGTGGGACACACGACACGAGTGGGCCCCCGAAGCAAAACAATTCGTGAGTAGTGTGGCAACCACGGCTAAAACCAACGAAGCTTCTCTATGGTCTAGCTACGCCGGTAAATTTGGCGAATCGCCGTGTCAACGCTGCAGCGGGAGTGGAAAATATGGTCCCGCCAAATGCCAGCGTTGCTGGGGCATCGGGCGGGAGCCAATCTGGCCCATCGATACGAGTATCCCAGGCAACAGCCGCATCCGTGAGAAACCTTGCTCGGATTGCCAAGGCACCGGAACGCAAGATGGGGAGACCGTCTGCCCAGAGTGTTTCGGGAACGGTTGCGTTCGTCGGGACCGATACTACAGCCCGTCAGCAAAAACTAAACCGAAAGCAACGGTGCAACCAAACTCCTTACCAACACGCAGCGTCGCGAATTTTGCCGAGCTCATGGCTTTCATTAGCAATAGCAACGACCGCCGCTTAGCACTCGTCAATTGGGGTCCGCCAGTTCTCACAGACTTATTTGGTGACCCGACAAAACCCGAAATAGATGCTCTCCAAGCCTTTCACCGATACGTATGGGTTGCATCCGGCCATCCGCGTGTACCAGGAGAGCGAAGTTGGCGTGCCGATTGCAAGCCAGAGTCACTTGAGCAGTGGCGATATATTCGAGCAGCCATTTACTACCGTGAGGAATTAGAGAAGCAGGGCTACAAAGACAACTTCGTTGGTGATTATACTGACGAGGCCATCGATGCCTTCAAGAAAGCGATTAACTCTTCGGAAGCCCAACAGGCGTTCAAGGAACGCAAAGCCTATCTTGAAGGGCTCATTGAAGGTGGCCCGTAGCCAGAATTGCTTAGCTCTGGCGGTTGTGGCACGGTGAAACGATGCCAATCTCGAAAAGATTCCCAAGGCTCAAGAAACTCGACGAATGGTTTGAGCGTTTTCTTGACTACGCCAACCCCAGGTTGGCTCGTGCCAACGCTCTCAGCAATCGACGCCTTGGGTTTACCCAACCTCCTTCGGCACGAGAATTTCTAACTCGCCCGAGAAATCTAGCCGAACTGCTGGTTCAGTGTTGGGTATCGCTGTTGCTAGTTGGGGCCTTGTGCATTGTCGCAATGCAGCACTTACCGGCCGACACCGACTTACCAAGCGATACAGATGATCCCGTCTTGCGTATCGGCCGCAGAGCATAAAAAAACTCTCACACCTAAAAAGGTGTGAGAGCCGAAAGAAGTTCCAGCTAGTGAGAAGCAATCCATTCAGCAATCATTGCAAGAAACAGAACCCAAAGTGCGGCCTGAAATGCAACGATGACTGCCTGGTCACAAACTTCAGAAATAAATTCCTTCGTTTTTTCTTCCATAAGTCACCTCCATTTTATCCATAATCAATTGAGAGCAGCCGAAGCTGCTCCCAACTCATTTGGAATTTGGTAGGTGAAGTAGGAACTTCCTTCATCCAACAGTTGTTTAGTATGTCGGTCCTTGTTGGGAGACCGCATGCAAACCCATAGGGGAAAGTTCCTCGGGGTAGTGAGCCGAAGCCCACTACCCCACTTGCCGCAAGGGCAAGATTTGGATCCCGCGAGGGTTTAAGGTCGCTCTTCTCTGTTGGTTTGAGTTAAGTGGGGACGGCTTCTTGAACTTCGGCTAGTGCATAACCAGCCGAGCCATCGGTAAAACGACTGTCTTGCAGTGCTTCCTTGAAGCGGAGGCCGAGTCCCATGCGGCTCTTCCCGTCGTCGATGATTCGCTGCTCGACTTCGCGGCGAAGGTCTTCTTCGTTTAGTGGTGCAGCCGTTCGCAGTGTCGCAAGCATCGCTTCGATCACATCGTCTTTTGTTGCGGCTGGCTTTCGAGGTGTTCTACCATTTGGTTTTTCGCCTAACGCCTTTAGAGCACCGTCTATGCGAGACATTTCGCCTTCGCGTTCGGCCAGGCCTTGTTTTAGTGAATTGATCTCGATTGCGAGCGTATCTCGTTCGCCCTTTAGCTGCTGTGCGACTTCGGTTAAGCGTTCAGTCATGGCTTATGTCCTCAGAAAAAATTCTCCTGTTATTTTGCAGTGCTTTCATTCTAGGCACAAAGCTGAGCGATTTGTACCCAAACCAAGACCGCGACAACTCGTTTGGGGCCCGGCGACTGGCAGCCAAATGATAAGAGGCTGCATTGTGCCAGTCGCTTTGCCCAACCGATTCGACGCGGCAGCGGTCGGGCTATCCGCCCGAAATCCTTTTCTGAAAGAGCCCTCCGGTTGCCTCTGCAAAACAAAACACTTCCGCTGGCTTCCCAGCACGATTCACCCATCGGGAACGCTTTTGTCTGCAAAGTTTTTTCCCTTTCGTTCGATAGGCCAGTCGTGGGTGAGCCCATACGAGCCGAAGGGAAAGAAAACACGCCGCAGGCAAACGAGTCTAAGAACTTTCTACGGCTTGTCTGTTGTACGCTTGGGGTCTTCGCTCAATAATGAAGCTCAGTGCTTTTGCTCTTTGACAATTTCCTTCCAAACCCTCTCCAGGGTTTCACACTGTCCGACAACGCCCAGGACAACGTAAAAACAATCGGCGTTTTTTGCCGTGTGGGCAATTTCTCGAAATCTGTTGTGTCTTCTTGCCGTGCTTCGAGCGGTGGGCATTGTGCCTACCGTTGGATAAACGAGAAAGGAGACAAAAAATGAGACGACATGAATTCGACAAAGCGGTACGTAGTGGCCGCACTTTGGTGTTTCACTACATCGGCAGTCACTTTCCTTGCGCAGCTTCTGAAATGGACTTGCTTCAATGGCGACTTCAATTTTGGCCCTTCAGCTTTGATTGTGTCGCGAGAGTTGAATCAAGCGACCTTGAAGAGGCTTACCGCTGCACTCAGCATCCAAACACGCCCCGCTCAACTCGCAGCGGAGATCTTGCAAGATCTCCAGACGGGCAGTGGTGGCTATGTCTACGATTCGGCTGGGAAAACATAACTGACGTTATGAAGGATAGTATCCGCCGCTCCGCTTGAACCGCCCTTGGCACACCGGTTCGTTGGACTCGCACTTGTGCGAGTCCTTCGGGCCTTTTTTTGTCGTTTGCTTTGCCAGATCTCGCGTGGCACTGTAAGTAGATGAACGACAAACAAGCATACGACAAACTCAAACAACACTTGCTCGCAACTTCCCAAGAAGCTTGGCACAGATACCCGATGGCCACACTCATGGCAGACGACCTCGGCGTGCAGGAACACGAGCTATCTGGAATCCTCCTGCAGTGTGCGGTTAAGAGTGGCTTCCCAGACGCTTGGAAAGAATCGCTACTTGAATCGCTTCGCGGGCTAAACGATGTCGAGCTGGCACGCCTTGTTCGCGAGAGGCCTATTCTCGTCGACGCGTTCCGCGAAATTGGCTTTCAGTGGAGCGGCACAAAACAGAATCAATCCAGTCAGTTATGAGAGCGAACTCCTAGCACCCGATTTGAGGGCTTCCTTTCTTGGGCGACTGCCAATGCCTGTTTGAACCGGAAAGCTCGTTAGACGCGATTCTGGTGCGTCGTTCTTCGCGCTCGCAGCCAACAATATAGGATTGCGTCCATTGACGGGCGAACTTTCTCTTTTCAGAACCGCTCCAGCTAGTGCATGATAAAGGGAGTTATTATTCACTAAATCACGGGAGTTGCGCAGCAATTCCGATGAGTTTGCAGCACAAATATGGACGGAGAAATTATTCCGAAAGGGCGAAATCTAGCAGTCTCTAATTCCGACGAAACGACTCCAGCAATCATCGTCGACGCTGGCCGACCCGCACTCAATGCCTGGCGGGATTTCTTCGCCGAGCTAGACCTGCAGAATGAAAACACGTTTGCCGCCTACCGCCACGCGATAACCAGGTTCCTTGAGTGGGCCGGCGAGCGGGATCTTTGTCTCGAAAAAACCATGCCGGCGGATGTAGCTGAGTATTTCAAAAAGCTCCGAGGGGCGCCTTCGACGAAAAAGCAACACCGAGCGGCTCTCAAGCGGTTCTTCGACCTCTTGGTTGTCCGCCATATTTGCGTCATCAATCCCGTGGCTTCAGTGAAAACCGAGAAGTTCCAAGTCACCAAGGGAAGAACGGCTGAGATCGAAGCCGATGAAATCGAGCAGCTGATAGGGTCACTCGATACAACGAAGCTTGTTGGACTTCGAGACCGAGCCGTAATCGCTACGCTCACGGCGACGGCCGCACGCGTTGGAGCTGTGGCCAAGCTTCGCCGGGGCGACTATCACGGTCGAGCCGGTCGGATGCAGCTCTACTTTCGCGAAAAAGGGGGTAAGCACAAAGATATCGAGGTCCGACACGACCTGGAACAGTATCTCGATGAATACCTAGTCACAGCTTGCATGCTCACCGCTGCAAAAGAGATGCCCCTGTTTAGGCCAGTGGTTCGTCGACAGCAACGTTTCGCTCCGTGGAATCCTGCCGAGCCGGAAGCCGGGTTTCTTTCGTCGAACGACCTTTGCCGGATGATCAAGCGACGAATGCTTGCCGCAGGTCTGCGAGATGAGCTTACCGCGCACTCGTTCCGAGTCGCCACCATCACCAATCTCATCGGCCAGGGAATCCCCGTTGAAGACGTGCAAGAGCTTGCTGGCCACGCTGACGCCCGAACCACCAAACTCTACGACCGCACGAACCGCAAGGCGACTAGAAACCTGGTTGAGCGGATTAGTCTGCCTATTTAGTCGCTATGGATCATTGCCGCACACTCGAAGGCCGTGTCGGAGAAAAGTGCCCAGGCAGTTACGAGACTAGAGATCTCGCAAAAAGCGTCGGAGAAAACGTCGGAGGAAATGTCGGAGAAAGCGTCCTAACGCCGGTGAAAACGCAGGTAAGAACGCTGGTGAAAAACCTGATCAGGTTATAGAGATGCTGTGGACAGTCCCGACGAGATCATCGAGAAACTCGGAAGCGGGCTCCACACCACTTACCATGAGATAGTCTCTCGCCCGCGTGCAGGCAACGTAGAGTAGATGCCGCTCAGTATTGTAGACCTCTTCCAGGTCGGCATCATCGCCGACCGATATGATCCGCTCCTGCAGAGGCAAGATTTCATCGTCGCAGGCCATTACCGCAACGGCTCGAAATTCAAGTCCTTTTGCCAGATGCATCGTAAGAATGGAGACCGCTTCCTCGTGAGTCTCAGCGTCTTCCTCAAGTTCGATAGCCTGCATTCCACTCGCCTCGACAGCACTTCGAGCACGTTGAAACTGTTCGGTGGAACGAACAAATACGGCAATCTCTTCCGCCAGTAGCCCTTCGTTCGATCGGTTTGCAATCCACTCGCCGACCGCGTCCGCTTCTTGCTCATGGGTCTGAAAGACCGTGATGGTTGGCTCTGCTCCATCGAAGGCGGAAATTGTCCCCTTCCGTTGTTCCTTGTTCCCATCCACATCAGCAAGCTCTGGCGGCAACAGGCGATCTGCTTGCGAACGAATCTGATGAGATGTTCGATAGTTGATTCTCAGCGTGCGTGAACGGCCTCGAACGTCGACGCCCAGCGATTTCCAAGAATAGGGCGGCTGGAAAATACGTTGGCCAAGGTCTCCGGCAAAGAAGAGACCGCTTGGCTTGTCTGCTCCCAGTGCAGCCAGCAAACGCATTTCAGGGACACCAATGTCTTGTGCCTCATCAACTACGCAGAAATCAAACGGCAAGGCATCGCTCTCACGAATACTCTCCGTTACACGAGCAAATAGCGATGCTCGCGTAAGTAGTCCGCGTTCTTCTAGCTTTCCGCAAACTCGCTCGAAAATATCCCACAACGTTTTCCGCTGCTGTTCGCCGAGCCGTGTCTTGCGACCAAGCCGTGCTACGTCGCGATATATTTCCCAACTATCGAGCTGCCAGGCGTCCACCACATCGTTCCATTCCGCCCAAATGAATCGTGCTGAGAACTTATGTGCCTCGCCCTCGCTTGCGGCGTCGGCTAACAACTTTCGAATCAAATCGGCGTTTGCAATGTTCGGTTGGCCTATTCGCCCGGCATACAAACGTCTTCCGATGTCCCCCATTGAATAAACTTCAATTCGCTCATAAAGCTTGGGCTTGTTGCCCAAAAGGTGGCGGAGCTTTGACTGCAAAGACTTGGCAAGCGTATCGCTGAACGTTGTTACCAGAATTCGGGCAGCGACATGCTGTTTGGCCAGGAATGCCGCCCGGTGCAATGCCACGACGGTCTTTCCCGTTCCGGCGGAACCGGCGACACGTGCCGGACCGTTGTAGTCCCTCTCCACCAAATCACGCTGTGCGGGATGGAGGAAGATCGCCCACTTTTCCCACGGGTAATCGAGTGCCTGCTCCAACTCTTCGCTATCTGCCATCAGACGGAAACGACGTTGAGCATCGGGATGCTCAAACGGGCTGGCAACTGCTGCCACAGGCAGTGGTGCTGCTGGTGTTCCACCTGTTGCCAATTCCAAGAGCGCCTCGGCGGCTTCTTTCGGCAAGTGCTCGGTCAACTCAAAAAGCGAGTCCTCGTTCGCCTTGTGAACGTCATCCATCCACTCGGGGGGAACGCCATACGACAGCAACACCTCTTCCGGCACATGCTCAAACAGCAGCGGCGTGGGCGCGACCGGTTTTTCGACCTCGACATATTTTGGGACCGTGATTTCCTTCACGGTCTCCCGAATCTCGACCAGCTGGGCTGCTCCCGTCTTCGGATGAGTTTCCAGCTTGCGGCGTTCTGCCCAGTTGTAGGCTGCATCGTGATGACCCACATAGCAGAGCAGCAAACTGCCATCGGTCTTGTGGACGATCAGCCGAATGTCATGGCTCACACGGACCGACCAGAAACTCTTGTCGCGTGCTTTGTCGAGACGATGGAATTGCATTCCCGGATTGGCCGGGTTCAATTGTAGGTCGAAAGCCGTGGTCTTGGCCGACTTTTGTTCGTCACCGGTGAGTTTGGCCAGACTATCAGTGAAGGTGTCGGCGATTCGGAATTCCATTCTGGGCCATTCACGCAACAGATCTTGACTTGGGGTCGGTCTTGTTGATTACGAGAAACATCGCCGGTCTTCTAACTTTAGGTAATTGAATCTCATTGGTGTATTGCACTTGTGGAGAACGCCTGATTTTCCTTCGTAATGTTGGTGGCAGCTTAGTAGTTCGCTTCACAAATTACAACTTCACAACTGCCCCACTGGATAAAAAGTGTCGCCCTCGTAACCTATTATGGTCTGTTTTGTCATAGCCAATCTGTCTACTAGCTTCTTAGTTGATCTGTAAGGAACTTAGCGACTAGAGGCCAAGCACGTTTCAATGTACCACTTCCTCCTCCACCAGCACCTTGAAGCGTCCCCCCCAAGTTTGGCTTAAGTATTCCCCGCAAAGTCATGTAGCTATAAAGATCGTTGCTGTCAGCTGCGTGGTCCAAAAGATGTTGTGACCAGTCTAGTGTGAGCTGATCATTCGGCTGGTGGACGCCATCTCCATCAGTAGCTGCGTTTGCCAGCCGCTGAATCCAACTTGGATGAAATTGTAAAAACCGATAGACACCGGCAAAACACTGTTTTACGTGGCCCTGTCGCCTTTGCACAACCGTGTCAGCATTTAGTTCCACAAGGTCTGACGCACCAGCATACTGTTGATTATCAATCAGCCACTGAATAAAGCTCTGCAGCGTTACTTCGATTGGGTCAACGATTCCTTCAGTGGTTTCTTCTTCTGATTCTTGCTCGGCCTCTTCAAGTTCCTCTCGACTCCCTTTGTTGTCTTCACGGTATTTGTGAATTCGGTCGCTGTACTTATCGATCCAATCGTCGAGTTGACCAACCGTAATCTGTTTCGATTTCGGTTCAGCCGAGAATGACAAACTCTCTAGTGCATTCGCGGCATTCTCCCCATCCACACGAAACATTATCTCGATGTTTTTATCAAAACCTCCTCGGGTTAAATTTGAAGATCCTATTAACGCAGCTGATTCATCCGCAAAATAGGCCTTGGCGTGCAACGCGGGCTGAATCTTCAATATGGCGATTTTACCTTCTTCTTCGACTAGTGCCATAAAGTCTCTGAGCGCTTCTGGGTCAGCAATCCCGTTCGCCCAATCATGTAACGACATTCGAGTCCAAAAATCCACGTCAATCGGCAGCTTGCAATTGAGTTGTACTTTCTGAATTCCGATACCAGAAAAAAAGGGAGCGAAAATCGTGACCTTTCCATTTGCTTGTTGAATTACGTTTTCGAGGTCTTGCCATCGCGGGATAAGAATATTGGCCATAGCGAGATTGTCTCCTGCTGACGTGTGTGGAACGAAGTTGGCATGCTAGTACAGCTTCGCTCTGTGAAGTCAGTGCTACGAAAAATGACAATGCAAACTTACATATGAATGCGTCAATATTCAGATTGTTCGAATATGTCTTTTCTTAGTGAATGAGAAACACTTTCATCACCTCATCACCGAGATGGTTAATCACCTTCACGGCAATCCGGCCATTGGCGGGTTTCTTGAACGGTCGAGACGTATCACTATTGAGCGTGCTCCAGGCGTCTTCGTTGATTTCGGCTTTGAGGGTTGTCTTTAGGCTTTTGTACGGGTCGTTCGCGCCGAGGAAGTAGGCGTGGCGGACGAAAAAACTTTCTTCGTTGTAGTCGGTGTCGATGAACCAACAGGCGATGCCTTCGGCCCCGTCACTGCGGACTTCGCCCGTGTTGGGGTGGAAGACATCGACGCCGTTGATTTTTACTTCGATCTTGCCATCGTCCACGTCGTTGATATCGATGTCGGGTTCGCCGAAGATGACGAATAGGTTTCCTTTGCCGGTGTTCTTGAGATCGTCGGCCATGTGGAGGTCGGCGTTCATGCGGGCCTTGAGCACGGGGACGCGGCCTAGCTTGTCGAACTCGGCGGAATGGGCGTCGTAGTTGAATGCGCAGGCGATCAGCACATCGAAACCGGCGTCGCCTGCCTCGCGGGCGGCGACGACCAGATCGGGACGGCTTACGGTGCCGAACTCCGGGCCGATAAAGATTCCCGCTCGCTTTTCTGTTCCGGTTTCATCGTCGCCTTCGGTGTAGTTGCCCTCGGCACAGACAAAGTGGCCCGGCCAGGGAGCGATTGACGAAAAGTCAATCTTATCTTCCTTGTGTGTCTGCTGAACACCTGCCGTCTTAAGATTCTCCAGAATCATCGCGACAAAGTCGGTTTCGCTCGCTCCGCTTTCCGCTTTCGCCTTTCCGCTTTCGAGCGGGTCGAGCAGTTCATCGTCGGCACCAACATTCAGCACACGATGCGGCGAAATGCTCTCGACAGTAAACGGCCCGGCGACGCGAACTTTCTTTTTGTTTTGGTACGGCTTGTCGTACAGATATTCAAAGTCAGCCTTGGCGGCAATCGAATCGTCGATTTCTTTTTGCCGGGCAATGCGCTGTTCCCACCATTCAGCGTGCAGTTGTTTCGCCGTCTTCGACCACTTTTCTTCTTCCTCGCGAGGAATCTCCCACTCTTCCCACTTCTGATTGAGCGCCTTGTTCAGTTTTTCGCGAAGTGGTTCGAGTGTTTCCTGGAACTTGTCCCAGATAACATCGATCTCGACGTTACGACCGATGGAACCAAGCGTGATGTGCGACACACGATCATAAACAAATCCTTGTCGGATGTTACCATGCGTTGGTACTTCGCTCGGCAGAGAGCGAGACACATCGGCTTCCTTCTCCTGCCCTTCTTTGCTGTCGGCCAAAAGGTAGTATGCATAACGCGCGCCCATTATGCGGGCACGTGATAGCGCCAAGGAGACACGGGACGTATCAATTGTAATCCATCGTCGTCCCCACTGTTCGGCCACATATGCAGTGGTACCTGAACCGCAAGTAGGATCAAGAACCAAATCACCGGGATCTGAAGCCATCAGTAGACATCGTTTCACTACGTCAGTGTTTGTTTGCACAACATACACTTGTTGTGTCGCTCCACTCGCGTCTGCCCATAGGTTTGTAAGCCGCCCCACAGGATAGTCAGCGTGAAACAAAACGTACCGGAGGGACGAACCGCTCGGGTGTAATCTCCCTGCTAGTTTCAACCGCGACATTCCAGATAAATCCGTTTTCCAACTACTTCTCTTAGGTGGATTCCAATCTTCTCCCTCGTACGAGAAAATAAAATCTTGATTGGGCCTGTATTGCGCGGGCAACAGAGAGATCGCCTGGTAAACCCTGGCTTCACCAGGCAAATCCACATGATTATCTCTTTGTTGCTTTGTGAGTCTAACACGCTCGCCGGACGGCAGCATCATATGAGCCCACGCCGACTCGCCCTCGCTTGCTTTCTCTTGGAACAAAGGACGGCTTTTTATAGCGGTTCGATCTTTGGCATACCAAACAATGTAATCGCTGACTCCTTCAGCTACATCTGAACCTAATGGCATCATCTTCTTTCGAAAAGTGATGACGGCAGCGAAGTTCTCATCGCCAAATATTTCGTCCAAGAGTGCGCGAACACGGTGGACATTCTCGTCACCTATTTGGACAAACATCGAACCAGATTCGGCAAGCAAATCCCTTGCGACCGTAAGCCGGTCTCGCAGATAAGTCAGATACGAGTGAATCCCATCGCGCCACGTATCGCGAAATGCCTTCACCTGTTCCGGCTCGCGCGTTATGTGTTCAGCTTTACCATCCCTAACATCGCGACTGGTTGTGGACCACTGAAAGTTAGAATTAAATTTGATTCCGTAAGGCGGATCGATGTAGATGCACTGGACTTTGCCTCGCAGTCCTTCGCGTTCGGCCAGCGACGCCATCACTTGCAGGCTGTCGCCCAGGATCATCCGGTTCGTCCAGTTCGCTTCGTGCTGATAGAACTCGGTGCTGCGGGCATCTTCACTAAGACCGTTGAAATCGGAAAACAGGTCCATCTGCGGATCGGCAGCCTGTTCCTGCACTTCGGTTTGCCGGAGCAGATCGTCCACAAGAACCTTCGGGTGGACCTTTTCCTGGATGTACAGCGGCGGCGCATGCACAACCAAGTCTGACCAGTCCTGCTCGTCCTTCCCTCGCCAGACAAGCTGCGGATCGAGATCGCGATTCCGCCGCTCGTAAGCGATGGCAATCGGGCTCTTCTGCTCCTGTTCCATCACCGACTGTAATTCAGCCGTGGGGATGTTGGTGCGAGAAGCCTCCTCATGCTTGAGCGTGGTGACGGTCTTCTTTTTCTTGGCAGTCTTGCGTTTCTTGGCCATCTATTCGTTATTTCCTTCCGTGCTGCGATCTCTCATTTTCCTGACGTCGGGAAAATGGTCCGAGCAGGCAGATTTAGTCCTTTGCATCGGTGTCTTCGTCCTCGATTTCTTCGTCTATGTCTTTCTTCTCTTTTTCGATTCGTTTCAACTCTTCGAGTGACTGCTCAAAATGTTCATCGACCGGCTTGGGCAGCGAGGCTTGTTGCTGCCTGTAGGCATCGTATTGCGACTCGGCTTTTTCTTTGGCCTGCTCGTGAGACATTCTACCTGCATGACTCAGTATGTCCCGATCGCTGATCTTCAAGAAGTCGTCGAGCTTGGCAATCCAACCCTCCATCGTCATCGGGTTACGACCCAACGCCTGTAGCTCCGCAAATTCGAGATAGGCGGTGACTATGCGATTGAGCGCTTCGATTTCTTCTGCTTGGAGATAGTTCTTGGCGATAGCGACATCGGTTTTTCGTGGCTTCTCGCCGCTCCACGACGTAAGGCCCATGTTCGGCTGCGATGCGTCGGCTCGCTTGTGAACAATCTCCGCAGCCGTATGCCCGTGGGAAGCCCAGTGCATCTTGTTTTGCACGGTCTTGAAGAAGAGCGTTGATGTTTCCACTGCCGGGTCGTAGTCGATGCTCGTGGCGTAGATGTCGAGCACCTTTCGCCAGAAGACACGCTCCGACGAACGGATATCGCGGATTCGAGCAAGTAGTTCTTCAAAGTATTGGCCGCCCCCGGCTTCTTTGAGCCGAGAATCGTCCATGGCGAATCCCTTCACCAAGTATTCCCGCAACCTTGCGGTCGCCCAAATGCGGAACTGCGTTCCCCGGTGGGAGCGGACCCGATAACCGACGGCGAGAATGGCATCGAGGTTGTAGTGGTCAATTTGCCTAGTGACCTCACGTTTACCCTCTTGGCGAACTATTCGGAATTTCCTAATAGTTGGTTCTGGCTCGATTTCTCCCTCTTCATAGAGGTGTTTCAAATGCTCGTTGATAGTCGGCACGGTCACTTGGAATAGCTCGGCCATCAGCGTCTGACTAAGCCAGATCGTATCGCCCGAAAACCGACACTCGATGCGGGTTTGCCCATCTTCGGTCTGGTAGAGCAGGAACTCGCCCTCGGGCGGCTGTTCGGCGGGGAGGTTTTCGTCGCTCATCAGTTTGCCTCCGCTACTGGACTGACGGCCGTAGCTGCCTCAATCATCTCGTTGAACTTCTGCTCGACCTTGGTCTCGAAGTCGGATTCGATCTCGTAGACTTCGGTGAATTCTGCAAAGTCCCAACGCCCATGCGAGCCGAGATTGTTCACGCCGGGAACCCAGTAGACATCCATCGTCGATTTCTTTTCCTTGGCATCTTCACGGCGGTAGCCTTTGATTTCCACGACAAGATGAAGGAGATCGTCTTTACCGTTTCCGTCATCTATGAGGACGATGAAGTCGGGAATATACTTCCGGCTTTCGGAGCCGTAGCGGTAAGGAACCTCCAAACCAAGGTTGTGGTTCTTGACATAAGCCTTCACCCGAGGATGGGCTTCGGCTACGCGGCAGAACTCACCTTCCCAATCGCTATCGAGCACCACCCAGTTTATGTGGCAACGGCGGGAATCAGTTTCCCAGCGGTCTTTCTTCGACGTGTTGAAGTTAACGTGGATGGTTGAACCAACCGCGTTATACGGATCGAGTACCGCCTTGATGGGGCTTTCGCCAATGAGCTTGCGTGTAATCCCGGCGGTAATCCGCTCGCACGCCATGTCGGCCAGTTCCTGGTACATGAGCTGCGCCGGATAAGTTTGGCCTTTACAGACCAAACAATTATCGAGCCATTGCTTGGTGATTCGTTTGAGTTGACCGAACAGATGAAGCTTTGCGTCCTCGCCGGGGTCACGCCACTTGGTGTAGAGTAGTCGCTTTGCCACATGGAACAGCAAGGTGGAGCGTCGCATATCGCCCAGGTGTTCGAGACTCAAGTCGACGTCTTCACCAATGATGCCCGCGTTCTTGGTGATGGATGGCCCTACCAAGTCAGGAGTAAGTTCGAGGACGGAATCGTCATTGAACTCCGCTTCGAGGCGTTCTTCCGGCAGTTCCACGCGGTAGCCTTCAACGCGAGGAAAGCGGATTTCCAACTCATCCCGCTCGGGACGTATTGCCTTGACATGCACTGTTTCACGGGGAGGTTGCGGCGGAGCGACGACAGGCTTGGCCGTGAAGTCGAATGGAATTCCCAGCACGTCGGCATATTCAACGTTGAAGAGACCCTCTTCGTTGAGATCGTAAGATTGCCGCCGGAGGGCACGACCAATCACCTGTTCGCAAAGCAATTGCGTCCCGAATGCACGAACGCCTAGAACGTGCGTTACTGTGTTCGCGTCCCAGCCTTCGGTGAGCATCGAGACCGAGACGACACAGCGAATGGCTTCGCCGAGCCGGTCTTTTTTGCCGACGGTATTCATTACCTCGCGTAGCAAGTCTTGGTCGGAAATGTTCTCCGCACCTTTGTGGTCGCCCCGTTGTCTCATTTCATAACGAAAACGCTCAATCTCATCAGATGCCATGTTGCGGAATTTGTCATCCAAGGCATCACCCGATTCAAGTTGCTGGCTGTCAATCAGCAGTGTGTTCGGGCGGCCCAGAGGATTGCCGTGCTCGTCGTAATTGCGAAAGAGTGGCAACCGTCCGTTCTCAAGTGTTGTTGAACCATCCTCATTCTCTCGCTGAAATCCTGAAATGTAATCGTAAACGAGCTTTGAGGTGGAAGTGTTGTTGCAGACAACAATGAAGCAGGGCGGAACCTTGATGCCACTCTCTTCCCAAAGGTGGAAAGTCTTCTCGTAATGGCCATACAATGCTTCGAGCGCCGTTTGGAGTTCTACGGGAATACTGAGAGGGTCGAGCACACTCGCCTTCCCTCGCCCTTTCTTCGGCATCTTTTTGCCAATGTGTTCCCATAAGTTGCGAAACTTCGGCATATCTTCGCCAGGAATGTTATCGGCCACCGGAACGCGAGGAAGCTTGACGATGCCGCACTCGATGGCATCCATGAGCGAAAAATCGCTCATGGTCCACGGAAAGAGTGTGCCTTCGGCGTAGCCAGAACCGCGCAGGAAGAAAGGAGTTGCCGACAAGTCGACGATTTGGTTAGTTCCCAGCTTTCGCCTTACAGTTTCCAACCCTGTAATCCAAAGCCGTGCTGCTTCACGGTTTTTCTCGGCCTCTTTCTTGTCATCTCCCTTGAGGTCTGCGTCTTCATCGCTGCCTTGCTTTTCGCGGTAGCAGTGGTGGGCTTCGTCATTGAGGACCATGATGTTTTTCATGCCCATCAAGTCCGGCATGACCCGCTGCAACATTTGTCCTTCGGTCTCCAGCGTATTTAGTTCTTCGTTTTGCCAACCTTCCAGAGCAGCTCGCGTACCTTTCGAGACATCCATCCGCTCGCGTAGCTTAAAGGCGTGGTAATTCGTGATTACGATTTTGGCCCGCTCGATGTCGCCGAGCATATCGCCGGGAACGAGTTCCCGGCTTTGGTAATAACTGTCCGGGTCGTTCGCTTGCAGCACGCGAAGACGGTCCTTGATCGTCAAACCGGGAGCGACAATCAGGAAGCCGCGAGTGAACTTCTTGCTATTGGGGCGACGCACCGCGTTAATGGTCTGCCAGGCGATGAGCATTGCCATCACCGTGGTTTTGCCCGCACCGGTGGCAAGTTTAAGGGCGAGCCGCATTAGCTCCGGGTTGGCTTGTTCGTTTGCTGCTCTCAGCAGATCCAAAAACTTCTTCCCGAGTTTCCCTGACTTCGGAGCTACTTCCGTCAACCAGATCGCCGTTTCTACGGCCTCAACTTGGCAAAAGAAAGGTCGAATGCTACTGAATTTGTGATGCCGCCAATGCTGCAACAACCGAGCCGTTTCTGGCGTGACTTGCCAATCATTGGGATTCGGCCAGTTCCGCCATTGGTTAACGTGTTGGCGAATTTCGTTGATGATCGAGGTCGGGTCGTATTGCTGTTCGGCTGTTGAGAGGCCCAATCCCTCGTCGAAAACGATTTCTTCCTGCTTCGATGCGGTCTTACGCTTCTTGGGCTTCGGGATCGGCGTGATGAAATCGGCGCGACGGCGCTTCTCGACGATGCCCTGCGTCGGCTGGCCATTGGCGTCGAGCTCCCAGTGTCGAGCGGGATACTCGTAAGGGGAATACAAGATGGGCTGTTCAAAGAATCTGTCTTGCATAGATCGTCCTTCCTTAACCCTTCCGCTTCTTTTTTTTGGCCTGCCTGCCACCGACCAACTCCGGACGCTCCAACCGCCGCCGCAACTTCAGCAGGTCCGACCGTCGGTAGAGCCGGTAGTTGTTCAGCGGATGACGATATTCAGGCAGCTTCCCCTCTCGTCCCCAATTGCGAATCGTATTGGGCGAGCAGCCAAGTAGTTCGGCCGCTTCCTTCACCAGCAAATGAGGCTCTTTGCCACTCATGGATGCTTCCCTTTGCCGATAAACGCCACAGGCTGCAAACGTTACCAAATGAGAAGCGTTTAGCCTAGCGTTAGACAGGGGATAACGGAAGTGCCTGGGGATGAACGCCTGCTGCATGGATGTAGCATGTTTAAGCCTAAACTCCCTTGCTACTCGCGCAGAAATCCTAGTTCATCGCTCCCTGTGCCGATCGTCACCAGATTCCTACTTCTACGGACCCACCCCGAAGCGACAACAGCAATGCCGTTCAGGGTCTCATCTCGATGATGCCAGGCTTGTTTTTTTCATTCTGCGAGATGTCGCACTGCTTGCCGTCCCCTCCGCATTCGAGATTTTTTGCCCCCTTTCGGCCTCCGGCCCGCTGGGGCGAGGGGCAAAACAATCTCAAACGCTACGGAGGACCAATCATGTTGCAACAACCCACCACGCACGAAGAACAAGATACGACCGTCGCAACTTCAGCGTCGCAGTCAAAGTCGTCTCAGCAACTCACCGAGGAAGAAATGCGAGAGCGATACGTTGAGCAGCAACGCCGACTCGCGTGTCCCGGTTGCGGTGAAGAATCGTTTCTGGGCTGAGCACGGATGCTCTTTTCTTTGCATTTCACTAGGGATTGTGCTATCTCACCCCGTTATGGCTCCGGCAAAAGAGCAAAAACCATCAGCGAGAAAACTCTTTGCTACCAAGCACGGTTCGGTGCGTGCCGTAGTCATTGGACCGGCACTGGGGTGGAAGTGGCGGATGATCAAGTATTACCGGCTAGAGCTATCGCGCCGAGAACCCGGTAAATGGGTCGAGCTTCACGACAGGTGGCGAGCAAGCGACAACCCGCAGCTGGCCAAATGTGTCGCTGACGTCGAAGGCTTTCTCGCTATGCAAGACTAACGCACTGCAACTCGCTCTTTTCACTCACTCTACCGGGCAGAAGTTCTCAGCCCACCGGTTACTCAAGCGCCGTAAGCGACTCTCGCTTATCCGGTGGCGTGACATCGGTTTTCTGTTCGGTTCTTCCCCGAGGTTTACACCTCACAAGTGAAAGGAATGTGCAATGTCCACAACCAATGCGCTGCCTACGCTCGCTGAACTACTCCATACGCTTACTAGCGGCGAAGCCGTGCCCGTAGCTGATGACGTGCCATGGTTCGAGGTCGGCAGGATCTGCGAACTCGACGAAGAGGCTTACTTCTACTGGCTCGAATTGTTGCCGCCCCGCTGGATACGTGGCAACTACTTCTGCTTTGGCGAAGGGACTGGACCCTTTCGGTTGTTCTGGCAGAAACGTGACCGTTATTTCGGGCGTGAACTCAGCCAGGAAGAAACGGAACTCTTTGCCACCGTTGCAAGAGTTTCTCTACATCACTAGCCGCCGCTCGGCATCCCTCAGACTACCACGTCGGTCAAGGCCAAGCCCCTACGGGGTTCGCTACGCGAAGCCTTGACTCGCCGTGGTCGACGTCTTCGGGCCGACCGGCTGGCCCACTTCCACTTTGCTGCTGTGTAGGGCCGGCTGCACACATTCCCGAAGGAGAATCGCTATGAAACGCGAAGAAGCTACCAAAATTGCGGAAACCGCTTTGACTGAACTGACGGAAGCCTTGGCAGAAGGTAAGAGCGAGACGTTGCTCAAGTATCTCGACATGGTTGCCAAGTTCCATCACTACTCGTTTGGCAACTGCATGATGATTGCCCGGCAGAATCCCGATGCGACTTACGTCGCGGGCTTCCGGCGGTGGCAGCAGCTGGGTCGCCAGGTAAAGCAAGGCGAGAAAGGCATCGCCATTCTGGCTCCGCTGGTCTCTCGCAAGAAAGACGACGCTAAGGGCGACGAAGGCGAAAAGACCGTGTTTGGCTTTCGGGCGGTGCATGTGTTTGACATCTCGCAGACCGATGGCGAAGAGTTGCCGCAGTTGGCTGGCGTTGGTGGCGATGCTGGGGATAACCTGGCTCGCCTCGAAATGCTCGTCGCCAAACACAACATTGAGTTGGAATATGCTCCGCTCGATGGGGCAACCGACGGCCTTTCCACGAGTGGGAAGATCATCGTTGATGATAGCCTGCCGCTGGCGGAGCGCTTCGCTGTGCTTGCCCATGAGTTAGCACACGAGTTGTTGCACAAAGGCGCGCGACGAACGGAAACAACTAAGACCGTTCGTGAGACGGAGGCGGAGGCGGTTGCCTACGTTGTCTGTCGCGCAGTTGAGCTCGATACGGCGAGTCGCTCGACCGATTACATCCAGCTCTATCGCGGCGACTCGGAAACATTGCAGGAGTCACTTGACTTCATTCAGCGTGTCTCCGCGTCGATCATTGCCGACCTGCAAAGCTCCGACGTGTCAGAGCAGTCGCTCGATGAGCCTCAGCAGGCGGTTGCCTAAACAGCATACCGTCGCACCGCATCTCCTTTTCCTTGAACTTTTGTGAGCCCCAGGTTGTTAGTCACGCCCCGGGCTCCTTCACTGTTTTGCAATTCTGAGTTGTTTCGTGATAAACTCTCCTTTGCTTGCTCTTTGCAGTGCCAGAAGCGGGAAGAAGTCTCCCACAGCGGCTTTGTCGGACTCTCTACTTCGACTGTGCCGCTGGCGTGTTTAGCCACGGTTTTTTCTGGGAACCATTTAATACGGGTTCCTCTTCTCTGCTGTCCCCGGAGAGCCAAGGCCATGGCTACCAATACGTTTCGCTTGACTTGCGAAAAATGTGATCGTGACGACTTCGATGGAGTCGAAGCGCTTCCCACCGACTGGGAAGATATCGCCGAGGCCGCCAGTACTGGAAACGGTAGTGAGTGGTGGACACATATCGGCTTGTGTCCCGACTGCCAACAAGCCCAACCCTAGCCCACCGACGCGGTGTGCTGCTGCACTTGTTCCCTCTTCTTTTATGAAAGGATAATGCTATGGATCCCGACGTTTGTTATCAGGAGATGACCGAGACAATCGAGGAGGTGGATCGGCTTTTGGCCCTTGCCCGCGAACGGGCCGTCGCACTGCACGAATGGCTCGACGGCGGCGGAGCTTATCCGTCTCAGGACCCGCCGGATGTGGTTCGCATTGCTATCAACCAAGTCTTTCTTCGCACCGATGAGGAGGACGAAGAGGACGAGGACTGATTGCGGGTGCCACGGCAATCCACTAAACATTACTCTAGGAGCTCCCAATCATGCCCAGTATCGACTTTGCCGAACTTCGAGCACAGGTAACGATGGGCCAGGTCCTGGAGTTACTTTGCTACGAGCCACGAGTAAGCGGCAGTGACCAGGTTCGAGGACCTTGCCCAATCCACGGTTCGACGTCAAAGACGAGTCGAATTTTCTCGGCAAATCTACAGCGTAACGTTTTCCAATGCTTCAAGTGTGAGGCCCAGGGAAACCAGCTCGACCTTTGGGCCCAGGTGCATGACTTGTCAGTTTATGACGCCGCACTCGATCTTTGTTCCAAGCTGAACATCGAACCACCGATGCTTCACAAGTGAACAGGGAAGAGGAACTCGTAAACTCCTTTTGCCCAGGTTGTCTGCTAGACACGCCCGGGCTTTTCTATTTATTCCTGTTGTATGGACGCGAGCTCGCAAGAATGCTCGCGTCCCTAGAGCCGGTAGCAAACGGGTTTTTCTGACAAGTCAGCAGTTCATCGTAGACTGCTGACACTTTCCAAGAGTTCACCAACAGACTCCGAATAATTCGGAGAGAAAGGGGTCCATCATGGCCCAACGTTCCAATCAGTCGACCACGGCGAAAAAGCCAGTCGAAGAGATTCGTCAAGGACGAATCAAAGCAGTGATTTGGGAAAACGAAACCGATTCGGGCATCCGGCACAACGTGACCGTAGCTCGGATTTACAAAGACGGCGAGGATTGGAAGGAATCGACAAGCTTTGGACGAGACGACCTACCTCTCTTGCAGGAGGTACTCCACGAAGCTTGGAAATGGATTTACGACGAAGGATCTTCATCTACGCAGCAACAACGCGGAGCTGCTTGAGGCCAATTGCTACCGGCCTCTATTTTCTCTAAAAATACGGTACCAGAACGGCCTTCCTTGGGTTAGTGGGGCCGAGCCCATGAGCAAATAGCTTGTATTTCTAATTCGTGAGGTGTTCCAAATTAGTTGAGATTGGCGATCGAATCTGGTACTCTTGTGAGATCGTAAACACACCGCGAGGAGACAGCTCATGGCCGCAGATCACTTACCAGTTCGCCCGTACCTATATGCCGGTCCTCTGATATTGGCAGTGTTGGCTTCGGTGAATGTTGCGAACGGCGTTCAAATACCCAGCTACGACACGACTTTGGAGGCACGGTACACCCTTGGGCTGTACACCGACGCAACTGCTTGTACAAGCCTAGCCGGGGTCGGCAGTTGTGCGGCAGGACATGATGAGCAAATCGCTGGCGTGCTTGGAGATCCTAGAATCGTCGAAGCCGAGTTCGCAACGAAAGGGGCAATGTTTGGTGCTCAGACAAGGTTCAACGGTACAACCAGCAACTTAGCATTAAGTACGCTACATGCGGTTGGCAACGTAACGGCAAAGATTAACTCTCTCTCATTGCTTGGACAGTACTTCGTTTACTATGAACTGGGCCAAAGTGTCGAATTAGATATTGGTAGTTCGAATTTTTTCGGACCAGCAGATTCGGGCGGGCCCACGAACATTAGTGTGAATAGTTTTTTCGTGGCAACACCAAGCAGTTTCCCAATAATTTCTTTGAGAACTGGATCCACTGCGGGTATCGGCACCATAACCTCACGGCGAAGTGCGTCCGCAGGGGCGGTGATGATATGGGATTTTACCGAAGAGCCGCCAGGGATGCTGTCGCTTAATCGGCGTCAATTGTTGCGGATGGCGAGAAAATCCCTCCAAAACCGCGGCTTAGAATCTTTGACCCCGCCAAGCACGGGAAACGGTAGTACTCCGAGGCTTTTTGAGAACAGTTTGCGAGGCTCACAGCTCGGAATCAGCAACAACTATATTGGTCCGCAGACGACGTGGCATCTTGAAAATGACATGGACCCGGACCCGACGCCAGGGCTCAGCAGTAGCTTGACGAGCACGAGCAATACACCGGAGTACGTTTTTGTATCTGAAGACATTCCAATCAGCGGTTTTACAATTCCGGATCCCTTGCCAGTCTCTGGTGATGACACCTTTGAATTGGAATTCGAGGGCACAATTCATAGCTTAACAGCGGGCGAAGTGTTCGACTTTAGGCCATTTAGCATCGACCCAGGGGGGGTCAATGGCTTTTACTTGCGAGGCTTTGACATCGCGGAAGGTTTGAGCGTTTCGGAAGCGTTTCCGTATGGATTCGGACTGCAGTTTGCCTCCGAGGGTATGACATCGGTTTACCATGGAGCGGTCGCCGTACCGGAACCAAGTAACATTTGTCTTGCATTGATGGCATTGGTGGGAGTAGCGATAGTTCTACGGTTACCACGCCGCTTCTTACACAAAGCAGACCAATAAGCTGCACAACGCCGCACGGACTCACTTGCTGGGGGCCCGAACTCAGATTACAACAAAGGCAATCAAACGTTGCTTTCCATGGAATGGACAGGAAATGGCCCGTGAGCACATCAGCTCGCCGTTTGTTTGTGCCGATGAAGTATCCTGAGCTAGGCAGCCAGCGGCTCCGGATCATTACGTGACACGGTCACGGACTCATCAAACACTTTCGTGAGGTAGCGCTTCTTGCGAATACATTCCGGTCGGATGAGCTCAAAGCCTCGTCGACGGCGAGCCCGGTTCACTTCACGAAAGATAACATTGACTTGCTCGAGTACTGGCCCATAGGGCTGATAGGTAATGTTGGCAAACTCGCGTTCCATCCGCTCGCGTGGTCGGTGAGATCCCCAGGTAGCAACAGCCACCAGGTGGCTTTTGAGCTTGTCGTAAGTCGCCCGGTCCAGCCGAACCGCGACGCGGTCGCGACGCTCGTGTTCACAGAATCGCCGGCGGATGCAATACCCAAACACGTAAAGCGCCTGCCGCCTCACGTCGCGTTTTGCCGAGCCGTGGTCCGAGTAGAACTGGTCGTGCCGCCCCTTGGTCACCATCAATACGAAGGTCCGGTCGAAGCGTAGATAATGCACGGCGGCGGCGTCTCTTAAGTTCCGGCGAGTTCGCTGCCACCGTCGACGCTGCACGCCGTAACGCTTGAGCATCTTCTCGTCGATTCGCTCCGGGTCTTTCTTCTCCGGTATCTTGCAGACGAGGTAGAAGTAGTAGCCCTTCGATATGTAGTTGACCACTTGAACAATAAAAGCAGCTCGACTCTTGGCCAGATAGCGATAGTTTCCTTGCATGACACCTCCTTTCAACAGTCAAAAAAAGTGAGGGATTTGTTCCAGGCCAATCCCACAAAAGCCCGCGAGAGTATTCCGCAACGCTTGTTAGCAAAACCAAGAAGCTACCAGCAGGTGTTTCCCGCCCGGCGGACATCGTGTCCACGGCTCCAAGAACGACAACCACAACAACAAATTGCGGTCGAGTCTTTTCTAACCTCGCATTGCTCGTGCTGGGGTGTTCTTATAGATACTGCATGCGTCAGCATGACACATTTATTAACGGCCTAAGCCGTCAGTATCTCACGCAAAATGCCTCACGCATTTTGACTACACCCAGCACACTTGATGCACTTTCAAAAACCTCGATGAACTCAACTCGCACGAGTAGTGTTCATCGCCATAACGTTGCCGCACACCAATGTTTCTCTCGAAACACTCCCGTGCTGCACCGTCTAAGTGCTCTACGTCTCACTTACTCTCGTCACCAGCCCCGGCTACCCGCAAGATTGCGGACCGGGGCTTGCAAGCATAGCGTTGGCAGTTTCACGCCGGTAACGATACCGACAACCGCCTCAGTGCTTTCGTCGTAGCACGCGAGCTTACCAGGCCCACGTCTTGCTAACGGGTCACGACTGCCTTGCCGTGCTCAAACAGAACCAATGTCCTGCTTGAGTCTGGAGCTTCCCCCAGACCACCGCTCGTGCAACCGACAGGCTCTCGCCCGCCGAGCACGACTATCTACTTGCACCACGCTCCCGGACATCAGCTCGTAGCAGGTACATCGCTGCACCAGGCGGGGGAGTCATCCCCGCTCACGGCTGAAGCCTTCCCCGATTAGTCACAAACATCTCATCAAATAGGTAGTCACGTCGCTCAGGGGTCTTCCCCCAATACGCTATAGACACACGCGAAGTGTGCCGTCACGGTCAGCCCTGTTCTCTCGAACAGTGCCTCTCTCGCAGTAGTATGACCTACTTGCTTTCAGCTGCTCGAACACCCAAGCGGCAGCTTACAGGAAACCCGTAACACGCATTTTCACGATTTGGCTTCAATTGAGATTTGGCCAGTGCTGGGTAGCACCGGTTCAATCAGCCCGTCTCTGATACCTGGCCGGGAGGTCCCGAAGGCCCGCCAGCCGAGTATCGCCTCTCCATGAGGCACCTATTCATTACTCCCTCGCCGTTTCCGGCTTATGTCGGTTGAGCTATTCGCCACCACTGCGTTTGAATTGACAGTGGCCTGCACAGAATGTGCAGCGGGCGGCTTTCGCCGCCGCAGGGCTCCCCCAGGGAGACGCGTTCGTCGAGGATGTAGCGATGCAGAGCATCGCCACCCATGCCAGGCATTTCGGCCAGGCATTGTCCCCTACCGTGACGCTTGTCACGGTAACTCCAATGAGCTACGCCTGCGTGCGGAGTATTTGCAGCGTCTTGCTGCTCACCCGAAGATGCAAGGCAATCCTTGCACCTCGCCGTTGGCTTTTGGTTCACCGCCGGCCTTTGCTTGCGACAACTCTGACGTCGTTTCAATACAACTAAAACAACACCACAAGTCTTTCTCGGTCGCCCCTATTCAACTGTAACTACTCAGATGGGGTCGAATGTCGGGATTACGCTTTGGCTTCGTGCCAAAACTTTCCCCCAAACAAGCACCCCTCGCGACGGACAAGCACCTCTCGATGCATCCGCCGCCAAGCGGACTGCTAAACCACGGTTGACTAAACCGTGGCCGTAGAGCTCGAAAGCCCTGCTCGCTTAGGCCAGGATGGTAAATCCCCGGCTTTACCACGTAGCAGTTTCCGCCAACGCTACGCCAAAAACGATATGTCGCATTTGGCGATGCTTTACGAAGCCCGCGATTACAAAACGCGTGTTCGCAGGTTCGACATTAGCGCAGGTTGTGGGTCAAAAACAAATCCGACCCAGCATGCAGACAAAGGGCCGAAATCTGTGCTAGTTAGTCGGGAATCAATTATCAACTCAGCTGGCCAGGAGTATCAGCCAATGAGCAGCAAAAAAGCCCAGAACAACATCGTTCACACCGCCCGCTGTGGTCCTGTCGTAATCGACATCCTGCGGGGCACGACCATGGATGGACATAGTTACCTCTATTACCAGCCGTCGCGAGCTTGGCAGACAAAGAACAGTCCGCGTGAG
Organism: Lacipirellulaceae bacterium; assembly: GCA_965249435.1. Lineage (GTDB taxonomy): Bacteria > Planctomycetota > Planctomycetia > Pirellulales > Lacipirellulaceae > JAJRWS01. The sequence continues at coordinate 789,982 of CBDFMC010000025.1, read as the reverse complement.
AACTTTTCGCCGCGTTTCTATGATCGCAATGAACGTGACTTTGTCGAGGCCATCAAAGAGGCCTCGAAATGGATTCGCAACAATCCGCAAGCAGCCGACCCAAGCTCCCAGGTCGAGCAGATTGCCGCGTAGCACGCCATGCACGCGGCAGCAGAAAAACTCATCTTCTTCGACCTGGAAACGGCTGGGCTCGAAGAGAGTTCGGCAATCATTCAGATTGCAGCGATAGCGGTAAACTCTCACCTGCGCGAGCTCGATAGTTTCGAGACCAAGATACGATTCGACATTGCTGGAGCCAGCACAGACGCGCTGGCCAAGAATAGCTTCGAGCCCACCGTCTGGAAACGCTTGGCACGAAGACCCGACGAGGCCGCAAAGCGATTCGGAGACTTTCTTCGCCAGCATGCAACGGTAGACATGGTTTCGGCTAGAACTGGCAAACCTTATCAACTTGCTCAACTCGTTGCACACAACGCAGCGTTTGACGGCCCGATGCTCCAGGCGTGGTATCAACATCGTGGCATGTTTCTGCCGGCCTCACGCCGAGTGTTCTGCACAATGCAACGGGCCTTGTGGCTCTTTCACGAGCACCAGGACATGACCCCGCCGGCGAATTACAAACTTGGCACGCTCTGCGAATACTTTGGAATTCCGCTGTCGGACGATGAAGCCCACGATGCCATGGCTGACGTGCGTGCCACGGTAGAGCTTTACAGGATGCTGATGGCCGGAAAGGAGATTGGAACTCGGGAGGCCGCCTGATGCTCATCGTTCAGCTGCCGGCATTTTTCTTTCTAGGAGCACTCTGCTATGCGTACCCGCAAATTGCCTTTTGCTGCTTTGCTATTTGGCTGGGGTTGGTGTTGTTAAACAGTCTTTTTTAGGTTATTCCGGGAAAACTTCTGCGATTGCCTTTTGCTGTTGGTCCGGAATCAGGTGGCGATAACGTTTCACCATTTCTTCGGTTTGATGCCCAACCCAAGCATTGATGATTCTCTGGTCAATCCCAGCAGCGGCGCAATTGGAACAGAACGAATGTCGAAACAGATGCCATCCGCGAGATTCGCTCCATTTCGACCCAGACATGGCACGCTTGAAATGGTCGTGGGCCTGGTCGCGTGTGATGCCAGTAACCGTCGTAGCTTTTCTTTTCGAACGTTCCAATCCGGGTGGAACTGCAAACGTAAACTTACCGCCAGGGTGAGCCCCAATGTATTGCCGAAGAACTTGCCGTAATGCGGGTGACAGCGGCACTGACCGCGTCGTAAGTCGTCCGCGTACTCGCTTCTTCTCGCGAATCGTGATCTGACCAGCGGCAAAGTCAATGTCGTCAATCTCTGATCGCAACATTTCGCTACGTCTAGCACCGGTATGTGCTGCAAAAACAAACATTGGATAGAGAAATTCATGTGAAGTAGTTGCCCGAACGTAAGCAAGCAACTCGGCAAGCTCTGTCGTTGTCAGGAACAACGCTCCCCAAAGATCGCTCTGCTCCTCTTCGCTTAGCGTTCCTCTTCCGATGCGACGCTCTATTTCGGCCAGCGTTTGAAACGGCGGTTTCTCATTCTCCTTTGGATAGCGGAGCCCCTTTAGGGGAAGTCGTCCCGAAACATGACCAGCATCTTTAGCCCAGTTCCAAAGCGTCCGTAGCGTAGTGAGTTCTTTCTTGATAGTGGCTGCACTGAGTTTCTTGCCACCAAGGCCAGGATCTTTACCTCGCTTGTCGACATAGCCCTGTAAATCTTCTAGGTCGACGCCGGGCAAAGCGAGCGAAGCACCTAACACGCGGCGAAGGTGATTGAGGTGAGTTTCCATTCCACCAATCGTGGTCTCCTCAAGAGACCCATCCGGAATAGCCGCAAGAAAAGCCTTAGCGAATTGTCCGAGTGTGCGCAGCTTCCGCTTTGGCTTAGCTGACTTGTCTCCATTGAGCTTCCCATCGGAAAGTAAATACGTAGCGACGTCAGCATCGGCAGGAACTTCAAGTCGTCCGCTTTCAAGAAGCCGGATGTTTTCATCGACGCGATGACGGCGAGCGTTCGCAGTTTGCGAATCGCTAGTTCGAAGTGCCCTTTTGAATTTGAGGCCGCCGTACCAAAATCCAATGTGGTAACGTCCGGTGGAGGTTTGTTCGAGCCAAGCCATCGTAGGTTCTCCTGTAAGTAGAGCCTAAGAAGCTCACTCCAGGCAGAACAGCAATACGACTGCCCTACGAACACAACAGCGCCCCAAAAGCGCCCCAAGTTTCGAGATTTACTTGGAACGAGAAATCACGCCAATCGACGTAAGTCCTTACTATCAAAGAGTACCGGAGGGGGGACTTGAACCCCCACGACCTTGCGGTCACTGGATTTTGAATCCTACGAATGCCAGTCCTACTACGTTGGCAACAGTGTTGCAACATTGTTGCATCTTGTTGCAGCATCTATAGTTAGCCGCTCTTCAGCGAACTTTTTTCTCTCGCGGCATTGCTACCTCATTGCCGTACATTGCCGATTTTTGTTGCACATCTGTTGCACATGATTTGGCGCGGTAGGCTCCGTTAGAGAGGAAAAATCATGGCAAGTATTCATCAAGATTCGCGAACTAAAGTGTGGCAAATCGTCTTCCGTTGGGAAGGGGAGCAGTACAAGCGTACCGCCCAAACCAAGAAGAAAAAAGATGCCGAGACGCTCGCTGGCCGTGTCGAGGATACGATCCGAATGCTCAGAACTGGGCATCTAGCAATGTCTGAGGAAGCCGACCCTCCTTCTTGGATTCTGTCTAATGGTCAGCAGGCTCAGCAGCGTTCTAAGAAGGGGAAAGGGCGCTCGGAATGCTTCGGGAAAGTCTGTGACCTGTACTTTGAAGATCAGAAGGAAAAGGCCGAGTCGACCCTCACGGGTGAGAAGATTCACATTGGTCATCTCAAACGACTTATTCGTGAGTCGCGGGCCATGGCTCAAATTGACGTCGCCATGATGCAGCGATACGTCAATAAACGATTGTCCGAAAAGTGGCGGAAGAAGCCGATATCAGGACGCACGATCCACAAGGAATTGGTGACCTTTCGTCAGATATGGCAATGGGCTCAGTTGCGAGGACATGCGAAAGGCACATGCCCAATCATTGATGAGTTTGGGAAACGCATCGTCAGTGTTCCAAAGAGATCTGAAAAAGAGAGATTTCAAACGTGGCAACAAATCGCTAGACGCATCAAACGAGAGTCCCTTGATTCCAACCAAGCAGCTACAATCTGGGAAAGTCTATTTTTAGACGAACAGCAGGTGGCAGAGTTATTGGAGCACGTTTGGAAAAATGCTCTTCAGCCGTTTATCTATCCGATGTTTGCGTTTGCTGCTTACACCGGGGCTCGCCGCAGTGAGATCATCCGATCACAGGTTGATGATTTCGACTTCGAGCAGCGCCTCGTTCGCATTCGTGAGAAAAAGCGGAAGAAAGACATGGCGTCCTCGACACGATTCGTTCCACTCAACCAACATTTGGTATCGATCATGCAAGAGTGGTTCGACAAACATCCGGGAGGCAAGTACACAATGTCGGTTGGTGATGTGAACGAATTGGCGGTCCCTAGACCATTGAACCCTGACTTGGCTCACAATTCGTTCAAGCGCCCACTTAAGAATAGCAAGTGGTCAGTCGTTCGCGGTTTCCACGTCCTGCGGCATTCGTTCGGTGCGAACTTGGCGCGGTCAGGAAGGATATCTTCAGAGGTCATCGGGAAGTGGATGGGCCATAGCACCGAAGACATGCGCGATCTGTACCAACATTTATTCCCTCAGGACGGTCCAATGTTGATCGATGTTTTGGGGTATGGCGAAAAGCAGAGTGCTTAGCTCTGAATGAATCAGTGGTATGAACTTGCACAGATTCGGCGAGTGCCTAAAACTGCCAATGTGGTGGCGACCGACGCCTCGAAGCAGGCCCATCTAACAGCGGTCGGGCGATTTCTCCAACGGCCTATGAGGCGATTAGCCAAGCTGCTTCAGACGTCATCATTTTGAGTACATTAGCCGATTCGAGGTATAGCCGCTTCGACGCGCAGGACGATGTGTCCTGCGCGAGTTAGCAAAACGCATTTTGGCGCGGAGGTGGGCGTCGCCTCGGCGCAGAAACAACCTGCAGTTTACTACCGAGGTGGTGCACTTCTAAGCAGGAATCGTCGGGCACAAAACTGTCGAAAATTGGAGGGACTCAGAAGCTGTTGTGCCGGATTGAATACCGTAATGGCAGTTGCGTCGCTGTCCGGATGGCGGACAATGTGCAAATGGCTTATTTCTGGCAAGTTCATTCTAGTTTTGCGGCATGGTACCGGTATCTAGATCGACCAAGAGTAGCTCTTCGAGCTGTTCTTGTGTTGCTTTCTGTCCATACTGGCCTTCTTGCTTACAGTGCGTACGTTCACAGCCCGACACTCAATGAACCGGGACACTTAGTGGCCGGTTTGAGTCATTGGAAGTTTGGGCGGTTTGAACTGTATCGCGTTAATCCACCACTTGTGCGCATGGTCGCTGCATTGCCTGTGATGACTGTTGGCTACGAAGAAGATTGGTCTGGTTTTCACGAAGGCCCTGGGGCAAGGCCGGTATTCGGTATGGGAGAAGATTTTGTCGCTGTCAACGGCGAGCGATCATTCTACTTGTTCATGATCGCCCGATGGGCCTGTATTCCCTTCAGTTGGATAGGTGCCATAGTTTGTTATCTATGGGCACGTGACCTGTATGGCCGATCCTCAGGAGTAATTGCTTGTTCACTCTGGTGTTTTTCGCCAAATATTCTAGCGCATGCTTCATTGATTACTGCTGATGCTCACGCTACCGCATTAGGGTTGGCGGCTTGTTACACTTTTTGGCGCTGGCTGAAGAAGCCAACCTGGCTGCAAGCCATTTTGACTGGGTTCGCTCTGGGATTGGCAGAACTCGCAAAAACAACGCTAATTCTCTTTTATCCAATTTGGCCGCTAGTGTGGTTATTCTACCGCTTGCCGAACCGACGGAGTATGGTCCGGCAAGACTGGGCTCGTGAAGCAGGCATGCTGCTACTGCGGATGACAATAGGTCTCTACGCACTCAACCTAGGTTACGGATTCGAAGACTCGTTGAAGCCATTAGGGGAGTTCGAATTCGTTAGCAACCTGTTCACAGGCAATCTCGATGCCGAGGAAGAAACCTATCCAAATGCTACAACTGAGACTTCATCGACTAATCGCTTTGCGAATACTTGGCTCGGTCACTTCCCTATTCCTTTTCCCGGAAACTATTTACTCGGAATCGATATTCAGCAAAGAGATTTTGAGAATTACGGCCAGCCTTCCTATTTGCGTGGTAAGTTCCAGGATCAGGGATGGTGGCATTACTACTTGTATGCCCTAACGATAAAAGTGCCTCTAGGTACATGGTCACTGGTGGGTTTCACAGTATTAACACAAGTATTCCAAAAGTACCGTCTATCTGTAAGCGTTCTGTGAACAGCGTCCCAAAATTGCGCGCTATCCTAATAGAGGTGAACCATTCCCTTTATTCCAGGAACGAGCACAATGACCAATCGAAACAAATCCCAAGAGTCCCACTGGCGTGGCCTACTGAAACAGCAGTCCTCAAGCGGCTTGAGCATCGCGGCGTTTTGCCACCAGAACTCGATTACACAAACCAGCTATTATGCCTGGCAGCGTAAGTTCCGTGAGCAGCAAGCCTCCCCAGAGCAGGGGAGCCGTTCGACCAAGTCTCTTAAAACCAGTCGTAACGCCGTCCAGGGCACCCAACTGGTGCCTGTGCGGATCGAGGGGACGACACCTGCGTCCACGCTGCGTATTCACTTGCCGCAGCAGGGAGTCTTTGTGGATGTGCCTCACGGCACCGATTGTGAGACAGTGAAGGACGTATTGCAGGCGTTGCGTGAGGTGGCGTCATGTTGATTGTGCCATCCCAAATAAAAGTCTTCGCCGCGTTGGCTCCCACGGACATGCGTAAAAGTTTTTGTGGATTAATCGGTATCGTCGAAAAGGAGCTTGGCAAACAGATTGAAGACGGAGATCTTTTCTTGTTTTTCAACCGACGCCGCAACCGGTTGAAGGTACTCTATTTCACGGGTGACGGCACGATCATCCTCTACAAGCATCTTGAACGAGGAACGTTCGAGACACTACGTGGCGCCGACCATGGAGGGGCGATTGCATCCCCCGGTGATTACTTGACACTGCATGTGGACGACCTGCGATTGTTGCTGGAAGGCATCGAGCTATCGAGTGTCAAACGTCGCAAGTGGTGGCGTCGTGAGCAGGCAAAACAAATTACTCAATCGCCTTGGAAACCACCTTGACGCGCAACGTGAATTGTCGATAAATAAACATGTGTGTTCTACACCAACGGTGTGTGATCATTTGCCATTTCGTGACGCACCTTCAAGGACCGAAACGTTGTCGATGGAATCCGACAAACTCCGAAAAGAGATCGAAGTGCAGCGCGCCGAGATCGCACATCTCAAAAGGGTTAATAGCGAGCAACAGGCAACTCTTGAATCGTTGCAGAATCACATCGAGGTGATGCAAGAGCAAATCACCTTACTCCGTAAGGCACTCTTTTCTCCACGGCGTGAACGGTTTATCCCTTCTCCCGATCAAAAGCTTCTTTTTGATCCCGAGTCGATCGAGGGCAACGAGATTAGCGAGGATGACGAGGCGACCGACGAAGAAGAGCCAGACGATGAATCGTCTTCGAAACGCAAGAAACGCCGTAAGAAGCGCAAACGTTTTGAATTCCCCGAGTGCTTGCCGGTCCAGCGTTTTGAACACCCACTGCCGCCGGAAGAACTCGATTGTCCTTGTGGATGTGGCGGCAAGCGGACGGTGATCTCCGAGCAGATCTCACGGCAACTAGAATATGTTGAGTCTAGCGCCTACATCGCCGAGCACGTTCGGTTTACCTACGGTTGCCCTGTTAGCCGGGATGGCCAGCAGATCGTCACCAGCGAAAAGCCACCCAATATCAACGAAAAAGGGATATTTGGGGCCAGCACGTTAGCCTGGCTGGCACACGCCAAGTTCGAGCGTCACCTGCCCCTGTATCGTCTCCAGGAAGAGCTTCGTTCCACCACCACGATGTGGTTCAACCGCAGCGTGTTGAGCAACGCCGTGGTGCGAACGGGCGAGCGTCTGCTGCCGGTGTGGGATCTGATTCGCACCCAAGTACTGGATAGTTTTTATGTACGGGCCGACGAGACCACGGCCCGTGTCCTGCGTCCCGGGGCTGGGGCGACCAAGCTGGTTTATCTCTGGGTCTACGTTGGCGATGACCAGCATCCGTACCAACTATTTGACTATCGACTTGATCGATCCCGCGCAGGTCCGCGGGAAATACTTGATGATTTTCAAGGCGGATTATTAACCGACGGTTACAGTGTCTACACGTCCCTAGTCAAGGAATCGGATGGCCGACTTCTGGATCTGGGTTGTTGGGCCCATGCGCGGCGGAAGTTCGACGAAGCGTGCGCCGTCTCAACGCAGCCACTTGCGCACGAGGCGCTCGCTTGGATCTGGCAACTGTACGACATCGAGGATCGCCTGGCCGATACCGATGTGGAAACGCGACGACAAGTGCGCATGCGCGAGTCGGTTCCCATTCTTGCCCTTCTGCACGATCGTCTCACCGAAGTGCAGCCGACGGTACGGCCTTCGACCAAGTTGGCCGAAGCGATCGGCTACCTGCTCAATCGTTGGAACGCGATGACGCGATTTGCAACCGACGGGCGCTATGCGATCGATAACAACATGGCAGAAAGAGTCATTCGCCCCTCGGTTATTGGAAGAAAAAATTACCAATTTTTTGGGAGCGATGCGGGTGGTCGCGCGGCATGCGTCTGGTACACGCTTATCCAGAGTGCTCGTTCTAATCATGTCCACGTCACCCCGTATCTCAACGATGTTCTCGTCCGGCTTCCTCAGATCGTTCCCGAGTACTTGCGGGTGGGCGACGCCCAAACCCCGTTCGAATCGCTTTCAAGGGACCAGCGTGAACAGCTCTCCGAGCTGCTACCTGACCGATGGCTCAAGGCACACCCTGAGCATCGCAGCGAAGATCGCCAGCGCGAACTTGATCAGGCCAACCAGCGCCGCCGCCAGAGGCGTGCTTCACGACGTCGGCTTGTCAAGATCTGAATTACGCTCCTGGCATGACGGAGTTCACAGAGCGCTAACGTCTATCTCTCGTTAAAGATCAGATTTTTCTGTTGACTCCCGCGGCTATCATTTTCGTAGTTGTCAGCTCAAAAACGGGATTTAGTCACCACATGAGATATGTGTTGCCTTGCTTTCCTTTTTTCTTTGTCTGGATGAGCCAATTTGCCTCCTGTGCTAGCCGTGAGCATAATTACAGTAATGGCCGTCCTGGCGCGGAAAGAGAGACGTATCTTGGGGCACTCAGGCCTGTTGTGTTGGTCTCTGCGTTGGCCTGGTCAGTTGCAAGCACACTATACGTCTACCCTCATGTCCTGTCTTATTTCAATGAACTCGCAGGAGGGCCCCATGGAGGTGCAAAACATTTGCTGCACAGCAACATCGACTGGGGTCAAGATATTCGTTATCTCGCAGACTGGATCAAATTGAACAAGGAGAGTTTGAATCACAAGCAGCTTTATTTGGCGTACTATGGGTACTGCGATCCAGCTGATATTGGCTTTAGAGAAACATTACCTTGGCCTCCTGGGAAAGACAATTCAGCAGGCATAGTTCTTGAGCACGGGCATGACACTAGTTCTGGCTATTACTTGATCAGCACAAATTTACTATACGGATTCCCATGGAGAGCTAGAGACGGAACGGGCGGTGATGATTTCATTAGCAAGCCTCTTATCCAGGGCCTTCGCAATCACGCTCCTCTTGATCATGCGGGTTACTCAATTAGCATTTATAAAATGAGTGTAAAGAGCAAGATAACCGACTAATTGTTGCACACGTTGACGAACATTTCAGATAGAGAAGGTAATATTACACCACGACGGTTCTTTCGTTTCGGTGATGTCAAGAATCAATTGCAACACAAGTGTTTTTCAAGGACTTCTGCGGGTGTTCGATAGCCGAGTCGTCGGCGTGGACGTTCGTTGATTAGTTGTTCCACGTGGGCCACCTTGTGGTGACTGACCTGCGTGAAATCGGTGCCTTTGGGAAAGAACTGCCCGAGCAGTCCGTTCGTGTTTTCGTTGGTTCCCTTTTGCCAAGACGCGTAAGGATCACAGAAGTAAACCTCCATCCCGGTACTACGAGACAATCGCTGATGTTCCGCAAACTCCTTGCCGTTGTCGAAAGTCATGCTTCGTCGCAGGCTTTTGGGGATATCTTTCATCCGTCGGTTTGCTGCACGCATGGTCACCTCCGACTTCATGCTGTCGACACGGCCCGTTCGCAGGTAACCACTTTTTCGCTCAACCATCGTGACCAGCGCACTGCGGCGACCGTGGCCTACGATCGTGTCACCTTCCCAATCTCCGTAGCGTCTACGCCGATTGATCACGTCGGGCCGACCATCGATACGCACACAATCCGTCAGCTTCCCACGTTTTTCTATCGGTCGACCGCCCCGACGCAACCAGGCCTGCCATTCAGGCCGATGGTCGTTGATCCAATCATAAATCGTTTGCCGCGACAACCAGCGCCAGCGCGTGCGTGGGTAGTCGCATCGCACGCGGCCAGCGATTTGGTCGGGCGACCAATAGATTTCCAGTTTTTCCTGCACATACTGATGCACTTCGGGGTTTTCCATTTTGTGCGGTCGGCGGCTGGCCAAACGACGCTCGTCCGCCAGGCATTGGGCTTGCTGGGGTCGATAACCGCGTTGGCCCGTATTGCGGGTCAATTCACGGCCAATCGTACTGCGGTGACGCCCCATCAGTTCGGCGATTTCCGAGTTCGATTTCCCTTTTTGCTTCAAACGACATAGGAATGTCCGCTCCTCAAAAGTAAAATGTTTAGCCATCGCTGGGCCTCCGTGCGAACGTCGTAGCTTGTAACAACCACGACATTCAAACGACCCAGCGATCCTTTCACCAATATCAGTTTTCAACACTGTTGCATTTGAAGTCTGACATCACCTTTCTGAAAGGACCTTCGAAGCACTTCTCAAGGAAGTGAGTGCTTTACCCATAGCGGTTTGTACTAGATTGAATGGAATACTTTGTGCTGACACAAAGCAAGAGCTGCTTGCACAATCGCTAGCTTCCCCAAAAAGCTGTTGGGTATCACGAGGAGTTGTTTTCAACGGTGTAGCGCCCATCAGCAATGAAAAGCACAGGCAAATAGGGTGCACTCGATTGGCATTGCTTGCTCAGTAAACCAATGCTCTAATACTGACTAGGGGATTCGACAGGTGATGATGTGGTGGAGCTTGTGCTTTGAACCGGAGATAACCAATGTTGTTCGCACAAAACAGTATTTGCAATTTCAATAGGACGCAAGCGATCCCAACGGAGTTTCGAAGGCTGGTGCTATGTCACGGTGTATGCGGACTCTTCTCCAGTTTTTATTCCTATCTGATCAATACGCGCCTTAAAGGATTCGCTGGTCGTTCTACAACGGTTTTGGCAAGCCTAGTTCTCCTTCTGCTCAATGGTAGCCAGACATTGGCCAGTGACGAATATCGCATCACTGCTAATGAATTTGAGGCTACGCGCAATGCTGCTCGACTATGGGTGGAATACGAGCAATTGCCATCTACTGATATTCCACTTAAAAATACCGATGATGCTAGATTTGCTAGGCTTTGGAAGCAGTTTGGAAATGCAGCTGGCAATGTTGAAACGGCATGGACGAAGGCCTTTGAAAGAGACTCCCTATTGCAGAGAGCATGTGCCTGCCTTGATCGTTATCATGATCTTGATTGGCAATATGGTGGTTTACGCAAAGGCATTCGGCGTGAGTACGGGAACGATAAGTTCAGAGAATTTGAAGCTGAGGGATCTGATTGGATCAAAACAAATGGGATGCCCTGGCTAGACCTAGATGACACCAACTTGGTGCTCTTGTACTTGTGGCGGGAATCAATGGTGGATTCCGAGGGCGCTATGCAGAGCACCAAGCTTTCACCCTCGTCCTACGAGTGGCTGGCAGGAACAGAGCCGTACGCAAGTGAAGTCGTTGACGAAGAAATACTAACGGAGGAGCGGGCCATTGAGATTTGTCGTGCCGCCATAATACGACTGAGGGAGCAGGTTAGTAGTGAACACAACAAGATTGCTTACAGTCTCGAAATGCCGTCCGACATGTGGAGATATTTTGAAATACGTGATGAAGCGGAAAGCATGCATTCCCTTGGATTCAACTATCTCTCGGTAAACTTGCCCAAACACACTGACATATCGAAAGCCGAAACTAATTTTAATCAGATGGTTAGCAAGATTGTGAAAATTCGTCCCGACGCTATGGATGCCTTGCATACAGCACATAAAGCTATGCTCGAACGGAAGTCACAAGATTTAGCTGAGCAATACGAAGCCTTTGAGCCATCATGGCAACCTCAGATACAGATGTCCTCGCTGAAACTCTTTTTTCTTATCTTGAATGTAATGGTAGTGATGGTTTTGGTCTTGATAATTCTTGTGCGGTATCGGCGGAAAAAAGCTATCTAGTTATTCAATCGTTGCGAATGATTTACCAATCGTATTCGATAATCTCTGTCGATTGGCTCGATGCCAAGCCATCTTGCGTCTCTCTTTCGTCTTGGATTAGTATTTCTTGGCAGGACTCCTTTTCTTTTAGAGGGCATCTGGAAAACGAGGTGATCTAGGCGTGCTTCCTGGGAATCGCGACACTTGCAGGACGGTCTACTCCCCTAATCTCTGCTAGCAAGGAAGCTGCGATGTCAACAACTACCGAACGTAAGGCGTATGCGAGTGATTTAACAAACCAGCAATGGCAACTGCTCGAGTCTCTTTTGCCCGAACAGAAGGAAGGCGGTCGGGATCGAGAAGTCGATTTTGCGAGAAATTGTCAATGCGATCAACTACCGAACACGAACCGGCTGTGCCTGGGAGATGTTGCCGCACGATCTTCCGGCGAAGTCGACCGTTTATGAATACTACCGTGCATGGCAACGCGACGGCACATGGCAAAAGGTCCACGATGTTTCGCGAAGCCGGGTGCGTCAGCAGGAAGGACGGGACGTGAATGCTTCGGCGGGCATGCTCGACAGCCAATCGGTGAAGACGGTCGAAACGCGGGGCGAGCGCGGCTACGATGCTGGCAAAAAGATCAATGGGCGTAAACGTCACCTGCTGGTCGATACGCTCGGCTTGATAATTGCGGTCGTCGTGACGGTTGCTTCGGTTCAAGACCGCGATGGAGGCAAGCTCGTGTTTTCTAGCGTCGGAGTTCAGCCACGTTTGGAAAAAGTGTGGGCCGACGGAGGCTATCGAGGCAAATTTCTTACCTGGACCAAGGAGCACTGTGCATGGGAAGTGGAGATTGTTTTGCGAACCCCAGACCAAAAAGGATTTGTGGTCCTGCCTCGACGTTGGGTTGTCGAGCGTACCTTTGGGTGGCTCAACCGCTGCCGCCTGTTAAGCAGGGAGTACGAAGCGACGCTGGAAAGCAGCACCGCCGACATCCAGATCGCAATGAGCAGTCTCATGATACGCAGGCTGACGAGGCCTCCCAAGCCTTGCCACGAAAATGAAAAATTGCTTGCGCATGTTACATAGCCTTCCAGATGCCCTCTCAGGACGCAGCTTTGCTTCTCCGACGCGTTTTTACAGCTTGTGGCCGGATTCCGGTTAATGTATCGCTCGAACTGCTGCTACAGGATAGCTGCCTCGTATTTCAACGCCGCGACTGAAACCTATTGCTCCCCAGACATCCAATTTCAAAGTCGCATCATGCGACTTTGATTGTTGCCTCTATCCAGAAATTACTTCAAAGTTCTCATACGACACCGAAGAAGCAATGGTTCGCTCAAATGACTTTGCAATCGTCCTGGATATTTCTAGGGAAGATTTGCTTAATCCAGGGCAAGTCTGTATACTGACCGGTCAACTCGGTACCGTACATGCGATGCTTCCTTATAGCATAGTGAGAAATTAAGATGGCGAACGATAGTGAAAGCAAGCCTGATGAGAAGTCCACAAGCGAATCTCGCCGTCGGTTCATTCGTCGGGTTGGCGGTACTGTCTTTGGGATATCGCTTGTTGACATTTGTGATGGGACTCAGCAAGCTCAGGCCGCAGCATGTGGTTCAGGCGGTACGCCGCCATTTGGTGCCGCGGATGCTTTTTGCAGTGCGTTTGTGAAAGACGACAATTGCGGGATTACCCAGCTACCTAATCCCGAGAAGGACCACGATCAGCAGTGTGCTGCACCGCTCTACACAGGGACTGATCCTGATCAGTCGTGTGGCGATTGTGATGATATTCACGACTCTGATCAGCATTGCAGTAAACCACTACCCAATGGCAGTGCTGATCCTGATGAACTGTGTGGGCACCAACATAACGCGACCTCTAATGAAGACGACAATTGCAGTGCAACAGTATCCGACGCTGGCTGTGGTACTCACAAAACTAAGTACAACGTTCCAGGTACATCAAATGACACCGATGAGCATTGTGTCGGCCAAAACACGGACATGAATTGCTCGAATTCCACAGAGGATGCAACTTGTAATACTAAGACATTTCCCTCTACAACTTCTCCGGATGAGAATTGTAGGGCGGGAACTGAGGGTACTCAAGACAAGGATGAAGCGTGCAGCCATTACGACCAAGATGAGTCTTGCAATGTTTTGCATACTGACGAAGCTTGCGGGGAGTACAACAAGATATTTAATGATACAGATGATCATTGCTCTCCAGCAATTGGGCAAAGTGACGACACTGATGATCCTAATGATGGTCCTATTAAACCTTGGTGCCCGAAGACGGATGATCCTGATTATTACGACCCGCCTCCTCCGCCTCCACCACCTCCCGGCGGTTGATATTTCACACCTAACTTTTTTAGTCATGGGTATATTCTCTGCTACTCGGTGAGGCAAATATGAGCATCTGCGAATTTGAGCAAACGCAATCGATATCATCATCTTCAAGTGGTCTCGATATCGATCCTAGATCAATTCATGTTTTTGAATTGCACGGAGATAAGCTGTTGTTCGACCGTGCAACAGGCACAACTTCAGAACTGAATGCTCTGGCTTATGACACGCTCAGAACTACGCAGGAGGGGGCATCTATCACCGAGACTCTCGATTTATTGCTTTCTCGACATGAAGGATTAGATGCCTCTGAGCTACAATCAGCCCTTTCCGAGTTGAAAAACCGCGGCTTCTTTCGCTTCACACCATCGCATGCCGCCACTGAAGACGACCTTGAATCCTTGTGGAGTCATCGACCTCGGCGCCTGCAACTCCTCATGGCCGAAGGTTGCAACTTAGGCTGTCGCTACTGTTACCAGTGGCGCAACGGAACAAATCAACGACACACGCTAATGCCGTGGTCAATTGCACGAACGTCGGTCAACTACCTAGTATGGCGTTCAGGGGGTCGTAAAGACTTGCAAGTCACGTTCTTTGGTGGTGAGCCGCTGCTCAATTATCCAATGATTCAGCGTGTTGTTAAGTATTGCAAATCAATCGAGCAGTTTACTGACAAGCAATTTACCTTTGAATTAATTACCAATGGAACGTTACTTTCTGAAGATGTAGTCGAGTTTGTGGTCGAGCATAAATTTCTGTTGTTCATTAGCCTTGATGGATGGAAGGAAATGCATGAGTACAATCGGCCTTCCATTGATGGACAAGGTTCCTATGAAACCATCGTCCGGAATGCAGTACATGCTAACGAACAATACCAAAAACATGATTTGCCACCGATCAAAATTCGAGCCAACTTGACCAATCGACATCACGATGCGCGCCGAGTGGAAAAATTCTTTCAAGAGTTGGGATTCAAATTAATGGGCATTGGAGCGATTGAGCCATTATCACATAGTGATCCATCGCCATCTGCACTCACTGAAGATCAAATGGATTCATTGTCCAAGCAATCGACCGAACGCATGGTGACTACATTGGAGAAGCTTAAGAAAGGAGAAACGCCTTCTCCGATTGAAAAACGGTTGATTAACAGCAGTCGTGGTCCGCTAAGACGCGAAAGTACATTAGGAGTAACATGTGGCGTTTGCCGAAATACAACTGTTGTTGACAATCGGGGGAACATGTATCCTTGTCATCGATATGGAGAAATGGAAGAGTATAGGATCGGCAATGTGTCGACGGGGCTCGATCGCAAACTTGTAATGGACTACTACAAGAAGATTAATGGACATGCTACATCTGAATGCCATGACTGTTGGATTCGCGATTACTGTGGTGGTGGATGTGCTTGGTTGCTTTCTGACAAACAAGGAAAAATCCACCATCCTACTCCCCGTGAATGTGTAAGAAGACGCAGAGCGATGGAAGATCGGATTTGGCTTCGGAAAGAGCTTCGGAAGCACTTTCCTGGCTGGTTTGAGGACGAAGAGAATACTTCAATGGACAATTGGGATTGGAATATCGGAGTCGAAGATCCGCTAGCTAGCAATGGTTGCTCTACAGAGGAGAATCCGTTTCCGAATTTGCCTCTGCTGACAGATGTGCCGGCATCGCCTAATAGTGGCGGCTGTTCTTCGTGTGGTGATCCAAGTTCTGATGGCTGTGGTGATTGTGGTTCACAGTCCGGACAACTGGTGCAGATGGTACCGCTTCAAAACGGTTCTTGAATTCTGGACGCTTCTCGGAATATTACCGCCGAGCCCCAAAGTCTATCGTCTACATCTTGAGACATTTGGGCTGGTACGAGTTGGAGCTGCTTGATACTGGAGTAGCACAAGGATCACTTTGAAAGACCATTTCCACTCTCTGCGTTTTCTCTAAGCCAATCAAGCGCCTCTCTTGTGGTAGTGAATTCATAGCCACTTAGGCAATGCTGAACGAAGTCGTCTATCGGTTTCGGCACCATGTCCAATTTTCCTGCCAGTTCGCGCTCACAAAAGGTACGAACATACCTTGGCCAACTCCGGCGTTTTCTTGGGAGACTATAGGGCAATTCTGAAGTTGCTAATTCAAAGGCAAAAATGCCAACTGAAAACAGATCTGTGCGAAACTCCAGTGGCGATGTGTCTCGATGAATATAACGATTTAGTAGATCCGGCGAGGCATATGATGGAGTCGCTGCAGGCGCTGTCGCCTGAATCCACTTTTTCTGTACGCGAGAGGCTTTAGGACTTACTGCTGGCCTGACACTCCCGAAGTCAAGCAATTTTGCAACTTTCCAATCGCGATGTCCATCCGATCTCACCAGAAAAACATTGTCTGGCTTTAGGTCTAGATGCACTAGCCCATGGTGATGCACTTCTCCCAGTGCATTTAGTATGTCGCGAAGTATCCGTACAATTTGAGAAGTGGATATAATTTCACTTCCCAACACATTTCTCAAAGGAGAACCCTCTAGCCATTCCAAGCATACATAAGGCAAGTGATCATGAGTTGTACCACCTTCAAAGAACGAAACAATCTGTGGGTGATTCAGTAGAGAAAGCACATACATTTCACGATATAAGGACGCTATTCTACGCCTTGAGCGGCGATAGCTGGGTTTGAGTATCTTTAACGCCACGCAACATTCTTGTTGATCTATCGCGCGATAGATATCACATACTCCACCATTGCATACAAGCTCTAAATCAAGGTACTCCCGTGTAGGATCACGTCTCCAGTACCAATGGCGTTTGACCTGTAGGCTATCGGGTAGTTTTGTCAACATGAAACTGAAGGGCTCTCAAGAAGAAGAATAGATGGTCATTATTGTAGTGCTTGGCAATAAATTATTGGGTACTATGGCAGTATCGCCACAACTTAACCTTACAAATGTTTGTTTATGGCAGACTTATTCACAATAGAGGGATGGTTAGGCATTTCTTAGTCTAAATAGTCTGAACATGGGAAACCCCGATCTATCTGTGTTCTAGCGAGCACATGGAGTTCATTATGCCCGATTATCTAAGGAAGCAGTATGAAGAAAATCCATATCCAAATATACCCATCGATGAGCTTATTACTTCGGATACACGGCGGCTGTATGAGCATAGCGTTACAAACGCCTTCTATGCGAGAGACCGACAGATAGTAGCTCCAAGTAAGATGCGAATCCTAGATGTCGGCTGTGGAACTGGATATGGGTCCCTCTTGCTCGCAGCCGCCAACCCAGGCGCTTCTGTTCTGGGAATTGACTGGTCTGAGAATTCATTGAGTATCGCTGAAGAGCGACGCAAGCATCATGGTATGTCTAGTGTTGAATTTATTAGGTGTTCCGTTGAAGACATTGGCTCTCTAAAGTCAAGATTCGACTATGTCAGCTGCAACGATACTCTATATCTCTTGCCGGACCCGGTAAGTGGGCTAGAAGCCATGAAAAAAGGGTTGACTGCGAGAGGAATTATTCGAGCAGATCTTCACAACGCTCGCCAACGGCAAGATTTATATCGTGCCCAGGAACTTTTTGATCGGCTAGGAGTCATGTCTGGTTGCTCAAACGAGAAGGCTTTGGCCTTTGTTCGCAATCTTTATGGATCATTGAATGATCATGTATTGTTGAAAGCAAGGACTTGGATCAGAAGGCCCATGCGAGACGACACAGAAGTACTAGCCAACTTGCTCTTGCGCGGTGATCGTGGATACACGCTTGAGCAAGCCTTCTCGATAATTGCCGAAGCAGGTTTACAATTCGTAAGTATGGTGGATGTATTACTGTGGAATCTCGATGCGCTCTTCAAAAAAGGGATCTGTGAAATCGAACAAGTATTAGATTCGATTAACTCCCGAGAAGACTATTTCCTTATCTACGACTTACTAAACTACAACCGACGTTTGTACGATTTCTGGTGCTGTCTTCCCGATGTCCCGCTTAGCTTACGCATTGAATGCGAGGATACAAATCCAACCATCCATCTACATCCGTTACTCTGCATTGGTCAAGCACGACAGGAAATTGAGGACAATGCTGCATCCTGGAATGAACTGGTTATCGGCAAACTTGTGCCGTACATAGGGCGTCGGGCTACAATTTCAGCGCATGCAGTTACATGCATTTATTCTCTGCTAGAAGGTAGCAAGTCAGTGGAGCAACTAGCTAAGCACTGGGAGCAATTATGCCCAGTGCATCCGACGACGTTAAAGGCAGTTACTGCGGTCGATAGTTATGAGTATGTTAGCCATCTCATGCTTCAGCTAGAGCGACAAGGAATTGTTTATATCATTAGCAATGATCAATAACTTTTTCAGGTCTTGATGTCTTGCTTCTCATGGAACTGGAATTCTCAAGCGTTTGGGTTAGCATAATTCCCACCGGAGGAGAATTTCATGAGCAGCAAGAGTCGTAGGCGCTTCGGCGTGGAGAAAAAGGCCCAGATCGTGCGTCGCCATCTGGCCGATAAAGTGGCAGTTTCCGATCTGGCAGACGAGTTCGGCGTCCAACCGAGCCAGATCCACACTTGGGTCAAGCAAGTACTCGACCAGGCCGAGAAGGCGCTCGAACGATCGAGTGGTCCACGCCGGCAAGAGAAGGCCAAAGAAGCCAAGATCGCTCAACTCGAAGAGAAACTCACAACCAAGAACGAAGTCATCGCCGAGTTGATGGAGGAGAACGTCAAGGCAAAAAAAGCCAATGGGGGACTCTGAAAGGACGTTGGGTTCCCCACGACACCCGCGACGAAATCGTCGACTACATCAATCGCTGGACGGGTCGCGCGGAGCTCCCCGCCAAACGCCTACTTGGCTGGCTGGGGCTTGGCACGAGTAAGTTTCACGATTGGAAGAGCCGTTACGGCAAGGCCAACGAGCATAACGGCCAGGTGCCACGCGATTGGTGGCTGGAAGACTGGGAGAAGCAAGCGATCCTCGATTACCAGGATTCCCATCCGCTCGACGGTTATCGCCGCTTGGCCTTTATGATGCTCGACGATGACATCGTTGCAGTGAGCCCTTCGAGCGTTTACCGTGTTTTGAAACAGGCGAACCGACTCGATCGCAAATGGCAAAAGACCTCGAAGAAAGGGACCGGTTTCGTGCAGCCGCTCGCGTCACACAAGCATTGGCACGTCGACATCTGTGTGCCGCAGAAGCGGCGTGAGAGATGGGAGTTTGGCCTCCCGCAATCGGCTTGCAGGAGCAGGTTGCAAACCACCATGAGCGGCTGCGGTTAAGAGCCGTGGTCGTGAGCGTTATGGAAAAGGCACTCTTGAAGTGTCAGGTGTGGATCAAGAAGACGAACACCAGTGAACCACCGTTCAATTGTCGAAAGTTGTAAATGACGCCGAAACCGGGGTTAGATGTTGCCCTGGGATGAATCTGGCGGAGACCTGTTTACTGGCCAGGTGGCGTCCGGCATAGAGGTGGCGTGAGCTTGATCCAGGCTCTCATGTTGAACTGCGGGAACCTGTCGTAGCGATGATAAGAGAAAAGCACAAGCAGAACCCCTGCGAGGCTGATAGTATCGATGCGCTGCACAGGGACGGACAAGCTCGTAGTAGTGTTGAAGCTGCTGTAATGGCAGTGGAGCGAAGGGGCTTGGTCATTCTGCTGCAATCATTTGGCCAACTGCCCAGCAGGAGGAGCCGATGAGCGCAGCAAAACCATTCGCGATATCCAAGTTTCTGGTATGGCGAGCCTACCTGGCCGTCAAATCCAAAGGAGGTGCAGCAGGAGTAGACAAGCAATCGCTCGAAGATTTCGAGCGTGACCTGAAGAACAACCTTTATCGAATCTGGAACCGAATGGGTTCTGGTAGCTACTTTCCTCCGCCAGTGAAAGCGGTGCCGATCCCGAAGAAATCGGGCGGCACGAGAATCTTGGGTGTACCCACGATCTCGGACCGCGTTGCACAAACGGTGGTGAAGATGATGCTGGAGCCGATCTTGGAACCGGTGTTCGATGAAGATTCTTACGGTTATCGTCCAGGACGTTCCGCTCACGATGCCATTGCCGTCACGCGAAAGCGATGCTGGCAATACGACTGGGTTGTGGAGTTCGATATCCGAGGTCTCTTCGACAATATCAGCCACGAGCTTCTGATGAAGGCCTTACGCCTTCATTGCAAGTGCCGTTGGGTGCTGTTGTATGTCGAGCGTTGGTTGCGAGCTTCGATGCAACAGCCCGATGGCACGTTGACTGAGCGCCGTCAGGGCACCCCGCAAGGGGGTGTCGTGAGCCCGGTGTTGGCTAACTTGTTTCTGCACTATGCATTCGATGCCTGGGTCAGACGTGAGATGCCACATGTTCCTTTCTGCCGTTACGCTGACGATGGACTGCTGCATTGCCGCAGCCATCGCCAAGCGGAGTACGTCATGAAACGGATCACCGAACGGTTTCGTGAGTGCGGATTGGAAATCCATCCCGACAAGTCGAGTATTGTGTACTGCCAAGATAGGAGTCGTACGGAGCAGCACCCGAGAATCAGCTTTGATTTTCTGGGCTACACGTTTCGCCCACGTCGATGTGTTGATCGGCGAGGCAACGTGCATCCGAACTTTCTCCCTGCGATCAGCCGACCTTCCAAGAAGGAAATCAATCGGACGATTCGCAGTTGGCATCTTCAACTGAAGAACGAGAAAACACTGTCGGACCTTTCGCGGATGTTCAATCCCGTACTTCGAGGCTGGCTCACGTACTACGGACGATTCTACCCCTCGGGCCTTCGGCAGCTTTGGCGGAATATCAACAGGTATCTCGTCCAATGGGTTCGGCGAAAGTTCAAGAGATTTTCGCAGCATAAGCGGCGGGCGAAACAGTATCTGGATCGCCTGGCTCGTGCCAATCCGGACCTATTCGTACACTGGAAGCTTGGCGTATTCCCTTGTGGTTCGAGTGATAGGAGCCGGATGAGCTGAGAGGTTCACGTCCGGTTCTCGGAGGGGCTGGGGGTGAAATTCCCCCGGCCTACTCAACCGTATCTGAATCTGGGCGGCACGTTTTACTATCTCTGCTCGCTTTTGGACGGCTATAGTCGTTTCATCGTGCATTGGGAGATCCGTGAAAGCATGACTGAGCAGGACGTCGAAACGATTATCCAACGGGCTTTGGAAAAGCATCCGGGCGAGACACCCCGCATCATCAGCGACAATGGACCGCAGTTCATCGCCAAAGATTTCAAGCAGTTCATTCGCCTTTGCGGCATGACCCACGTGCGGACCAGCCCGTACTACCCACAATCGAACGGCAAGTTGGAACGTTGGCACGGCAGCATCAAACGGGAGTGTATCCGACTCGCCGCGATCGAGTCACTCGACGATGCGCGCAGGCGTGTTGCGGACTACGTCGAGCATTACAACCATGCGCGTCTTCACAGCGCGATCGGCTACGTGACGCCTGCCGACAAGCTGGTTGGCCTGGAAAAGGTGATCTTCGCCGAGCGGGATCGCAAACTCGAAGAGGCACGTGCTCGTCGCCAGCAGACGCGACAGGCGGCGAGAAAGGTTGCGTGATGACCTGCGACGCATTACAACCGACGATGACCTGGGCGGAGGATAGGGCCATGCTGAGGAGCAACCCGAGCGCCGACCCAGGGGCCAAGATCGAAGGGTGGGCGGTATTCTTTCAAAAAGATGCCGCCCACCTTCCTCTTCGAGATTGGCACCAAAGCGATAAACCTACACGGCCGAAAGCCGTGATTCCTCGGCACGATGCCATCCTTTCACTCGCTAATACCAAGCGACCGAAATTCCTGTTCACGCTGAACCAAGACATTGATACAAAGCTATTCCAAAATAAATCGCTGTTCGAATGTGCCCTCTCGCAGGCGGCCATTTCAATCGCTATCGCGTTTCATGTTCACGCATTGGATTTTCGTCATAGCCAAATTCAACGCGACATGCGACAGCCAGATGATCAGACAAGGACCCTTCCGTGACCTTTGTATCGAGAAATGGTAAATTCACTACCTGTTTGGCGTCTAGATACGCATTGGTATCGGTCTTGCCACTAGAAATAAAGATATAATCAATGCGGCGACCGCCATCCATGGCAAGTGCATCACTTGTTCCACTCTGGCCGTGGTTGAATTTAGTGCCTACATCAACGAGTTCTCTCCCATTATGAACGAGTTTACTTCGGAGAAGTTGGTAAGGCGACTTTTCATCATACTTCTCAGCTACTTTTACTGTGTCCGAAGTAACGTTGAGATCGCCAAAGACAATTATTGGATTTTCTCGGTTTGCGTGCGCCGCAATGAAGTCAGATAGCTCTACGATTTGACTGGAACGGGCATTTGAGGATCGGCTTTCCAAATGAGTGAGAAAACAATCGATTGCAGAACATGGACTATCACCTATTCTGATGCGTGCATGCAAAACACCCTTGGCCGCAAATCCGTCTGCCCTGAAGCCTGAAGTGATAAAACGAGATGCTTGTTTGAAAGTGATTGTATGAGTCGTCTCAATGGGAAAGCGGCTTAAGAAAAGTAGACCGCTGCCGATCAAATGACGTCCTGAGCGATTTGGCCCTATTGCAAAAGCAAACGGTTTTGATGGATTATCATGAAGAAGATTAAAAATCAACGTTTGCGAATGCTGCTGATCAAACGCCTCACATATTCCAATGATATCAAATCGACGTAGTTGCTCAGCAATGGCTTTGGCACGGTACTCAGGCTCACTACGTTTTCCAGCAACTTTGGCCGCAATGTCAGGAAGAAGGTGGACGTTGTACGCAATAACATT
This sequence comes from Lacipirellulaceae bacterium, assembly GCA_965249435.1. Lineage (GTDB taxonomy): Bacteria > Planctomycetota > Planctomycetia > Pirellulales > Lacipirellulaceae > JAJRWS01. Next base: position 767,256 of record CBDFMC010000025.1, on the reverse strand, counting down.
TAAAGGAAGGCGTTGTTCTGAAGATATTAACGAAGGTGAATTGCTTTTTCTGGCAAAAGTAGCTGGGACCGCTACTCTGGACAAACCTAGTGGGGATGTATCCGAGCGACTTTCATTCTGTACAGATTCGAGCGCACAACCTGGCAGAAATGGTGCCACACAAAGGAATATTGAGAGCATTTGAATGAGCCAAGAACAGGTATTAGCGGTTGGGTCAAGGCTGTGATCTCTTATTTCACTCAACACAACAATGCCACTCTCTTGTACTGCCTTAATGCAGGATGTTAGAAGATGTTCATTCTCCAAGCACCGGTGTTTAACAGATTTTTGGAATTATGGATATAGCTAGCGTTCGAAAACAGCGGTGTGCGATAGCACGCATGGCTAAAGTAGGACTCAGCAACCTGCTCCGCTACGGAAAGCCAGCGGATCCCAATGGTCGCATGTTAATCGGATACGAAATTGATTTAATGGGATGCAGGTTCCTGGCTTTTGCTGGGCCTAAAAGATCCAAGTGATATCTGAACAGTTGGTTTGTTTGTGCCAAGTTCTTCGCCTGATAAGTAGTGCTTTTGCCACTCCCTTGGCCTTCGCTTGAGGCGAGAGTTAAATTTTTCCCTAGAGCGGCGCCAGCTATCGTATTGGTCCTTCAGAGCGGGGTTTTCAGTAAGTGATGCAAAACGTGGCTCGAGTGTCTCGAGAAATCCCTTAGGGAAAGGGACCAACATACAGATGGGCTCACCTTTTTCAAACCTAACCTTGAAATCTGGTCGGTTCATTTGCCAATTCATTGTGAATGTAAACGGCGACCAATCTGTTTCGACATATCCCTCAAGAGGATTGATCCCTGTCTTGAATGAGTTCGCGGGGCCTCTTACTAGGAGCCCAATACCTTCGGGCGTACGAAAGAGCCATGGAAGTCTAAACGTAATTATGCCACCACCAAAATGGCAAAGAATTCTCTCGTTCCACAAATCATAGTCGTCATCAAAATGAAAAGTTATGCAGTCTTGCCGATTTGGCTTCCCATTCCACACCACTTCAAACCCTATAGGACATTCAATTATCCATCCAAGTTGGTTGCTGACGACCATGGGAAGGCAACGATATGGGAAGCCTTGTCCCATTTCTGTCATCCACTTACGTGACGCTTCAGCAGGACGTATTGACCATTCTGCAGAAGGACTAACCTCGTAGGCAACAAAATCATAATCTTGCGAATCCATTTGAGGTTGACCGGAAAGAAAAGTACTCTTGGTCATGTGCTTATTTCCTTATACATTTACATTGAGCTTATTTCTTCGAAACTGACTTTTACCGAGTTCAACATTCGCTGGCGAGATACTATCATACATTAATAAAGTGACTGCGACTTCCTTTTGGTTAACAGACGAGGCTAGTGCTTTGTCACAGCCTAATTTTCGGGTAGAGGGAAGTGAGTTTTGTGCGGGCGCCATCGACTTTCAGTTGCCAGTCTACTCCTCGCTGGGTTTCGTTGACATCAATGGACCAAGCTGATGTTTCATCACGAAGTGTGGCGATGTCTCCGAAACGGCGACCATGGACACACTGCCGCGTTATTGAGCTGAGCTCGTTTTCCGCTATGTTTAGCCAGCTGCCGTGCTTGGGGGTGTAATGGAACTCCAAGCGACTCACCAATTGTCGAGCACGCTCTGGTTGGAATACCTCGTAAAATGCTCCCATCGTATGGGTGTTGAGGTTGTCACAAACGAGGATGACTTTCTCACAGTCTGCATAGCGGCTTTCTAGGAGACGGGCCATTTCCTGAGCCCAATCAACCTTCGTCTTTTTCTCACGAACGCCAACATCACGCCAACCTGCCAACGGTTCGGCAAACATGAAAATGTTGGCAACGCCCGCACGTTCGTATTCATAGTCGATCCGCTTACCATGCTTGGAAGTTGCTTCAATTGGTTTGCGAGTATCCTTGATTAACTGCACTGGCTGTTCGTCCATACACAACACAGGAACTGCAGGATTATAGGGCCTTTCGTAGACTTCCAGCACATCTTCCATGTGGGCGAGAGTTAGCGCTCTGTGAACCCCGTCATGCCAGGAGCGTAATTCAGATCTTGACAAGCCGACGTCGTGAAGCACGCCTCTGGCGGCGGCGCTGGTTGGCCTGATCAAGTTCGCGCTGGCGATCTTCGCTGCGATGCTCAGGGTGTGCCTTGAGCCATCGGTCAGGTAGCAGCTCGGAGAGCTGTTCACGCTGGTCCCTTGAAAGCGATTCGAACGGGGTTTGGGCGTCGCCCACCCGCAAGTACTCGGGAACGATCTGAGGAAGCCGGACGAGAACATCGTTGAGATACGGGGTGACGTGGACATGATTAGAACGAGCACTCTGGATAAGCGTGTACCAGACGCATGCCGCGCGACCACCCGCATCGCTCCCAAAAAATTGGTAATTTTTTCTTCCAATAACCGAGGGGCGAATGACTCTTTCTGCCATGTTGTTATCGATCGCATAGCGCCCGTCGGTTGCAAATCGCGTCATCGCGTTCCAACGATTGAGCAGGTAGCCGATCGCTTCGGCCAACTTGGTCGAAGGCCGTACCGTCGGCTGCACTTCGGTGAGACGATCGTGCAGACGGTCAAGAATGGGAACCGACTCGCGCATGCGCACTTGTCGTCGCGTTTCCACATCGGCATCGGCCAGGCGATCCTCGATGTCGTACAGTTGCCAGATCCAAGCGAGCGCCTCGTGCGCAAGTGGCTGCGTTGAGACGGCGCACGCTTCGTCGAACTTCCGCCGCGCATGGGCCCAACAACCCAGATCCAGAAGTCGGCCATCCGATTCCTTGACTAGGGACGTGTAGACACTGTAACCGTCGGTTAATAATCCGCCTTGAAAATCATCAAGTATTTCCCGCGGACCTGCGCGGGATCGATCAAGTCGATAGTCAAATAGTTGGTACGGATGCTGGTCATCGCCAACGTAGACCCAGAGATAAACCAGCTTGGTCGCCCCAGCCCCGGGACGCAGGACACGGGCCGTGGTCTCGTCGGCCCGTACATAAAAACTATCCAGTACTTGGGTGCGAATCAGATCCCACACCGGCAGCAGACGCTCGCCCGTTCGCACCACGGCGTTGCTCAACACGCTGCGGTTGAACCACATCGTGGTGGTGGAACGAAGCTCTTCCTGGAGACGATACAGGGGCAGGTGACGCTCGAACTTGGCGTGTGCCAGCCAGGCTAACGTGCTGGCCCCAAATATCCCTTTTTCGTTGATATTGGGTGGCTTTTCGCTGGTGACGATCTGCTGGCCATCCCGGCTAACAGGGCAACCGTAGGTAAACCGAACGTGCTCGGCGATGTAGGCGCTAGACTCAACATATTCTAGTTGCCGTGAGATCTGCTCGGAGATCACCGTCCGCTTGCCGCCACATCCACAAGGACAATCGAGTTCTTCCGGCGGCAGTGGGTGTTCAAAACGCTGGACCGGCAAGCACTCGGGGAATTCAAAACGTTTGCGCTTCTTACGGCGTTTCTTGCGTTTCGAAGACGATTCATCGTCTGGCTCTTCTTCGTCGGTCGCCTCGTCATCCTCGCTAATCTCGTTGCCCTCGATCGACTCGGGATCAAAAAGAAGCTTTTGATCGGGAGAAGGGATAAACCGTTCACGCCGTGGAGAAAAGAGTGCCTTACGGAGTAAGGTGATTTGCTCTTGCATCACCTCGATGTGATTCTGCAACGATTCAAGAGTTGCCTGTTGCTCGCTATTAACCCTTTTGAGATGTGCGATCTCGGCGCGCTGCACTTCGATCTCTTTTCGGAGTTTGTCGGATTCCATCGACAACGTTTCGGTCCTTGAAGGTGCGTCACGAAATGGCAAATGATCACACACCGTTGGTGTAGAACACACATGTTTATTTATCGACAATTCACGTTGCGCGTCAAGGTGGTTTCCAAGGCGATTGAGTAATTTGTTTTGCCTGCTCACGACGCCACCACTTGCGACGTTTGACACTCGATAGCTCGATGCCTTCCAGCAACAATCGCAGGTCGTCCACATGCAGTGTCAAGTAATCACCGGGGGATGCAATCGCCCCTCCATGGTCGGCGCCACGTAGTGTCTCGAACGTTCCTCGTTCAAGATGCTTGTAGAGGATGATCGTGCCGTCACCCGTGAAATAGAGTACCTTCAACCGGTTGCGGCGTCGGTTGAAAAACAAGAAAAGATCTCCGTCTTCAATCTGTTTGCCAAGCTCCTTTTCGACGATACCGATTAATCCACAAAAACTTTTACGCATGTCCGTGGGAGCCAACGCGGCGAAGACTTTTATTTGGGATGGCACAATCAACATGACGCCACCTCACGCAACGCCTGCAATACGTCCTTCACTGTCTCACAATCGGTGCCGTGAGGCACATCCACAAAGACTCCCTGCTGCGGCAAGTGAATACGCAGCGTGGACGCAGGTGTCGTCCCCTCGATCCGCACAGGCACCAGTTGGGTGCCCTGGACGGCGTTACGACTGGTTTTAAGAGACTTGGTCGAACGGCTCCCCTGCTCTGGGGAGGCTTGCTGCTCACGGAACTTACGCTGCCAGGCATAATAGCTGGTTTGTGTAATCGAGTTCTGGTGGCAAAACGCCGCGATGCTCAAGCCGCTTGAGGACTGCTGTTTCAGTAGGCCACGCCAGTGGGACTCTTGGGATTTGTTTCGATTGGACATTGTGCTCGTTCCTGGAATAAAGGGAATGGTTCACCTCTATTAGGATAGCGCGCAATTTTGGGACACTGTTCACAGAACGCTTACGTATTGGCAGCGATTTTTCCCGGCCACCGGACAATGGCGGGAACGCGAAGGCCACCGTCGACTCAACTACTACCGGCTGAAGCCGGTAGGTTTGAAAGTTTCGTGAGCTACGGACTGAAGTCCTTCGCTCACGAGGAAGTCACTATGTTGTAGGGTGGGAGGTTCTGTCGGCGGATTGAGTGTACCACTTCTGTTCACTCCGCCGCCGACAGGTTCACCCACCTTGCGGTCTGGCCCAAAAGGTGGATAAACCTGCTGGCGCAAATATCTTAATCGATAGTCAACATCTCACTCGCCAGCAGAACTACCCACCCTACTAAGAGGAAAAACCTAAAGGATTCGCCTGAAGGCGAGGGTTTTAGACCCATCGTTAGGACAATAAATCTCGCTTATAGCCCTTCAGCGGTCCATTCGAGTCGAAAAACTCCACGACATCCGTTAGCTGCCTCTGGGGTCCAGATCGCGGGCCGTTGTCTGAGCACAAGAAAACGATCGTCTCCTCATCGAGCCCTTCGTCTTCTAATGTCTGCATGACTTGGCCGATGCAGTGATCGAGATACGAGACCATTGCCGCGTATGTTTTCTGGTCTTGGGTCCAGGGCTTGCTTGCGTACTGCCCCAGCTCTGGCACACTTAGCGGCGAGTGGGGTAGGTGGTAAGAAAGATAAAGAAAGAATGGGGATCCGCCCGGTTTTTTTATAAAGTGAATTGCCTCCTCCGTCCAAACATCCGTGATAAAACGACCTCGTCGACCTTGGATTGCGAATGACCAGGGAGCGACAGGGTCCAATTCAGCCATCGCTTTCGGCGTCATCTCTGACGCGTTCCAGTTTGCCTGGATACCCACAAGTGTTCGATTGCGGTATTGCCTGAGCGGGTAATAGCAAGACGGCATGTAGGTCGACTGCACAAGCGTACGTTCGCCATAGCATTCTTGAAAACCGTGGTCCAAAGGTCCGGCCTGGGAATTGAACCCTCCGAGGTGCCACTTCCCTATAAGCCCTGTGCGGTAACTGGCGTCGCCTAACACGTCGGCGACCGTCATGTCGTCATCCCCAATGTTGCCTCGACGAATCCGATTTTTACCGCGATACCCTCCTCGGACCGCCAGATTCCCGCGCATCGACGCGTGTCCGGTGTGCTGCCCGGTCATCAGTACGCACCGCGACGGGGCGCACACCGTACTCCCCGCATAGACTTGTGTGAACCGAATGCCTTCCCGGGCCATTTGATCCATATTCGGGGTGCGGATCAGTTTCTGACCATAGCAACCGACGTCGCCATAACCCAGATCATCGACAAGAATGAAAATGATGTTGGGTTGCGCGGGCTCGATGTTCGAAGCCTCGACCGCACCAGTTGTCACTAGCGCGACAACAGCAACGAGCGTTGTCATCCACCAAAACATCCCGCTAACAGGCTTTGGGCTTGTCACGAAGGATGGATTATCGTGGTTTGGTATACCACGACATGGATACTTTTGTTTAAGTACCATCGTCTTGTTACTCCTACGAAAATGGCTCTTCAGTGATTTTAGTGGCTAACCAGAAAACACGCGTATTACATGGGTATTTGAGATTTCACCAAAAGGAGCCGCTGAGCCCCTCTGTCGAGCCTGAGCGGAAGTCTGGAACGATACAATTGTCCACTTAAATCAGCCGCTAAAATCCCTGAATAACCACGAAACTAAACAGCAGCGACGATCAAGATTTTCATCCGTCAGGGTGAAAACCATACATGGAGGCTCAGAGTGAAAACTACTGCTGACCCTGAACGGTATAAAACACTATTTTCACCGGATGGGCTATCGGCCGTCGGCTTTCAGCAAGAAAACCGCTGGACGAGGTGTATTTTCTGGCTGATAGCCGATAGCTGACATCCGACAGCTTTCACTCGGAGTAAGTATGTGTTTTGTAGGAAACAACATGCCAGCCTGTTGATTGAGGCAGAATCCTTGAAAGTCCTGTATTCCTAGTTCCGTTTCGTTGTGCCGTCGTGGTTCAACCTAGCGCAGTAGCACTAGGCCCCCATTAGTTTTTTGCTGAACTTGAACTAGACGAGGGCATTGACCCCTGAAACGGTAAACAGCCCAGCGCGACGACCAGCAGTTGGCTGAGTACAAACATCAGCAGCCAGAAGGTGGTCCCTTCGCTGAAGCCGTAGCTGTGCAGGCCGACGCCCAGTTCGTTGACGCCGAACCACGACCAGGTGGTGACGATGTTGCCCACGACCGCCAGGATGGCTAGCCCGCGCGGGCCGATCATGCGTCCCCAGCGGGCGTGCAATACCAGGGCATTCCACTGGACGATCATCAGCGCCCCGTTTTCTTTGGGGTCCCAACCCCAAAAACGGCCCCAGGAATCATCGGCCCAGAGTCCGCCGAGCACCGTGCCGACGAAGCTGAAGAAAATCGCAAAGCAAATTGTGCCGTAGGTCATGCGGGTAAGCTGCAATCGCTCGCTTTTGCCAAATGCGCCAAACAGGTGGACGGTGAGTAAATAGAAGATGCCAAGCAGGCCGGCCAGCAGCGTCGTGGAGTAGCCCAGCGTGATGCAAACGACATGCGTGGCGAGCCAGAATTGGGTATCGAGCACTGCCTGCAAGACGGCAAACGTATCGCCATCGCCGGCCAGTTGATAGGCAACCAGCAACGTGGGAAAGCCAATGGCTGCGGCGAGCAGATTGCCGACACCGAATCGGCTGATCACTTCATACAGTAGCGAGAATAGCACGGCCGCCCAGCCGATGAATACCGCCGAGGAGTAGAGATTCGTCACCGGCGGCCTACCGGAGATAACAATTCGAGCAATCAGTGCAAACGAGTGCAGGGCAAACGTAAACCACAGCAGCCAATTGGCCGAGCGAGCGAGCGGCACGGTCCAGCCCAACCACGAGGTGAGTGCCAACACAAAGGCGACCAAATACAAGGACATCGCCAGCAGGAATGGATTGAAATGATTGAAGAACGCCTCGAACCTCACACGGCTCATCCGTAGCTTCTCGGCTTCTTTGCGCTGCCCTTGTTGGCCTGCTTCGGTCAACTGCCGGTCATACACCTGGTCTGCCTCAGCCCGGCCTTGGACAATTTTTGCGTAGGCTCCCACGGCTCCATTAAATTTTTGTATGTCGCCTGCCGCATAGGCATCCAAGATATTGCGTAGGGAGGGCGTCGCCTCGTAGATCGGTTTTTTTTGCACTTTGTCGAACAATGTATCGCGCTCTGCTTCGAGGAGCGTTTTCCACGGTCCCTCGGGCGTTCGCGGGGGTACGGCTCGGGGGGCCATGGTGTTTAGCTGCTGTATTCGGCTTTCGACTTGAAGCAAATCCTGCTTCATTTCATCCATCGAGCCGGCTCGAATCGCTGGCGAGGCGAATGCACTGCGCAGGACTTCCAGTAACTGGATTTTCCGGCCTAGTTCCAAGAACCGTTTTTGCATTAACGTCAGTGGCTGATCCGATCTGGACGCTTGGTCGGCGAGACCCGTCTGCCGCTTGTACTCTTCTTGATGCTCGAACAGCTCGGCCAAGCTGTAGCGGAAACCTTTGCGGTTTTTGAGTCCCAGCGTTTCTAGCACTTCCAGATTGTCAATCCGAATCACCTTGTGCTCGCGCATTGCCCCGGCACCGGCCAGCACGTCGAGCAGCCAGCGAATGGCCGGCTGTTTTTCGCCACGAGAATCTTCGTAGGATTGCTTGCCCGAGATGATTCGCAGCGCGTTGCGGGCTAACGTGTCGAACGGCTTCACCCGCGCCTGGTAGGCTAGCGGCAATTGGCCGAAGCGGTGAATTTGCATCTCGGTGATAGGAAGCTTCGCTGGCCTGGCTCGGCCTATCACCCAGCCGGCAAAGATAAACAGCACCAGCGCCGGGAACCATACCGCCGGCGACTTCCAACCGATGCGCTGATTCTCGGCATTCGATTGGGTAATCGCCTCGCCCAGGCGCCGCACTTCCTCCGTCCGACGGCGTGCGAATCGCATGAGCATCGCGCCAAAGTGGGACAACATGCCGATCGCTACCAACATGCAGGCGACGTAGGGGATCATCCAGCCGGTGTTGGAAACCACCTGCAGCACAGTACCCCGTTCGGTTTCCGGATCGTAACCAGATTGATAAAGCGTGTCGCCCGCATAGCGAAGCGGGTTGTTCATCCAGATTAAAGCGGGTCGCTCGATGTGCCGGTCGGCGTCGCGTAGTACCACCTCGGACGAGAAATTTTTCGGCGTGTTGGTGCCAACATAGCGGTCGAAACGGAATTTCTTCAGTTCCACCGAATAGCTTTTGTGCAGCCGTTTGAAGCGGAGGGAGACTTCCATCGGTCCATTTGCCGATTGGATAGGTTCCGGATGGTCTAGCCAAGGAGAAATCAGATAGGTGCCCAGCGACTGGTTTCCCTCCTTGGCAAGCAACTCGACCAGCGCGGCAGGCACGTCGACTCTTTGCGAGGTGGCCGTTCCGCTGGTGATTGGCTGGGGGCTGACGTGGCGCAATTTGCCAAGCCCCTGCGTGGCAAGCGTTGTTTCCCCCGGCTGGAGCTGTCGGAGTTTAGAATTGGGATAATACTCGACCACTCGCAGCTTGATCGGGAGTTGCCCGTCGTCGATGATTTGGCCATTTTGTTGTGCCTCGATCAGCATCCATGCGGGCACGACCACGATGTGGTCTTTGTCTTGCGGCGAGTGGTCTTGGATAGCCAATTCGATTGAGCGCATGTCCTCGGCATAGTCGACCGTTTGCCCTTCGGCGAGGCTCATGTTGGCTTCTTGTGCAGTCAGCCCGGTATGCAACTCGCTAAACATCAGTAGCGCAATGCCGCTATGGAGCAGCACGATTCCTCCGCGATGGCCGAAGACCAATCGGCAACCGGCGAGCAGCACCATTCCGGCCGCCCCCCCTTTGATCAATTGCCACAGAATCCGCAGCCCGGCCGGATCGAGTTGGGCCTCGGGATGCGTAAAGAGCCAGAAGACAAGCCCAACGAGCAGCAAGGCGACTCCGGCAGCCATCCACCACATCCACTCAGCCGCCGCTTGACGCGATTTTTGGTAAGAGATCGTTAGCCCATAGCAATAAACTAAGGCGACTGTCCCCAGCGAGGCACGTAGCGCATGCCACAAGCCGTTGCAAAACCGGGGCGACAACTGGCTTTCGACCGTTTGGCTCAGACCGCTTTGGATGACGGCGTAGGTCACCAATCCGCCGGCCGCAATCAGTGCCCAACCAATGCCCAAAGATCGACCTCGGCCCGTGACTTTGAACCGAATCGCATGAGCCGAAAACAGATTGATTGCCAGCGCTGTGCCGAGCAACCAACCACCGGGAAAGGGAAAGGTTCCGGAAACATCCCAGGTGCGAGGGAAGAAGAACTGCAGATCGATGGGCGCCCACCATGCGCGGAACATCTCCCACACGACATGCCAAATGTCATGGTCGATCTGGGCGAGCGTGCCGGCGAAAACCAGAAAGATTGACAGCGCCAGCAGCACGACGGTCAGCCGCAAAGACGCAAGCGAGGAAAGCAACTGCTGCAAAGGATTCGCAGCGGCGGCCGATCGGGGTGTTGTTGAAGTATCTGCGGTAAGTTCGGTCATTGCCATCGGGTATTATTCAGTCTTGAAGTGGATCGATTCCAGAAATCGGGTGAAGGCCTGCTGCTGGCTCTTGACCAACGGGCGATCGCCGATCATTTTGAAGAACCAGACCTTGCCATCGCGTTGGATCATCGCTGCCAGCAGGCCTTGGGGGTGGTCGGCGTCTTCGGGTCCGAGCAGTAGGGTTTGCTTGCCTGCGACGCCATCGATTTCAGTCGGCTGAATCATTTTGGCGAGCTTGGCCTCGTCCAATTCGAGGAGCCCCACCTGCGCAGCCCAACGGCGGACGTTCGCCTCGACGTCGGCGATTCCTGCAGCACCTTGAACCGGCAGATCGATCACCGTCACCTCGGCCTTCGTTTCGCCTTCGCCCACTTGAAACGCCGCCTTACGCATGCCACCGATACGGCCCGGCAGCCAACCCTCGGGCGTTTCGTAGGCGAGCGGCGAAGCGGAGGCCGTTGCCGGAGGAGCGCCCTGCTTAGCTGCCGGGCTTTCAACCGCGGGGCTGCCTGCAATCGGCGGATGACCACTAGGCAATCCACCCGACATGCCATCCTGGCGAGACATCACTCCAGCCAACTCAATCCATGTCGCTTCGGCTTCACCTGGCAGCGAAACTTTGTTCAGCAATGGCTCGATCGTTTCTTTGTCGAGCGGCGACTGTTGCAATTGGCCCAGCCATCGGTTGACATTACTCACAACATAGTCGTCCCACGGCCCGCTCTGCGGCAGCGACGTGACGGTCAACTCCAACGGGCCCCCATTCTCGGAAACTCTGCCATCGGGCACCACAAACGTCGCCGCTCGCATGCCGGTGCCCGGCTTTTCTTCCCAACCATCTGGAGCCTGCCATGCCGGTTTTTGCGAATCATCTTTGCTTAGTTGAACGCTTTGCAGAAACGTGAGGAACTCCTCCTTGTGACGTGCAGCCCCCTTGGCCGGCGCCACCAGCTTGAAGAACCAGGCCTTCTTGCCCTGCGGCACAACCGCAGCGAGCATGTGGTCAAGCCGCCCGGCGATCGCATCGACATCCACCGCTTCTCGCGGCGGCGACTTTTCGACTTCAACCACCGCAATCTCATCCCGCGGCTTGCATCCCACGATGAGACCTAGCAGCAATATTGCCAAAGTTGATTTATTCAAGAGAAACATTGTAGTGCCTTTATCTGTTTGCCAGGGCCAGTAGCGGTTACCGATCCACAGAGTATACCTCAGTAGATGAAGAAATAAACGCCCTCAATCTGCAAATCGCACCTGACCTTCAAACCACTGTTTCGCTAGAATGGCTTGCTGAATGGTAGCGACCCGGACGCTTTAAGCGTCGACGCTTAAAGCGTCCGGGTCGCTGAAGGCGATTCTACAACAAAAAACGACCCAGGGAGATTAGCTGTGGAAACTTGCCATATTGGCATTATTATGAACGGTGTCACGGGACGGATGGGCACCAATCAGCACCTCGTCCGCTCGATCACCGCGATCATCCGGCAAGGGGGCGTCCAGGTCCACCCCGATCTGGTGCTGATGCCCAAACCTTTGCTGACCGGGCGGAACGAGCAGAAGCTTCAGGCACTGGCCGAAACGCACGGTCCCGACGCCATCGGCAAGCCGTATGAGTTCACCACCGATCTCCAAGGCGCACTGGCGGGCAAGTATGGCGACCATGATATCTTTTTCGACGCCTCGGGTACCAAGCAACGGGCCCAATTCGTCGAGATGGCTGCCGCGGCCGGCAAACATATCTACTGCGAGAAACCGACCGCCACCAGCACGGCCGAGGCGGTGCGGCTTGCCGAGGTCGTGGAGCAGGCGGGCGTCAAAAACGGCGTGGTGCAGGACAAGCTCTGGCTGCCGTCGTTCCAGAAAATTGCCCAACTCAAAGCCGACGGTTTTTTCGGCAAAATACTGAGCGTTCATGGCGAGTTTGGCTACTGGGTCTTCACCGGACTCGACGGCGAGTCGCCCGCTCAACGCCCCTCGTGGAACTATCGGACCGAAGATGGCGGGGGAATGATGATCGACATGTTTTGTCACTGGCAATACATTATCAGCAACCTGTTCGGACCGATCAAGTCGCTCGTTGCCTATGGCAACACCGACATCCCCCAGCGGTGCGATGAATCTGGCAAAACCTACCCATGCACGGCCGACGATTCGGCCTACGCCATCTTTTTGCTGGCCGATGGCACCGTCTGCCAGTTCAACAGCTCGTGGTGCGTGCGCGTTCGTCGCGACGATCTGCTCACCGTCGAGGTCCATGGCACCAAAGGCTCCGCCGTTGCCGGTCTGCGGGAAGTGGTTACCCAAAGCGCGGCCGAGACGCCCAAACCGATTTGGAATCCGGATGTTGCTCAACCCATTGATTTTTATGATAGCTGGCAGCAGATGCCCAATGATACCCAGTACGACAACGCATTCAAAATCCAGTGGGAGCTGTTCCTGCGGCACGTTGCCGTGGACGAGCCGTTCCGCTGGACCCTACGCGAAGCCGCCAAAGGGGTGCAGCTAGCCGAGTTGGGCATCGAGTCGTGGAAAGAACGAAAATGGGTCGAGGTGCCGGCACTATAAGTACCCGCCAGCCGTGTTGCAACGCAACACACGGGGATTTGAACAATGGTTCTTCAGGAATTTTAATGGCTAGATTTTGCAAACTTGTGAGTCGGAACACTGTGTCCCGTAGGGACATCCGAAAATAGCCCAGCGATTGATCGCTGGGTATGGGAAGGGGTGAGTCGGGTAGTCCCGTCGGGACGGCTGAAAGTTTACCTCATGGTTCCAAGCTTGATTACATCTTTTGTTGCGATTCAGCCGTCCCTACGGGACTAGGATATGCTGTCCCTTGGAAACCCAGCGATAAATCGCTGGGCTATTTTCAAACGTCCCTACGGGACAATCCACTGTTTGCTCGCTGTGATCTGCCCACTAAATTTCCTGAAGAACCTGAACAATCGACTATGAGCGACAGCATTTCAAACGACATCTCCCACTGCGCCGTGCATACGATCACGACCAAACCGTGGATGTTGGCCCAATGTTGCGACCATTACGCTCGTGCGGGCATTGGCGGCGTGAGCATCTGGCGCGATGTGGTGGTGCCCGAGGAGCGTGGCGTTGGGCTAGAGGAAGCGGTGCGGATTGTGCAAGGCTCTGGACTGGATGTGCCTGCCTACGTGCGAGGCGGTTTTTTCCCTGACGCTGTGGAAGCCAAAAGGACCCTGGCCATTGACCACAATAAGCGTTGCCTCGACGAAGCGGCAGCACTCGGTGCCGGGCAGGTTGTGTTGGTCGTGGGCGCTGTGCCGGGCATGCCGCTGGCGGAGGCACGCAAACAGGTTGCCGATGGCATTGCCGCCTGTTTGCCCCATGCCGAGGCGGTTGGCGTTAGGCTCAGCATCGAGCCGCTCCACCCCATGTACGCGGCCGACAAATCGTGCGTCAATCGAATGGCCGAGGCACGTGCCATCTGCGAGCAACTGAATCACCCGATGTTAGGAATCGCGGTGGACATTTATCATGTCTGGTGGGATCCCAATCTGGCCAGCGAAATCGCGTTGGCTGGCCAGCAGGGAAGGCTCTTTGGTTTCCACATCTGCGATTGGCGAGTTGACACACGCCACCTGCTCACCGACCGTGGCCTGATGGGCGATGGGTGCATCGACATTCGTGCGATCCGGCGCCTCATGGAAAAGGCGGGGTTCGACGGGTATCATGAGGTCGAAGTTTTTAGCGAAGCGTATTGGGCCATGGATCAAACCGAGTTTCTCAGCCGTATTACCGAAGCGTATCAACGATTTGCCTGATGATTTCTATCAACGAACAACTGGCTCCTGCCGATTTGCTGCCGAAACTTCAGCGGTTTTGGGATGTTTCTGCCCGGTCGATCGATGCGATCGAGTCGAGTTGCCCGCCCGGTTCGGCGTCGCCCGTCTTTACCGTCGAGGGACGATACATGGCCCAAGGTTGGACCGAGTGGACGCAAGGCTTTCAATATGGCTCGGCATTGTTGCAGTTCGATGCCACCGGCGACCCGCAGTATCTCGACTTGGGACGGCAGCGAACGGTGGACGTGATGGCGTCTCACCTCACACATATCGGCGTTCACGACCATGGGTTCAACAACATCAGCACCTATGGCAATCTGTGGCGGCTGATGGGCGAAGGCCGGGTGGAAGAGGACCCCTGGCAGCGGCACTACTACGAGTTGGCGCTGAAAATCTCCGGTGCCGTCCAGGCAGCCCGCTGGGCGACAACCCACGATGGCACAGGCTACATCTATTCGTTCAACGGCCCGCAGTCGTTGTTTGTCGATACGATCCGCTCCTGCCGATCGCTTGCCGTTTCACACCAACTTGGCCACGCGCTGATGGGCGAACGCGACGTGAAAATCAGCTTGCTCGACCGTCTTGTCGAACATGCTGCCAACACGGCCCGCTACAACATTTGGTACGGCGAAGGACGCGATACCTACGACATCCGTGGCCGCACGGCCCACGAATCGATTTTCAACACCAACAACGGCGATTACCGCTGCGCGTCGACACAACAAGGCTACTCGGCCATGAGCACTTGGACTCGCGGGCTAGCCTGGGCGATGCTCGGATTCGCCGAGCAACTCGAGTGGCTAGCAACTCGGCCCGAGGAGGAACTGAACGCCCATGGCGGACGTGAGGCGCTCGAGTCGACGATGCTACGAGCGGCCCGGGCAACCTGTGACTTCTACATCGAGCAAACGCCAACCTGTGGCATCCCCTACTGGGATACCGGCGCCCCAGGGCTTGCCAAGCTAACCGGCTATCTCGACCGTCCCGCCGATCCGTTCAATGCGCACGAGCCGGTCGATAGTTCCGCCGCAGCCATCGCTGCCCAAGGACTCATTCGTTTGGGGAAATATCTGGAAGCAAAAAGCCTCGAACAAGACGCCAAATCGAGCAAGCAATATGTGCAAGCCGGGCTAACCGTGCTAAACACACTGCTCGACGAGCCGTATCTCTCCACCGATCCGCAGCACGAAGGTCTCCTATTGCACTCGGTCTATCATCACCCCAAAGGCTGGGATCATATCCCCGCGGGGCAGGCCGTGCCATGCGGCGAATCGAGCATGTGGGGCGACTACCATGCACGTGAGGTTGCGTTATATGTTGACCGTTTAGCACAAGAAAAACCGTATTACACATTTTTTGGCGTGAGCCGAACGCGCTAGCGTCGGGCAGCAGAGGCATGCAGTCATCCCGCGACGGCCCGTCCCCGGCGGCCCGCGGCTAGCGCCGACGGCTCACTTGAAAGTTAAGCTGAGGAGTCCATCGAGTGGTTGAAAAAACAAATCGCGTCGCGTTGGTCACAGGCGGTAGCCGAGGCATAGGTTTTGGCATTGCCCAGGCGCTTGCCAGCGAGGGATGGAACCTGGCGATCAACGGCATGCGCGCGGAATCTGAAGTACAGGACCCGCTCTCTGCTCTTCGCAAGGTGGGAGCCGACGTGATCTATTGCCGAGGCGACGTCGGCTTGCCGGAAGATCGACATGCGATCATTGACCTTGTCCGAAAGCATTTCGGCCAGCTTCACCTGCTGGTGAACAACGCCGGCATCACCTCCCCGGGACGGCCTGACATACTCGAAGCAACCGAAGAAGCCTTCGATCGTGTGATGGCGGTTAATCTGAAAGGCGCATTTTTCCTCACGCAGTTAGCCGCCCAGGTGATGATTGAGCAGAAGAAGAAAAACCCACAGTTCACCGGCACGGTCGTCAACATTTCGTCGGTTTCTGCCGAGTTCGCTTCGACAAACCGGGGCGATTATTGTATCTCCTGGGCAGCGGTAGGCATGGCGACCAAGCTCTGGGCAGCTCGATTGGCGGAGCACGGCATCGGAGTTTACGAAATTCGTCCAGGCATTATCCGCACCGACATGACCGCGGGCGTGACCGAAAAATATGATGAGCTCATCGCCGAGGGCTTGACGGTCGAACCCCGTTGGGGCACACCGGAAGATATCGGTCGGGCGGTGGCAATGCTCGCACGAGGTGACCTTGCGTATGGGACGGGTAACGTTATCAAGATTGACGGCGGCCTGTCGCTGCCGCGGCTGTAGCATCAGTTTGTTGGGAGTTGGGGGGCGCGAGTTAAAAGTGCTTTTCCTTCAACTCGCGCCTCGCGCCCCCCAACTCCCAACTCTTTCCGTCCTCTTATTTCCAATAGCAGAAACATTACCACAAAATGAACGACATCTTAAAAACGCTTGGCGAATTGAAGCTCGTGCCGATCGCAACGCTCAGCAATGCGGAACATGCAATGCCGCTGGCCGACGCACTGGTTGCCGGCGGGTTGCCGATCGCGGAAGTCACCTTTCGCACCGAGGCCGCCGAGGCCGCTATCCGCACCATGGCGGGGCGAGGCGATTTGCTCGTCGGTGCAGGCACCATACTGAGCACCGAACAGGCCGATCGTGCGATCGATGCGGGCGCCACCTTCGTCGTCGCCCCAGGCACCAACCCACAAGTGGTGGAACATTGCCTGAAACGCAATGTGCTGATCATGCCTGGCGTAGCAACGCCCACCGATATCGAGCTAGCGATGTCGCTCGGCCTCAAGACATTGAAACTTTTTCCGGCGGAATCACTGGGGGGGGTAAAAACGCTCAACGCCATCTCGGCGCCTTATCGCCAAGTTCAATTTCTCCCCACCGGCGGCATCTCCATGAAAAACGTGCTCGACTACCTGAGCCTACCCCAAGTGCTCGCCTGCGGAGGTTCGTGGCTGGTCGCTCAGGACAATCTGGCAAGTGGTCAGTTCGACACGATCCAAGAAACCGTAGCAGAAACCGTGGCGCTGCTGTCGTCGGTAAAATCAGTAATTCCAAATTCCCCGTGAGCCGCAACGCGCTAGCGTCGGGCGCCGAGGGCAATCCGTTACGCCCCACAAGCTAGCGGCTAGCGCCGTGCGGCAATGCGGCAATAGAGAATTTACCAGCCGTAGCCGAAGTCGCCATAGTGCCTTACGACACCGCGGCAAGCCTCTGCTCGCAGAGCGAAAGAATAGCCAAGGTCGACGATTTGCGATCCTCGAAGCGTGTCGAGAGGTAGATATGTCGAGCGAGGCTGAGCGTTGTGAAAGCCTCGACAGATTGCCCGTAGCCATCTCCAAACAGCCGGGCAAAACGTTCGACTAGTGTGCGTCCTCGATGCAGCAAGATCTCCCCGCTCGACGGCCGGCGCAATCCTTTTTCGATTAGGTGAGCGCAGAAATTGCCGATGTCCAAACTCGGATTCCCCAGACAGTAGAGATCGTAGTCCAAAATGTAAATTCGGTCACCGGCGACCATGACCTGATCGGGATAGAAATCGCGGTGGATGCCTGTGGGCGCCACGTCGGGAATCGTGCCGGCCAAATCACGGCAAGCGGAAAAAACCGCGTCAATTCGGCTTCGCACCCGAGGCATGTGTCGGGAAACTTCCGGCAACTTTTCTTCCAATATCTGCAACTCGTTTTCAATGGTATGCACACGCTGCGTCGGGATATTTGTCTGATGTAGCTTACGGGCAGCATCGGCAATGCGCGTTGCTACCTTCTCGCCGCCTGGTCCCGACAAAGCCTCCCAGGCATTTTGTCCAGGGATATGCTCCTGCAACCACATCTGCCACTTGGGGACAATGTCTACCGGACGAGCAACGGAGACGCCATCACAACTCTGGGCGTCGAAGCCACCATCCCACAACAACTGCTGTAAGCGGAGACTCTGCTCGTGCCGGCTTTTGGCATGGATTTTTCCCAAGAGAGTGATTGGCCCATGCCCGTTTCTCCCGAGGAATTCGTACGCGATCAGGCAACGCCGCCTCGGCTTGTGGCGAACGACGCGAATCGAACCAAGCTCAAGCGACTCTTCTCCGTAGGCTTCTCTTACAATGGGCAAAAGCTCTAGGCGAGCCGATGCCGGGTTGATTGCACTGGCAAGCTGGGGCAAACGGTCATCGTCATCGACACGGTACGGATCGACCACCGCTACTTCCGATGCAGCCCGACTTGTTTGTCGCAAGGGTTTGGCTGAACTGGCTTGAGAAATTGATGCGGTCGTTGCTTCATCAAGCAACTGCTCAGCGCGAGTTAGAATCGCTTCAGTCTGATCGTGCCAGTCTGAGTGGCGGAGACGAAACGGCTGGTAAACCAATCGGAGCAGGCCCGCGACAGTCTGGATCTGAATGACAGGCTCGTCGATGTAGTGAGTCTGGTTTTCATAACCGGTGAGAAAGGCATGGCGCAACGATTCTTTTTCATTCTCGCGAAGCGAACCGAGAAGAACGGCCCGTTCCAGATAGGCAAGAAAATTGCCCATATCATAGGCCCCACTCCCCAAGGCTCCATTGTCCAAATCAAGCAGCGCTACGTGATTGTCTAGAACCAGAACCTGAGCAGGATGAAAGTCGCCGTGAGTCGAGACGGGCGGACTCGATTGGTCCGCAAGTTTCGCGGCATATCGACTGGTTAGTGCAATCAGTCGTTTTGCCAATGTGGCAGAAATATATTGAAAATCGTTGGAAAGGAGTTCGATTTCCCGCTGTTCCAACTTCGGCGGGCGCGTGGGCAATTTTCCTGCCTTGGTCGCGTGCAGAGAGGCAAGTGCCGCCCCCGTGTTTTCAAATGCCTGGCAAGAATCGCTTGACGTTCTTATCGAGTCGGACAACGGCACGCCCGCCAGCCATTTTAAGAGCATCGAACCATGGCGGTCGGAATTACCCAGCGGGTAGGCGGTGTGAAAGTCGTCCGACTGCCAAAAGGATTTCACGGCCCGGCGAGCCTGAGCATAGTGCGATTTCGTGTGAATCTTGAGAACGGCAGTCGGCTTTCCTGCCACATCGAGACGTGCCACAAAACGCCGCTCAGGCTTGTAGCGGAGAGGCACCACGGTTGCCGCTTGAAGATCTTTCCGATCGGGCGCCAATCGCGAGATAAACGCCGACGGGCCATCGCTGGCGTAAAGCTGCTGGAGAGCTGGTAGCTCGTCGTCTAGCGGAAATGGCAGTAAGAGAAGCGACAATTCGCCAATGACCCGATGCCGCGGTGTGCCGGCAAGCGAACAGGTTGAGCGAGCAGCAGCTTTGCTGATTTTGTCGTGAGCTTCTGTCGAATAGGCCTTCGCGTAGAGGATCCGTTCTCCTTGGGGGGTGTCGAGCGTGAACGCCGCCAGGCAGCTTGCGCGTGGCTTGTATCGCAAGTAGGTGCAACGAGCTGCCGTCGGCTGAAGCTGCGGATAGTGTTGCTGAAAAAGCGCCAATGCCGCGGCATCATCGAGCATCGCACCGAGCGCCGGCAACCCGGGGTCGGCGTGAACAACAGCAGCATCGTGGGAATGGAGCATAATTATAGTACTACAGCGCAGAGTCAATTAACCACAATGACACCAAGAGCCCAGCGCGGCAAAGCCGCAACCAAAGAAAAAATAGCCACAAAAAACACGAAAATCACAAAAATCATGGCCCGCGAATCACGCGAATTGGCGCGAATGAATCGGGAGGATGACAATCATTTACATTCGCGTGATTCGCTAGCCTTATAATTTCTTTTCGTGCCTTTTTGTGCTACTAACGATCAATTTCTTTGTGTAGCGCAAAGATTTTTCGACAGGATTAACAGGATCAGCAGGATAGTGGTCCATTGGATTCATCCCGTTTATCCTGTAAATCCTGTCAAAATTGGTTGTTTGGTTGCGGCCAACGGCTGCGCTGCGTCCTTCGTGTCTTCGTGGTTCAACCCTGTGCTGCAGTATTAGAGGGTGTCCAGAAACTATTTCCATTTCCGGGAATTATACCCATTGAAGCTCCCGGCTTTCATTCGTAATTCCCGAACTCCCTTAAATACCTGCCTACCAAGGCTCCGGTAACCTCCAGCGGCTTCCCACCTCTTCGGCAAACGCGTTTTTCAAGGTCTGTACCTTTTGACGAACCTGGCTGGAGATGGTGGGGAACGATCGCTCGTAGCCCAAGCTGTCGAGCAACTCACCGGCAGCGGCTTCAAATTTTTCGACCTCTTCGGCCGCCATTTCTGTCCGCCAATTTCTGCGACCGGGCGTCGGGGGTAGCCAGGCAGCGTTGGTGGAAAGCTGTCCATCGGCGGCCTGAGTGCGTCCTTCGTAATATCGCTCCATCGCCTCGACATGCGGTATGTTCAGGAAATGAGCCAGTTTTTTGCACTCGACCTTTGGTTGCGCGACGAGCAACTCGTATTTAATCTCTCGATAGAGTTGCTTTCCGATCGCGTCGCCATCGCGTCGCCCCATGCCCACCAGTGCCTTCCACCACAGGGCTGTGGTTACCATGGGATCTAGGTCCCAGGTAGAAAACTTGCCCGCCGATTTGGCTGCCATGCGCCATTGGCGAATCGAAAGCCACACATCGCGCCCATCGCGAACCAGGTGGACAATCCGTGCGTTCGGCCAGAGAGTATGCAAGGTGGGCAGTTTTCGGACATAGGTGGGAGTCTTGTCACCCACCAGCAGCTTGTTTTTGCGCCGGCCATATCGGTCGAAAATCTGACTAACCAGCGCGGCATAGGTTAGATCCGGTTGACTGCGCAGAAGTTTCAGCAGTCGATCTCGGCTGATCTTCATCTGGGCAAAGCGATGATGCTCAAATAGTTTTTCGACAATCTTCTCCGTAGCAAGGCCATCTTCCGTGACGCCCCAATTTTTTTCAAAGTAGCGTGGTATCCAATGCGTTTCTCGAGTGATCGCCACCATCGGATGCGCATTGACCATCCGCTTCATCATCGTTGTGCCGGAGCGTGGGCAACCGACAAGGAAGACGTAAGGGTTGGGAGACATGGTTTCAGGTCTCGTCGAATCACCTGGCAACGTGCTCTGTAACGGGCTGTGCGTTGGGCTAGATGGTAACGCCATGCGAGGTGCTTTCTATGGGAGTGAGGTCCGATCTGCATTGCATCTGATAGAGATGGGCATACTGGCCGCCTTGCTTCATAAGTTGCAAGTGCGTTCCAGATTCCGAGACAATACCCCCATCCAAATAAAAGATCACGTCGGCACCTGCCGCGTGTCGCAGCTCGTGGGTCACCAAAACAGTGGTTCGCTGCTTGGCCAAACGCAGCAGCGCATCGTGAACATCTCGTTCGTTCTCTTGATCGAGGCCGGTGGTTGGTTCGTCCAGTAGCAAAATCGGTGCATTGCGAACCGCAGCCCGAGCGATGGCAATTCGCTGGCGCTGCCCGTGCGAGAGGTTGACGCCCCGTTCACCAAGAACCGTTTCGTAGCCTTCCGGCAGCGATTGGATGAATTGGTGTGCGTTGGCAAGCCGGGCGGCGGCTTCAATCTGATCGGCGTCGGCGTCCACTGCGCCAAGTGCAATATTTTCGTAGACGTTGGCGGCAAACAGCACCGTGTCTTGCAGCACAATGCTCACCTGGCTGCGCAGCGAGTTCAACGTCCACCGACGGATGTCCTGCCCGTCAATCATTATTTTCCCATCGAGCGGATCGTAGAGACGCAGTATCAGATGAAGGAGTGACGACTTACCCACCCCCGACGGGCCAACGATTGCCGCGAACTGGCCTGCGGGAATCGTGAGATCAAGCCGGTGATGTACGTCGGCACCTGGCTCGTAACCAAACCGAACTTCCGAGAATTGTATTTCCCCCTTCAGCGCCGGAGCCGATACGGCATCGGGGGCGTCTTGGATATCTGGCGTCTGTTCGAGCAATTCGACGATGCGCTCTCCCGCGGCGGTCGCTTTGGCTAGCCGACCGGCGTACTTGGCTAAATCCTGGAGCGGGCGCAAGCTTCGTTTGAGATAAGGCATGAAGATAATCAGATAGGTTGGCTCCAGCTTCCCGCCAAGCGACAGAGTGGCCGCGTACCACATAACCAATGCCGAAGAGATCGCGATGAGAATATCGGATCGCCGTTCCAACTTGGCTGCCAGCCGCCTTGTTTTGACTCCTTCGGACAAGCTACGCTTGTTTTGGCTCGAGAAGCTGGCGTCAAAATGGTTTTCAAGCGACAGCGATTGCACGACATGGACTGCGGAAATGGCTTCCGCTGCGGTGGCGGCCATGGCCCCTTCGCGCTGGCGCTGTTTCCGTGCCGCATCGTGGATTTTTCTTCCAATTCGCACCGACGATATCGCAAAGAGCGGAAAGACAACCGCCGCCAGCAGCGTCAGACGCCAGTTCATCCAGAACATCACGGCGAACATGCTAATCAGCAACAGTATGCTGCCGAGCAACGGTAACATTGCCGTGACGACCACATCACGGAGCAGCTTGATATCGCCAATCACGCGGATCAGCAAATCGCCGCTACGCGCTTTGGTGTGAAACGACATCGACAGCGATTGCAGGTGCCGATAGAGTTTGCCACGGATTCGCGACATCACACGATTGCCGATCAGCGCGAAGCCAACCTTCTTGAAATAGTCGCCCGCGGACCGCAACGCCACAATCACAACCAAGCTGGCCGCCACCACCGCGAATAAAGGCATCGGTTCCAACGGCCCGAGCAGTGGCAGCCGGAGCGGTTTGATATCGAGCAAGTGATCCAGCACCAGCTTCAACGGCCAAGGCTCGAGCAGTCGTAGTGCCACGCTGAAGAGTAGGGCAATCGTCGAGCCTAGCACGAGCAAACGCTCATGTCGCAACTCGGGCAGGAAATGCCCGACGATGTGCCGAAAGCGAGCTGCGCTGCGAAAAATAGAATTCAGTCGGGCCATGATGCTAGGGGTTGTTCAACGGACGTTGCGATGGATTCAAGGATTGGAAGTTAGCATAAACGCTGGAACGCCAGGTTTAGTGAATTCATGTTTGGGATCGACGCGACGCGTTGCAGGCAAATTTTGTTTGATCTCCTGCGAAATGTTCATCACTCGGGAGATCACCGCATCCCAAGTATATTGGCGAACCACTTCAATGCGTGCCGCTCGGGCCATTTGTTCTCGATGTTCAGGATTTCGGATCATCTGGTTTAGCGCTTTCGCCAGTGCATGGCAATCGCCTGGCGGGTAAAGGAGTCCGGTCACCCGATCATCGAGAACCTCCGCGATTTGCCCTACATCGCTAGCGACCGTTGGCAAACCGGCCGCCATGTATTCAAACAGCTTGAGCGGGGAAAAATAAAATTCCTCCAGCGGTGCATAAGGCGCCACCGCGACATCCATCGAAGCTAACCAAGCGGGGATTTCCGCCGGCTTGACCGCTCCCACAAACTGAATGGCTCGACTCGTGGCGAGAGGTAGCCGAGAGGCTTGCGCCTCGAGTTGCTCGCGTTGGGGGCCATCTCCAACAAGCAGCAAGCGGGCATTTGAATTATCACGAAAAACAATCGCAAATGCCTCGATCAATTCCTCCACGCCATGCCAAGGCCTGAGCGTACCAACGAAACCTATCGTAAGAACACCTGGCGAATCAATTTGCACAGGCTCGCAATCCGATCGGATACGCTCCGGATTCACCCCGTTGGGGATGACGTGGACGCCCGACGACCGACCGCGATATTTGACGATGTAATCCGCGACCTGTCGGGAAACCCCGATAGCTGCTCCCGCGGCATCCATCGCTCGGTAGGTTGCTTGCTCTGCCCCTTCGCGATCCAGCAAACGGCGATACTTCGCCTGCTCGTCAACGAGCGGCGCGTTGACCTCCAGAATTCCCGGAACACGTTGATCTCTGGCCCATTCCATGCCGGCGTACGACCAAAGTGCATGGCGCTCGTAGATCAAATCGAATGGCCCCGCGGCGGACAAAGCCTCTCGCAGCGGCTTGTTGGCAGCTTGCAATTGACTTTCGCGTTCTGCCACGTTCGCGGAAGACGCAACGGGAATCGCATGGAAATTGACATTCTCCAGAAACTTTGGGCAGCTATCCCCAGCGCGTGCGGCAAACAGCTCGACCGTCGCACCTTGGTTGATCCATGCACGGAGCACTTCCTGCACATGCACCGAGCAGCCTTTGTAACCAAAAACGGGAACGCCAGGATCGGCGCATAGGTAGGCCACGCGCATCACCCGACCTCCGCCAGCGAGGGTTGGTACATCTCGTAGTGACTTGTTGCAAAAAGCTCTCGAAGCTTCGCCGCATTGCGCTCAATGTCAAACTGGTCTTCGATCAACTTGCGAGCAGCAGACGCCAATCGCACGCGCTGCTCGCCATCGGTCAGCAACTGCCGTATGGCACCCGCAAGGAGCTTGGGTTGCTGTTCGGGAACCAAAAGCCCCGTGTCGTTGTGCCTGACAACCTCCGGAATACCGGTCACCTCGGTCGAGATGCAAGGCGTTCCGCAAGCCATCGCCTCGAGCAGAACGGTGGGCAAACCGTCGCGGTCGCCCGTGCTTGCAGTAATGCACGGGGCGACCAGCATCGCTGCCTGGCGCATCATTTTCAGGACTTCGGTTTGCGATTGCGGACCAAGCAGTGTGACCTGCCGGTCGAGACTCTGCTCGCGGATTTTTTCTTGCAATGGTTCCGCAAGATCGCCCCCGCCAAGGATTACGCAACGGTAGGGGACATCCATCGCGGTCAATCGCGCGCAGGCGTCAATCAGATCGGCAAACCCTTTTTTCTCGACCAGGCGCCCCACCGCGGCAATCAACGGTTGTCTCTCGGCAGGATCGGAATAGGCGTAGCCGGCCAAGTTGAGCCCGTTGTAGATGCGCCGGATACGCTCTGCCGACCGGGGGAAACGCTCATGCAAATGCTCGACGTTGAAATCACTCACGGTAACGACCGACGACGCGTCCGCGATCTTAAGGCCCAGCAACTCTTCGTCGACGGTCTCATGGAAGATATCTTTGGCGTGTGCTGTGAAAGAGTATGGCACGGAAGTGAGCAGCGAGGCGAGGCGGGCAACTGCCGCGGCAGTCGTTGCAAAGTGGGCATGCAAGTGTTCGATACCCTGCTCGCGGACTTCGCGTGCGAGAAGCAATGCCTGATACACCTCGACCGCGGTGTAACCGGGACACTCTGCCAACAAGCTCCAAGTCTCCGGAAAGTTTTGACCAAGGGTTGCCATTTCACTCCACAGCGTCTCGGCCTTAATTCCGCCGTAGCGCAGATAGGTTACCGGCGCTCGAACGTCGGCAATTGCGTGTTGGAAGTGCGAATCAACCGTCGGCCTTAGCGCAAAGATATTGATATCCATACCAGCCGCTTCGTGGGCAAGAATCTCGTTGACCACGAAGGTTTCGGAAAATCGCGGGTATCGCTTGAGGACGTACCCAACACGTTTCGGCTTTTCGTGGGAGTTTGGCATGGAATTTTGCTGAGGTGGTCGTTTGAAGGTCATGGTAACTCCCGCTGTTCTGCAGGGCGCTGATTGCTTCGGCCGGTAATCAGGCTGCTGGCGTACTCGACGACGCGTCCTAACCCATTCATGTCGAATCGACGGGGAACCTTACTTTCGTCAGTGCTGATTTGGTGGATCCATGCTTGAATGCTGGCTGGATTGAGTTCGTCCGGATGCACGACATCAGCAAGCCCCAATTGTTGAAGCCGCGTGGCACGTATCCATTGCTCTTGGCGCGGATAGACTCGGGGAACCAACAAGGCCCGCTTGCGAAAAGAGAGAATCGAACAGACCGTGTTGTAGCCCGCCATGGCAACAACCCCGTCCGCCAGGCGAATGAGTTGGTCCGCCTCGGCCGTGAATTCCACGACGCTGACATTCGGTTGCGACTTGGCCATCTCGTGCAGGCCACGCAACAACTTGCGCGGCATAAACGGGCCTGTCAGCAGAACGCCATAGGCGTTGCTCTGCTTGATCGCTTCAAGAAAAGTTTCGGCGAGCCGATATCCATCCTTGCCACCGCCGAGCGTGCAGACGATGAGCGTTTCGTGCTTTTGACGTAGTTTTGTTATCCACTCTTCGCTCTCCGGCTCGGGGCACTCTTTCGTAACTCGAACCGACTGATCCAAATAGCCCGTGTGTTGAACTTTGCTAGCAACCTCGGAGGACCAGCCATACTCCTCGACCGGATCGTAAATCTGCTGGTCACCATAAATCCAGATTTCGTCATAGAACTGGCGGACCGTTTCATCGCTTGCCGATCGATCCCATTCACTTCGCACGGTAGCCGGATCGTCCAGAACGTCGCGGATTCCGAGCACACATTTTGTATTTCGCCCATGAGCAATATGCCGCAAGGTGGGCAAGAGTTCTCCAAATGCGCCTCCGGGGACTTTGTCGACGATCAGTAAATCAGGTTGAAACGCTTTCAAAGCCGAATAAATCGCTTCGGATCGCAAGCGGACAAGATCGCTTACCGAGATATCCAACTTCCCGGAGGCGTAGCTGCCATCTTCTCCTTTTTGGAGACGAGGAAGCGTAAGGCAATCGGCCCCGTTGGGGAGATTGAAGAAGTTGGCTTCATGCGCGCCGGTAATGAGGAGATTTGTCACTTCGAGTTGCGAGTTCGACAACGCCTGGGCAATTAGCAGATTGCGGCGCAGATGGCCAAGCCCTAGCGTGTCGTGCGAATAGAGCGCTACGCGCATCTTGTACCGATGGCCGGTTGAGTGTTGCTGTGAACTTGTATCGATTCGATGAATGTTCCTGACGCCGAGATGCGAATCGGGCTGGCCGTTTGTTGCAATCGGTCGGTGGGAGTTATTTCCAACTCCGTGACGAGCGCCAGAACCCCGATCCATGACAAGCATATCTGGAATTGCTATGGTCGCTGGACCCAGAACCGATCCGAAGGATGTTCGATGTTGTATCATACCGCTATTCTTTGATCGTAGCCGTTCACAGAATGAAAAATATTGAACCACAAAGGACACGAAGAGCACAAAGAAGCCAGAGTACAAATCGCTTGCTCCCGCTTCTAAGCGAACTCAACCTGAAAACCCATTCGGAGGAAAACCACGAAAGAGACGAAAACTACGAAAAAAGTGGGGAGTATGATCGCAGGATTTGAAGCGGAAAGACTTGCCCAACTGTATTCGCAAAACCCTCTCTTTCGTGTGTTTCGTCTATTTCGTGGTTCTCTTCTATTCACCTTAAATAGGCTAAATTTGCACCCTCATCGACTTGATTGGATAGCCTCACAAAATATAAAATTCTATTCTTTGTGTCCTTCGTGCTCTTCGTGGTTCATTTTCCTTCCATCCCGTGAACGGTTACCTTTGATCTTATCTTTCCTTATGGCTTTACCTTGCCAAGGGCTTCCTGCGCAGCTTTGCGAAGTTTTTTGTCAGCGCTTTTTGTGGCCTCTTTCAAAGCGGGTATCGCCGATTTTGCCTCGCGACCGATTTTCCCCAACGCCTTTGCCGCGTAGTATCGAGTCTTGCCATTGTCATCCTTCCGTAAAATGCGGATCAGCTCGGGGATTGCCACAATCGCCGAGTCTTCGATGTTGGCAAGCGTTTTGACGAGGTAGTAACGTGTTTCCGGTTTGGCTTTTTCGAGTACGGCAGCCAGCGATTCGGCAGCCGGGGCGGCACCGATGCCGATTTTGCTTAACGCCTTGGCACTGCGATATCGCACCTTGGGATCCGGATCGGACAGAGCCTTTGCCAACTCGGGGACGGCATCGACCGCCTCGGGGCCGTAGTCTTCCAATGCCTTAACCGCCTCGTAACGCACGCCACTGTCGCTGTCGCCCAATTGGCCCGTTATCTCCGCCACCGGAGTCTTTGAGCAACCGATCCCCAAAGCTATCAGGGCAAGCAGCGAGATGATTCGGTGAGTTGTCATATCGAGTGCTCTCAAGTTAGGACTGAGAATTACTTGGGTTCAAGTGTGGGCTGTAGGCGCTAGCCTCGGGTGCCACGGAGTAGAGACCTATTCCCTGGGGCACCCGACGCTAGCGCGTACGGCTCACTCAATTTCAAAACACGTTCTTAAAGAAAACACGTTCTTAAAGCAGGTCGACATCGGCCGTCTTCCCATCGGCAATGTCTCCCAATAAAGCAAAAATATCGCGATCAATGCGAAACGCGATCGGCCGAACCGAGCCGTCGACAAAAACCGCGTTGATGATTCCCGTATGCGAAGAACCAAAGATTTTCTCTCCGTCGCCCTCTCCCATATGATCTGGGGCGGGCGATCGGCTGGTCCGTCGGATGGTGTCTTCGTTCCAACCGACGGAGTACCCTTCGTTGTCGTCGTCCTGCGGCTCGCCGAGAAAGGCAAGATTCAATCGCTTGTCGGCGGCGAGTAGTGTGTGCGTCGTCCCGTCGGTCACCTGAGAAATTTTCGTCGGTTCGAAGTGACGTACGACACCGGTTGCTTCGCGATTCGCGGCGGCATAATCGCACAGGGCATGGGCGATTTGCCCCCCAGAAATCGGAGGCTGGTATTTATCTTCACGAATAACGGTCTGGGGACCACGCCGAGAAGGGCAAAAAAACAAGGGCAATGCAGTACCCACTGCCGTAACAGGTCCCGACTGCCAAACATTTTGGGCTTCGATATAGGGAAGAATCTGAAACCCCCATCCAGCGCGTTGCTCCGCTCCGATCACAGGTCTGCCGTGGTTGTAGGTTGGAGGATCGTTCCACTCCCATCCTCCGCTGGGAAAAAAGCCATGCGATCCATGATGATTCTCGAACGCGAGTCCGATCTGTTTCAAATTGTTGACGCACTGGGTTCTTCGAGCTGCCTCGCGCGAGGCTTGTACCGCAGGCAGAAGCAGCGCAATGAGTACGCCAATGATCGAGATCACCACCAAAAGCTCTACCAAGGTGAAGGCAAAAGAAAAAGTGAGGCGCCGCCGGTTCCGCAGGACACAGCAGTCCCGGCGGGCCTCGATTGCCACTGTCAGACCCAGTGATCGGGTTAGGTTCAGACGAGCCATATTCATTGCTCGAACTCCCTCCCACTTGGGCACTTGCAGTGACCTCTTCTCTGCTGGCGTCTCAAACCGCCCAAAGTAACCATGGCCCAGGCGAGCAGCGTCAAGGAGGTTGGTTGGGGAACTGCCACCGAGGGGACCAAATCGCTTGAGAGTGATGCGCTCACAAACGATCCAAACGTTGATTTCCAGACGAATAGATCGATGGGGTCGACGTCGCCATCCAAGTCGGCATCCCCTTGCGTTTTGCTCGCTCCGGTCAAGATTCCCAATCCCCTCTGCCAAGTCAGGAAATCGCTGCCGTCGACGTCGCCGTCTGCATCAAAATCGCCGTCAAAAATGTCGCTTTGTACCTCCAGTTGGAACTGGTTCGCGGTTTGTAGGACATTCCATGACAATCCCGATGGCAGATTGTTGGGCAAACTCATGTCACGAAAGATTCCGCCAAGGGTAACGGTGGTGTTTACCACGTTGAACACGTCGCCCAACGACGGCACGAAGTCATCGCCAAGTGAAATTTCTAACGAGCCACCAAGAGTGGCAACGGCCGCGTCGATTGCACTGTATTGCCCCACGCTGCCTGTCCCATCGGCGCGGGTCGGCCCTGCCAACTCGATCGCCAAAGTCGAGCCTCCACCGAGGATTAATGTGCCACTGATATCGAGCAAACTAGGATTGAGCCGCAGCAAACCGGTTGCCGTTCCAGCCGTGTTGCTGGCGACAAGCGCAACGTCGACCTTTGACGCCTCGACTAGGCTGTCTATCACCGTGAGCGATCCATTGGACGAATTGAGCCCATTGGTTCCGCCGCCGGAGAGTCCGCCGATGTTGATCCTATCGGCAACATCCGCGGTGGTGCGCACCAGCGTCACCGCCCCTAGCCCATTGGCCAACTGACTGAGCGATGCGCCTGCGTCTCCAATGTTCAGCGAACCGGGCGATAGGATATCAGCAAAACCGATAGAGAGTGTCGAGTCGGAGAGGGTTAGAATTCCATCGCCCGAGTTTCCTGCGATCGAACTGGTTGTTCTGCCGACGTCAACGTCCGAACCCACGATAACCGAAGTATTCTGAATGTCTGACATGCCGGTCGCGTGAGCTTGACCAGAGCCGCCAGATTGCCCGATGTCGAAGTCGGCACCGATTTGCAAAGTTCCAACCGACGAGACGAGCAGCGTTCCGTTGGCGGTTGCATTGGCAGTTCCCCCCGCTTGGCCAACATCGGCGTCGTCGACGATGGTTACTTGTGTCACGCCGTTGAGAGACAAAGTACCAACGCCACTCGCCTGAGCGCCCAGGGTGGCATTGGTTTGCCCAATGTCGAGGTCACCGGCACCGCTGTTTCCCACCAGCAGTAGCGCTGCATTGCTGATCGTTGCCGAACCATTGCCTGTGACCACGACCGGACCGGTAGCAAAACCACCCCCGATCTCGCCAATATCGAAATCGGAGTTGACGACGATATTGATCGCGGCAGCTTCGCTGGTGAAAATCCCCGATCCACCATTCTTGCCGACCTCAATCCTGCTGGTAGCAATGCCAGTCGAGAGACGGGCTTCGCCGCCGTTGCCGATTTGGGCATTGTTGAGGGACGTTGGGACCATGGCAGGGTTCCAATTAGAAGCAACGGACCAATCGCCCGCAGTCAGGCCCGTGCCCGTATTGGTCCACGCCACGGGTTGGCAGAAGGCGGATGTCGCTTGCAGGCAGACAAACAGCGCCGTGAAAATGTATGCACGAACAGACATATCCCAGAATCTCGCTGAAAACCAGTTAAGTTGAGGCTTGAGGGCGACTCACAACGACAGCCGCCCATGCCACCACGTCTGACTTGACCGGGGCGGCTCCAAGAAGGAGAGTCGATTAAGGGATCCTTAACCGCCAAGGAATTTTGCCTTTTTTTGCAATACTTCAGCACGGTGCAGCCGCACTGGCCATTGCCGCGTTGCGACCGTTACTGTAGGCTGCAAGGTTTCAGCCAAGCAGGCCAGCGTAGCTTCAATTGGCAGAGCACCGCATTCGTAATGCGGGGGTTGCGAGTTCGACTCTCGCCGCTGGCTCTTTCCCTGCGAAGCAATTTTGTTCCACACCTATTTTGGAAAAAAAGGGGTTACCTTGCCATGATGCAGGAATTGGAAGAAGTCGATCTTCGACACATAGTGATTTCCAACAGCACCTTTGGCCCGCAAGAGATTCGTCTTATTGTGGGTGCGATTTCATCGGACTACGACAATTTCCGCAAACTCCGCGATGCGGTTGGCGAAATGGTACAGCAGGAAGAGCGTACGCCTGCGGCATCCGCGCGGCTGGGCGTTTGCCAATTTC
Source organism: Lacipirellulaceae bacterium (assembly GCA_965249435.1). Classification (GTDB taxonomy): domain Bacteria; phylum Planctomycetota; class Planctomycetia; order Pirellulales; family Lacipirellulaceae; genus JAJRWS01. The sequence continues at coordinate 735,773 of CBDFMC010000025.1, read as the reverse complement.
TGCTGGGACAATACAGCGAAGCGGTGAAAACGCTGAAGAATGCTGATGGGGGCGCACTGACCCATTACTATCTTGGGAGGTCGCTTTTGGCTCTCGACAATTATGCCGAGGCGCTTGTCGCTTACGACTCGGCTGAGAAGGCGGGCTATGATCGAGATGATGTCACTCTCGGCAAAGCCGAAGCGCATCGCTATTCGCGGAATGGCGAAACGGCGATCCAGCTACTCGACAATCTCTCCGGAGCCGTGGAACAAACGGCCGAGTATTTGTATCAGCGTTCGGCAGCCGTTTCTGCTTTGGGCGGCAATTCGGAAGAGGTGGTCGCGCTGCTGGAACGCGCCGTGGAAGCCAAAGGCGATCATGCCGGGGCTCTGTTCGGATTGGCATTGGAAAACGATCTCCACGGCAACGATGACTATGCCCGAAATTTGTACGAACGGGCGGCCGCCCAATTTCCCGCCCATGTTGGCACACTGCTGAACCTTGGCTTGCTCTACGAGGACATCGAGCGCTTCGAGTGGGCCAAGCAATGCTACCAGCGCATTTTGGATACCTATCCCGGTCACGATCGAGCGAGGCTCTATTTCAAGGATGCCGATGCCTCGCGTGACATGTACTACGACGAAGAAGCACGCAGACGCCAAGATCGATTGTCACAGATTCTCAGTACCCCTGTCACGGACTTTGAACTCTCGGTCCGCAGCCGTAATTGCCTGCAAAAAATGGGAATTATGACACTCGGCGACCTCACCGAGACGACCGAACAAGACCTCTTGGCGAGTAAGAATTTTGGCGAGACATCGCTGGTGGAAATCGGTGAGATGCTCCATTCCAAGGGGTTGGATCTCGGTCAGTTTGCCACCCAATGGACCGAGGAAGAGCCGGTTTACGACTCGACCGAACTGACCGACGATGCCCGCGCCTTGTTGGATCGTCCGATTGCTGATCTGAATCTTTCGGTTCGGGCACGAAAGTGCATGGTTCGCTTGGGACTGACGACCATAGGCGAGTTACTCCGGCGTACGGGTGACGACTTGCTGGAATGCAAGAACTTTGGCGTCACGAGCCTGATCGAAGTCCGAGAGAAACTGGAAATCCAGGGCATGAAGCTCCGTGGAGACTGAATCGAAAGCGGATCAGCCGTGTTGCAACGCAACACACGGCGCGTCGCGGAATCGCCGTGTTGCAACGCAACACACGGCGTCCCCGCCATTCCAATTCACCCTGCACCACCAGGACACCCATTCAGGCGCGCGCCGCAGCACGTTGCACACGCCGCGTGGGCCGGTTGAGATGCCGGCGTTCATGCCCGTGGGCACGCAGGGCACCGTCAAAGGTGTCGACATTGGCCGGCTGCGCGATACGGGCGCGCAGATGATCCTGGCGAACACCTACCACCTGTCGCTTCGACCGGGGGAAGAAACGGTCGCGGCCTTGGGCGACTTGCACACGTTCACCGGCTGGTCGGGCCCCATTCTCACCGATAGTGGCGGTTTTCAAATTTTCAGCCTGGCGGATCGAGCCAAGGTCACCGAGCAGGGCGTCCAGTTCCGTTCGCACATCGATGGTTCGCTCGTGAAACTGACGCCCGAGCGGGCGGTTGAAATCCAGCAGCTTCTGGGCAGCGACTTGGCCATGGTGCTCGACCATGTCGTAAAATTGCCCAACGATTCCGAGACAATCGCCGATGCTGCCAGACGCAGTCTCCGTTGGGCGGAGCGGTGCCAGCGGGCTGCCTCGCGCGACGACCAGATGCTACTGGCGATTGTCCAGGGGGGGCTCGACCCCAAGCTCCGACGCGAGTCTGCCCGCGAATTGGTCGCGATGGGGTTTCGTGGCTACGCTGTGGGTGGTCTGAGCGTCGGCGAAACACCGGAGGAGATGGCTCGGACCATCGATGTGACCGTGCCCGAAATGCCTACCGATTGCCCGCGCTACCTGATGGGGGTTGGCCGACCAGAGGATTTACTCGATTCGATTTCGCGAGGGATCGACCTATTCGACTGTGTGATGCCTACCCGAAATGGCCGCAATGCGCTCGCCTTCACCGCCGCAGGCCGCGTGCGGCTGCGAAACGCGGTCCATCGGCTCGACCAGAAGCCGCTAGAAAAGGACTGCCCCTGCCCAGCTTGCCGGCATAGTCGGGGCTATTTGCGGCATTTGTTCCAAGCGGGGGAGATGCTGGGGCCCATACTCGTCTCGATCCACAATCTCACCTACTACCAGCGATTGATGGCCGGCGCCCGTGAGGCAATCGCCGCGGACCGATTTACGGAGTTTCATGAGGCCCAATGGGCGGGTTGGGGAGGTGGAGAGTAGGGGGAGGTGGCTTGTGTTTGGGGGTTGTTGGCTTTTTCGACGACAAGTCGTCGGCTTGGTATTTCCTCCCTCTTGCCCCGCCCTTGTCCCTTAGGTCGCTTCGATTTATGATACGCGGCTATGGATATTAACGTGAATTGGCAGAATTTCCAGTCGCTCCTCCTATTGGCTGAGGATGCTGAATCGACAGGCTTCGGTAGCATGATGCCGGCATTGATGGTCATCATGGTGTTGTTTTACTTTCTGGTTCTCCGACCTCAGAAAAATAAGGAAAAAACGTTCCGCTCGATGATCGACAATTTGAAGGAAAAGGATCGCGTGGTGACGATCGGTGGAATCCACGGCGTGGTGACGGGCGTCCAGCGCGACGCCGACATGATCACGTTGCGCATCGACGAATCGAGCGGAGCCAAGATTCGCGTTGGCAGCTCGGCAATCGCCCGTGTGGTGGCCGATGATGTCAAAAAGAGTCCTGACATACAAGAGTAAAAAAGATAGGATTCACCACAGAGAACACAGAGAACACGGAGAAAGCGACAATTTTTATTAGAGAGATATTATTCATTGTTTTTTAGAATAATAAATACTCCGTGTTACTAACGATTCAAATCTTTGCGCCTTGCGCAAATTTATACAGAGCCGTGAATGTAAGTCCCATGAGTGAAAAGAGATAGATCAAGTATGCTTTCAAGGAATTGAACCGCGGAGTACGCGGAGATCGCAGAGAAAATCCCTAAAAAAGACCTCTGCGATCTCTGCGATCTCTGTGGTGATAAAAAAGAATCTGACATTTTGGTTGCGGCTTTGCTGCGCTGGGTTCTCTGTGCCCTCTGTGGTGGAATTCTTTTCTTTAACTAACGCAATAAATTTTCAATGATTGGAAATTGGATCAAAAACGTAATGCGACCATTTCAAAACATGCTGCCTCTCGTGGCGATATTATTTCTGCTGGCCTTGTCAACCGTAGTCGTGGCACAAGACGCTGCCCCTGACGTCCCCCCCGATGCCGAAGCCGTGGCCGTCCCCGAAGCGGCTGCCGCAGCAGCGGGTGCGGGTGCGGCAGCCGCTGTCGAGGATGACCAATCCTCGTCGCAGGGGTTTGTTGTCTTGGCGGTGATCATTGCGCTGTTTGTCGTGCCGATGTTCCTGGGCAACTATTTCTCCAACCAATTCCGCATGCCGGACCACAGTTGGAAATTCAGTCTGGCGATTGGCACGCTGGCTGCGGCCGCGGTGGTGGTGGCGTTTGGGCAAGTGAAATTCGGCCCCGATCTGAGCGGCGGGATCACGCTGATCTACGAGTTGCAGGATACGTCCAATCAGTCGGCTGAAGAGGGGGAGAATGGCGAAGATCAGCCACGCCGCAACACAAGTGATCTGGTCGATCAGTTGATTGCTGCGTTGGGCGAGCGGGTCGATCCCAGTGGCACGAAGGAAGTCACGATTCGCAAGTATGGCGACAAGCAAATTGAGATCATTATCCCCAAGCAGGGCAGCCAGCAGGATATGGACTACATCATGCGGCGGATTTCGACTGCCGGTGCGTTGGAGTTCCGCATTACCGCCTCGCCCGAGTTTGCCGAGAATAAGGAAATCATCGAGGTCGCCCAAAAACTGGCTCCCGGTATTAACGATGTGCGTCTGAATGGAAAAAAAGTGGCCAAGTGGGTTGCCTACCAACTCGATGAGTTTGGCCCCGTCGACCAGCCCGATGGCCGAGTCGTTAAGCGGATGGCAGGCGAAACGCCGCAAGCACTGATCCTGACCAACGATGGCCAAGACGTGACGGGCGACTACTTGAGTTCGGCGGCCGCAGGGGTCGATCCACGTAATGGCAGCCCGGCAGTGAATTTCACTTTTGACACGAAGGGCGCTTACCGTTTCGGCCGCTTGTCAGGCGATCATATACCCAATGCGGCGGGTCAGGAATATTTTCTCGGCATTGTGCTCGACGAAAAGTTGATCTCCGCTCCTTCGATCAATGAGAAGATTCGCGGCCAGGGACAAATCACTGGTCGATTCACCAAAGAATCGGTCGATTTTCTCGTGGGCATTCTCAACGCGGGCAGTCTGCCCGCCACGCTGAATAGTGAGCCTATCAGCAGCACTCAGATCAGTCCTACGGTCGGGGCCGAGACGGTCGAAAAGGGCAGGCGAGCCATCGTCTATTCCTTGGTCATTGTCATGGTGTTCATGGCCATCTACTACCGGTTTGCCGGCATCGTCGCTTGCCTGGCGCTCGGGTCTAACTTACTCTTGATTCTCGGCCTGATGATTCTGCTCAAGGCGGCGTTTACGTTGCCCGGTCTCGCCGGGCTGGTGCTAACGATCGGCATGTCGGTCGACGCCAATGTGTTGATCTTCGAGCGAATCCGCGAAGAGCTGAGCCGCGGGACGGCACTACGGATGGCGATCCGCAACGGCTTCGCCCGGGCAACCCAAACGATTGTCGATGCCAACGTCACGACGCTGATCACCGCGATCATCATCTACAAAATTGCGCCTGACAACGTGAAGGGCTTTGGCGTCACGCTCATCCTGGGCATCGTGATGAGCATGTACTCTGCCATTTTCCTGTCGCGGATCGTCTTCGATGTCGCGGAGCGAACCCGCCGGCTCAAGGCGCTGGGGATGCGGCATCTTATCGGGCATACGAACTTCGACTTTATTAGCAAGCGAATGGTGGCGGCCGTTTTTTCGATGGTGATCATCGCCATCGGCGTCGCAGGCATTTCCAATCGGGGCGGCGATATGCTGAATATCGACTTCACCGGCGGCAGTTCCGTCACAATGGTGCTCAACGACGACCAGCCAATGCCCTATGCCGAAGTGAAAAAGCGGCTCGATGGCACGGAACTGGTCGACAAAAATCTCTCACTGGTTGAGGTAGGCGAGACAGACACCAGTTATACCGTCAGCAGCGTCGAGCAAGACATCCATTCCGTCCAGCAGATTTTGCAAGAGACCTTTGGCGATCAAATGAAGACCCATCAGGTTGAACTGGAAGCGCTAGTAGCCCTGCCAGCCTCTGCCGAATCGGAAGCGGCTTCAACCCCCCAGGAGACAAGCTCCGATTCGCCAGCCGATGCGGCTCCCGAGAGTGATGCTCAGACAGCCGTTGCCACCGATCCCTTTGCCGGTGGAACCAGCACTCGGATCAAGTTTCGAGTGGCAGGCGCTACGAGCGAAGATGCCGGAGTGAACCACGATACCGTGCTGCAGTTTGTGCAAGATGCCCTCAATAGCACGGGGCACGAAGGCGTGGCAATCGCGCTGGACAATGAAATGTACCAGCCGGGCAGTGCCAGGCGTTTTGACCAGTGGGATATCAAGCTCGCCTTGCCAACCGATGCGGCGGGCGAGGTACTCCAGTCGCTCCAATCGACCATCAGCAATCATCCGATCTACCCGCTGGCTAGCAAAATCGGCGGGCGCGTGGCAGGCAATATGACCACCTCCGCGATTGCTGCCGTCGTGGCTAGCTTAGTCGGTATCGTTGCCTATATTTGGTTTCGATTCCACGGAGTCATTTATGGCTTGGCGGCTGTGGTCGCTTTGGTGCATGATGTGGCGGTTACCTTGGGCGCTATTGCTTTGAGCGCCTTTGTGGTCAATGGCGCGGAGCCGCTCGCTAGCGGACTGATGATCGAGAAGTTTCAGCTCAGCCTGCCGATTGTCGCCGCCTTGCTGACGATTATCGGCTACTCGCTGAACGATACAATCGTCGTGTTCGACCGGATTCGAGAGGTCAAAGGCAAAAGCCCCAATCTGACGGCCAACATGATCAACAGCAGCATCAATCAGACCTTGTCTCGGACGTTGCTAACGTCGATGACCACGTTGCTCACCGTGCTGATTCTCTACTTCATCGGCGGCGATGGGATTCATGGGTTTGCATTTTCTCTGGTGGTGGGTGTTGTCGTGGGTACCTATAGTTCGATCTTCGTCGCCTCGCCTGTGCTGCTTTGGATGAGCAATAAGGCTGAGGCCGCAGTGAACTCTGGAGCGAAAGCTGCGTAGGGGTAGAGTGGGGTTCCTCCGCGCCGTGGGCCGCGTTGCGGCCCGGCTGTCGCTAAAGTTTGCGCAATCTTCGTAAAACGCCTGACGATTGTTCGGTTTGACGGCCATGGGGTGAAGCTGCTCAACTCGGCTGGTATCCGGCTCCGAAGCTGAGGAAGGAGAAACCTCGAGGCGATGCCAGTAACGATACCCCCTGCAATCATGCCCCCAGCAAAAAAACTGCTGATCGCTGCTGCCGTCCTGGCGGTTGGCGTTGGGCTGTCGTGGCCATTCCGCATCCAGTCGGAACCGTCCATGAGAGCTTCGTTAGCGGAGATTCCTCTTGGCTCGCTGAGTTTGACATCGTCAGAGCCTTCAGACCGTCTTCTACCGGTCGTCGATCCGTCCCCATCAACCGCTGAGAGGGGCAATGCCCCAACAGGCCGAGCTAGGTTCACGGCTACGGAGCTACCCCCGCTGCCAGTGCGACAAGCCGCCAAGCCCATCGTGCTTCGCAGCCCTCCGCCCAGTTTGCCGGTCCAATACGAGGCAGATTTAGGTTTGCAAGAAACCGACGTTCCCCGACCCACCTACGCCACGGGAGACATCAGTTCGTTTTCCCGAAGCAGTGTGCCCATCCGGCAGCCAACCGAGACGATCCATGAGGTAGAAAATAGCGACACCCTTGCCAAGCTAGCCAAACGCTATTTGGGCGATCCGGCTCGAGCGCTGGAAATTTTTGACCTCAACCGCGATAAGCTAAGCAACCCGCACTTGCTACCCATCGGAGCGGAATTGCGAATCCCTACAAATGCGGAATTCGGATTGCAGAATGCGGAATGATTATTTAATCCGCATTGGATTAGTTTCCGCGCCGCTTGACCCACTCAAATTCTTTCTGCACCAAACGCACGTCGACAAAGCCTTGCAGCTTGGAAAACAAACCAAATTGCGGTTTTGCAAGCAACTCGGTTCCTTGCAGGCTGGTCCCTAGAGGAACGATGAAGAGATCTTTTTTCTCGCGCAATTCATGTTTCGGTGGTTCGGGATGGTAGCGTTCGAGAATTTTATGGATGTTTCTCGCATCGCGCGAAGCCTTAGTATCCTTTTCCCCGAAGGCGATCAACGTAGAAATCCTTTGCTGGATTGCGCGGTTTTTCATGGGGCCTTTTAGCGGCAACCCGCGATAACTCCACTTGGGCGAAACGAGCACCAAAGCTTTCACGTCCTGCCCCTGCTTACCCACGGCAAGCGACGGTGCGCTCCAATCTTGGGCGGCCCAGTAGACGGCAACATTCGCGCCGAGTCCCGAACCGCAAAGACAGAGCTTATTCAGATTCAACGCGCCCTCATCGTTTTTGGTAACGAGAAACTTGCGTACCGCCTCCATATCGAATCGCACCATGTTTTGAAAGTCGGCGGCGCGCAACCGTGCCGCGTCAATCTCTTGCGACCGTCCATCTCGCAACTCGACCGTTTTGCTATCACCATGGCCACGAAAATCGACGGTCACCACCGCAAGCGAAGGCCCACTTCCACTGGGTGGGTCTTGTAGTGCGCGAGCCAACGCATTGAATACTACCCGGCTTTCCTTATGGTCGTGCAAAAGAACCACCGGCACCGCCTCTTTGCCTTCGGTGCTGGCGTAGTAGGTAATGCCCAACCGCACGCCGTCCTTGGTGGTCAGCTTTCGATCCTTCGGAGGTGGAGCTTTGCCACGGGATGGCTGCGCAACGGCCGTTGCCGCATAGCATGCACAACAAGCGAAAATCACAATCGCCGATAATTTTCCGAATCGAAACATACGCGCCCTCATGGTGAGATCACCGAATTCTCATTGTCTCTCGCACCTTTTTCCACACGCTTTTCATTATACCTTGCTATCTCTTTTGGGGAACGGGCTAAGCCGCAAGCGGCCGCTTGCGGTTTAGCTTGCTTTGGGTGCCTTGATTGGCGAGAATAGGTACATATCACCGGAACAGGTGCTGAGGCTCTCTATCCATGCGCTGGCTCACCGTATTTCGCAGCTCGACAATATCCGACGGGGTCACTCCCGACGGAACCGCCTGGGTGGCGAGTCTGGCGATCCATCTGCTGCTGTTGCTCGTTCTGGCGACCGCGTCCCTTGCATTGCCCCAGCGAGCAGAAGATTTGTCGCTCGCCTACCAGCCGGTGGAGTTGATCGAAGAGGAAGAATTGCTCTCGCAAGAGTTTGTCTCGTCGGACAGGCCGGAGGAAGAAATTGGGGCACTAAGCCAAGCGGGCGATGCGATGGCCCGTGATGCGGCACCGGTGTTGGACGATCGTTCGCTGGTGATCTTCGAGTCGGACCCAATCACCGACTACGGCGACCTGTCGGCCATCGATGTCGATCAGCCGATTTCCGAAGGGCCGACGCTGTCCGATGAACTACCTGTCCAGGGTGCCGGCACGGTGGGCACCACCGGTGCGCTCGGCGCGATCGACCGGATTACGCATGAGATTCTTGCTTCGTTAGAGCAAAGCCCTACGCTCGTGGTTTGGCTCTTCGATCAGTCGGGCAGTATGCGGGCCGAACGGACCGCGATTCTGAAACGGTTCGACCGGATTTATCGAGAGTTGGGCGTGATCGAAGCGGCGAAAAATCCTGCCTTTGCCAAGCACGATGACAAACCGCTGCTCACGGCAGTCGTTGGTTTCGCAGTCGAGCCGCAGTTGCTCACCCCGCGCCCGACCGACCAGTTGGAAGAAATCAAATCAGCCGTGGAGTCGATCGAAGATGCCGCGACCAGCGAGGAAAATGTTTTTCATGCCATCGCGGAAATCGCGGGCAAGTATCGCACCTATCGTACGCCGAAACACGGAAGGCGAAATGTGATGATCGTCGTGTTCACCGACGAATCGGGCGACGATATCGACCAGCTAGAATCAACAGCCCATCAATGCCGGCAATTGGCAATGCCTGTCTACGTCATCGGCCGGCCGGCGCCATTTGGTCGGCGCGTTGCCCATGTGAAATGGATCGATCCCGACCCCAACTTCGATCAACGCCCCCAATGGGCGCCGGTGAACCTGGGCCCTGAATCACTCCTGCCCGAGAGGCTCAAGCTCCATTTCGCCGGAGCGAGCGATTTGCTACTCGACTCGGGCTATGGTCCCTACGGGCTGACGAGGCTCTGCTACGAAACGGGCGGATTGTATTTCGCGGGACATCCCAATCGGGTTGTGGGTCGGCGCGTGAGCGGCTTCGAAACCCGCAACCTGGCCGCCCATTTTTCCGCATTTTTCGATGCCGACGTCATGCGCCGTTATCGGCCCGACTATGTGCCCGTGCAGGAGTATATGAATCTGGTCAGCTCCAACGGTGCTCGCCGAGCACTGGTCGAGGCAGCCCGATTGTCGTGGACTTCGCCCATGGAAGATGTTCGGCTCCGTTTTCCCAAGCGCGACGAGGCGACCTTGGCAGCCAGCCTATCCCGGGCGCAGCGAACCGCGGCATTGCTGCAACCAAAGATCGATCGCGTCTGTCAGATATTGCTTGCAGGCGAACGTGATCGGTCGCAGCTCCGCAAACCGCGATGGCAAGCTGGCTACGACTTGGCCCTGGGTCGAGCGCTGGCTGTCAAGGTTCGCACCGACAGCTACAATCTGGTTCTTGCCAAAGCGAAGCAAGGCATGCAATTTTCGGACGAAGAAAACAACACTTGGGTATTGGAGGCCGACTCGACTCAGGCGAGCAGCCAACTAGAGAAGCTGGCGGCGAAGTCTCGCTCCTACTTGCAGCGCGTGGTGCTTGACCATCCCGAGACCCCCTGGGCATTGCTGGCTAACCGCGAACTCAAGACGCCGCTGGGATGGCGCTGGGCGGAAGACACCACCCGCCTTCCACCACTGCCAACCGAGCGAGCGGGCGCCCGACCACGTCCGCCAAGAGAGAGAACCGCTCCCCGGCGTCCCCCGCGCCGGAATCCACCGCCCCTGTAGTCCATCGTCCCAATTTCAATGGGCTTGCGGTAGAGTGTGCCGTATCGAAGTGGAATCTGGTCGGTTATAATCAATAACTCGCCCTGCCTCCCAACCTTTGCTTCCCTAACCTATGTCCCACGACACTTACGAAAACCCGCTGATTACCCGCTACTCGTCGACCGAAATGAGCCGGTTGTGGAGCCCACAGCGGAAGCACAGCACCTGGCGACGGCTTTGGGTGGCGCTGGCCGAGGCCGAGGCCGAGTTGGGGCTTGATATTTCACCAGGGCAAATCGCCGAGCTGCGCAGCCACCTCGACGACATCGATTTTGATAAAGCATCTGCGTACGAACGCCAACTGCGGCACGATGTGATGGCCCACGTGCATGCTTATGGCGACCAGTGTCCCACGGCTCGGCCAATTATCCACCTCGGCGCCACGAGTTGCTTTGTCACCGACAACACCGATCTGGTGTTGCTGCGAGAATCGCTCCAGTTGGTCCGTACTCGATTGGTCGACGTGATCGACGCGCTTGCCATTTTCGCAGCCGAACATCGCAACCTGCCGACCCTCGGATTCACCCACCTGCAACCAGCCCAACCGACAACCGTGGGCCGTCGGGCTTGCCTCTGGGCGTATGATTTGGTGCTCGACCTCGAGGAACTGGAACATCGGCTCGGCGCGCTGCGTGCCCGAAGCACCCAAGGGACCACCGGTACGCAGGCCAGTTTTCTTCGGCTGTTTGAGGGTGACCATAGCAAGGTCCGTCAGCTCGAGCGATTGGTCGCCAAGAAGATCGGCTTCGACGCCACCTACGTCGTCACGGGACAAACTTATCCCCGCAAGATCGATGCCCAAGTGCTCGACGCCTTGGCCGGCATTGCCGGTTCATCCCACAAGGCAGCGACCGATCTGCGAATTTTGGCCCATCGCAAGGAGATCGAAGAGCCATTTGAAAAACAGCAAATCGGCTCTTCGGCCATGGCGTATAAACGCAACCCCATGCGGTCGGAGCGCATCTGCGGCTTGGCCCGATTTGTGATGAGTTTGCAGTCAAGCACCTCGGCCACGCAAGCGACGCAATGGATGGAGCGGACGCTCGACGACAGCGCCAACCGACGGCTTACCCTGCCGCAAGCGTTCTTGGCGATCGATGCGGTGCTGATCCTTTACCGCAACATTGCCAGCGGGTTGGTTGTCTATCCGGAGGTAATCGCCCGCAATCTGGGCGAGGAGTTGCCTTTTATGGCAACCGAAAACATTCTGATGGCGGCGGTCGCCGCAGGGGGCGATCGGCAAGACCTGCACGAGCGGATCCGCCAGCATAGCCAAGCCGCCGCTGCCGAAGTGAAACAGCATGGTCGGCCAAACGACTTGTTAAAACGGCTAGCCGCGGACAGCGCATTTGCGGGCGTCGATCTGGAAGCGGCCGTCGACGCCAACAAACTCACCGGCCGTAGCGCGGAACAAGTCGACGAATTTTTAGCCGAAGTCGTTGAGCCGATCCGACGGCGTTATGCAAATCGGCAAACGAGTGTTGCAGACTTGCGCGTGTGAATGGTGCAGGAGAATGGTGGAGTTTTGTTGCTGGAAAGCACTCTCTTGATTAGAATGGGGAACAATAATAAGGCTTTTTGGGAGGTCTTGTGATGGACAAAATAATGACGATCGCTGAGATTGAAACACGGTACTGCTCCGAGTGGGTTCTCGTCGAAAATCCCCAAACTGACGAAGCATTGGAAGTACTTGGTGGAACGGTTATCGCGCATAGCAAAGATCGCGATGACGTATACCGTTGTGCGACCTCTTCTCACCCCAAACGCTTTGCTATCCTTTACACAGGAACGCTTCCCCAAGATGTGGCGATTGTTCTATGAGTTTGAGCTTCGATCCAGGGCATGGTCTGATCGTCGTTCCTACCGAAATTGAAGGCCCAACAGGCAGTGCTATTTTGAGACTGGCACTCGACACTGGGGCTACCAGCACGGTAGTCAACTCAGGATTACTCGTTGCAATCGGCTACGATCTGGCTCTTGCGCCGGATCGTGTTGAAATGACGACCGGAAGTGGAATCGAATATGCTCCTCGACTTGCAATCATAAGGCTAACAGCAATCGGCCATTCCAGAGAGAATGTTTTCGTATTGGGTCATACGCTTCCGCAAAGTACGGGAGTTGACGGATTGTTAGGCCTCGATTTTTTCCGGAACAGCGTGTTGACTATCGATTTTCGAGATGGATCCGTGGAACTCCTCTAATAGAGGCTTCTCGGCTTCTTCGCGCCGGAGCAAGCCCAGCGGCTAACTCAAATCAAATCGAGCGGCGATTGCTCGCGGTGACGCTTGCTGCTGCAGTCTTTGCAGATGCCGGTGATGATCAATCGATGGCCTGTGACGCGGAAGTTTTGTTCTCGGGCGACCGCGTCGCGGATATTTCGCAACTCGGCGCTTTGGAACTCGAACAGCTCATCGCAAACCATGCAATGTAAGTGGTCGTGCTGAGGGTAGCCGTAGTCGTGTTCATACACGCCCCGGTTGCCAAGAGTCATCCGCCGCAAGAGACCTGCTTCGACCAGTTCCTTGAGCGTCCGGTAAACGGTGGGCCGGCTGACTTTGCGGCCTTCCTTCTGTTGTGCCAAGTTGAGGATCAGTTCCTCGGCATCAAAATGGTCATGTCGCTTGAAGACATGCTCGACAAGAATCCGCCGCTGCTCGGTGGCCCGCATTCCCTTGCTTTGCAGGTATTCGGCAAACCGCACTTGGGGCGAGCTGGCAACCTTTACTGTACCGAGGGCATAATCGCTGGACATGGCAGACTCGTTGAGCGTAACACCGTGGGAGGCACCAGTCGGAGAGGAGTTTCAATAAGCCAATAAGTCGTGGCTAATTGAGACGCCCAGACAACGCAAAACAGGTCCAAACGGTGTAATAGTTGACCTTCGCGCACTTGCGCCACTGCTTATTGATTCTACACAGTGGTGGTGTCAGTCTCAAGAGCTGGGGAGAAATCCTCTGAACGATTTCTCACTTAGCCGATTTCATCAATCAGCCTGTCGAGGGCAACATCCAGTTTTTCGGGCGTTTCATAGGTTCCCGTCGCAATTTCATTGCGGACTCGGGCAACCAGGTCGGCACGGAGATCACCCTTATCGGCAGCATGGATGGCTGCCTCGGCAGCAGGCGATATTTCAAGCTGGTCACCCGAGGCAGGTTGTGCTTCCGCCGCCTGAGAAGGCGCAGCTCCGCGGTTTTGGTGGGGACCTTTTAAGCCATGTGCCCCATGAACATGCGAGAGACCGTGGATTTGCATGTAAATTCTCCTTAGATGAGCTGTTAACTTCTCTATCTCATATTACTGAAACAGCAATCACTTATCTAGCCTGACCGTCCAGCTATGCCAATGAGTCTCGCCAGAATGCTAGCAACGAGAACAATCAGGTTATCGTCGCGGCCCGCCGCCACGAGTGATTATTTTCTTTCAAAAGCCGACTGGTGCGCAAGCAACCTCTGTAGCAGGTATGACAATCGTGCTCAATCGCCCGCGGGATCAGGTAGGTAAACTGTGGCGTTTTAACCACATGATACCGACTGGACCGTGTTAATTTGTCGCTCAAGAACAACAACCGGCAACCCGTCGTCTCAAGCCTTACTCAACCGCCATCGAACCTTGCCAATCTGCCGGATCAAACCATCGGAACCGGTTCTACAGCTTCCGCCACTAGCGACACTCATAGCGCCCAAACTCCCCTACGAACCACATAGGAGCAAAGTTCGTTGATCGCATAGGATTCCAAAGTACACCGCTAGCAGTGCGATGCTAGAAATAGACAATGCAGCCGTCAAGAGCGATCTTGCTGTCCGAGGGTTCCGCAAGCGGCTACAACATGACCTTCGACTTCCAGTTCCCCTGATCAGCTTGAGTCAAACACATGACCAATGCAAGCAAACCGACCTGCCCTAGGTCAAATCATCGGGGATAATCATCCGACGATTCAGATCATGCATCAGGCGGCTGCGGAGGCTGTCCAACAACACGGCCAGGAGAATAAAGGCCGTCGAACAGGACCGCGATCGTGCCCTGGGATGCTCCGCCACCAGCTTCGTTTTTCTGTTGGCACGAATTGAGCCACGGTAACGACGAACCGGCCCAAAGCCCTGTAACAAATTGACGACGTGAGAGTTGCATAGCGAACCTTAGCTCGACTTTTTCCGTCAGGCGGCTTGGGCTAGCCCGAAGTCTAGCACAACTCGCAAGGGTTTGGATAATTTTTGCACGACCTCGCCTCCAGGCACCCATGCAAAAATCCATTCCATCCAAAAATAGCGTCGAACACTGATGATCATATCAGAAAATGTCGTTTGCTCCTTGCCAACCCAGTGCTTCAGTCGGACGTGTGGATTGGACCACGGCATCGTATCAAAAACGATCACTACCAGCGTGTACACACAAAACAGACAGGGCGCCATTCGCAACACCGTCTGGCGACTCCAGCCGCGTGTTGTTTCCAGTCCAAGGTGTTCACGCATTTCCTGGAACGTGGTCTCGATATTCCAGCGTCCGCCGTACATTTCAATGACTGCTTTGGCAGACATGGAATGATCGGTCGTGAAAAAGTATTCATCTCGATGGGTGCCGCTGAGATCACGGACAAACACCCACAATACTTCGATCGCGCCTTTGCCACTCTGATACCAATGGCCCTTGCCCGTGATCACTTCGACATTTCGCCAGCCGCCGCCGTACCACCGCACACGTAAGCGTTTCCCCTTTTTCTTCCTAGCAACCACCTCGGCCGGTGAGGGTAAGGCCTTGCCCTTGACTCGTGGTCGACCGACTTTGGGGTTCTTGCGTTTGGGTGGCGGCGCGAACAGACTTGCGTCACCCGAGAACTTGCTTACCAGCGACAATCGTTTTCGATGTTTATAGGCAAAACGTGTCATCTGATGAGTTCCATAAGCTCCATCACCTGCAAGAACGAACTTTCTGTCGGGAAACCAGTGCATTAGCGTTGCTAGCAAGCCGCACATCAGGTCCACGGGAGTTTTGTGGCGACGCCCCTCATCAGCGTTGCACTGCTTGCTGCGATAAAGAGCGACCAGCACCGGCAAGGCAAAGGGACGATTGGTGTAAGGTAATTGAACCAGGATCGACAAGACGGACCATTTGTGTCCGTATCGAAAGACGGTGTGCGAGTTGGCGCTGCGAACTGCGTCGCGATGTCGGGCTTTGCCGTAAACTTTTTTGCCGCGATGACCATCCACCGTTTCGTCACCGCAGATTTTTACCGTCCCGGTGGGAATGAACCGATCAAGGACGAAACGGGCAATCGCGTAGGCCAAGGGCCGGGATTGCCAGCGACGGTGAGAAAACAGACGATGGTAGGTCGACGGATTGACCGTCTCAATCAAGCTCAACAACCGGAGTACGTTAGAGACAGTTCGGTCGCCTGTTGTTAGAATAGCGGCAAGGAAGAACAGAACGAATCGTCGAGCCGTCGTTCGCCGGTGAAAGGTGTCAACGAGACATTGTAGTAACGGCTTGAAATCGTGCGGCACGCGAACCATGAGGGCTTCCTTGCTCAAGACTTTGGTTGTTACAAGTCAAAAGCTTGAACCAAGGAGGCCCTTTTTACCTATACCAATTTGGGGATCTGAAGTACTCAAAAAACGGAAAAAGTCGAGCTTAGGGCCGCCCGATAAATAACATCCCTTTTTTTTCTCGAATTGGCTAGACTTCCAGGGTGAGCGGTCCCCCATTCTCTTGGCGAAGGAGAAAGCCATGGTTCCCTATCTGTCGGTAGTTTGTGGACACATGAAGGCGTTTTATGATTCATTGTCCGAGAAAGACCGCCGCCGTTACGCTGCGGTAGAATCGGAAAAGCTGGGGCATGGGGGCGTCGAGTACGTTGCGTCTGTGCTGGGCTGTGACGAGAAAACGATTCGGAATGGCCGCCATGAGGTGAGCCAATTGCCGGTGGATGACGCCGAAGGACGGGTTCGAAAAAAAGGGGGGTCGAAAAAAAGCTAGCTTTGCTGCACCTGACCTGGAGAACAACCTTCGCCAGGTCGTTGCTGACCATACGGCAGGCGATCCAATGCGTGAAGACATGGTGTGGACCTATTTGTCGAGTACGGAGATTGCCCACGAGCTCGATCGGCTGGGAACGCCCGTTTGTCCAGACACTGTGCGAAGCTTGCTCGATGAGTTCGGCTTCCACAAGCGGCAGGCCGAGAAAACCAAAGCGATGGGAAATACCCCTTTCCGCAACGAGCAGTTCGAGAACATTGCCCAACTGAGGCAACAATACCTCGACTCTCCCAACCCAATCATTAGCATGGACACCAAGAAAAAGGAGCTTTTGGGCGAGTTTTTCCGTACTGGGCAGTCGTGGTCCGATGGTGCGAATGCCGTATTTGATCACGACTTTCCCAGTTACGCGGACGGCAAGGTCATCCCGCACGGGCTGTACGACCTGAAGCGTAACACAGGGCACCTCACTCTCGGAGTCAGTCACGACACGAGTCAATTTGCTTGCGACAGCTTCCGTGTGTGGTGGCAACGCCACGGCGAGCGGACGTACGCCGACGCCAAGTCGATTCTGTTGCTGTGCGATGGCGGAGGAAGCAATAACTGTCGTCACCACATTTTCAAGGAAGACCTGCAACGATTGGTCAACCGGATTGACATTCCAATTCGCGTCGCCCATTATCCACCGCATTGCTCGAAGTATAACCCGATTGAACACCGTCTTTTTTCTCATGTCACTCGCGCCTGGTCCGGTGTGGTGTTTCGCACGCTTGACGTCGTCACAACATGCCTTCGACGAGTGTGGACTCGCACCGGGCTGAAAGTCACCTACGCGGTACTCAACAAGGATTATCAACTCAAACGGAAAGCGAGCGAACGTTTCCTTGACTTGGATCCCATACAGTTCGAAGACGTATTGCCCGATTGGAATTACACCGTAATTCCTACCGCCTACTGAAAACCGGGAAGTTATTTATCGGCCACTCCTTAATTTCTGAAATGGCAAGCTGTCAGTTGATTGCTATTCTGTTTCTGGGTTTAATTCGTGGCGATATTCCCAAAAATTCTAGCTCGTAATCCTTTCTACACTTGCTCGTAGCTGATCTTCATCAAACACCTTGCGCCAATCAGGTTGGAAAAGCACTTTTTTCGCCTCTTCCATCGCCTGTTTTGCACCGTCGGAAAACTCCCAATCGATTTCATTGAAGAGAATTGCTAATTCAACGTTAAGATGCCCCATGAGAAAGTCGCGGGCTGCCTCCGGCGGCACACCTCGCTTGATCGCTTCGTCCAGCGCCTCGCGGATCACAGCCAAGCAGGTCGCCGCGACCGTTTCGGACAGCGCCGGCTCGAGGATGGCCATTTGCTCCACCGTGATTCGGTGCATTCGCAAGACGGGCCCCCACATCGTCGCCGCGATTTTTGCACCTCGGTCGTAGTCCTCCTCGGACCCTTGCAAGAGGGCACAAACAATCGATTGTTTCGCCAGGCCGCTGCCGAAAAAATCGCGACGCGCTTCCATCGTTTGCTCGTCGTTAAAAACTGGCGGATGGGCAGGATGCGCGACAAATACCGACACCTCGGGCCGCAGGGGAATCCGGCCAGCGTACGGTGCTGCCGGATCGAGACTCATGATCATCGATCCGGAACGCATTTTGGGAACAACTTCCCTGGCCACGGCGCCAACAAATTTGTCGGGAACCGCAAGCAATACGACATCGGCTTGGGCAGCGGCCACATCAGGTTCGACGGGATCATCGCCCCGTTGTTTCAATTGATCCGTGCCCGCCTTTCCTGCTTCCACATGGAGGACATGATACTCATCGGTTTTTCGGAAGGCGTCCGCAGCACGGGTTCCCATGCTACCAGCCGCCCCAAACAGTGCAATAGTTGTCGGCATAACGATTTAGTTCCTCATAGTTATCATGGTATCTCGGTGGTCATTGTAGCCAAGTGAACTGCGAGGTCACAATTTCAGCCCCCGGCTTTGTCGGGGGGTCAAATGACGTTGCCGTTCTCCCGCCATTAAAGCACCTGACTGAAAAAATCTTTCCGTCCCACTTGGCCTCCTTTGAAAGTAATCTCCACGCCATCAATCGCCGGGTCGGTGGCGTGGATACGGCAAAGAGGCGAACCGGGGGCGACCGGTCCGACGTATTCCAAGGCCTTAATTTCTAGCTCCCGCGCAACGTATCCCGACGTATCTCCGCCGGTGAATACGATCCGCTTCAGACCGTTTCGTCGAATCAACGTGTCTGCCAGCCGCCCCAGCGCCCGGCCCAACTTTTCGGCTGAATCGCCCGAATGCTTTAGTCGCTGGCGAGTTCTTGCAATGCGCGGATCGTCGGGACCTCGGCTTGTATGTAACAGAACACTCTGCCCTGCTTCGAGAGACTTGGACGCCTGGTCGATTGCCGTAGCGTGGGCGTGCTCTGCCGTTTCCTCATCGACTAGCGATGGCGTATCCAGGGCAATCTCGGCAAAACCATGGTCAATCGCCCAACCGATTTGCCGCTCTGTTACCGGAGAACAACTGCCCGAAAAAACAGCGACGCGATCCACCGTTGCAATCGAGCAGGGTGGCGCAACTTCTCCCAACATGCTCGTGGATCGCCAATGGGCAGTCAATGCATACTCCACGCCGGAAGAACCGGTCACAAACAGCGAGTTTTGCCGTTGGGCAAGGTCCCAAACAAGCTGACCAACAGTAGCCAGATCCCCCTCGGTCACCGTATCGAACAGGACGATTTGGTGGTCATGATTTGGCAGGTTATGCTGCAGGAGTTGCTCGATCGTCGCGTCGCTATCACCCGAGAGATTATCAAGCGCTATTAGGTCGACCAACGAGATGGTGCAATCTGTTTGCCGAGATAAGTGGCAACGGAGGTCCGCCTCGTCCATTGGAGTGACCGGATGCCGGCTCATCGTCGGATGCCGGTCAAGCCGATAAGGGGCCGAATCTAGTCCTGATCGGGCAAACAGGTTTCCAAACGCACAATACCGACCAAGGATCGGAGCTCCCACGACCAGTGGGATGTATGCACCTGGGATCGTGCGATGCCCGATATCAATGGCTCGTCCAATGCTGCCAACGTCCGGTGACGAATCGAAGGTCGAACAAATCTTGTAATGAACGATTGGCGCGCCAAGTGTGCGAAGCATTTCAAAGGCGCGTGGCAATTCGGCCTCCATTTGCTCTGGAGACATCGTACGGCTACAGCCCGCGACACCCGCCGCCCGCGCGCGGGGAAACTTTGCTAATAGCTCGGGCGTCGGGAAATCGACAAACAGAACCGTCTCGACTCCGGCGCAAACGAGCGCCTCCATCACGTCGGTCGATCCGGTAAAATCGTCCCCGTAAAAGGTCAGCAGCAAACCGATTTTTTCTGCTCTTTCCGACAAGATCACCCCCGAAATCGTTGATTAGGTCCTTCAGAAATTTTAGCGACTAGATTTTGGTGTGGAAAGGAGCACTATAAAGTCGCAATTCCAGCCCCCGGCAAAACCGGGGGCTGGAATGGGGCTTCTTCATCGCCACGGTCAGCGACAGCCACTAATCTTCTGAAGAATCACTTTCCAGGCTTCCGGACATGAGCCAGTCGCCCAAAAAAATCGAGTGACTGACGTAATTCGTCATGGGTCTGAGCATAGGTTTCCAGTTCAATGCCCTGCATCGCCGCCTCCCAGGCTTGTCGGATTGCCGTGACCCCCGCAACCGGGCCGGACGGATGAGCCATGATTCCTCCGCCTGCCAGATACATCAAATCGACCGTTCCCACTTGGCGAAACGTCTCAGGCGCCTGGCCACCCCATTGGCCTGAAGAGACAACCGGCATCACCTGACGGCCTCCCCACATCGGTTCCAGGCAAGCTCGGATCGACTCGACCACCGATTCATCGGATTCGACGAACTTGTTCTGCAGGCCGTTGACATGCAGATGATCGACGCCGGCGAGTCGCCAAAACTTTTGATAGGCCTTGAAATCCAACCCTAGCGCAGGGCACCGAGACAACATGCCCCAACCATTGCGATGACCATGGATCGGAAGTTGGCTATGTCGCCGCAAATGCTCCACGGCAACCAAACCGACGCTGTTGAGCGATACCATCACGCACGTGCCGCCCGCCTCCAGCACCGTGTCGTGATGCTTTTGCATCGATTCGAGCTGGTCGGTGATATTGAAAGCAAACATGATCTTGCGCCCGGTCCGATCGGCTATTTTCTTGATCGACTCCATGACGGCCTTCACTCGATCCGCCAACGGAGAATGAGGCGGATTGGCCATCAACTCATCATCTTTGATAAAGTCGATGTCGGTTTGCCCCAGCTTTTCCACAAGTTTGGCTGTCTCGGCCGGCGGCAAACCGACACTCGGCTTCACAATCGTCCCAAGGATCGGACGATCTTCGACTTGGGCGAGACGACGCGTTCCCTCGATACCGAATTGGGGGCCCGGAAAAAAAATCGCTCAAATCTTGGGGAAACTCGACATCGAGCAATCGCAAGCCAGAGAGTTGCCGAAGCTCATACAGATTGCCGGCAACGGTGGTAAATAGCGTCGGCAGATTCGGTCCGATGTTCGAGAGCGGAAAGCTAATGCGCACTTCCCCTCGCGCGTAACTCGCCTTGCCATGATCCTCTGGTCGTACGGTGCTTGGCAGCGCCGGGTGGTTGGCTGGTTCTAGCTCGGTGATCGATTCGACACGTGCCAGATGAAGCTGTCGGAGTTGATCGGTTTCGCCCTCGACGCGCGCGAAGGTACCGGTCGACTGCTCACCCGCCATCGATTCGGCCGCCTCCTCGAGTGAGAAGAGTGTTTCGATACGATAAGTGGCAAGAATGCGAGGTTCAGACATGGTTGTTAAGAACTCAAAGTGAAAACTATCGGCTGTCAGCTATCGGCTGTCAGCCAGAAAATGTAGATCGCCCGGCGGTTCTCTTGCTGAAAGCCGACGGCCGAAAGCCTATGCAGCGAAAATTGTGTTTTTATGCAAAGCAGGTCAGCAAAAGTTTTCACTCTGGGTTAAGGATACGCAAGAATTCAACGGAAATTTGGGGCAAACTGAATTCTTGGCGAATCCAGCCACGTGTCACCTTTGCCCGGGCACAGTACAATTAGAATTCCTCGCACCATTGAGTTCACGAATTTCTCGAACTCCTTGCCAGAGATTCCACCGGCCGCATCTTACATTAGATTCTTCAGGAATTATAGTGGACGATTTGCAAAAATTGGGAACTAAGGGCCTATCCCAGAACCCGTTTGGAGGCCTCCAGCGGCCGAGAAATCCTGAACGGCCAAACAGTTTTGGGACGTGCAGTAAACATCTTCACCAGGGACAACAGGGAGATCGCTCGTTGCGAATTACGCGTCCTCTCAAATACCAGCAGATGCGAGGACGCCAAATTTGGAATTACTGAAACCCCACGTTCCTGCTCCCTTCTCCCGGGCAAGTTTGTGCTGCTTTTCGGGCATCCGTTCACGGAATGGAAAGTTTGAACCACGAAGGACTCGAAGAGCCTAGCGCAGCCGTTGGCCGCAACCAAACAACCAATTTTGACAGGATTTACAGGGTAAACGGGACGAATCCAATGGACCACTATCCTGCTGATCCTGTTAATCCTGTCGAAAAATCTTTGCGCCACACAAAGAAATTGATCGTTAGTAGCACGAAGAGCCTGGCGAGGTAAAGCCGCAACTAAAATGTCAGATTCTTTTTTATCACCGCAGAGAACGCAGAGAGCGCAGAGGTCTTTTTTAAGGGATTTTCTCAGCGCTCTCCGCGTACTCCGCGGTTCAATTCCTTGAAAAGCATACTTAATCTATCTCTTTTCACTCAGGGGACTTCCATTCACGGCTCTGTATAAATTTGCGCAAGGCGCGAAGATTTGAATCGTTAGTAACACGAGTTGTTCGTCAATCGCCGGGTCCAGCTGCGGTTGTTCGTATTGGTCTAGCGACTTCTTGACCCTACTGCTGGCGCGTGTGTAGGCGCCCTGAGACCCTGTCTTTTTCCACGAGTCGTAGAGTGTGTAGTCGAACGAATCTGCCATGTAGAAGGCTTCACGGAAATGTTTGAGCGTATGATCGGTTGCCAAAAACTGCCCAGCCGGCGGTACCTCTCCAATCGATTCAAACGCCAGCGATTCGTCCGACAAATCGATGCCTTTTGTCCAAGCGTGAACCATGCCCAAGATTTCACAATCGAGTACAAATTTCTCATAACTGGCGACCATCCCCGATTCGAGCCACCCCGCCGCGTGAAGAACAAAATTGGTACCCGCCATGACCGTGGCTGACATCGTGTTCGCGGATTCGTAAGCGGCCTGGGCATCGGGCACTTTGGAAGAAGCAAGTGCGCCCCCGCCTCGGAAAGGCAGACCGTATCGCCGGGCGAGTTGGGCGCTGGCAGAAAGAGCCAACTGACTTTCCGGCGCACCGAAGACGGGCGATCCACTTCGCATGTCGGTCATGGGAAGAAAGGAACCGTAGACCACGGGCGTGCCAGGCTCGAGCATTTGTGCCAGGACAATTCCCGCGAGCGCTTCGGCGTTCTGCAACGAAACGCAACCGGCAACGGTAACGGGCCCCATGGATCCCGCCAAGATGAACGGCGTGATGATCACCGCCTGCCGCGCGCGTGCGTAGACTTTCAGCGCGCCTAACATCCGCTCGTCGTACATCCGGGGGCTGTTTACGTTGATGAGTGACAGCAGAGCCGGCTCTCTGCGGATCGCGTCAGCTCCGAATAGGATTTCGGCCATTGCCACACTGTCCATAGCCTTGGCACTACCCATTGCCGAGCCCATAAACGGTTTGTTGCTGTATTTGATGTGGGAATAGAGTATCTCCAGATGGCGCGTCTCCACCGGAATGTCGGTCGGCTCGACGATCGTCCCTCCGGAATGGTGTAGATAGGGACACATGCAGGTAAGTTTCACGAAGTTTTCCAGGTCCACCAGTCGTGCTTGGCGACGGCCACCCTCCCTGTCCGATACAAAGGGCGGACCATAAACGGGTGCGAAGACCATGTTCTTGTTTCCGATCGTGATATTGTAATCGGCGTCGCGAGCCAACTGGGTGAAGTGGGACGGTGCTTTGGCTACGTACTGTTCGACAATCGCAGGATCAAGTCGTACCCGCTGACCTTCCACGCTGGCTCCGTTGGCCTTGAAAACGGCGAGTACCTCATCGTCGTGGAAATCGATCCCCAGTTCGCTGAGTATTCGCAGCGATGCCTGATGCAGGGTTTCGATTCCCTCTTCACGCAACAACGCATAGATGGGTAAGTCGTAGCTGATCGCGTTCACTGCTTGCTCTTTCAAAAAAATGGTTCTACAGGGAATTTAATGGCTATCGCTGACTGTGGCGAAGAAAAATCCTCATTTCAGCCCCCGGCTTTGCCGGGGGGTTGCGGAACGGTTCCCACCTCCGCCAAGCGTTCGCGCACAAATAACTTGTACAACTCGGATGCAGATCCTGAACTCGTAACACGAAATCCTAAACAAATTCGAATGACCAAATTTCAAAGGACAAAAACGCAGCTAGTCGCCCGTGCCTTGGGAAAAGGCCCAAAATGATTCGTTTTGGTCATTTCATTTTCGGATTTTGTATTTGTTTCGGGTTTCGATATTCGTAACACTTTAGCCATCTGCAGTTACTTAGTTCCCGTTGATAATACTCCCTTTCCGACCGACTTTGGGAACGGCGCGGGGCGACGAGCGGGCGAGGGAGTTGGCTTGTTCGGTTTTCTGTGGTGGGTCGGCGTTGTTGCGCCGCAGCGCGCGTACATCGCCTTACGTTTACGAGTTGTTTTCGGTTTTTGCGTCCGTTCCGCGTCAGCCTCCTGAGGTTTTTGCCAGGATCGTTAAGTTGTGACAGAACACGGCGCTGCCAACGGCGGACGTGAAATTCTTAAAGCCGCGAAAACAACAGCGAGCCAGGCGAAATGCTCGCTTTAAGCACGAGATCGTGCCTTCGATTCCGGCGCGCCACTGCTGCCAAATGCCCATCATCGTGTCGCCGAAATCTCGCGTCCGCCGAGGCACGCCCAGGTAGTCGACCTGTTCTTCCAATTCCTCGTAGGTGTCCTCGTCCGGACAGAAGCCCATGTCCGCGGCGACCGTTTTGGGCCGGCTACCGTACTTCTCTTCGTGTCGTTCGAGTACCGTCTCCAGGAGTTCGCTGTCGCTTACATTCTTCTCCAACACAACGTAATCGGTAATGAACTTCTCCTTCGACTGTGTGAGCAGCACCTTGTGACCGAATTCGACTGGCTTGCCACGCCGTCCACGCATGATCAACTCCGCATGAGATTCAAAAATGCTGAACACTTTGTCGGCATTTGGAACCTGCTCTCGATCGAACGCGCGGCGCCGAGCCACTTCGGCGACCTGCCGCATCACCGGCAAACGGTTCGCCAGCGACTGGGCAATCGTCGCCAACTCGACACACGTCGAACGTTCGGCCCAAGCGACGAATTGTTCCGCTTTTTCCAGAGCTTCCTCGACCCGGACGATCAGCGTCTTCATATTCTGGCGGACCTGGCGGAGACGCTTTTTGTTCGTGCTATTCGAGTAACGCGTGACGAAAAGATGCAGATTTTTGATCTTCTTCGCGTGAAATCGCCAAGGACAACGGAGTGGGTCGAGTTCTCGACCAGTCGACATTTCTCGGGCAGCCACGCGATAGACGTCCCACAGCAGGCTGGAGTCGGTCGGCCAGTGAATATTGCATTCGGTGACGGTCGTGTCGGTTCGCACATGTTCCAGGGAGACCGTTTCTTCGGCGACGACGCCGAGGGCCAATAGGTGATTGATCCGTTCCCAAGTCTCGGGCTGAATCGCGCGAAATGCCTTGTTCAGCAGCGTGAAGTCGATGGTCGGCTTTTTCAGCAGGCGGCAAAACCGCTGCAAGGTTTCGCTTTCGGCAATCCGGATCGACGCTTCCCGATAGTCGAGTCCTTCCCGTTGCAAGACGAGGATCGCGCGAAACAGGTTTTCGCTGGTGAAGATCGGCTTTCGGCCGCGTGCCGACGTCGTCTGGCTGAGCTGTTCGAGGTCGCGATGGACCACATCGAGAATCGCGGGCCGGCTGTCCAGCAACTGGCCGAGCGTTTTGTACTCGTCACGATAATCCCGTACCGTTTGGTTGTCGGCCTTCTCGTTGGCCCATCCAAAATCGAGAATCGCTTCAGCTTTCAAACGCATCGCCCGCTTCTCCTTGGGTAAAATGGCTCTTTGATTCGTTCTGTTTTCAATAGGATAACGATGCGTCTTTTTCTTGCTACACCAAAACCGGCCCGCCAGACGAATTTCACAATATTCTGATTTGGGAAACAGGAACTAGCTAGAACGAAGGCAACGAGGCCATTCTTTGCTCGGCGAGAGAATAATTTGTCGAGATAACTCTTGGGCTTTAGATACTCGAAATAGTCGACAAGCACTGTCTTTTTCGTCAGCACTTTCTGAATATCGGTTGTCGTTGTGCGGGTGGCAGCAATTTGATATTCGTGGTTTTCTGCAATAAGCCAAGCCTTTGTCTTGTTGCGTTCGGAGACAAGGCGTTCGTATTCTTGCTTTGAGTCCTGGCTACGCCCTTGCTGCTCCATGGCTGAGATTTGATGCTCAACTGCAATTAAAGCTTCGTATCGGCTGTGATGTTCAGGGTTATTTTTCGCGATTCTTTTTCGCGATTCTAGCACTGCGTTGTCTGGCGGTGACTGCTCCTTGTAAGCGTTCTGTGAACAGCGTCCCAAAATTGCGCGCTATCCTAATAGAGGTGAACCATTCCCTTTATTCCAGGAACGAGCACAATGACCAATCGAAACAAATCCCAAGAGTCCCACTGGCGTGGCCTACTGAAACAGCAGTCCTCAAGCGGCTTGAGCATCGCGGCGTTTTGCCACCAGAACTCGATTACACAAACCAGCTATTATGCCTGGCAGCGTAAGTTCCGTGAACAGCAAGCCTCCCCAGAGCAGGGGAGCCGTTCGACCAAGTCTCTTAAAACCAGTCGTAACGCCGTCCAGGGCACCCAACTGGTGCCTGTGCGGATCGAGGGGACGACACCTGCGTCCACGCTGCGTATTCACTTGCCGCAGCAGGGAGTCTTTGTGGATGTGCCTCACGGCACCGATTGTGAGACAGTGAAGGACGTATTGCAGGCGTTGCGTGAGGTGGCGTCATGTTGATTGTGCCATCCCAAATAAAAGTCTTCGCCGCGTTGGCTCCCACGGACATGCGTAAAAGTTTTTGTGGATTAATCGGTATCGTCGAAAAGGAGCTTGGCAAACAGATTGAAGACGGAGATCTTTTCTTGTTTTTCAACCGACGCCGCAACCGGTTGAAGGTACTCTATTTCACGGGTGACGGCACGATCATCCTCTACAAGCATCTTGAACGAGGAACGTCCGAGACACTACGTGGCGCCGACCATGGAGGGGCGATTGCATCCCCCGGTGATTACTTGACACTGCATGTGGACGACCTGCGATTGTTGCTGGAAGGCATCGAGCTATCGAGTGTCAAACGTCGCAAGTGATGGCGTCGTGAGCAGGCAAAACAAATTACTCAATCGCCTTGGAAACCACCTTGACGCGCAACGTGAATTGTCGATAAATAAACATGTGTGTTCTACACCAACGGTGTGTGATCATTTGCCATTTCGTGACGCACCTTCAAGGACCGAAACGTTGTCGATGGAATCCGACAAACTCCGAAAAGAGATCGAAGTGCAGCGCGCCGAGATCGCACATCTCAAAAGGGTTAATAGCGAGCAACAGGCAACTCTTGAATCGTTGCAGAATCACATCGAGGTGATGCAAGAGCAAATCACCTTACTCCGTAAGGCACTCTTTTCTCCACGGCGTGAACGGTTTATCCCTTCTCCCGATCAAAAGCTTCTTTTTGATCCCGAGTCGATCGAGGGCAACGAGATTAGCGAGGATGACGAGGCGACCGACGAAGAAGAGCCAGACGATGAATCGTCTTCGAAACGCAAGAAACGCCGTAAGAAGCGCAAACGTTTTGAATTCCCCGAGTGCTTGCCGGTCCAGCGTTTTGAACACCCACTGCCGCCGGAAGAACTCGATTGTCCTTGTGGATGTGGCGGCAAGCGGACGGTGATCTCCGAGCAGATCTCACGGCAACTAGAATATGTTGAGTCTAGCGCCTACATCGCCGAGCACGTTCGGTTTACCTACGGTTGCCCTGTTAGCCGGGATGGCCAGCAGATCGTCACCAGCGAAAAGCCACCCAATATCAACGAAAAAGGGATATTTGGGGCCAGCACGTTAGCCTGGCTGGCACACGCCAAGTTCGAGCGTCACCTGCCCCTGTATCGTCTCCAGGAAGAGCTTCGTTCCACCACCACGATGTGGTTCAACCGCAGCGTGTTGAGCAACGCCGTGGTGCGAACGGGCGAGCGTCTGCTGCCGGTGTGGGATCTGATTCGCACCCAAGTACTGGATAGTTTTTATGTACGGGCCGACGAGACCACGGCCCGTGTCCTGCGTCCCGGGGCTGGGGCGACCAAGCTGGTTTATCTCTGGGCCTACGTTGGCGATGACCAGCATCCGTACCAACTATTTGACTATCGACTTGATCGATCCCGCGCAGGTCCGCGGGAAATACTTGATGATTTTCAAGGCGGATTATTAACCGACGGTTACAGTGTCTACACGTCCCTAGTCAAGGAATCGGATGGCCGACTTCTGGATCTGGGTTGTTGGGCCCATGCGCGGCGGAAGTTCGACGAAGCGTGCGCCGTCTCAACGCAGCCACTTGCGCACGAGGCGCTCGCTTGGATCTGGCAACTGTACGACATCGAGGATCGCCTGGCCGATGCCGATGTGGAAACGCGACGACAAGTGCGCATGCGCGAGTCGGTTCCCATTCTTGCCCTTCTGCACGATCGTCTCACCGAAGTGCAGCCGACGGTACGGCCTTCGACCAAGTTGGCCGAAGCGATCGGCTACCTGCTCAATCGTTGGAACGCGATGACGCGATTTGCAACCGACGGGCGCTATGCGATCGATAACAACATGGCAGAAAGAGTCATTCGCCCCTCGGTTATTGGAAGAAAAAATTACCAATTTTTTGGGAGCGATGCGGGTGGTCGCGCGGCATGCGTCTGGTACACGCTTATCCAGAGTGCTCGTTCTAATCATGTCCACGTCACCCCGTATCTCAACGATGTTCTCGTCCGGCTTCCTCAGATCGTTCCCGAGTACTTGCGGGTGGGCGACGCCCAAACCCCGTTCGAATCGCTTTCAAGGGACCAGCGTGAACAGCTCTCCGAGCTGCTACCTGACCGATGGCTCAAGGCACACCCTGAGCATCGCAGCGAAGATCGCCAGCGCGAACTTGATCAGGCCAACCAGCGCCGCCGCCAGAGGCGTGCTTCACGACGTCGGCTTGTCAAGATCTGAATTACGCTCCTGGCATGACGGAGTTCACAGAGCGCTAACCGAAAGACGGAGAAGGGTTGAAAAGCGAAGAAAAAAGCTCGAAAGACGGAGGGAACCGATGGCACTAACAACTGATTTTCAAGACGACCTTCTGGAAAGACTTAGCGACCCAGGCTATGCCGCTGAATATCTCTCCGCCTGTGCAGCGGAAGGGCAGGACGAATTTCTCCTCGGTCTTCGCAATGTTGCAGAAGCCCTTGGTGGGGTAACTCAGCTCGCAGCAGAAACGGAGCTGAACCGCGAGGGGCTTTATCGTATGCTCTCCGAAGATGGAAACCCACGCCTTTCAAGTCTCTTCGCCGTTCTCGACGCTTTCGGTCTACAGTTCCAATGTGTCACGACCGAGCCTACTCGATAGAAGTCACAAGAGAACGGACGGCGGCAGCAGGAATGTCGGTTGTCGGCCTCAGGCCGCCGCTTTTAGGGTAGGTTCCCGTTCCCTGTTTTGCAGGTTCCCCGCGATGGCGTGGACCTCTTGGACGTCCCGCTCCACCAGCCGCCAGTTGTAGGGCGACATGTTTTCGCTGGTGACCGCCACCGAGAGCACCCCTAGCAAATAGGCCAAGCATCGATGATGGCTTGCAGGTCCGGGTCGATGGGAGGTGAATCGTCCAGAATGGCTACATTTTTGGAGCGCGCCGAGGTGGATTCGCGTATTTCTCGGGATTCGCTAGGATAGTTCGAGTCCCTCATCGCCCACCTTGCTGCTTTCCCGTGCGATGCGATACCGTGTTGTGCGGGGTTTTTTACATTTTCGGTTGGAGGTGTGCTTTGCTGCGTGTCTGTGCTGGACGCAAAATGGCTGGAATGGATCGAAACGATAACCGCAACTTGTGCTCAGACGGGCCGTTTGATCTTCGATTTCCTTACCGACGCGGTGACCGCCAACTTTCAAAGCCAATCCGCCCCTTCTTCGACCAACAACAATACGTCTTTGCTGAAATGGGACGACGAGAAAGACTCGCTGGAAACCGTTAATCTCGACGCCTGCGCCCTCTGCGGTGATAAAATCGAATCTGAAATTTTGGTTGCGGCCACAAGCCATGCTGGGCTCTTTGTGGTTTAATCTTTTCATCCCATGAGTGGTTATCACCTACTTAAATTATCCTCGCAAGACGAAACGGAAGATGAAATGCAGTCACATTCAATTTCAAGACGAGATATTCTGGCTGCCGCCGCGGCATTGCCCGTCGCTGCTGCAATGGATAGAAGCCGCATTGCCTTTGGCAGCAAAACTCCAAATAAACTAAAAGCCTGTGTCATTGGCGACGTCAAACGGGGCGGCTATGGCCATTCAATGCACAAGGTTTGGTCGGGCCGTAAGAATATCGACGTGGTTGGATTGGCCGATCCGGATGACGCAGGACGCAAGCAGCATGCGGGCGAGGCGGGAGCGGAGCGCTCGTATGCCGATTATCGAGAGATGCTGCTGGCGGAAAAGCCGGACCTGGTATCGATTGGTCCTCGCTGGACGATCCATCACAAAGAATATCTGCTCGCCTGCGCTATCGTTGGCGCACATGGCTATCTTGAGAAGCCAATCTCCGTCGACCTGGCCGAGGCGGATGCGATGGTCCGAGCCATTGAGGCAAAGAATCTGAAATGGGCCATCGCCCATCAAAAGCGAATGTGCCCCGACCCGCAGCGGTGCAAGCAGCTTGTTTTTCAAGAAGGCTTGATCGGCGAGGTGCTCGAACTGCGCGGGCGAGGTAAGGAAGACCACCGCGCCGGCGGCGAAGACCTGATTGTCTTGGGAACGCACATCTTCGACCTGATGCTGTTTTTCTTGGGACGTCCGCGATGGTGCGCAGCGAACATTACCATCGATGGCCGACCCGCTACCAAACAGGACGTTCACGAAGCTAGCGAACCGCTAGGCCCCATTCTTGGCAACCAGATCCAGACGACGTTCGGATTCGCCGGTGCAGTGCCGGGGTACTTCAGCACGCGAAAAAACGAGCATGGCTATGCCGGACGTTGGGGACTCGACATCTACGGCACGAAGGGCATCGTCACCATTCGCATGGGACGGTATCCAGAGATCCTCTGGACGAAGAGTCGTAGCTGGGCGGCTCGGGCTAGCGGTGGCACCATGAAATGGGAACCGTTGCCGGGAGCCGTAAAACTGAAAAGCGATGATCCCAGTGCCCTGATGAATCGGTTTGCTATTGATGATCTGTTGGAGGCGATTGAGCAAGATCGCGAACCGGGCGTGAGTTTGCAAAGCGGTCGCGACTGCTATGAAATGATCCAGGCCGTCTATGCGGCCCACACTCATGAGGGGCGCATCGATTTGCCACTTATCGAGCGTCGTCATCCGCTGGTGGTTTGGTGACCGGTGCGCAAAGTTCGGTCAGCACGCCGAACGTGCTCTTGGGATGCACAAAAGCAATCTGCATCCCGTGCGATCCGCGACGGGGCGCATCGTCAATCATTTGCAGACCGGTCGCCTTCAGTTCGTCGATTCGCGCCTGGAGATCGTCAACGGCAAACGCAAGATGGTGGAGCCCTTCGCCCCGCTTCCGCAGGAATTTTGCAATGGGGCTCGACTCATCCGTCGGTTCCAGCAGTTCAAGCCGCACCTCGCCCAAGCGAAAGAACGCGACTCGAACTTTCTGATCTTCTATTATCTCCAAGCTTTCCAATGTGGCTCCAAGCACCCTTTCGTAATACTCTCGCTGGGCCTCGATCGAGTGAACCGCGATGCCGATATGGTTCAAGCCTTTCACCGGTTTCATCGTTCCTTCCTCATTCACTATGGCAGTCGGAGCCGTGCTGCAACGCAGCACACGGGATCCTCACAAAAAGAAACTACGGATGAACACAGATACCCAGGAAACGAAATCACAAAACAAACCGTTGACTGTGCGTTGAGCGTCTCCAATACGCTCTGCTCTGATTCACCTACTATCCGCGTTTATCAGTGTTCATCCGTGGCTTACTCCTTTTCTTTTGTATTCAGCCCGACATCTCCGGATACTACCAAATGCTCTCGCCCTTGTTCATCCTGCAAACGCAAAGCACCTTGTGGATTCAAGCCCAACGCTTTTCCGGCCAACACTTGGTCACCGTTGTGCACGGTAATTTGGCTACCGATCCAAGGTGCAAAGCGTGTCCAGGCATCGATCACCTGTTCCGTTCTACCCTGCTGGAGGTGATCGATCCAGAGTTCGAGGCGTGCTAATATCGTTGCCAAGACTTCCGACCGTTGAAACGGTTTGCCAGATACTAAGCTTAGCGAACTTGCTAAGCCGGCAAG
Source organism: Lacipirellulaceae bacterium (assembly GCA_965249435.1). Taxonomy (GTDB): domain Bacteria; phylum Planctomycetota; class Planctomycetia; order Pirellulales; family Lacipirellulaceae; genus JAJRWS01. Next base: position 703,756 of record CBDFMC010000025.1, on the reverse strand, counting down.
CGGCTTGGGGAATTGATGTTGGTTGATATTTAGACCGATGCCTAGCACGATGTAATGTACTTTCTCACGGTCGGTGGCTGATTCCACCAGGATGCCCGCCAGTTTGCGGCCTTTCCACAACAGATCATTGGGCCATTTTACTTCTGGTGTGCCGGGTAGCAGCAGTTCAACCGCCTCGGCAAGTGCAACTCCGGCGGCCAGGCTGACAGGCTTCGCTGTGCCGACCGTCCAATCAGGTCGGAGTAGGACGGAGAAATAGAGATTCACCCCGGCTGGCGAGTGCCACGGGCGTTTTAGCCGTCCACGGCCAGAGGTCTGTGAGTTGGCAACCAGCACCGTCCCATGCGTGCCCCCCTGCTTTGCTAGTCGGTCGATGCAAGAGTTTGTCGAATCAACCTTCTCCTCGTAGAAGTAGGGGTTACCAAGCCAGATGGTCGAGAACCGTGGCTGGACAACATGGGGTAGTAAATCGCTTGACATAGCTGAGATGCTAGCATATATGCGTTCGGTGTGCCCTTATCTGCAAGACTGAGAATTGTCGCAAAATGAAAGAAATATGCCATATCCTGAGAGAACACTGATTGTAATGCGCATTATTCATGGCTACAATGAGTGATAGTGAAGGGATTCCAGCTTGTAACGATGGGAAAAATGCCATGGCTGTAGAAGAAAGGCGTACTTCGTTGTTGGAATTAGTCCAGCGACGTGGCTTTGCTTCGTTGCCGGATCTAGCTAATCAGTTGGAGGTTTCCGAATCGACCGTTCGCCGCGATTTGGATGCGTTGGAGGAGATCGGCAAGGTACGCCGTACCCATGGGGGGGCATTTTATTCGGGACCCTCTCCGAACTTGCCGCATTTTAAGCAACGTCAAGAAGCTGAATGGGACAAAAAAAAGGCGATCGCCCGTGCGGCAGTCGGTTTGATTGACGACGGCGACACGCTGCTGCTGGACGGCGGTAGCACAACCTATGAACTGGCTTGCCTATTGGTTGGAAAGCCTTTGCAAATCGTTACCAATTCGTTGCCCGTGGCAAACCTGTTTAATACCGATTCCAACACCGATCTGATTATCATTGGCGGATATGTCCATGCCCGGACTGGCGCAGTGCAAGGCCCCTACGCTAATGAAATGCTCAGTAGCCTCCATGTGCGTCGAGTGATTATCAGTGCGGCAGGCATTAACGATCGTGGCATATTCAATACCAACCGCATGTTGGGCGAAACCCAGCAAAGAATGATGGCTACTGCTGACGAGGTGATACTGGTTGCCGACAGCACAAAATATGGTCACCAAAGCCTCGCCCATGTCTGCCCGCTCGATGCGATAAACAAGTTGGTTGTTGATCAGTCTATTGCAGAAGAGTGGAAAAAAAAGGCCGCGGATGCGGGAGTGGAAATGATCATTGCCGAGGTCGATGCAAGCGAATTACCGGCAGACGAATTACCGGAAATCAGAAATACAAGAATTGATCATCGGCACCCATGAATGAGTATCACAAGCCTACCAAAGAACATTGAGCTGGATCGCCATGCCGTCGAGCGTATTGTTCGACAGCTTGTGCAGAAGCAAGCTGCTTCCAGTTTCAGCAATCCGGAGTCGAGTGACCATAAATCCAGAGATGGCGATCTGGTCGTTAGCATTTCTGCCAGGCATGTCCACCTGACCGACGAACATGTGGAAACCCTGTTCGGTACTGGCCATACTTTGACACAGAAAAAGGCCCTTTATCAGGATGGTTTCTATGCCGCAGAGGAGACCGTCATGGTGGTGGGGCCACGTAGGCGGATGCTCCCGTCGGTAAGGATTTTGGGACCAACTCGGCCTTACAGCCAAGTGGAATTGGCCTTTACCGATGGGATATCGCTAGGGATTGATCTGCCTGTTCGAGCCAGCGGAAAAATCGAAGGAACGCCCGGCTGCGTGCTGGTTGGCCCTGCGGGAGTGGTCGAGCTTACCCACGGCGTCATTCGCGCGGAGCGGCACGTGCATATGAGCAACGAACATGCCAGGCACTATGGCGTGAAGGATGGCGACCGGATGAATCTCAGCATCACCTCGCAGTGCTCGGTTGTGCTTGAGGATTTACTGGTGCGAGCCGATGAAACGAGCAAGCTCGAAGTCCACTTGGACACCGATGAAGGCAACGCGATTGACCTGGACCATGCGACCCGTGTCAAGCTGGTCAAGCAAGGCTGTGCTTGTGCCTGTCAGGAATGAAGGGACCAATGACCAGCCACTAATCACCAACCAACTTTTTTTCATATTTAACAACTTACGAGGACCATTGAAATGTCAAAAGAAATGGCAGCGCTGGGAATGATTGAAACCAAGGGTTTTGTGACCTTGGTCGAAGCAACCGACGCGATGATGAAAGCGGCCAATGTGGAATTTATTGGCTGGGACAAAGTGGGGGCCGGCTTGGTCGCCGCCTTCGTCAGCGGAGACGTAGCTGCCGTGAAAGCGGCAACCGACGCCGGAGCCAGCGCTGCAGGCCGCATTGGCGAAGTGACGAGCGTCCAGGTAATTCCGCGCCCTCACGAAGATGTTGAAACGGTGCTAGGACTGGCGAAAAAAGGGAAGTAAAACAATTGGCTGTCGGATTCTACCGTGTGTTGCGTTGCAATCGGATTCTCCCGTGTGTTGCGTTGCAACACGGCTAACGACTTTCACTAACCACAGAAAGAAAAATCATGCAAAGTGCAATAGGACTTGTAGAAACAAAGGGCCTGGTTCCGTTGGTCGAAGCGACCGATGCGATGGCGAAAGCGGCGAATGTAAAAATTGAGAAGCGCATCGGGATCGGTGGCGGTCTTGTCACCATCGTGGTCAGCGGCGATGTGGGCAGTGTTCGCGCCGCGGTCGAGGCCGGGGCGGCTGCGGCAACCCAAGTGGGCGAGCTGGTTTCCAGCCACATCATCGCCCGACCCTCGGATGGGCTGATGGCAGCCTACATGGAGTAATGCGAAAGTGGATAGCTGAAAGCCGAAAGCCGTGCGGCAACGCAGCACACGGGCAAAGCAAAAAATCATGAAGATATTAGTCGCTAACCTTGGTTCGACCAGCTTCAAGTATCGCTTGTTCGACATGACCGACGAGCGCCAACTGGCGCGTGGCGGCATCGAACGGATTGGCGAACAGCAAAGTCATGTGCAAGTGGAAATTCGTGGGGAGACCTATGAAACGACACTGCCGGTACCTGATCATGCCGTTGCGGTGCGTTGTTGCTTGGAGCAACTGACCGGTTCTGGCGATTTGTGTACGGGCGGAGGGTGCCTGCAAGATGCGTCCGAGATAGCCGTCATTGGTTTGAAGGCCGTGCATGGTGGAAAACTAACAGGTGCCCAGAGAGTTACGCCCAAGGTACTCGAAGCGATGGAACAGATGAACCGAATCGCCCCAGCCCATAATCCGCCCTACATCGAGGCAATGCGGTTGCTTGGCGAGCGGTTGCCGGAAATCCCGTTGGTCGCCGTTTTTGAAACGGGCTACCACGCCACGATACCAGCCCGCAACCGAACCTATGCCGTTCCACACCAGTGGGCAGAAGAATATGGCGTGAAGCGTTGGGGGTTCCATGGGGCTAGCCATGGTTACATCGCGGGACGAATCGCCCAGTTAATCGGGCGAGATGATTTGCGTGTGATTTCGTGCCACCTGGGCGGGTCGAGCAGCCTGTGCGCCAGTCGCGGAGGCAAAAGCGTGGCAACCTCGTTGGGCATGAGCCCGCAATCAGGTTTGCCACACAACAACCGCGTAGGCGATTTCGATCCGTTTGCTGTGCCGTTGGTGATGGAAAAAACGGGCAAGTCGCATGAAGAAGTATTGGAAGAGTTGGCAAGCGGCAGTGGGTTGCTTGGTCTGTCGGGCGTGAGCGGCGACCTGCGCGACCTGCAAGCCGCGGCAGCCGAGGGACATGATCGGGCTAGACTGGCATTGGACGTTTATGTTGCAGCAATACGGCATTATCTCGGTGCCTACTTGGTCGAGCTGGGCGGTGCCGACGCGATCGTTTTCACCGGAGGAATTGGAGAGAACAGCCCCGATATTCGTGCCGCAGTTTGCGCCGATTTGCAGGAACTGGGCATACGGCTCGATGAAACTGCCAACAACGAATTAGCTCACCCTGAAGCAATCATCAGCACCGATGAAAGCCACATACAGATTTGGGTCGTACCAACCAACGAAGAGATCGTTGTTGCTCGACAAACGAGAGAAGCCATTAGCTGTTAGCCATTTAGTAGTTCCAAATTTAGCCTCCGGCGCAAGCCGTGGGGTTGGAGACCTGGTGAAACCCCACGGCCTGCGCCGGGGGCTAAGTCTTGAGTGATTGAGAATTTGGAACTGCCGAATTTGCTTTTAGTCAGATTTATAGACTTCTGGCTAATAGCTAATAGCTAATAGCTAAGGGACGACCGATAAATAACTTCCCCATTTCCAGGAGAGGGTTCAGGGTTCAGGAAAAAGAGGGGACAAGGTTCGAGAATTGCATTGCATTTATGTACGGAACCCTGAACCCTGAGCCCTACCAGTTGCCGCAGCTATTGATTGAGTGTTCCCTTACCAAACCGGATAGTTATTTATCTGCCGCCCCTAACTGCTAATAGCTAGTTCCTGTTTCCCAAATCAGAATATTGTGAAATTCGTCTGGCGGGCCGGTTTTGGTGTAGCAAGAAAAAGACGCATCGTTATCCTATTGAAAACAGAACGAATCAAAGAGCCATTTTACCCAAGGAGAAGCGGGCGATGCGTTTGAAAGCTGAAGCGATTCTCGATTTTGGATGGGCCAACGAGAAGGCCGACAACCAAACGGTACGGGATTATCGTGACGAGTACAAAACGCTCGGCCAGTTGCTGGACAGCCGGCCCGCGATTCTCGATGTGGTCCATCGCGACCTCGAACAGCTCAGCCAGACGACGTCGGCACGCGGCCGAAAGCCGATCTTCACCAGCGAAAACCTGTTTCGCGCGATCCTCGTCTTGCAACGGGAAGGACTCGACTATCGGGAAGCGTCGATCCGGATTGCCGAAAGCGAAACCTTGCAGCGGTTTTGCCGCCTGCTGAAAAAGCCGACCATCGACTTCACGCTGCTGAACAAGGCATTTCGCGCGATTCAGCCCGAGACTTGGGAACGGATCAATCACCTATTGGCCCTCGGCGTCGTCGCCGAAGAAACGGTCTCCCTGGAACATGTGCGAACCGACACGACCGTCACCGAATGCAATATTCACTGGCCGACCGACTCCAGCCTGCTGTGGGACGTCTATCGCGTGGCTGCCCGAGAAATGTCGACTGGTCGAGAACTCGACCCACTCCGTTGTCCTTGGCGATTTCACGCGAAGAAGATCAAAAATCTGCATCTTTTCGTCACGCGTTACTCGAATAGCACGAACAAAAAGCGTCTCCGCCAGGTCCGCCAGAATATGAAGACGCTGATCGTCCGGGTCGAGGAAGCTCTGGAAAAAGCGGAACAATTCGTCGCTTGGGCCGAACGTTCGACGTGTGTCGAGTTGGCGACGATTGCCCAGTCGCTGGCGAACCGTTTGCCGGTGATGCGGCAGGTCGCCGAAGTGGCTCGGCGCCGCGCGTTCGATCGAGAGCAGGTTCCAAATGCCGACAAAGTGTTCAGCATTTTTGAATCTCATGCGGAGTTGATCATGCGTGGACGGCGTGGCAAGCCAGTCGAATTCGGTCACAAGGTGCTGCTCACACAGTCGAAGGAGAAGTTCATTACCGATTACGTTGTGTTGGAGAAGAATGTAAGCGACAGCGAACTCCTGGAGACGGTACTCGAACGACACGAAGAGAAGTACGGTAGCCGGCCCAAAACGGTCGCCGCGGACATGGGCTTCTGTCCGGACGAGGACACCTACGAGGAATTGGAAGAACAGGTCGACTACCTGGGCGTGCCTCGGCGGACGCGAGATTTCGGCGACACGATGATGGGCATTTGGCAGCAGTGGCGAGCCGGAATCGAAGGCACGATCTCGTGCTTAAAGCGAGCATTTCGCCTGGCTCGCTGTTGTTTTCGCGGCTTTAAGAATTTCACGTCCGCCGTTGGCAGCGCCGTGTTCTGTCACAACTTAACGATCCTGGCAAAAACCTCAGGAGGCTGACGCGGAACGGACGCAAAAACCGAAAACAACTCGTAAACGTAAGGCGATGTACGCGCGCTGCGGCGCAACAACGCCGACCCACCACAGAAAACCGAACAAGCCAACTCCCTCGCCCGCTCGTCGCCCCGCGCCGTTCCCAAAGTCGGTCGGAAAGGGAGTATTATCAACGGGAACTAGCTAACCGCTAAAAAGGAAAAACCATGTTCATTGCCAAAGTCATGGGGTCGCTGGTCTCGACTCAGAAAGTCGATTCGATGAGCGGGTATAAGCTGCTCATGGTCGAACCGTATCGGCTGGATGCTGAGGATCGAAAAAGCTTAACGACCACCGGGCGAACCTTCGTCGCGGTCGACATGCTCGGCGCCGGCGAGGGGCAGTTTGTACTGATCACCCAAGGATCGAGTGCTCGATTGACCCCGGAAACCAAAAATCTACCTATCGATACGCTTGTTGTCGGGATCGTCGATACCGTGCATGTTGATCAGCAGTGCGTATTCGACGGTGAAAAAAATCACAACAGCTGATAGCCGAAAGCCTCAACCAGAGTCGTAACACCATGCAAGTCAGTGAAACAATCGTCCGTAATGTTGTCGAGCAAGTATTAGCCGAAATCGGTAGCATACCGCCGATCGCTCTCGGGAGCAGTTACGAAGGTCGCCACGGGATCTTCACTTGCCCGAACGAAGCGGTCGAAGCTGCTGAGGAAGCCTTTCAGCGCCTCAGCGAGCGGACGATGGAAGACCGAAAGCGGATCATCGACCACATCCGACGTATCTCCATCGACCAATGCGTCGAGTTGGGCACGATGGAGATGGAAGAAACCAAAATCGGACGGCTGGAGCACAAAATTGAAAAACTCAAAACGTTGGGTGAAAAAACCCCGGGCGTCGAGTTTATGCGGAGTGAAGTCTTTAGCGGCGATAAGGGTTTGGCGGTCATCGAGCATGCCCCGTTTGGCGTGATAGGGGCAATTACCCCTGTCACGCACTCGCTGCCGACGATCACTGGCAACGCGGTAAGCATGATCGCCGGCGGCAACACGCTGGTCGTCAACCCCCACCCGGGCGGGAAGCGGATTGCGGTCGAGGGCGTAAGACGATTCAACGAGGCTATCTATCGCGATTTGGGCATCGACAATCTTATTTGTGTCATCGCCGAGCCTACCTTGGAGTCGGCCGAGGCGATTTTTCATCACCCAGGCGTCAGCGCGATCTGCGTCACCGGCGGACCGGCCGTGGCTCGGGCGGCACTGCTTAGCGGCAAGAAGGCGGTGGTTGCCGGACCGGGAAATCCGCCCGTCGTGGTCGACGAGTCGGCCGACCTTGAGCGAGCGGCACGCGACATTATCCAAGGCGCCACCTACGACAACAACCTGCTTTGCATTGCCGAGAAGGAGGTTTTTGTTGTTAGCAGCGTGTTCGACGCAATGCTAATCGCCATGGAGCAAGCCGGGGCGGTGCGGCTCAACACGAACGAAATCGACGCCCTCACGCGCGAAGCGATTACCACCGTCGGCGAAGGCGAGCATCGCCACGACGTCGCAGCGAAGGAGTTCATTGGGCAGGACGCCGCCATGCTTGCCCGCGCCGCGGGGCGGCAGACGCCGGCCGATGTCGAACTGGTTTTCGGCGCAACGGACGAGTCGAACCCGTTTGTTTCCGTCGAACAGATGATGCCCTTCCTGCCGTTTGTCCGCGTGCGCGACATCGACGAAGCAATCGCCAAAGCGAAGCACTACGAACATGGCTTCCGTCACACCAGCATGATCCACACGAACAATGTCCGCAACATGACCAAAATGGGTCGAGCGATGGATACCACGCTGTTCGTCAAAAACGGACCATGCATGGCCGCGCTGGGCCTTGGGGGCGAAGGCTATATTTCGTTCTCGATCGCCACGCCCACCGGCGAAGGGGTCACCACGCCACTCACCTTTACACGCGAACGACGTTGTTCGCTGATCGATGATTTACACATATTGGGGAAATAAAGCGAAAAGCGGAAAGCCGTGTTGCAACGCAACACACGGTGCCCAACCCCCAACCCCCAACCCCCAACCCCCAACCCCTAACCCCTAACCCCTAACCCCTAACCACATGCAATTAGCACAAACCGTGGGAACGGCAACCGCAGCGACTCATCATGCTTCGATGCAAGGCTGCAAACTGCTGGTGGTGCAACCGCTCATGGCCGACGGTAAAACGCCTGACGGCGATCCGCAGTTGGCCGTCGATCGGCTCGGCGCAGGCCGGGGGATGCTCGTGATTATCACCAGCGATGGACGCCATACACGTGAGTTGCTTCAGTGCGACAAGACACCCGTTCGATGGAGCGTGATAGGAATTATAGACTGATGGGTAACCAACCGCTTGATATCGATCTGATCGTTTGTGAAGTTGTGAAGCAAATACGGGCCAGGATGGCGTCATCGTCGGAAGCATCGTCGGAAGCATCGTCGGAAGCATCGTCGGAAGCATCGTCGGAAGCATCGTCGGAAGCATCGTCGGAAGCATCGTCGGAAGCATCGTCGGAAGCATCGTCGGAAGCATCGTCGGAAGCATCGTCGGAAGCATCGTCGGAAGCATCGTCGGAAGCATCGTCGGAAGCATCGTCGGAAGCATCGTCGGAAGCATCGTCGGAAGCATCGTCGGAAGCATCGTCGGAAGCATCGTCGGAAGCATCGTCGGAAGCATCGTCGGAAGCATCGTCGGAAGCATCGTCGGAAGCATCGTCGGAAGCATCGTCGGAAGCATCGTCGGAAGCATCGTCGGAAGCATCGTCGGAAGCATCGTCGGAAGCATCGTCGGAAGCATCGTCGGAAGCATCGTCGGAAGCATCGTCGGAAGCATCGTCGGAAGCATCGTCGGAAGCATCGTCGGAAGCATCGTCGGAAGCATCGTCGGAAGCATCGTCGGAAGCATCGTCGGAAGCATCGTCGGAAGCATCGTCGGAAGCATCGTCGGAAGCATCGTCGGAAGCATCGTCGGAAGCATCGTCGGAAGCATCGTCGGAAGCATCGTCGGAAGCATCGTCGGAGGCTACGTCGGTGAGCACGCTGGCACTCGAAGCCCGGGTGATTACGCTGGCCGAACTGGAGGGAAAACTACAGGACGTGCAACAAGTGGTGATTGCCCCTCGGGCGATCGTGACACCGTCGGCACGCGACGAATTGAAAGACAACAACGTTGAGATCGTAAGAGCCTAAAATGCGAATCGCCGAAGTAATCGGAACCGTGACACTCAGCTGCTGCCTTCCAGAATTTGATGGGGCGTCGCTGCGGGTGGTTTTGCCGTTGGGGTTATCCGCGTTGCAAGGCGAAGACGCAAGCGATGCGGAACCGGTGATAGTTTTTGACGAATTGGCAGCAGGGCATCGGTCTCGTATTGCGTTGAGTGAAGGCGCGGAAGCGGCCCAGCCATTCCGGCCTGAACTTAAGCCAGTCGATGCCTACAACGCAGCAATTATTGAACAATTGGATATTTAGAGGGTAACAGAACCATGGTAAATGCTCACAAGCTCAAGCAAGAAATCTGTGAAATTGGCGACCGGATCTACAAAAAAGGTTTCGCCGCCGCTAACGATGGGAATATCTCTTATCGCATCGGCGAGAACGAAGTCCTTTGCACGCCGACGTTGCACTGCAAAGGTTTTTTGAAGCCGGAGGATATCTGCACGATCGACATGCAAGGTAATCAGACGTCCGGCAGCAAAAAGCGGAGCAGCGAAGCGCTACTGCATCTGGAGATTATGAAAAAACGGCCCGAGGTGAAAAGCGTGGTCCATTGCCATCCGCCCCATGCCACCGCCTTTGCCGTGGCCCGCGAGCCGATCCCGCAATGCGTGCTGCCCGAGGTCGAGGTGTTTCTCGGCGACGTGCCAATCACACGGTACGAAACGCCCGGTGGCCAGAAATTTGCCGAAACGATTCTGCCATTCGTCGAAAAGTCGAATGTCATTATCTTGGCAAACCATGGCACGGTCAGCTACGGCGAAAGCGTTGAAAGGGCTTATTGGTGGACCGAGATACTGGACGCCTATTGCCGTATCCTGATGCTTGCCCGAAGCATTGGCAACGTGCATTACCTGTCGCAGGGCGAAACGAAAGAATTGCTCGAGCTGAAAAAGGGCTGGGGATTCAGCGATCCTCGTAGCACGGCAGAGTATGAAAATTGTGATGTTTGTGCCAACGACATTTTCCGCAACAGTTGGGCGCATGCCGGGGCTGAGCAACGGGCGTTTTCACCCCCACCAGCCGCGAATTCTTCAACCAATGGCAATCAAGTTCCGACATCTGCTGCTACGTCTTCAATCGATCAAGAGGCAATTATTCAAACGATTACCGACCGCGTGATGGCCGAACTTGCTAAATAATAGTAAAAAACAGCAAATAACAAAAAGTAAAATACAGATAAAAAATCAAATGAAAATCAGCATCATCGGCGGAGGGGGCTTGGTCGGTTCTTGCGCGGCATTCGCCTTGCAGACCGCTGGCATTGTCCAAGAAATTGCCCTGCTTGACGTCAACGAAGACCTCGCATCGGGTCAATCGCTCGATCTGCTGCACGGCGGGCCGAGCGTTGCCGATCAGGTAATCTCCTCGGGCGGCTACGAACATATCCCCACCACCGACGTCATCTGCATCACTGCCGGCTTGCGACGCAGCCCGGGCGAAAGCCGGCTCGACCTGATCAATCGCAACGTCGACCTATTCATCAAAATTCTCGATTCAATCCAATCGGTTGGGCCGAAATCTGGCGCAATTGTATTGGTTGTTTCCAACCCGGTCGACGTGCTCACCTATCTTGCCTGGCGGCGGCTCGGCCTCGCCCCGTCGCAAGTGATTGGCTTGGGAACTCAGCTCGACACGATCCGCTTTCGCAGCCTGATCGCCCAGCAGCTTGGAGCGCCGCCGACCCAAGTCTCGGCCCTCATTCTTGGCGAGCATGGCGATAGCATGGTGCCGATCTGGTCGAGCGCGACGATCGCCGGATTGCCACTAGAAAAATATCCAGGTTGGACCGCCAACCTGACGGTGGAACTTTTTAAGCGAACACAAGGCTCTGGTGCCGAGGTCATTCGCAAAAAAGGCGGCGCAGGCTTTGCCGTCGGCATTGCCATCCGCGACGTGATCGGAGCGATCGCAAGGGATAGCCGACAAGTGTTACCGGTATCAAGTGTGCAGAACGGTTGCTACGGCATTCGCGACGTGGCCCTGTCGGTGCCAACGGTTATTGGTCGCACGGGAGTCGTCGCGACACACGAAATCGAGCTATGGCCCAAAGAAGTTCAAGGCATCCGCAACAGTGGCCAGGTGCTGCGACAAACGGTCGATACCGTGCTCGCTAGGATTGGATAAAAACCTATCTCCACCCGCATCTGTAGGCTAGAACAAGCCTCTCACCGTTCCGGCATCAAATCCTAGAGTAATACACTCTTGGGTGTTCCAGCGAGCGGGGCGACGTTAGGCGAGCGGCAGATAATGACTTACCAGCACGCAGCGCAAGCAAGTGGGTCCCATGCACACACTCGCTTGCGCGTCGTGCTTGTATTCTGGTAAATTATCAACTGCCGCTCGCCAGATCGGGTTACGCGCCGCCGAAACAACGCTACGATTGCTACGGCCTGCCTGATGAAGTATCATCATTCTTGTTATCTGCTACCGGCAGACTTCGCCGCGACCAAAATTGAAAAAATGCAGATCGATAAAGGAGCCTCAATTGATGAAACAGTTCGCAACCCGTTTGTCGACAGTTTTGTTTGTCTCGATGGTTCTGGCTCCATTCGGACTTGCTGCACCTGAGAATTTCCAAGATGCAAAGGCAACATCTCCTGCCCCGCGATACGTCAAAATTGGTCATTATCAGTGCGTTTGCCGACAGGGTGATTTCCAGAGGAACTTGGGCACCGTCATCCATGGGCTGGAGCTGGCCACTGAAGCGGGGCTCGACATTGTTTCCTTTCCCGAATCACTGCTGACCGGTTACTACCGCAAGGAGCAGGATGCCCGGGCGAACAGCTTTGCGATCGACTCTCCGCAAATTAAGGAAGTACTGGCCAAGACGGCCCGATTCGAGCCCCTTTTCATGGTTGGGTTCAACGAGCAGAAGAACGGAAAGCTCTACAACACAATTGCTGTCATCGAAAAAGGAAAACTATTGGGTCGCTACAGCAAAGCGATGCCCGTTTTCTCCTACTTCGAGCCGGGCAGACAATTTCCGATTTTTGAAAAGAAAGGGCTAGAATTCGGCGTCATTATCTGCGCCGACGGAGGTTACATCGAACCGACCAGGATTCTTTCACTCAAAGGTGCGCAGGTTATCTTTGCTCCTCATTTCAACTTTGTTCAAGACCCAGTAAGGCATTCCCTGAATGTGAGAAGCGACCATGTTGCTAGGGCGGTTGAAAATGGCGTTTATTTCTTGAGGGCCAACAATGTCGAGCCCAAACGGAGCGTTGAAGGCCTGAGAGACTTGGGGTTCGGCTACGGCGATAGCTATCTGATCGATCCTAACGGTCAGGTTGTCGCAGGCGCGGGGCTTTATCACGAAGCCCTGATGATTTATAACCTCGATTTAGAAAAAGTCCACCGTTCAAGGCACAACAGGAGGAGCCGAAGATCGGCTTCCCAATTGCTTGGGATCCTCAGTGAGGTTCTTGAAACGCCACAATGAGAGCCCCCGGCTTTGCCGGGGGGTGGTAGCAATGTGGGCTCTCATTTTCGGCAACCCCCCCGGCAAAGCCGGGGGCTTCAAAGGAAACAATTCCCGAACGCCCTCAGATAATTTGAATCGAAGCAAGTCCATCGAGGCCAAGTAATTTTATGGGTGAAACGATCCCTCTGGTTACCAACTTTTCTACGCTCGACTGGGCGATTGTATCGGCCTATTTGGCTGGCACGGTCGCTATTGGCCTCTATGCCAATCGATACATCAAGGACATGGCCGACTATATTGTCGCGGGCCGATCGCTCAAGTCGTCTATCTCGGTCGCTACGATGCTCGGCTCAGAGATCGGCCTGGTGACGGTCATGTACACAGCGCAAAAAGGTTTTACCGGGGGGTTTGCCGCGTTCCACATTGGGCTGGCAGCGGGAGTGACCTGTTTGCTAGTCGGACTGACAGGTTTTATTGTTGTCCCGCTACGAAAAACGGGCGTGATGACCATTCCCGAGTTTTATGGAAGACGGTTTGGTCCCGGTGTGCGAATCTTTGGCGGGGTGCTGCTCGCCCTGGCGGGCGTTTTGAACATGGGAGTCTTCCTGAAAGCGGGCGGAATTTTTGTCACGACGATTACCGGAATGAATGATCCGAACTCGGTCAACATCGTGATGACCGTTTTAATTTCCCTGGTGTTGCTCTACACAATTCTGGGGGGAATGGTATCGGTCGTTATCACCGACTACATCCAATTTGTCGTCCTTTCGTTCGGGATGATTTTTTTGTGCCTCTTCTGCGTCAACCACTTTGGTTGGGGCAACATTGTCGAAACGGTGGAAAAAGTTCACGGCGTCTCGGGGTTCGATCCGCTCGACCAATCGGGCTTCGGCCTTTCCTATGTGTTCTGGATGATTTTTACGTTTGGGCTGATATCCTGTGCCGTGTGGCCAACGGCGGTGATGCGAGTCTGTTCGGCGAAGGATATCCATGTGGTTCGCAAGCTCTACTGTTGGTCCTCAATCGGGTTCATGACCCGGTTTATCATCCCGCAGTTCCTGGGGATTTGCGCATTAACATTCCTCTGGCAACACGCGAGTGCCGGCAGCTCTTATTTCACGGCTGAGGGGACGTTGATCAACAATCCCGGCGAAACATTGCGGGCGATGCCGCTGCTGCTCAGCCAGATTCTTCCCACCGGGTTGATCGGTTTGGTCGCGGCAGGCATGTTGGCTGCATTTATGTCGACCCACGATAGCTACCTGCTTTGCTGGGCTTCGGTCCTGGTCGAGGATGTGGTGAACCCGATCCTGGACTGCCGTCTCTCGACACGAAGCCGGCTGATTCTCGCCCGGCTATTTATCTTCCTGACCGGTCTTTTCTTGCTTGCATGGAGCATCTGGTATCCGATGGGGCAAGACATGCTCGACTATCTTGCGGTCAGCGGGGCTGTCTATTTCATCGGAGCGTTTAACGTGCTCTTGCTGGGGCTTTACTGGAACCGCTCCAGCCGAGTTGGCGCCTACGCGGCCTTGGCTGCCGGAGTGGGGGCACTGCTAGGGTTAACGCCGGTCCGAGAATTGCTGGGTTTTACAAACGAAAACCTCGGAGTCGAGATCACCGCTGCCCACATCGGATTGGCGACCACCGGGCTATCGATGCTGCTGATGGTCGCTGGTTCGTTACTTTTCCCCGATCAACAATCGGCCGAATTGGCCTAAACCAAATGTGAGGAAAACCAATGATCGAAGCATGGGCAACTTTTTGGGGTTGGCTTTTTGTTGTCGTCTTGGTGATTTACACCTGTCTGGCAATCGCCATCACGATTGGCGGTTTCTTCGATGTGAAGCAGATGCTCTCGACCATCGATGAGCAACATGGGACTGAAAGGGAGAAAAAACAAAACTAAAAATTTCAAACTGAAAACAAGACAAACCACGAATAGAACGAATGACACGAATAATAGGGAATTCAGATGGATCCCGCACAAGAATGTTTCGTCAGAAGGAGCAACCCCAATAGGTCGCTTTCCTGCTTGTTTATTCGTGTGATTAGTGCCCATTCGTGAAAGTAAGTGGCGTGGTTCCCTATTTTCAGTTTGAGTAAAAATCAACTGACAACTAAACTACTACCGGCTGAAGCCGGTAGGTTGAAGGATTTCGTGAGCTACGGACTGAAGTCCTTCGCTCACGATGGGGTTATCTGAAAATTGTCGTCACCATCGCTTGGTTCCGTACCGCCTTGGCCCCGGATGTACTCCGCAATCGCTTCGTCAGTTACATTGCCACTAGACGCCACGAAGTAGCCACACGCCCAAAAGTGTCGACCCCAGTACTGTTTTTGAATGTGTTTGAACTCCATCATCAGCTTCCTTGAACTCTTACCCTTGATATATCGCATGATCTTACTGGGCGACATGATTGGCGGGCACGACAGCAGCACATGCACGTGGTCCCCGGAAACGGCTCCTTGCAGGATCTCGATCTCGTGCGTTCGACAAACCTCGCGCACCAGATCGCGGACCCGTATGCCGACCGCACCGGTCAACACCTTCCGACGATACTTGGTCACCCACACAAAGTGATACTTGAGGTCATAGCGACTGTGCGAACTCGTTCGGTAGTTTTCCATCACCCCAGTATAAGGACCTAAAGGATTCGCCTGAAGGCGAGGGTTTTAGACCCATCGTTGTGACAATAACAAACAAATCTCGGGTTCCAAATTACAATTGGAATTTGTGATTTAGATTATGTTTGTCATTTGTCATTCGCCTATTGCACGCCAAGCGTCCCGCTCTTGGATGAGTTGGGCCACGATGCTCACCGCGATTTCGCCGGGCTGATTGGAACCCAGCGGCAGGCCGATGGGGCAGTGGAAGGCGCCGGTTTGTTGCGCGTCGATCCCTGCGGCGAGCAGTTCTCGCTGGAGTACTGCTCGCTTTGCTCTGCTGCCGATCACGCCGAGAAACGGGAACTGTCGGCCCTGGCGGAAGATTTCTTCGAGGATCGGTCGATCGGTGCGATGGCCCATTGTCATGCAGAGGACGAATGCATCATCCGGCAGATCAGCGACGCAACCGGGCGGGTCGTCTGTTTTGATCTTCGTTAGCCGGGCGCTATCCGTTATGCCGTCGAGCCACAGGTCGCGCGGGTCGATGCAGGTGATGTGGCATTCCAGGAGGCCAAGGCAACCCGCGATCGCCTGGGCGACATGGCCGGCGCCGAAGATGGCGATCCGCCAATCGGCGTGGTTGTACGATTCGAACAGCAGCTTCACGGTTCCGCCGCAAGTCATGCCGACGTCGCGTTTCAAGTTCCACTCGACTAGCTCGGTTGGCGTCGCCTCGCTCACAGGCTGAGCGAGCATCGCCCGGGCACGCTCGATTGCTTGATGTTCCACCCGACCGCCACCGACAGTACCCAGAACCAATCCATTGAGATCGACCAGCATTTTGCTGCCCGTATCCTGTGGCGTGCTGCCGATGGTATCGACTAATGTGACACACACGAACGGTACCCCGCAATGAGATAGCTCAGCCAGATTTTCGATAAAACCGTGGGGAACAGGCATGGAAGGGATTGCGAAATGTTGGATGTTGGATTGCGGAATTCGTTAGCCGCCGGGCTTGCCCCGGCGCGGAGGCGCTGCATATCGCGCCGGGACAAGCCCGGCGGCTAACTTACAGTGTGCCACTTACTTCCGCTGCTGACAATGAAGCGAGACATCGCAATATTTCCTCACCTGTCGCCGGAAGGCTCAGATCGACTTGCCGGTGGCCATCGACTTGCGACAGTGCATTTTTCACAGCCGCCCAAATCGATATCGCCAGCATCAATGGCGGTTCGCCGACCGCTTTGCTGCGGCGAATGTTTTGGATGTTGTCGCCGCTGGCGAACGTGGCAACATTAAAAATCGCGGGGACATCCGTTACGGCCGGTATTTTATACGTGGTGGGCGAATACGACAGCAGCGCCCCTCGCTCGTCGTACACCAATGTCTCGGCCGTGACCCAGCCCATGCCTTGGATAAATCCACCGATAATCTGGCCGCGGTCGACGCCCGGGTTGATCGATTCGCCGATGTCGATCAGCAGGTCCACGCGCGGTATGCTCAAGTCGCCAGTGAAGCGGTCGATGAGCACCTCGGCAACCGCGGCCCCCTGCGTGAAGTAGAAAAACGGATTGCCTTGGCCCGTTTTCTTGTCGAAATCGATGCCGGGCGTGGCGTAGAACCCACGAGCGCCCAGGTCAACACGCTCGCGACGGGCTTCGTTGCAGAGCTGGTCAAAGGAGATTTTTGATTTCGGGTGGCGGGTGTCCAGGACTTGGCCGCCCGCGAATTGAATGTGTTGGAGCGATGGGTCCGCAAGGCGGGAAGCCGCGAAGGCGATTAGCCGTTGTTTGATTTTTTGACACGCAGACAGTGCAGCCGCCCCGTTGAGGTCGGCACTGGCCGAGGCGGCGGTGGGCGAGGTGTTGTTGTTCTTTTCGGTCGAGGTGGGCATCACGATCACACGCTCGGGCGAAATGGAAAACTCATCCGCGACGATCTGCTTTAGCTTTACATTCACGCCCTGCCCCATCTCGGTTGCCCCGGTCGAAACTTGCACCGTGCCGTCGGTGTAGACATTCACCATCGCATTGGCCTGGTTCAGAAACTTCGAGGTGAACGCGATGCCAAATTTCATCGTCGTCAGAGCCAGCCCTCGCAACTCGATTGGCGATGCGGCGTTCAGCCTGACAATCTCTTGGCGACGCCGGTGATACTGCGAATCCTCGGCCAGTTGAGCGATGATCTCCGGCAGGTGGTTTCGTTTGATCATCTGGCCGTAGGGCGTGATATTTCGTTCCTTCCTACCATAGACATTACGCGTGCGAACTTCCAAAGCATCGATGCCCAGGTGCTGGGCGATGCTCTCCAAAACATTTTCAATCGAGGCCATCGCCTGCGGCCCGCCGAACCCGCGGAAAGCCGTGTTCGGTGGCAGGTTGGTAAAGCAAACACGCCCCGTCAGTTCGACATGCGGCAGATAGTAGCCGTTGTCGGCGTGCAGCAGCGTGCGCTCGAGCACCGCGGGCGAAAGGTCGGTGGCAGCGCCGCCATTCGAGAAAAAGTCGCAACGCAGTGCCTCGATTCGTCCATCCTCGTCGAAGCCGACATCCCACTTCACCAGATAACCATGCCGCTTGCCGGTGACTCGCATGTCGTCATCTTTGCTGTAGATCACCCGTGCCGAGCGGCCCGTTTTGAGCGTCACCAACGCCGCCATCAACGCCGGAATCGTTGCCTGCGATTCCTTGCCGCCAAACGCACCGCCCATCCGTTTGCAAAGACAAACCACCTGATGCTGCCCCAGCCCGAGCACCTCGGCCACCATGGCTTGGATTTCGGTGGGATTTTGCGTAGAAGAATGAACCACCAACTGGTCTTGCTCGGCTGGGTAGGCGATGGCCGCTTGCGATTCCAAGTAAAACTGCTCCTGACCGCCAATCTTCAATTCGCCGCTGAGCCGATGTGATGCGCGATCAAGATGCCGACGCGCATCGCCACGGCCAATATGCTTTTGAGGGCCAAGGAATCGTTCCGCATCGATCGCCTCTTCGATGCTGAGCAGCGGAGACAGCTCGCGGCAGTCGACCTGCACCGCTTGTCGGCCTCGCTCCAGGTCTTCGGGCGACTTGGCCGCGACAATCGCCACCGGCTGCCCCAAGTAGAGCAGTTCGTCCGACGCCAAAAACGGCTCGTCCGCTGCGATTGTTCCAAAGCAGTTTGGGCCTGGAATATCCTCGGCGGTGAAGCAGGCAACCACACCCGGCAGGGCCAGCGCGGCCGTCTTGTCGATACCTTTTAGCACACCGCTAGCCACCGGGCTGCCGACAAAGCTGACAAACAATTCATCGGTTATCGGCCGCACATCATCCAGGAACAGAGCCTGGCCGGTGACATGCCCGAAGGCCGAGTCGTGCGGGAGTGATTTTCCAACGCTAGGCATGGTGGTTTTGGTTATTGCTGCGAAGACGCAAGCGGGTTAGCCGTGCTGCAACGCAGCACACGGGCCCATTTGCGTTTCATGAAAAAACTTCAACAACACGTTCCGCGAGAGCTGATAACGATACTCGGCCGAGCCGCGGACATCGCTGATGGGGGTGATTTCACCGGTAGCGATGTCGCCCGCCTCGCGCATGGTTTTTTCTGTAAGCGGTTTGTCGAGCAGAAAGGCTTCGGTCTGACGAGGGCGGATGATGGTTGGCCCCACGGCACCAAAGGCCAGCGAAACGCCCACGATCGTCTTGCCGTCGAGCCGCATCCGCACGGCAGCGGTGAAACTGGCGATGTCCAAATCGCGACGTCGCGAAACTTTGTAGAGTCGTAGCAACTCATTTTCTTCCGGCAGCGGCACCTCGACGCGTGCGATCAACTCGCCCGGCTGTAAGTCGAATTGTTTGTAGCCGAGATAAAAATCGTTGATGTTCACTTTGCGCGTGCCGCTAGCACTGGCCAGTTCGAGCACTGCTTCAGCAACATGCAAAAACGGCAGCGAATCGGCAATCGGCGAGGCGTTGGCGATGTTCCCACCGATTGTGCCCGCATTGCGAATCTGGGGCGAGCCAAAGATCGTCAATATCTTGTGAAACTCCGGAACGCGGTCTTCACAGACATCTTCAATCGTAGTCCAACTGGCCTGAGCGCCGGCAATCAGCTTGTCGTCATCCATCTCGACATCGGACAACTCGCCGATTCGATTCAGGTCGAGAATCTTCGTCGGTAATTGCCCCGACTTATTGATTCGTACACCCAGGTCGGTCGCGCCTGCGACGATGGTTGCATCGGGATGTCTCTTCAAAAAATCCAGCGCCTGTTCCAAATCGACCGGGCTGAATAGGAGATATTCCTGGCCAAATTGTTCTGTACGGATCTCAATTGGCTTTTCTGTATGCTTGGCGAAATCGTCGAGTATCGGGCCTGAAGGATAATGTGTTTCGACGCGATAGCGAGGATCGCCATTCGTTTGGCAGCCAGCTTCCAAGATCGCCGTGTACCCGGTGCAGCGGCAAAGGTTGCCGGTCAGGCCGTCGCGCCATTGGGCCTCGTCGAGTTGGTCGCATCGCTCGTACAAATCAGCCATCGCCATAACAAACCCGGGCGTGCAGAACCCGCACTGCGAACCGTGGCAATCGACCATCGCCTGCTGTACGGGATGAAGTGTCGACGCGTCCTGCAGACCTTCGACGGTCACCACATGCGCCCCGTCCAGTTGAAACATAAACTGAATGCAGGAGTCGATCGTTCGATAAACCATCCGACCATCACACGGCCGCCCCACCAGCACCGTGCATGAACCGCAGTCGCCTTCGCTGCAAACAATCTTCGTGCCAATGAGTCCAAGATAATGGCGCAGAAAATCGGACAGCGACAATAGCACAAGATTGTCTAGGATTATGTGCCGCTGGCCGTTGACATAGATCAGTATGCAGTCACGCATTCCACAAGTCATGCTAAGGAACGGGAATTGGTGGGAGTCCGTCCTAGCGGACGGCGCTAACGACAACGCGTTTTTTTGTCATTGCAATTGCGTTAGCGCCGTCCGCAAGGACGGATTACTCATGCTTATATTTACCACTCAGTTGATCGGTCATGTACTTTCACTCGCGCTATTTGTGGTTTCACTTTTTGGTGGTTTTCCACACGGGATCCACGTGCGAATCCTCGCCGGAGCGGAACCAGCGGGTGAGGGTCATTTTTTGCCGCGTGTAGAAAAGCACACTTTCAGTTCCTTGGATATGCAGGTCGCCGAAGAACGATTGGTTCCAGCCGGTGAACGGGAACCATGCCATCGGGGCGGGCACGCCCACATTGATGCCGATCATCCCGGCGTTGAAATGCATCTTAAACTCGCGAGCTGCATAGCCGCTGCTGGTGAAGATCGACGCCCCATTGCCATACTGGCATTGGCGGCCAATCTCCAGCGCACTCTCCAAATCGGGCGCACGAACAACCGACAGCACGGGACCAAATATCTCCTCGCGGCAAACGCGCATCGAAGGCTCGACGTGGTCGATCACACTCGGGCCGAGCAGAAAGCCATCGCTCGGGAAATCACGTCGCCCGTCGAGTGGTACCGTTGCGCCATCTTCGCCAGCAATATCAAGATAGCTGGCCACGCGGTCCAAATGCTCTTGGCGGATCAGCGGGCCCATGTCGACGCCTTCCACGCCATCGGTCGGGCCAACATGCAGCGAACCGGCATGTTCGCAAAGCCCATCGACCAAGGGATCAGCCACACCGCCCACGGCCACCGCCACGCTACCCGCCATGCAGCGTTGTCCCGCGCAGCCATAGGCGCTGGCGGCGAGCGCTTTGACCGATTGGTCCAGGTCGGCGTCGGGCATGATGATGAGATGATTCTTTGCACCACCGGCGGATTGGACCCGTTTGCCGTTTTTTGTCCCTGTTTCGTAGATGGTTTTTGCGATGGACGTGGAGCCGACGAATGAGATTGCGGCTACGGCGGGGTGGGTTAATAGGACTTCGACCGAGTGGCGGTCGCCGTGGACTATGTTGAAGACGCCGGCCGGCAAACCGGCCTCGCCGAGCAGTTCGCCCATACGCACGGCGGAGAGCGGTACCTTTTCCGACGGCTTTAAGACAAATGTGTTGCCGCATACCAGCGCGACCGGGAACATCCACAAGGGTACCATGAATGGAAAGTTGTACGGCGTGATGCCGACGCAAACGCCGACCGGGTGCCGCATCGTTTCAGCGTCGACGTCGGCAGCAATGTTCGGCAGCGTGTCGCCCATCAGCATCGCAGGAATGCCGGCGGCGAACTCGACCATCTCCAGGCCGCGTTGCACTTCGGCGCGCGACTCGGGCAGCGTTTTGCCATGCTCACGCGTGACCAGCGCGGCAAGTTCCTCGAAGTGTTCTTCGATCAACTGACGATATCGAAACATCACTCGAGCACGCTCCACCGCGGGCGTGGCACTCCACTTGGGCAGCGCCGCAGCAGCCACCTCGACGACTGCGGCAGTTTCCTCGGCCGAACAGAGGGGCACCCGGGCGATTATTTTGCCGGTGGATGGATTGTAGACGTCGGCGGTCGAGGTCGAGCCGCTGGTTTTCCACTGGCCATCGACGAGCAGTGGGACATGTTCTATCTGAGAAGTGTCTATTTGGGATGTGGTGGATGCCATGGGATAACTCTCCAGTGGAGTGGTAGTCTTGCGATCAAACAGTTATCATAGCAGTTCTGCCAGCGAATCCCAAACAGGAGATGCTCACATGCCAAGAATTGTTAGGGGGGCTCTGATCCAAGCCACATTGTGTGAACCCGCAACTTCACCAGTCGATAAAATTAAACAGGCGATGATCGACAAGCACATCGCAATGATCGATCAGGCAGCGGGGCAAGGGGCCCAGGTTTGCTGTTTGCAGGAAATCTTCTACGGGCCATACTTCTGTGCCGAGCAAGAAATCAAGTGGTACGAGTCGACCGAGCAGATTCCCGATGGCCCCACCACCAAACTCATGCAGCAATTGGCCAAAAAGCACCAGATGGTGCTCGTTGTGCCGATGTACGAGGAAGATTTACCGGGAGTCTACTACAACACGGCCGCGGTGATCGACGCCGATGGCGAGTACCTGGGCAAGTTCCGCAAGATACACATCCCCCATTGCCAACCTGGCTTTTGGGAGAAATTTTATTTCAAGCCGGGCAACATGGGGTATCCTGTGTTCGACACACGCATCGGCAAAGTGGGCGTTTACATTTGTTATGATCGGCACTTTCCCGATGGGGCCCGCTGCTTAGGGCTTAACGGAGCAGAGATCGTGTTCAACCCGTCAGCAACCGTCGCGGGCCTGAGCGAGTATTTGTGGAAGCTCGAACAACCGGCCCACGCGGTTGCGAACCAGTATTTCGTTGGGGCAATCAATCGGCCCGGCAATGAAGAGCCATGGAACATCGGCGAGTTTTACGGCCAGAGCTACTTCTGCGATCCGCGAGGGCAGTTTATCGCTCAATCGGAGAAGCGGACGGAAGATGACATTGTGATCGCAGATATGGATTTCGACATGATCCGCGAAGTCCGCAACACATGGCAGTTTTTCCGCGATCGGCGACCGGAAACGTATGAGGCCATTGTGCGACCGTGAAGAAGTAAATCAATAATTTCTCACGCAGAGGCGCAGAGATCGCAGCGCGGCCCATTGCCGCAACCAAAACAAAAAAGGAGAAACCACGGATGAACACTGATAAACGCTGATCTCAAACCTGTTTTTCCTTACTTTCATCGATTCGTATTATAGCACAGAGTTAAACCACCAAGGCACAAAGGACACAAAGAAAGAAAACATGCAAGTAGGGGGAAAGCAGTTCCAACCCCTCGAACAAGCCATTGAATCTTCTTAGAGATTGTTGGGCTGGCATGGATTGATTGCTTTCTTGTTTTTTGCGGCATTCCTCTATCATTCTTCGTGCTCTTCGTGCCTTTGTGGTTAAACCCTGCGCTGCAGTATTAGCGTGTATTAGCGTCGATCAGCGGTTTCGACTTCCAAAAAAGTGTGTCAAGAAAACAAGATCTTACGAGTTTGTCTTGCAGAGGAAAAAATGAGTAAAAGTCTCTGCGGTCTCCGCGCCTCTGCGTGAGAATCTTTTCGTTAAAATTGGCAAATGATTGCAAGCCTATGCCCAACTCGTCACCCCATCGTGGCATTATTTACGGCCTCAACGACCGCCCGCCCTTTTTTCGGGCGGTTGGGTTGGGCGCTCAGCATGTGCTGACGATGTTCGGCTCCACGGTCGCCGTGCCGCTGATCTTCGGGCCGAAGTTGTGGCCTGTGCCCGATGGCTTGCCGGAGGAAATCAGTAAGCAACTTACCGAACTACAACTTTCCAATACGGCATTGCTGATTACCTCGGTCATGCTTTGCAGTGGGGTGGCAACGCTGTTGCAATCGACCTACGGCTCGCGGCTGCCGATTATTCAGGGCGTGTCCTTTTCCTTCCTGGCAGCTTTTTTTGCAATCATTGCCACAACGCATGAGCAAGCTGCGCTCGATTGGTCGACTGTGCTGGCCGGCGATACGAGCGACGCGACCCTCTCGCCACTCGTCGAAAGGTGGCAAGCGACGGGCGCACTGGGCATGTGTACCATTGCCGGAGCCGTGATTGCCGGCGGAGTGATCGAGGCAGTGATCGGCTTTACCGGTTTGATGGGTTTGTTGCGACGCTACTTGTCGCCTGTCGTAGTCGGGCCAGTCATCATGCTGATTGGACTGGCACTGTACCAGTTTGGTGCGCCGGTCGCAGCAAGCAACTGGTATATTTCTGGTCTTACCATCGCATTGGTCGTGTTGTTTTCCCTCGTGCTGTCCCGGTGGATTCGGCTTTTTCAACTCTTTCCGATGCTCGCAGCCATTGTGATTGTGGTCACCATTTGCTGGGGAATGGGAAACCAAGGTGTGATCCAGCAGGGCGACGCAGCCTACGTCGACCTCTCTGCCGTCGGTCGATCGGACATGGTGCGAGTGCAGGCCGTCTTCTTCCCATGGGGCCTGCCGCGGTGGTCGCTCAGCGCACTGGTCGCCATACTCGCAGGCTATCTCGCTTCGATGATCGAATCGTTTGGCGACTACCATGCCTGCAAAAACATGGCCGGCGCGGGAGATCCCACGGCGGAAGAAATCTCACGCGGCATCGGTTTCGAGGGCGTGGGCTGTGCGCTAACCGGCGTCTTCGGTGGGTTTAGCTCGACCAGCTACTCGGAAAACATTGGTCTGGTGGGGCTGACCAAGGTGGGCAGCCGCTATGTTGTCCAAATCGGCGCAGTGATTCTCATTCTGCTTGGCCTGTTTGGCAAATTCGGTGCGCTGGCTGCCGCGATTCCTCAGCCGGTTGTCGGGGGCCTGTACTGCGCCCTGTTCGGGCTGATCGCCGCGGTCGGCGTACGACAATTTGCCAAGGCCGATTTGAATTCCGATCGCAATCTATTCATCGGCGGCTTTGCCCTGTTCATGGGATTGAGCGTGCCGTTTTACTTGAGTGACTTCAGCACGGGCAAAGCCGACGTGGCTTGGATGCCTGAAGCGGTTCGCGGGGTAGTCATCTCGCTCGGTTCCACCGGCATGGCCGTTGCGGCAGTGTTGGGTTTATTGCTCGACAACCTAATCCCCGGCACAAGAGAAGAACGAGGCCTGACCGATTCGCCTGGTGTGCTGGTGCCTGAGGCGGGGGATGTTGATGTAGAAAAATGAATATCGAATATCGAACAAGGAATATCGAATGATTAAGGACGGAAATCGGGAATATGATCTTCAAGAACGACTGATCGATTTCTGTGTGCGTGTCGTGAGCGTTGTCGAGTCTTTACCAAACAGTCGAGCTGGCAATCACATTGCTGGCCAGTTAGTCCGATCGGGTACTTCACCCGCTGCAAATTACGGTGAGGCGCAGAGCGCTGAGTCGCAGAAGGATTTTATCCACAAAATGAAAGTGGCATTGAAGGAATTGCGGGAAACTCATGTTTGGCTGCTGATGATCCAACGCAAGCCCATGATTGAGCCTGCGGATAAGCTCGCGCAGATTATCAAAGAATGCAATGAACTTATTTCGATATTCGTTGCATCCATAAGAACAGCAACAAAAAATAAATAGCCTGGAAATACCGATCAGTTGTCCCATCGTTTTCCGACTTCGTAATTCGATATTCCTTGTTCGATATTCGATATTCAAAATATGCCTGTTAGCCTTCCTTCCCTTTGCCAACACGGTCCCCCCATGACTCAAGCCACAAAAAACCTAACGCTCCCCATCATCAACCACACCCCCGCGCCCTACACCGGCCCATCAAAAGCCGAAGTGATTGCGCTGCGGCATCAATACGTTTCGCCGGGGGTACTCACCTATTACCGCGAGCCGATGATGATTGTCGAGGGGCATATGCAATATGTGTGGGATGAAACGGGCCGGCGCTACCTCGACGCCTTTGCCGGTATTGTCACGGTCAGCGTCGGCCATTGCCATCCGAGTATCATCGAGAAGGTAAAGCAGCAAACCGACAAGCTGCAACACACCACCACGATTTATCTGCATCCGACCATCGCCCAGTTCGCTGAAAAACTCGCTAGCAAGATGCCCGAAGGACTCTCGCGGAGCTACTTCACCAACAGCGGCAGTGAAGCGAACGAGATTGCCATCCTTTCCGCCCGCGAATACACCGGCAACCAGGATGTCGTCGCCCAGCGAAACGGCTACCACGGCGGCACTTCGACCGCGATGAGTCTCACCGCCCATGGCACATGGAAATTCAAAGCCAACAATCGGGCCAATGTTTGCCATACGCATCCCGCCTATTGCTACCGCTGCCCGTACGATCTGGAGTACCCTTCGTGCGAATTGAAATGTGCCCATGACATCAAAAACGTGATCGAGTATCAGACGCCGGGCGAAATCGCCTGCTTTATCGGTGAGCCGATCCAAGGCGTTGGCGGGGCAATCACCCCACCTAAGGAGTTCTTCGGCATCGTCTACGACATCGTCCGCCAGCATGGCGGACTCTGCATCGCCGACGAAGTCCAAGGCGGTTTCGGCCGCACGGGCCACCACTACTGGTCGTATCAGAACTGGGATGTTGTGCCCGACATGGTCACCATGGCCAAGGGCATCGGCAACGGCATCCCGCTGGGGGCGATGACCACCACCGAGCCAATCTCCGAAATGATGCGCAACCGCATTCATTTTAACACCTACGGCGGCAATCCAATCAGCATGACGCAGGGCCTTGCCACGATGCAGGTAATCGACGAAGAAAACATCCAGCAGAATGCGCTCAACGTCGGCTCGCACTTGAAAGATCGGCTGCTGGAGTTGCAAGACAAGCACGATCTGATAGGCGAAGTCCGCGGCCTGGGCCTCATGCTTGGTATCGAGCTAGTACGCGACCGTCAGACCAAAGAACCTGCCACAACCGAAACGGCCGACGTGATGGAACGCTGTCGCGACCTCGGCCTAGTAATCGGCAAAGGGGGCCTCTACGGAAACACCCTACGCCTGAAGCCGCCCATGTGCATCACCAAAGACGACGCCGATTTTATTGCGGACTGTTTGGATGAAGTGCTAGGCGGGGTTGTTGGTTAGCCAGCAAAGATTGATAGCATTTCCTTGGTACGGAAATTGATGGTGAATACTCGATATGGCTTCGTAGAGTATACTAAAATTCAGTTCATAAGGAGTTTCCCATGTCGATTGCTGAGCAAGCCAAAGCAGTTTATGAATCTGCGCTGAGACAGAAGCTCGAGGAGAAATACTGTGGCCATTATATCGCCATTGAGCCGGTGTCGGGTGCGTATTATGTTGAAAAAGAGTTCGTCGACGCCGCAATGGCTGCGAAGAGAGCCCATCCTGAGCACAAATCGTTCGTCATCCGGATTGGGCACGAAGCGGCGTTTCATATTGGGGCTTGGACATCGTGATCGGCAAAGTCGATGAACGAGGCCGCGCGTTAGTTGATGTTGCTATCAGCAACAAGCCGGGCTCCGAACCAGTATCCATTACAGCTTGGGCCGACACGGCATTTGATGGTCACTTGGTCTTTCCGCGGCGGATCATTGAGCAACTTCAACTCGAATCATTAGCCGAAACAGACGCGATACTCGCGGACGGAACCAAGATTACGTTGGACACATTCTTATGCCATCTTGATTGGTTCGGCAATCAGATCCCGATTCAAGTGATTGGCAG
This sequence comes from Lacipirellulaceae bacterium, assembly GCA_965249435.1. GTDB lineage: Bacteria > Planctomycetota > Planctomycetia > Pirellulales > Lacipirellulaceae > JAJRWS01. Next base: position 676,246 of record CBDFMC010000025.1, on the reverse strand, counting down.
CGATGGAAGATTTCCATTGCTGGGTACTGGATTGCTTGATCAGCATGTGCTGCACATCGATTACGCGAGCAAGCAACTTACGCTCGACTGATTCGTAAAAGGGTATCTTCTCAACTGCTAGCAGTTGAGAAGATACCGTACGAGCCCTTAGTGGGTGCCGCTCAGCCTAGAAACATAAATGCCCTGGCGCAATTGCGCCAGGGCATCGGTGTAAAATACAAACCATCTACCATCTTACCATCTATTCGTTGCCTCGCAAATCAAGCTGCAGCGAGTACCTCCATGGGTTGGACGTGTTGCTCCATTAGCTCAGGCTGCTCGGCCCAGTCCTCTTTCTCGTCACCTTCCGTTATCGGGCTATCGACCACATACTCCTCCAGCTCAATGCTACGGACCGGGTGTTGAAGCTTGGCAACCGCTTTGGCCTCAATCTGCCGAACACGCTCGCGTGTGACCTTGAAAATCCGGCCTACTTCTTCCAACGTGTAACAGTAGCCGTCCTTCAGACCGTAGCGAAGCCGCACGATTTCTCGCTCACGGTAAGTAAGCGTCTTTAGAATTTCATCGATTTTCTCTCTCAAGAGTCCATTGTTGGCAAGCTTTAGCGGGTTGTCGGAATGGGCGTCCTGAACCAATTCTCCAAAGCTGCAATCGTCGCCCTCGCCCACGGGCCGATCGAGGCTGACCGGTGTGCGTCCAATATTGAGCACATGCCGGCTTTCTTCGAGACTGATCCCCGCCTCAATCGCCATCTCTTCCTGCGTGGGGATGCGGTGCAACTCGTGCTGTAATCGTTTGGCGGCCTGCTGCAATTTGCTCAGCACGTCGATCATGTGGACCGGGATACGGATCGTCCGTGCCTGATCAGCAATCGCACGGGTAATCGCCTGGCGAATCCACCATGTTGCATAAGTCGAAAACTTAAATCCGCGGCGATATTCGTATTTGTCGACCGCCCGCATCAGGCCCGTATTGCCTTCCTGAATCAAGTCCAGAAAACTCAAACCCCGGTTGCGATACTTCTTCGCAATGGAAACAACCAATCGCAAGTTTCCTCCGGAAAGATCGCGTTTGACGCGTTCCAATTCTTTGAGTTGTAATCGGAGCTGTCGGCATCGCTTTCTCAGACTGCTGGGCGTCTCCAGCGTTCGCATCATCAGCTTTTGCAATTCTCGTCGTACCGGTTCAGTCCGAGTTGCCGGGGCACCGATTGATTTCAGTTCGCGAAGCTGCTTCTGCAGTCGGTCCATATGCTGAGAGAATTCCTCAAGCTGTTTCATCAACGGCTGCACGCGGCGAGAACGCAAGCTAAGCTCTTCGACCAGTGTGAGCATTTTACGCCGCCGCCGGATGAGGCGCTGGCGGGCGAGTTGCTTTTCCTCAGGGCAACCACTCAGGCTTACGAGCCGGGCATAATCGCGCTGTTGGGCTTCCATCAAATGCTCGAGTGTCGGCAAATTGTGCGGCATTCGACTAGAAATTTGTTCCTTCGTTAGCCGCTCGGTTAGCGATACTTTGATGGTCCGGTCAAAGGGTAACTCGCCCGCTTGAACACGCCGGAGTGTTTTCACCGTCGCTTCCAAGGCAAAGAAAGACCGTAACAGGTTCCGACGAAAAAGGCCTCGGGCGATTTCGATCTTCTTCGCCAGCGCAACTTCTTCTTCTCGTGTGAAGAGAGGAATCTTGCACATTTGTGACAGGTACATCCGGATCGGGTCGTCCGTAAGCTTCGGCATCTCTTCTTGGGCGAAGAGTTGGACACGATCGTCAACGGGCTGCTCGGCCTTCTCTGGCTCGACAGCGATGCGGTCTTTTTCATCGTCGATCAGGTGGATGTGCAGTCCATCCAACATATCGAGCAGCAACTTGGTTTGAGTGGCATTGTCTACCTCATCGGGCAAAAATTCGCCAACCTGGGCGTACGTGAGATAGCCTTGGCTTTTGGCTAGGGTAATAAGAGACGGTAACTGAACGGCTGTTTGGGTCATCGAAATTCCTCCTACACTTCCTGTGCGAGTGGAAAAGTTGGGGCGGGTAAGTTCCGTCAGACACTTCACCCATCCGTGGGCTCGGAACTTGTCTGACGGCGGTAACGGAACGACTAAAACTATTTTCATGTAAAACAGATTTGTAGGCTCTATCAGAAAACTTAATTTCAGGGTGAGCCGACAGCGCTAGCCGCGGGTTTCGAGGGGCGACGGTATGCCCCCGCTGTCCGACGCTAGCGCGTTCGGCTCACGGTTTTCTGATCGTAGGAGCGCTACCAACATCCTTGCCAAAGTGTCAGATTATGATGACGGCTTGCGAATGTTTGCTGGATATTTCTCCCGAAGTATTGCTTCCTCCTGTTGGGGGTTTAGTTGTTTCAGGTTAAGGGCGGCCTGCTGATTTTGACTCTGTGCCTTTTGTTTTCGCTTCTGCAGAACGGCAAATAAGTCGTTGAGAAGTCTGTCCGAATCACTAGAAGCCTTGGCTTGGACTTGCTCGTCCCAATGGACCAACAAGCTCTTGATTCCTGGCGAGTCGGTACCAAGCATGAGCCGGTCAAAGGTTGGCAATTCGCCATCTTCGTAAATTCGCAACGCAAGTTGATATAAATCGCGTGCGGCATCGGTAGGCACATCGTCGATGGCAACATGCTTGGCGAGTTGGTCGATCGCTTGCGGTTCGCACAGCAAAAGCTCCACGAGTTCCTGCTCCCATGCGGTAAGTTGCGGCCGACTTACACTGGGCGTGGTCTCTTGCTCCGAGTGGCTTGGCGTGCGACGGCGAACCGATTGCTTGCGTCGGAGGCTTGCAAGCCGCGTGCGGAGTTCCGTTTCGCCCAGGCCAAACTCGCGGGACAACCGAGCCAGAACTTGCTGCTCTCGCAACAACGCGGGCGAGGCGGCACGACCCGATTGCAAACGAACACGCGCAAGGGTGCCGAGAATTTCTTCCACCGCCTGTGTCGTGCGGTGGGTATCGGTTGCTGGTGCCAGTCCTTGGGTCACAGCGCGTATCTTGTATTCGATGGCGTCGACAGATTCACTAAGCAACTGTCGAAAAGCTTCGCTTCCTTGCGAGGCAATAACATCACATGGATCGCCTCCGCTTGGCAAGGCCAGAAATTGTAAATTTATTTCTTGCTCGACAAAGAGTGCTAGCAGTTCGTCCAAAATTTGCATCGTGCGCCGCTGGCCCGCCTCGTCGCCATCGAGCACCAGCGTAATGCGATCAGTAAAACGACGTACCAAGGGGATGTGACGATCGCCCAACGCGGTACCGAGCACGGCGACCGCATTGTCGATGCCATGCTGATGGGCCATGATCACGTCGGTGTAACCTTCCATCACCACCAGGCCCCCCTCGCGATGGATGCCATCGCGGGCCAAATCGAGCGCATAAAGTTGGCTGCTTTTGCTGAAGAGTTGTGTCTCGGGACTGTTGATGTACTTGGCTCCAGCGCTACCGTCGCTACCACTGCTGCTCTGCAATTCCGGCAAAACACGGCCACCGAAAGCAATCGGCCTCGAGCGAACATCGCGAATCGAAAAGAGCAGCCGACCACGAAAACGGTCGTAGAATGTGCCACGGTCCGGATTTTTTATGACCAATCCCACTCGTTCGAGTACCTCAGGCGAGTGGCCCGCAGCCTTGGCTCTTCGCAGAAGCCAATCCCAAGAATCGGGTGAAAAACCGAGGTGGAATCTTTGGACGCTATCATCGCTGATGCCCCGATCAGACAAATAATTTCGGGCAGGTTGCGCCTCCGGCGCTTGGTGCAAGCACCTGTGAAACTGCTCCTCCGCCCAGGCAAGCACTCGCAACAAATTACGTCGGTCGAATTGGCTATCCGTATCGGCAGTGGCAGAACCGCGCTGCGGCGCAAGCGAGATGCCAGCCCGCTCGGCAAGCATCTCCAGCGTTTCGCGAAATTCCATTCCCTCCATCCGCATCGCAAAGCTAAAGACGTCGCCGCCGATGTCGCAAACCCAACACTTAAACGACTGCCGATCAGGATTCACTTGCAGACTAGGCCGTGAATCATCGTGCCAAGGACAATGGGCCACATACCCTCGACCTTGGCGGCGCAGCGACACGTAGCTACCTACCAGGTCGACGATATCGGTCGCCTGGCGTACCTGCTCTTTCGCATCCTGCCATGGAGAGATTGCCACGGGAAATTAGTGGTTGGTGCAGCCGTGTTGCAACGCAACACACGGTGCGCTAACAAAAACAGCAAATCGCTATCATCACAACGTTTCAAGCGGCGGCCTAGCTGCCACGGTAACGGTTATCTGCATGTGATCGGGGCCCTTCTCCGTAAACCGTACCAGTTCTACCTCGATATGGGAACCAATCGCTGAAGCGGCGATTGCCCTGCTTAACAAGGTTGGATCCGAATACTCGATACCATCCCAAACCAAAATCACGTCGTTTCGTTCGAGCCCGGCATCATCTGCCGGCGTGTCGGGGTCGACGTCGCGCACGAGCACACCTTGATTGCGATCGATTCCCAACCTCCGAGCGGTTCGATCCGTAACCTTGCTTGGCTGCACGCCTAAGAAACCTCGTGTTACGACGCCATCGCGACGGATGGTCTCGTAGGTTTCTCGAGCCAGCGCGCTGGGAATCGCAAAGCTGATTCCCTGGTACGACGTGCCGACAATCGCGGTGTTAATGCCAACAACCTTCCCTTCGATATTCACCAAAGGCCCGCCGCTATTGCCCGGGTTGACTGCCGCATCGGTCTGCAAAAATTCGTTATAGACGGCGCCTGGGGATCGAGTGATGCCACGGCGATGCTTCGCGCTGACAATGCCAAAGGTGGTGCTCTTTTGCAAACCAAACGGGCTGCCAATCGCCCAAACCATATCACCGACGTCTAGTTTGTCGCTATCACCCCACTCGGCAGCAATCAAATTGTCGAGTTCCGTTTTCAGCACGGCCACGTCGGAAAGTGGATCAGTGCCAATCACCGTGGCAGAACCGAGTCGCCCGTCGCTCAAATGAATTTTGACGGAATGGGTACCTCGCACAACATGATAGTTTGTCACGATGTATCCTTCGGGGTCAACAATAACACCGGAACCTTGGCCTACCCCTCGGCCTTGATGCGTATGGATATTCACGACGCTAGGCCCTACCGACTTAGCGATGAGCCGAAATGCCGTCGAGAGTTGATCGAGTTGCAAATCCTGTAGGTTGACGCGTGCCACGTCGACTTCGGCTTGTTCTTTCGCCGAGGTAATCGCATATTGAAACCTTCCTGCGATCGAAGGAGCAAGCAATATCAACAAGAGCCCGCCAAAAACCCAAAGCAGCCTTCGCAGACGGACAACATCTTTCGACGTGGATTGCACCGCTAAATCAATCGCCTGCTGATTGGGAGTGGGTGCAGGCTCGTCGATCTTATCCATAGGAACCGGTAAAGAAGTACAAGGAGAAGAGTCGGAAGGCTCCATTTTTTCGTCCTGTGTGTTGATGCGTTTTTAATCCCAAGGACCGGCAGTCTGTGAGTACTGAAAAGTCGAAGGCATTTATTGTAGCCGCGAGCGGAAGCCGTGGTCCAAGGGCTTTTGGCGCCGACGTAATATCTATTATACTGGATTTAGCCGATACCGCGACGCGAATGGCTTTCACCTCTGGTTTCATAGACTCTTTTGTCCTGCGGGCGACCTTTCCATGGGTGCGAAATTCTTCCCGCCGGCCAGGCAAGCGACTCCCGACGGTTTGATTGCGATAGGAGGGGAACTCTCGCCGGAGTGGCTACTCGATGCCTATCGCCATGGTATTTTTCCCTGGCCCCTTTGGGATGACCAATGGGATAATCCGTGGGATGACGAGCCGATGATGTGGTGGTCGCTCGACCCCCGGGCCATTTTGCCGCTGGACAATTTGCACGTCTCACGCCGTTTGGCTCGCACACTCCGCAGCGGCAAATTCCGTGTTACGTGCGACACGGAATTCGAGCAAGTGATCCATCGGTGCGCTACGGGCCCAGGTCGGGAAGAGGGAACCTGGCTCTCGCCGGAGATACTCGACGTCTACATACAGATGCACCAGCTAGGCCATGCGCACAGTGTCGAAGTATGGCACGAGAGCAAGCTAGCCGGAGGCCTGTACGGCATCGCCATTGGAGGCCTATTCGCTGCCGAAAGCATGTTTTATATCGAGCGCGATGCGTCGAAAGTTGCGTTAGTGCATTTGGTCGCACATTTGCGTGCCCGAGGATACAAGTTGCTCGACGTCCAACAATGGACTCCGCACACCGGTCGCATGGGCGTGGTCGAGATTCCTCGGGATGAATATCTGGAGCGGTTGGCCAGTGCGATTGAGTTGCCGGTGACCTTTGGAGATACCTTGTCAGAGAACATCCAGCACCGCTTGTAGCCGCAACCAAGTATCGGCTAATTATTATGTAGGACAGGATTGCACACACGTCCAGACAGGTTGAAAACCTGTCTTACGACAGTTCTTGATGAGTCGGTCCTTAACAGCGTTGCCCGCGGGCTTCCTTGTCGGTACTGCCAGAGCATACGCCGCATTGAGAGGCCGACGGGTTGCTACGTTATGCCGGAAAAATAGCAACGTTCGCTCTTCCGAAACACCCTTCCGAAACACCGCTGAGCAAGCCAGCGGTGGCACCCGGCGTAAAATATGTCATTTGCTTTTACGCATAAGTCCATTTCTTGATTCTTAGGTTATGTCTATTCATTGGTAGCAGTTGCTAATCTCGTCGCCTCTACCATCATGCCTTTGTCCAGAACATTTGAATTACCCTGACACAAAACGTAAACATTCTCAACACGAAGGAGAACAGCGGATGATGTTCCGCACACGTTCATTGGCTGACCGACGAAATAGCACTCTGGAGTATTGCATCGGACGCACAACGGTTTGTTCAAGAAAGTCAACGAGCGAACCATGAAATCGGCCCGGAAGAACTCTTCCGCCACTGCATAAAATATGTCAATTATTTTTACGCATAAGTTCATTTCATGATTTCTGGTTGGTGGCTATTATTGGCAGCAGTTACTGACTCACCTCCTCCTCGTTGTCACTGGTGCCTTGTCACAGCTTAATTTTGGGGTGAGCCGCACGGCGCTAGCCGCGGGTTTTTTCGTGAGTAACCCAACGCTAACGCGTTCAACTCAACCCTAAAACCTAAAGTCAAAGTTTAACATACCACTAGTGCTTTGTCAGAATTGAATTTTAGGGGGGGGTGTAAGAAATTTCGTGCCTTCTTCTGTTTTTTTGTCGAGCATGCATATCAATCACAACGCTCGTCAGCTACAATCGATGCGGGGAAGGTAATCAAGTCTCACTTACTATATAAAAGGGGAATTATGATTACTCGACTGGCAAAGGTTTTAAGATTGGCAAGTGACAGGCTCAATCATGGCACGAAAAACCGAAATCGGAAAAACGGCGAACATCGCCTGAGCGTCGAAATGCTGGAGCCGCGAATCCTGCTCGCTGCGACCGTTCTTAGCCAAGCAGTTCTCAGCCAAGCAGTTCTCAGCCAAACAGTGGTCAGTCAGGATTATGCGCCTGCTGCCGTGGTTGCCGCGCCTGCCGACTTTGACAACGATGGCGACGTCGACGGCAACGATCTTGCGCAGTGGGAAAGCAGCTTCGGCCCCAACGCCAATGCTGATGCGGATGGTGACCTGGACAGCGACGGGGCCGACTTCCTTGCTTGGCAACGCCAATTCACCGGGAGCCTGAGCACCCTCTTCTCGGACGACTTTAGTACCGACACAACCGGCAACTACGCGGTGACAGTTACTTCCGGGACGATGCCGGGGACCTTCACCCACGACGCCACCGGCCAGCGGGGCAAGATTCTCGTAGGCGATAATAACGGGCTGGAGTTCTCACAGAATGTCACCGCAACGGATAGCGGCACGTTTTCGATCGACTTCGATCCAGTTGCTGGCTTTCCCTCGGCAGGGGTGTTTCGGCTCCGCCTGCGCGAGAGTGCGAATACCTACTACGAAATCCGCAACACAGACCGCGGTGCCACTGGACTTGTCCAGAAATTCGTCAACGGCTCCTCTGTGGATAGCGCCGCGTTTACCTCAAATTTCAGCCAGGACTTAAACTACACGATCACGGTTGACTTCAGCCCGACGGAGACAACCGTCAATGCCTTTGGCGATATATTGGTGCTGAGTGCCGATAGCACGATAATCAATGTCACCAGCTTTGCCATGCAGAGCAATCAGCAAGACTCGTTCTTCGATAATATTTTGTTTACTACTGGCGAGGCACCGGTACCTGATACAGAAGCCCCTACCCTACCGACCAACCTGAACGCAACGACCGTCACATCGAGCCAAGTCAATCTGGCGTGGACCGCTTCGACCGATGATACTGCGGTGACCGGGTACACGATCTATGAGAGCGGATCGCCGATTGGAACAAGTACTACCACAACGTTCCAACATGCGGCCCTCGCTTCAACCACCTACTCTTATACGGTCGAAGCGTTCGATCTGGCAGGCAACGCATCAGGCCAATCGACTCCGCCACTGGCGGTCACCACATCGGCAGCGACTGGCACGACTTATTATGTCGATGATAATGTCAATAACAACCCAGGAAATGGCGCTAGTCCCGGTAGTAACGCAACGGGTGATGGCACTTTCATGAAGCCATGGAGAACCATCCAAAACGGTGTCAATCATCTAAGCGCCGGAGATACGCTGATTGTTAAGGACGGAACCTATACAGATCCGCATGGTGGAACCACAACGAATACGTTGATTTTGACAGAAGGTGGAACGGCTGACAAATGGATAACAATTAAATCAGAAAATAAGTGGGGAGCTATTCTTGATGGACAAAATGAGACTATCACTAGGGGAATCAATATTGGTACTGGTGTAAAGTATGTCCGTATAGAAGGTTTTCGAATACAACAATATGACGTGAGCTCTATTACTATGAACAGTTTCAATATATCGAACATATATATTTATGGTAATAACATGAGCGAAAATGGAATCAGCACCATGAAGGGCACAAATACCACAGATATAGCACAAGACATTACAATTGACAGTAATGTCATGCATGACATTGTTCCACCCGATGCCTTTCAGCACCACCATTTCCTTTATCTTAGGGGCATGCGTCACACTGTTGTAAACAATCTTTTTTACAACAATCCACACCCATGGGATATTCACTTATCAGGGCATGGGACATGGAACAACGATTTTTTTCATTATATTGCTAATAATACTATCATTGTTAATGCGAGAGTAGCTCCCAATGAGTACACTCTGGGCCAATCCGGAGGAATATTAATCAGAACAAGTTCTGCTTGGATAGAGAACAATATTATTATTGTGCCAGAAGGAAAAGAGAGCATAGGAGGAGCTATTAATGTTTATAGTGAGGGCAATGGAAGTGAAGATACGTTGTATTTCAGAAACAATTTAACCAATGCTGATAAAATATGGACAGAGCATGATTCCTCTCGAAGTCATGTCAGTAGCGGTTGGCCTGTATTATCTGGTAATTTAACAAATGTTGATCCTGACACACTGTTTGTTGGTGGCCAGATGCCATCTGCAATCGATACAGACTACAAATTAAAAGTTGGCTCACCAGCGATAGATGCGGGTAAAATACCTGAAATAAATACCGGTAATGTACCTGAACTTCATGAACTTCCCGGCGGTTTGACCTACGACTATCGCCACACAGCGCTAAGACCACAAGGAAGTGCCTACGACATCGGGGCGTTTGAGTTTGTTCCTCCCGCGGCCCTGCTTGCACCGGAAGGTGAAACGACAGGAAGCACATCCGGGAGCTATGAGGCATCGATCTATACATCTCAACAAACTGCCGCAGAAGAGACGAGCGAAATTTCTCCGGCGTCCCAGAGCGAGCTGTTCGACGTGGCCCTTGCCGAGCTGATCGGGTCGAGTCGTGATGACATGTCGACCCGGCCGCAGAACACGGCGCTAAGCAGCTTCCGCACGTTCGACTTGGAGCCCTCAGCCGAATTGGCCGAGCGGTTTGCCATCAACCATCGCATTGGCCCCGCAGCGCCTGCCTTGAGGCTATCCGGCGATAACGATCAGACTCGCGATTTGGAGCCAACCGCCCAAGACCGGGAAGAAGTTTTTGATGGCCTCTTCACAGAGTTTGAGGAAGCGCTGATCCGTTGACCCACCGAGGGGCCGTGAGTTTTTCGGGAGGTGAACCGGTAGGCTGGAACAAGTTGCAAACCTGCCGTGGCGGGCTCTGCACAGTTTCGGCGGGTGCTGGTGTATTCTTGCCGGAACTCGCATAGCTCGTTCCAGCCTACAAAAAATCACAACCTCCGTGAAAGGAGTTGCTGTTTGCTCTTTCAGGCCCAATCTCGTGCTGGACGCGAGCGCATGCTGTTCGCTATTTCGTCGTTGGTGAATTCCTCTTTTTCGGGGTCCCATGCCAGTTTTTTACCCATCCGCTTGATCGCGATGTTCCACAAGTGACAAATACTGGCACTGCGATGCCCCACTTCAACCGGTTCGAGTGGTTCCGATCGGGTTTTGACACAGTCGAGAAAATTACGGATATGATCGGCGTAGAAATTGCCCGGCTTCTCGAACGTTCGCTCCGGATTCGAAACTGGCAGACGAATTTCGTCAGGACCGATCACGGCTGTCTCCAGTGATTTCGAGGATGCCCTAAAGCGTCCACCATCGAGACTGAATGCGACCCACCCCTCAGTTCCCTCGAACCGTACGCCCATGGTACTTTCTGAGCTTTCGCCAATCAGTTCGACTCCGTTGGCATAACGTGCTCGAAATTTCGCTTCCAGCGCAGTGTTGAAAAGACTTCCTTCAGGGAGCCATTTGGCATGGAGTCCTTCGACTTCGACCGGGCCGGTCAGATCGGAACCATTCCCCAACTGGGCAACGTCGATACTGTGTGCGCCGAGGTTGGTGATTTGTCCGCCAGAGTAGTCGAGATTGAAACGGAACTTGTAGATACACCGTTTCTCGTGGTACGGAACCTTCGGCGCCGGCCCCAGCCATAAATCGTAATCAAATCCATCCGGGACAGGCATCGGTTCCCAGCCCGGCCCTGGTCCAACCTTATTATTATACCCAATGGCAACGCGAATCGTTTTGAGCTGACCAATCCGTCCGTTGCGAACGAGTTCGCAGACATGCCGCGCCCTGGAATTAGAACGGTACTGGCTACCGGTTTGCATGATCCGCTGGTGCTTCCGCACAGCTTTGATCATCTCCTGACCATCTCTGAGGGTTAGCGTGAGTGGTTTTTGGCAGAAAATATCCTTGCCCGCCTCGGCAGCCATGATCGTCATCGGTGCGTGCCAATGGTCCGGCACGACAATTGCCACTGCGTCGATATCGTCTCGCCCGAGTACTTCTCGAAAATCGTTGTACGCATCAACTACCTGAAACGTGCCAGACCTTCGTTTTGCCCCGTAGTACTGGTTGACGATTTTCAAAGCAGGCTCGCGCCCCATGACGGTCTCTTCATCACGATATCCCTTGCTGGCCGTGTTGACATCGCAGATCGCACGAATCTGCACATCGTCGTTTCGCATGAACAGGCCCATGTCAGGGATACCGCGCGTTCCCAGGCCAATCACCCCGACATTGATACGATTGCTTGGTGCCAAACGCCCAAATACAGAACTAGGCAACACCAGGGGTGCCCCAGCAGCGAGAGCGGTCGAGCCGGTAGTCTTGAGGAAATCGCGTCGACTGGCAACAGAGGCAGATTTCTTACGAGTGGAAGTCATCGGATAGGATTCTCCTTTAGGAAACAAAGAAGGGGGGGGAGTCGTTATTATTCCTCATACGACCGGCGGCCGCAAGGCATTGCAGCCTGGGGCGAGTTTGCCTCGCTCTACGTGAGAAATGCGAGTTGAATCACTTCTTCAACATCTTCTGCACGTTCATCCTCAACTCATCGAGCTGGTTTTGCAATAGGTCCCAGACGATATCCATGTTGATGCCGAAGTAGTGATGGATAAGGATATCGCGTAAGCCTCAAAATCCCAGGACATAGATGGCTTCCTGAGGAATGTTGTCGCGCAATTGCGGCTTGATTGTATCAGTCAGCACCAGATCGACAGAGCAATAAAAAAGGTCTTCCAGCATTCTATAGTGATTGCAACATCAAGAACAGAGTAGCTGATCTCGCAAGAATTCAATCCCGGAAAATGAGCTGCGTCTTCATTTTGTCTCTCTCTTTTTTGTTTGCTGTGAGCAGTTATAAGCTGACAATCATGCTGCGCAATCCGTCGACAAGGACGTTGAAGCTCTGAGAACGATTACTACCATCTAACTTCAGATGGACAGCAATGGCCCGTGAACCAGCAATTTTCTGGTAGACGGAAATCTTGGCCATTTCTTCTGCAGGGTTGGAAAACGAGTCGGGTGCTCGATACTTAGATTTGTCCTGGAGTCTTGATACACCATGGCAGTTAAGTCCCGCTTCCACTGCAGCAAGATCACCAAGATAAAAGCTTTCCAGCTCATGGCAGGCTATGCGAACGAGCGAATTGGGATGGCCCGCATTTGTCAATTTTTCGGTAAGCCTATCCTTGATGGTCTTGCAGTCACCACTATCTTTGTCTCGAATCACTACGAAGTAGGTATCGGGTGTGAGCCAACCTTGCACTCGCTTTTCAACGCGCTTGTCCAAGTCTTGCTTGCCTTCGAAAACCAGGAACTTTGGAATGACTTCGTCCGGCAACAAGCGGGGCAATATCCCTTCCAGCATGGCTTGCGCAGAAAATTCTTCCAGCAAAAACACCAATGTTGTCATTCCGGGTCCACCCCCTCGAAGAATCCTTGCTTCCAGAGGTAGCCCATTTGATCGCCCTCACTCATGTAGGCCGCGACTTGTTCGTTATCTCGCGCTCGTTCCACGTGTGAGTAACCTTCTCGTTTGACCAACCAAAATACTTCATCAAGCTGTACCGCATTTAGAAAATCAGGAGAATGTGTCGAGACGAAGACCTGGCCGCCACGATTTGCGTAACTACGAAACTCCTCGGCTAGTTCTACCAAGAGTCGCGGATAAAGTTGGTTTTCTGGTTCTTCCACACACAGCAATGGATGAGGCGACGGGTCGTAGAGTAACACCAGATAGGCAAACATCTTGATGGTGCCGTCCGAAACATATTTGTCGATGAATGGGTCTTTGAACGAACCGTCTTGAAACTTGAGCAGCAATCGCCCGTCCGCGGTGGATTCTGACTGAATATCACCAACTCCTGGGACACGAGACTTCATCTTCTCGATGACTTGCTTAAAAATCTCAGGTTGGTTCTCCAGTAAATGATTGGCGACAAGTTGCAGGTTGTCACCAGATATCGAAAGATGTTCAGAGAATCCTGCCGCATCTTTGCTGCCGCGTGCCAAGTTGATATGGAAATCGGAGATGTGCCAGTTTTCGATCAGTTCACGGAACGCGTTCGCGGCCTTGAATCGTTGAAACTGTCCAAGTCCTTTGATCGCCAGCATATCTGGGCTACTAAGTGTTTGCTCTTCGCGGACCAGTTCGTCATCGGTCTTGTTGAAGTCTTCTTCATTAGTAACGGCATAGCCTTTGCCGTTACTAAAATCCAAAAAATGATAGGGTGAGCCATGCCGTCCACGTTTGTAACGCAACACCTCGCGTTCTATTGCTAAATTGCCTTTGCGATTGGAAACTTCGAGCAAGTAGGTCACCAGCCGTTCCTTACCGGTAATCTCCAGGCGAAATTGAAGTTCAATGCAAATCGACTCGTCGTCAGCGCCGCGAGAGACAACTTCCTTGAATCCGCCTCGGCTCTGGACAGCACGCGACACGTTGTAGGTTAGACAATCCTTAAGGAACCCAAAGACATCGAACAGAGTTGATTTGCCGGTGCCATTCGCTCCAACTACGACGCAAAAATTTGGCACATCGACCATCCTGACGTCACGGAACGCCTTGAAGTTTTTCAGATGAATCGTTTCAATTTTCATGGGATGTTCCAATTAGGGAAAAAGAGGTCGCAACGTATTTTGCTTCTCAAACAACCAATGGCCGCAGCACATTGTAACTGATCTGCAACGAACGCTTTCTCGCCTCCAGGTCTTCGGTAAATGCTTCGTCTTCTACCTCGACGCAGACGGGGCCATCGTAGTCGACGTCGGTTAGGGCGGCGATCCACTTGCCCCAGTCGATGTCGCCTAGGCCGGGGATCTTGGCCGTGCATCGCTCCATGGGCGTTACGAGCGAGCCGACATCGTCAAGCAATGTGCGATCGATGCGCATGTCTTTGGCGTGTGAGTGGAAGATGCGGGGACCGAATTCGAAGATCGGAGCAATCGGGTCCATCAGTTGCATGACGAGGTGCGATGGGTCGTAGTTCAAGCCAAAATGGTCCGAGGGAATTGTCTCGAACATCCGTCGCCAGATGGCGGGCGTGCGGGCAAGGTTCAAGCCGAAGGGCCAGGTGTCGGCAAATAGCATGGGGCAATTTTCGATGCCGATGCGCACGCCGCGATCTTCGGCATAACGGATGATGTCGGGCCAGACTTGCTCGAACTGCTGCATGTTTTCTTCGAGCGACAGCGTGTGGTTCGCACCGATGAATGAGTTGACGTTGTCGAGCCCCAGCAGCGGGGCGGCGTCGATTACTTTCCGCAGATGCGATTGGGCGACCTCGGCTTGCTCCTTGTCGGCTGACAGGGGGATGGAATAGTATCCCAGCGCGGAGATGCCGACGGCGTGCTTCTCGCACAAGGCAAGCACATCGTCGGCCTGGGCTTGTGAGAAATCGGTGCAATCGATGTGCGTCACACCGCCATATTTTCGGTCGGGCCCGCCAGGGGGCCAGCACATCACTTCGACACAGTCGTAGCCGATGTGGGCGGCACAATCGAGCACTTCGTCTAAACTTAATTCGGCGAGAATCGCAGTGACAAATCCTAGTTTCATGGTGGTGGTTGGGGGTTGGTGGTTGGCGCCGTGCGTCGCGTTGCGATGCGGCTAGCCGTGTTGCAACGAGGGCACACGGGTGCTATCGGACTTCATCATGACGTGCCGCAGGCAACCTGAAAAGCCTGCTCAAGATCAGCCTGCAAATCTTCCGGCGCTTCCAATCCAACCGACAGACGAATCAGCCCGTCGGTGATGCCATGTTTGGCTCGGTCGGCAGCGTCGTAGCTGGCGTGTGACATTGATGCGGGCTGCTCGATCAGCGATTCAACCGCACCCAAGCTGACGGCCAACTGGAACAGCTCGGTCGATTCGACAAACTGCTTGGCAGCGTCAAAATCACCTTTCAACTCGAATGATAACATTCCGCCAAACGCCCCATCCATCTGTTTTTTCGCAATGTCGTGTCCCGGATGCGTATTCAAACCGGGATAAAGCACCCGCTCGACGCGCGGGTCGGCTGCGAGCCACTCGGCCAACCGCAAGGCGGTGTGGCTTTGTTCGCGTACACGCAGTTCGAGTGTTTTCAATCCGCGCGAGCACAAAAAGGCATCGAGCGGCCCCATGATCGCCCCGGTGGCGTTTTGCACAAAGTAAAGTTCGTCCCACAGCGACTGGTCGCGGACCACCAGCGCCCCGCCCACCATGTCGCTGTGCCCACCGAGGTATTTGGTGGCCGAGTGCATGACGATGTCGGCTCCCAATTCCAGTGGCCGAGTAAGCACGGGTGTGGCGAACGTGCTATCGACACCTAACAGCGCCCCGTGGCGGTGGGCAATCTCGGCACAGGCATTAATGTCGGTTAGCGACATACGCGGGTTGCCGGGACTTTCGATCCATACCAGCTTGGTTGCCGGAGTGATGGCGGATTCCAAGTTGCTGGCATCGGTGGTGTCGACCAGGGCAACCTCAATGCCCGCTCGATTGGCTATTTTGTGCAACAACCGATAGGTACCGCCATAGATATCGCTTCCGGCAACGATCCGGTCGCCGCTTTGAAGCATCGCCACCACACAATGGGTCGCCGCCATTCCGCTGGCAAAGGCGAGCGCCCCGCATCCTCCTTCGAGCGACGCGAGCGTGGTTTCGAGCGCCTGCCGCGTCGGGTTACCGCTCCGCGAATAGTCAAACTCGCCCCATTCCCCTGCCCCGGGCTGAACAAAGGTCGACGCCAAATGGATCGGGCGCACCACCGCGCCCGTTTCGGGGCATTTTTCATTGCCAACGTGGATAGCGCGAGTGCGGAATTGCATGGAGGTGGTTGGAGAGTTCAGGGTAAAGGGTTGAATTTCCGCTGAGCCGTGAGCGGCCGCTTGCGGCTTAGAGTGTGTCTGGAAAGTGCATCATGTCTCTGCTGTCGGCGCCAGCCTTCTCAGCATGATGTGGGTCATGGCGATCTGTAGCATGGTTTCGCTGGTTTCAGGATGAAACTCGTAGTCTTTGCTAAATCGTTGGTAACGGCCGAACCAGGCAAAGGTGCGTTCGACGACCCAGCGTCTGGGTAACACTTCGAATCCCTTGGCGTCAGCATTGCGTTTGATGATCTCCAATACCCAACCACAAGTATTTTTCACCCAGTCGATCAGCTTGCCGCGATAGCCCCCATCTGCCCACACGAGTTGCAAGCGTGGAAATTTCCCTTTCGATTTTTCCAGCACTTGCTTTGCCCCGTCACGATCTTGGATGCTGGCGGCATGGACAACCACGGTCAGCAGTAAGCCCATGGTGTCCACCAAAATGTGCCGCTTGCGACCATTCACCTTCTTCCCTGCGTCATACCCATGTACCCCCCCCTTTTTCGGTCGTCTTGACCGATTGACTATCGAGGATTGCCGCGCTGGGCGTCGGCTCACGTCCGTCCTTCTTTCGCACTCGCTCGCGCAACATGTCGTGCATTTGCTGCCAGGTACCGTTTTGCTTCCATTGGCAAAAGTAGTCGTACACCGTTTGCCACGGCGGGAAGTCGTGTGGTAGCATCCGCCACGCACAGCCGGTACGAAGCAGATACACAATCGCATCCACAACCGCTCGCATGGAGGTCGTTCGATCGCGGCCTCCCGGTTTGGGCCAGGGAATAAACGGTTCGACCAAGTCCCATTGGGCATCGGTAAGGTCGGTCGCATAGCCGCGATACTCGCTGGTAACGGACATCTCGGGCACCTCCACGTTCGAAGCTCCTCCGCTCGAATCAGAAATGCTACCATCAAAGATGTTCCCACTACGATATCACTTTCCAGACACACTCTGAGATCATCACTTCGACCGCGCGCTCCAAAAATGTAGCCATTTTGCGTCCAGCATGGACTCGCACGGCAACGCACCACAAACGGCAAGTGCTGAAATCCCCGCAAAACAGCGCATCGCATCGCACGGGAAAGCAGCAAGGTGGGCGATGAGGGACTCGAACCCCCGACCCTCTCGGTGTAAACGAGATGCTCTAGCCAACTGAGCTAATCGCCCAAAAAAAATGCGGAATTCGGATTGCGGATTGCGGAATTGGAACGATCACTTTACCGTACACATTACCATTTCGCAATCCGCATCCCGAATTCCGTATTTCCCCATGCTTCATATGCTGATCGCACCTGTTATGGCAGTCCATTTACTGGCGCTCAATCTGGCGTCGGCGGGGCCCATCGTGTGTCTGTGGCTCCGGCGCCGTAGGCACCCCGATCATGAACTGCGCGATCGCGTAGGCCAACGGTTGGCGTGGTGGTCGGTGTGGGCGCTTGTCTTGGGGATGTTGCTCGGCGGCGTGTTGATGTTACCTGACAATCCGCAGCAACGTGCGGCTCTCGCACGGTTTCCCGCTAAGGCCTACTGGAATGCCGCGGCGGAGTTGGTCTTTTCCCTTGTTTGCATGGTTGGCTATGCGGCCGTTTGGCATCGAGCCCGACAGAGGCCTCTCTTGCATGGGCTGATGGCGATTCTGACGGCTACCAACTTGCTTTACCACTTTCCGCCGCTTATGGTCGTGTTGGGAAAGCTAACAAAAAACGCCCATTGGGTTGGTGAGGCGGTGATTGAGCGTAAGCTGTTTATCCAGTTGATGCTTCGTCGCGAAGTGCTGGCGCTTTCCATGCACTTTATCGTGGCTTCGTTTGCCGTGGCCTTGGCGGCGGTGCTTTGGTTGTCGGTCCGCGAAGGGAAAAAAGTGGGCAACAGACGTTTAGCTGCTTGGGCGGCGCTGCTGACAACGCTTTGCACCATGATGCAATTGCCCATAGGCGTTTGGGTGCTGATGATACTCTCGGCTTCGTCTCGGCGCGATCTGATGGGTGGCGACGTGCTCGGCACTGTCTGCTTTATGGGTGGCATCGTGGCAACACTATTGCTGCTGCAGCAATTGATCGCGATAAGCTTGGGAAATTTCGGCCGCCCGATCGTTCGACGCGTAGTTGGATTGCTGGGGCTTGTGGTGCTATTGATGGTGGCCACATTGCGTGGGTGAGAGGGCTAAGGAGTGGCCGATAAATAACTTCCCGGTTTTCAGTAGGCGGTAGGAATTACGGTGTAATTCCAATCGGGCAATACGTCTTCGAACTGTATGGGATACAAGTCAAGGAAACGTTCGCTCGCTTTCCGTTTGAGTTGATAATCCTTGTTGAGTACCGCGTAGGTGACTTTCAGCCCGGTGCGAGTCCACACTCGTCGAAGGCATGTTGTGACGATGTCAAGCGTGCGAAACACCACACCGGACCAGGCGCGAGTGACATGAGAAAAAAGACGGTGTTCAATCGGGTTATACTTCGAGCAATGCGGTGGATAATGGGCGACGCGAATTGGAATGTCAATCCGGTTGACCAATCGTTGCAGGTCTTCCTTGAAAATGTGGTGACGACAGTTATTGCTTCCTCCGCCATCGCACAGCAACAGAATCGACTTGGCGTCGGCGTACGTCCGCTCGCCGTGGCGTTGCCACCACACACGGAAGCTGTCGCAAGCAAATTGACTCGTGTCGTGACTGACTCCGAGAGTGAGGTGCCCTGTGTTACGCTTCAGGTCGTACAGCCCGTGCGGGATGACCTTGCCGTCCGCGTAACTGGGAAAGTCGTGATCAAATACGGCATTCGCACCATCGGACCACGACTGCCCGGTACGGAAAAACTCGCCCAAAAGCTCCTTTTTCTTGGTGTCCATGCTAATGATTGGGTTGGGAGAGTCGAGGTATTGTTGCCTCAGTTGGGCAATGTTCTCGAACTGCTCGTTGCGGAAAGGGGTATTTCCCATCGCTTTGGTTTTCTCGGCCTGCCGCTTGTGGAAGCCGAACTCATCGAGCAAGCTTCGCACAGTGTCTGGACAAACGGGCGTTCCCAGCCGATCGAGCTCGTGGGCAATCTCCGTACTCGACAAATAGGTCCACACCACGTCTTCACGCATTGGATCGCCTGCCGTATGGTCAGCAACGACCTGGCGAAGGTTGTTCTCCAGGTCAGGTGCAGCAAAGCTAGCTTTTTTTCGACCCCCCTTTTTTTCGAACCCGTCCTTCGGCGTCATCCACCGGCAATTGGCTCACCTCATGGCGGCCATTCCGAATCGTTTTCTCGTCACAGCCCAGCACAGACGCAACGTACTCGACGCCCCCATGCCCCAGCTTTTCCGATTCTACCGCAGCGTAACGGCGGCGGTCTTTCTCGGACAATGAATCATAAAACGCCTTCATGTGTCCACAAACTACCGACAGATAGGGAACCATGGCTTTCTCCTTCGCCAAGAGAATGGGGGACCGCTCACCCTGGAAGTCTAGCCAATTCGAGAAAAAAAAGGGATGTTATTTATCGGGCGGCCCTAAGCCGCAAGCGGCCGCTCGCGGCTTAGGGCCTGCGCGGAAATAAGTTACCGGATGTGAGTTAGCGTCCTGGGTGGATTTCGTAGTTCCAGTCACCGTGAAACTTGTTGCATTTGATCATACACTCGGCAAGTTCGACGTCTGGCACTTTTCTACCTTTCTCATATGTCTTTTCATCTAACCAAACATGAATCTCGAGTCCTGTCGCCGTCTTTGTGTTGCCGATGCTCTCCAACACAACTTCCAGATTCTCAAGAGGAACTCCTTGCCAATTGCGTGTAATGTGACAGAACACGCGATGTTCGATCTTATTCCATTTGCTGGTGCCAGGTGGATAGTGGCAGACTTCGATGATGAGGCCAGTCTTGTCGGCAAACTTCTGCAATTCCAATTTCCAGAGGCGGTTTCGGGAACTGTTGCTGCCTCCACTGTCCGCAGTAATTAGCAAGCGTTTGGCCGTACCATATTTCCGCCGCCCCAATCTATTCCACCAGCGACGGATCGCCGTTACCGCGAATTCCGCCGTGTCGTGGCTGATACCTACCGAGACTGCTGCTTTGTTCTGATGAATGTCGTAGACTCCCATAGGGCACTGCCTTCCCCTTTTTCTTGTTCGGAAAGTCGTGGGTGTCAACTTCGCGTGGCTTTTTCCTGTGTTCGTAAGTCTTGCCCGGATTCTTCTTGTTTCCTAGGTTTTCCTTCTTCTTCGTGTCCACTGAGATTGCAGGCTCACCGCGACGTTTTCGAGCTTTCACTCGTTTGTTAATGTGCTGAAACTGGGCGTCTCGGTCGGGATGCTCTTTTCCTTCACGTGTTTTTCGGTTTGCTTGCAGACTGTAGCCGAGCTTGTGCAGCATGCCACGAATCGTTGTTGGGCCGACGTTGTAGCCTTGGGTGCGAAGTTCCTGTGCCAAAGTACGAGTGCTCTTGCATGTCCAGCGAAGTGGATTCATCGGATCGCCACGAGTGCTAGGATTGATGAGCTGGTCAAGTGCGTCGAGAAGATCAGGTTGCTCTTCTGTCCGCGGTTTTCCGACCGCCACCGACTTTACGTTGCCGGTCGCTACCAAATTGCGGAGGATTTGTAAGCTCTCTTGTCCCCGCACGAATGGTACGATCAGAAATTCCTGTTGCTGCGGTCACCGCAGCGATTCCACCTCGTCCGAGAGAAGCTGCTTCAATTGCCGCCCAGCGTCGACGGCCCCTCTCATCGAGTTCCGACGCTAGGTGGATATACTTGTCACGAATCCATTGAACAACGTGTGCATCCGGCATGGACGAAATGTGCAATAATTCCGTCTGCCAACGCAATACCAATCCGGTAACTTATTTCCGCGCAGTTCCTTAGCCGAAATCATCCGTCGATTCAATTCGCAAGGTACGCCGATGATGCTGTCGTGCATGCTCGCAGCCTCGTCGAGGCTGAAGGCTTGCTCGCGGCACTCCGGGAACGTCTGGCAGAATGCGGCTTGGAGCTTCATCCTGAGAAGACCAAGATCGTGTACTGCAAAGACGATGACCGGCGAGGCTCGCATGAAAATACTTCATTCGACTTCTTGGGCTACACGTTTCGTTCGCGTCGAGCCAAGAATCGGAAAGGCAAGCTTTTCATCAGCTTCCTTCCCGGTGTGAGCAACAAGGCGGCCAAATCGATTCGTGCTACGATTCGTTCGTGGCGAATCGGTGGACGTCGCAACAACCAGTCCCTTGAGGAGATCGCGAAATTCGTTAATCCTTTCGTACGTGGTTGGGTGAATTGCTATGGTCGGTTTTACCGCTCGGCGTTAACACCCGTCTTGCGTAGCCTGGAACGTAGTCTTGTGTACTGGGTACGACGCAAGTTCAAACGACTTCGCAACCATCAACGTAAGGCTGTTCACTGGCTGGGCCGTGTGGCTCAAAGAGAACCACAGCTCTTTGCGTTGTGGGCGCAAGGAATTCGTCCTGCGACTGGACAATAAGAGCCGGATGAGCCGAGAGGTTCACGTCCGGTTCTGTGAGGGCCTGGGGGTGCGATTCCCCCGGGCTACTCGACTCGTGATCGGTTTTGAGCATCATCACGAGGCAACGGCGTGTCTGGAAGAACTCCGCACACGGTTTGCCAAATTTGGCTTGAAGCTACACGAAGGCAAGACGCGTCTGATCGAGTTCGGTCGTTATGCGAGCGAACGGCGTGAACGACGCGGCGAGGGCCGACCAGAAACTTTTGATTTCCTTGGCTTCACGCACAAGTGTGCCAAGACTCGAAAGCACGGTCGGTTCACGATCCATCGACATTCGATGGCCAAACGCATGCGTGCGACATTACAAGCGATCAAAGCGAAACTGCGAAAGCGAATGCACCGGCCCCTAGGCGAAACGGCTCGCTGGTTGCGACGTGTTGTTCAAGGTTGGCTGAACTATCATGCCGTCCCTAGCAACAGCAACCGGATTGGACGTTTTGTGGACGAGGTAGCTCGTCTGTGGCTTCACGTGATTCGCCGACGTAGTCAGCGTGGACGCTATTGGAATTGGGAGCGTATGCACCGACTGGTGCGAAAGCATCTCCCGCGTCCACGCATCATCCATCTTTATTCCTGACCAACGATTTCACGCCCGACTCAAGGTAGGAGCCGTATGAGGTAAACACTCACGTACGGATCTGTGCGGGGGGCGACTAGCAATGGTCGTCCCTACCGCGATAGTCGTTTTATCAATCCGCCTCATCCGTTCTTTCCGTTTTTGTCTTGCGGGGACGGCCCCTTGGACGAATGGTGTGTTCCAAGCCCAGTTGCTTGATTGTTCGTTAGCACCAGTCATCGCTTCCGTAGGGGGCGCTCCGTCGACCACACCGCGGAGCGCATTAACTCCCCTTCCGTGAGCGCCTGGTTAACGGGCTTGAGCCACTGCCCAGGACGGGTGATCGGCCAGTCGCTCAGCAGCTTGGTCCGTTGTTTGTTGCCCGTCTGATGTCGCCAGAGACTGGACCATTGCCAATCTTCCGCACGTTCGACGAGGTTTGCCCGAAGGGCATTCCGCTCGACATAACGATTGACCTTCAGCAGGTACTCGTCTGATTCGATCGGAAACGACTTAGGGCCGCCCGATAAATAACATCCCTTTTTTTTCTCGAATTGGCTAGACTTCCAGGGTGAGCGGTCCCCCATTCTCTTGGCGAAGGAGAAAGCCATGGTTCCCTATCTGTCGGTAGTTTGTGGACACATGAAGGCGTTTTATGATTCATTGTCCGAGAAAGACCGCCGCCGTTACGCTGCGGTAGAATCGGAAAAGCTGGGGCATGGGGGCGTCGAGTACGTTGCGTCTGTGCTGGGCTGTGACGAGAAAACGATTCGGAATGGCCGCCATGAGGTGAGCCAATTGCCGGTGGATGACGCCGAAGGACGGGTTCGAAAAAAAAGGGGGGTCGAAAAAAAGCTAGCTTTGCTGCACCTGACCTGGAGAACAACCTTCGCCAGGTCGTTGCTGACCATACGGCAGGCGATCCAATGCGTGAAGACGTGGTGTGGACCTATTTGTCGAGTACGGAGATTGCCCACGAGCTCGATCGGGCTGGGAACGCCCGTTTGTCCAGACACTGTGCGAAGCTTGCTCGATGAGTTCGGCTTCCACAAGCGGCAGGCCGAGAAAACCAAAGCGATGGGAAATACCCCTTTCCGCAACGAGCAGTTCGAGAACATTGCCCAACTGAGGCAACAATACCTCGACTCTCCCAACCCAATCATTAGCATGGACACCAAGAAAAAAGGAGCTTTTGGGCGAGTTTTTCCGTACCGGGCAGTCGTGGTCCGATGGTGCGAATGCCGTATTTGATCACGACTTTCCCAGTTACGCGGACGGCAAGGTCATCCCGCACGGGCTGTACGACCTGAAGCGTAACACAGGGCACCTCACTCTCGGAGTCAGTCACGACACGAGTCAATTTGCTTGCGACAGCTTCCGTGTGTGGGTGGCAACGCCACGGCGAGCGGACGTACGCCGACGCCAAGTCGATTCTGTTGCTGTGCGATGGCGGAGGAAGCAATAACTGTCGTCACCACATTTTCAAGGAAGACCTGCAACGATTGGTCAACCGGATTGACATTCCAATTCGCGTCGCCCATTATCCACCGCATTGCTCGAAGTATAACCCGATTGAACACCGTCTTTTTTCTCATGTCACTCGCGCCTGGTCCGGTGTGGTGTTTCGCACGCTTGACATCGTCACAACATGCCTTCGACGAGTGTGGACTCGCACCGGGCTGAAAGTCACCTACGCGGTACTCAACAAGGATTATCAACTCAAACGGAAAGCGAGCGAACGTTTCCTTGACTTGTATCCCATACAGTTCGAAGACGTATTGCCCGATTGGAATTACACCGTAATTCCTACCGCCTACTGAAAACCGGGAAGTTATTTATCGGCCACTCCTTTAAAACGCCCTTTTCTCGTCCGTCCAACGGCCTTATGCGTTAACGGGAATTGCTGAATCAAACGTCGTCGAACACCAATGGATCGCCATCGCGTGCGTTGCTGATGCGGATCGACTTTTTTCCTTCCAACAGATCGTCGATAAGATTGCCAACCAATTCGGCTCGCCAGCCTTGAGTTAAGACGGGGGTCTCGTGGTTCATCGCTCCGCCAAATCCTAGCCGGTAGGCGATCAGATCGCGCACATCACTGGCGGTTCCAACCATGCTGGCAGCCACCGTGGCGCGGTGGCAGATTGTTCCCAATGCAGGTGTCAGATATTGTCCGAGCAAGTTGAGTTGCGAGGGGGTCTGCTTGCGGGGAGTGTGTGGTCTTTGCTCCACGGGTGCTTTGAGTCCTCGACGAACACAATCGGCCAATTCCTGGGCCTTCTGACGTAGCGCCCGACGCTGCATGCCTCGAATAGCCAAGATTTTCTCTGGGCTGTCGACCTGATGCTTGGCAAGTTCGACGAGCAGATCGTCTCGCAGCAGTCGTTTTTGCGGTTGGTTAAGACGCTTGGCTTCTTCATACCTCCATAGCCACAATTCGCGAACGATTGCCAAGCTGCGAGCCGTTCAACTTGCCGATGCCCGAGACTCGACGCCAATCTTGGCGATCGCGGGCAGAAATCACTTGGGCTTGCCATGCGTTCATCTCCTCTGCGAGCCAGTCGATGCGTTCCCGCTCGGTGAGGAGGGCACGCTGTCGATCAAAAACTGGTAGCAGATAGCGGACATCCTCCAACGCGTAGTTGATTTGGGCTTTGGAGAGAGGGCGCCTGCGCCAGTCGGTGCGCTGTTGGCCTTTTTGGGGTTTGTGACCGATGAATTTACTCACGACCGAGCCGTAGGCCGCGGGATATTCGTTGCTGCAAAAACCGGCAGCGATTTGGATATCGAACAAATCCTTGGGAAGGCGATTAACATCCCGCAGCATGAAGTTCAATTCTTCCCGCCCCGCATGTAAAACGGTCGTGTGCGAGCCTTCGGCAAGCAGTTTCCAGAAGGGCGTAACGTCGACGGTTTGCGGATCGACGACCGCCATTTCGTCGCGGGTAGCGATTTGGATCAGGCAGAGTTCCGGATAGAATGTGTCTTCGGAAACAAATTCTGTATCAATGCCGATTTGTTTGGCGTTTTGAAGCCGGTCGCACAGATCGAGGAGCGTATGTTGGTTGGTGATAATAGGCGAGGGCACGTTGAGGCAGTCGTGTTAGGGAGTGTTCGAGTTAGCTTGAAATTTAGGGTGATTGACTGAGCCGATGGCGCGATAGCGTCGGGTGCTAAGGGCAATCCGTTACGCTCTACAAGCTGGCGGCTAGCGCCGTTCGGCTTAGGGATTTCTAACAAAGCCTAATACGACAGCGCCACTTTGAGCAATGACAGCATGGTTAAGGGCCGCCCGATAAATAACATCCCTTTTTTTTCTCGAATTGGCTAGACTTCCAGGGTGAGCGGTCCCCCATTCTCTTGGCGAAGGAGAAAAGCCATGGTTCCCTATCTGTCGGTAGTTTGTGGACACATGAAGGCGTTTTATGATTCATTGTCCGAGAAAGACCGCCGCCGTTACGCTGCGGTAGAATCGGAAAAGCTGGGGCATGGGGGCGTCGAGTACGTTGCGTCTGTGCTGGGCTGTGACGAGAAAACGATTCGGAATGGCCGCCATGAGGTGAGCCAATTGCCGGTGGATGACGCCGAAGGACGGGTTCGAAAAAAAGGGGGGTCGAAAAAAAGCTAGCTTTGCTGCACCTGACCTGGAGAACAACCTTCGCCAGGTCGTTGCTGACCATACGGCAGGCGATCCAATGCGTGAAGACGTGGTGTGGACCTATTTGTCGAGCACGGAGATTGCCCACGAGCTCGATCGGCTGGGAACGCCCGTTTGTCCGGACACCGTGCGAAGCCTGCTCGATGAGTTCGGCTTTCACAAACGCCAGGCCGAGAAAACCAAAGCGAAGGGAAATACTCCTTTTCGCAACGAGCAGTTCGATAACATTGCCCGACTGAAGCAACAATACCTGGACTCGCCCAACCCGATCATCAGCATGGACACCAAGAAAAAGGAGCTTTTGGGCGAGTTTTTCCGCGCCGGGCAGTCGTGGTCCGATGGTCCGAACGCCGTACTTGACCACGACTTTCCCAGTGACGCTGACGGCAAGATCATCCCGCACGGGCTGTACGACCTGAAGCGTAACGTAGGCCACGTCACACTCGGCTTCAGTCACGACACGAGTCAATTTGCTTGCGACAGCTTCCGTGTGTGGTGGCAACGCCACGGCGAGCGGACGTACGCCGACGCCAAGTCGATTCTGTTGCTGTGCGATGGCGGAGGAAGCAATAACTGTCGTCACCACATTTTCAAGGAAGACCTGCAACGATTGGTCAACCGGATTGACATTCCAATTCGCGTCGCCCATTATCCACCGCATTGCTCGAAGTATAACCCGATTGAACACCGTCTTTTTTCTCATGTCACTCGCGCCTGGTCCGGTGTGGTGTTTCGCACGCTTGACATCGTCACAACATGCCTTCGACGAGTGTGGACTCGCACCGGGCTGAAAGTCACCTACGCGGTACTCAACAAGGATTATCAACTCAAACGGAAAGCGAGCGAACGTTTCCTTGACTTGGATCCCATACAGTTCGAAGACGTATTGCCCGATTGGAATTACACCGTAATTCCTACCGCCTACTGAAAACCGGGAAGTTATTTATCGGCCACTCCTAAGGCGTCGTTTTCCCACACCAGCTTTCACGCATACGCGATTTCGTTGGACTCTTCTTCACGGTATTCACGTGAACGTGTGTCATCGATAACGACATTATTGACTTGGAGTTGAATCTCACCATGGGCAGCGTCGGAGCCCGCTGCAAACATGCGGAAGTATTTCCCCTCTGCCGGCGAGAATAGATTAGCCGGATTTTCAAACTCTGCTGAAGCTTCAATTTGTGTTCGTATTGCGTTGGTCAAAGTTACCAAAGCTTCCTCGTGGCTGGTGCCGTGCCCGACCAAATCAAACTCCAGGCAATGCGCAACCCAAAAGCTGTTTTCCTGATAGAAAACAACTCGTATTGGAATGCGTAATGTAGCCATGTGAAATTCTCCGAACTGTATTGCAGCCTTGCATGAAGAGAACTCGACCGCATCCAGTGCGAGAGTTTAGAGAAATATGCCGAATGGGCCAATAGGGCCGACTGCATTGGAACTACTTCTATAGTATAGAACATCTCGGCGATAGCAATGGTTCTGTTGTGGAAAATTTGCCCCATCAAGGGCCTGAGACGCTGCCGGAGAGGCGGTAATAGTCTTGGGCTGGACGGTCTCGAAGGCGGCTGCGGTTCTGGATAAGGGGCAGTGAGAGGTCCGTTTTGCCAGATTGGCAGCCACAGGAGGCCGTCTAACAAGCGCCGACGCATCAACCCGACTCCAAGTACCCCGGAAATCGCAAGGCCTTATTCGGCGATTGTTGTCAACACCTTCGACAACGCCATCAAGCTGCTGCTGGCCGAATGTGACGAGAACACTTGCCGGGAACCGTTCACGCCGTCCGAAGCGGTGGCCATGGGTAGGCGGGTTGTCGAGTTGGTCAAGCCGGATGCGGAGGCGGCGCATAAAACTGGTTCTGCGAAGGGTGGCAAGGCGAAGGCTGGGGCAAGTTACCCCAGCCTTCGCGACGAATCCGCCCGCACTACTTCCCGCGCTTCCGAAGCGGTCGGCATGGGGCGCAAGACCTTCGAGAAGGCATCGGCAGTCTATCGGTGGGTGGCTCATATTGTTGATCGAAACAAAGCCGACCGTCAGGCGACGGCGTGGCGACTGTCCAAGCTTGGCTGGACGCAGAAGGAAATTGGGGAACAGTTCGGGGTTGTTCAAAGTGTAGTCGCTGAAGATATCGGAAATTGCCACTTGGCAAAAATTGATAATTCTCTCGGTGAAGAGTGGAACGAGCACAGCATCGCCGACTTGTCGGCCCGGCTCGAACTGCCACTTACCGACGCCTGGGCTGCAGCGCTCGACGGCATGGCCGACGCCGAACGATTAGAAGTAGATCATGTTCAACTCTTGGGATCGGCGGCGGCAATCTGGTGATGCGGACGGCGAAAGGGTAAACACCCCTAGCCGATTTACGGGTCATTTACGGGTTGAGCGGCTTGGCCGTTCTACCGAATACGTTTTTTTTCGATACTTTTTGCAATGGGATGGAACGGCTTGCAATAGTCCCAAACAGGGTGTAGAATGCCATAAACACCTTATTTTAGGGCTTTTATCGGTTTCCAGAAGCGGCTCATAACCTCGAGGTCGTCGGTTCGAATCCGGCCCCCGCCACTTTTATAAGTCTTGGAAATACTTTAGGTTACCCGCCATGTCAGGCGGAGCGGCTCCTTGCCGAAGCCAAACAGGGAAGTCTTGATGTTCGCCTTGAATCAGCAAGGAGAACCGGCATGCCACGTCTCTTTCACAAGCCGCCCAAGTAAGGGCGGTCCCTACCGCAATTGTGGATTCGTGTTCTTTTTTGTTAGAAAGTGTCGTTTAAGCTTGTTTGTGCTCAATCTGTGTTCAATCGGTGGCTGAACTATCTTTTGCGTTTTTCGCGGCTATACTTCCTTTGGTTGCGGCCGGCGGCCGCGCTAGGCTCTTCGTGGTGAGAAATCCGGAAGCACTAGCGTGCTGCCTCAACCATGTCCAGATCGACTGCCGTGATCACGGACTCGGATTGTCCAGAAATAGGGAGCGGCTTTTCATCGATCGGAATCTCTGCGGGCTGAGCTTCATCCCACC
Source organism: Lacipirellulaceae bacterium (assembly GCA_965249435.1). GTDB lineage: Bacteria > Planctomycetota > Planctomycetia > Pirellulales > Lacipirellulaceae > JAJRWS01. The sequence continues at coordinate 647,291 of CBDFMC010000025.1, read as the reverse complement.
TGCCCGCGCGAACGACACTCAGAAGCACGCCTAGCAATTGAACACCCCAATACAAACCTCCGACGGCGGCAACGCACCCGCCGATGAATGTTATGTTGGTGTAGCTCTCTACCCACAAAATGAGAAGCACCGATGTCACCACGGAAATGGCACAAGTGATCAGTTTGCTTAGGGCCGTGTTGAGATGCCTCTGTTGCTGATGACTGGCGATGGCGCCACGCGCCGAAGTATTAGCCAACTTCCGCATGGCTGACAAGTCAACCGGCAAGGGCCGGTTGTTCGATGACCGTACAAGCGATTCTAAATTGAGCGACTCGACAGGCCCTTCTTTCTGTTTGGCCAGCTCATCCGTCAGGCCCCGCGGATCGGCATCGGCCAGTTCATCGATCTCCGGCTGCCCATGGTCTGCGCTGGCGTTTAGTAATCCTTGTGACAGGAACTTGAATTCCGGAGCCGATTCGCCGCGCACCCGCCGCATCATGTTCGACATGTAGGCTTCTAGCGCTGCATCATCATCGACGCCGCCCTCGGAATTGCCCGCTGCGAGCGTTGCTGATGGAACCGGGGCCGTCGACTTTTCTGTCGTGCCAGCCTCTGGCAAACATGGATTGTCCTGCAGCTCGTCGCCCGTTTCTTCGAGCAAATGGCTGTACTGTTCGATAAACGACTTGGGCGGCTCAAACGACTTCTTCGGCTGGCCCGTTTCTGGCTCGGCCTGTTCTGCGGAATCCTCTCTCTCGACAAGATTGTTTATGTCCGTCTCCGAATCGTTTGACTCTCGATCAACAATCTCCGGCTCCGAAACGGCGACTTCCTCGAGCCCCTTGATATGCTCTCGAGAAGCTTCTAATTCGCTCACCGTTTCATTATAATTCCGCTGCAACTGCTCTAACTTGTCATCTGCCTCAGTCGACTGCTGGCGGGCCGATTCGAGTTCGGCTTGCAACTCGTCAACACGCATCGATCGTTGTTCGATCTGCTCTTCCAACGCCCGTTTCTCTGTTTGCCATATCGCACGATCTTCAGACAGAGAGACCAATTCAGATTCGTTCTTGGCGCAGCGATCTTCCAATGCATGGGTCTGCTCGTGAGCATCGAGCAATATTTTTAACTGTTCGCCGTCCTCCGTTGATTGCCGGCGGGCTGACTCAAGTTCGGTTTGTAAGGCCTCGATCTGCTCCGACTGCCGGTTTAGTCGTTCTTCCAGTGACGATTTTTCTTCCTGCCATGCAGTACTGGCTTTGACCAAGGCAGCCAATTCTGATTCGCTCTCGGCGCAGCGCGCTTCCAGTTCACTGTTCTGCTCTTGAACATCCAGCAATCGTTCTAGCTGATCACTTGACCTCGCTAGTTGCTGGCGAGACGACTCAAGTTCGGTTTGTAAGGTCTCGATCTGCTCCGACTGTCGATTTAGTTGTTCCTCCAGCGACGATTGTTCTTCCTGCCATATTGTACTGGCCTCAGCCTGCTGCGCTAGTTCGGTTTCGCTTTTGGTGCAGCGTTCTTTCAGGTCGTCCGACTGACGGCTAATTCCTTGCAGTTGTTCTTGAAGTTCATCCCGCTGGCTTTGCAACTCGGCTTGGCAGACTTTTGCCTCTTCCCATTGCGCCTGGCTCGACTGGAGTTCCGCTTGCAAACTTGCTAACTCTTGATTCTCTATCGCTTGCTTTTGCTCAAGCTCGGCAGCCCGGCTGGTGGATTGTTCGAGTTCTGCTCGAACCGATTTTAATTCGGTTTGCAATTCTTCGATTCGGGTGTCTCGATCACCCAGCACTTGCTGAATTGCCTTCTGGTGCTCATCACCGACCGACAACTTGATCGAAAGCTGTTCGACTTTGGCATTCATCTCCTCGAGTTCGGCTTCAAGCCGCCTGCTGTCCGCATTTTGTTCTTGGGCAGCAAGTTCAGCCTGCTGAAGAAGATTGCGAGTTTCTTCCAATCCGTGAGTCAACTCCGCCAACCGTTTTTCACGTAATGATAAGTCGGCTTCTAATTCTTCTCGGCGCTCGTCGCTACTGGTTTGTTCCGCTAAGAGCTGATCGCGAACCTGTTCGAACGAAGCCAGAGCGGCTTTTAGCTGCTCGATTTCATCTGCTTGACTGGCGGTCGTATGTTCCGATTGATTGATCTGTTGGCCTGTCGACTCGAGCTCGCCCTGCAGTTGGTTGAGCCGGTTTTCTCGCTCGGCCAGCGCAGTTTCTAATTCTTCTCGGCGCTCGGCGCTTGACGATTTTTCTACCATGAGCTGATCGCGAACCTGCTCGAACGAAACCAGAGCGGCTTTTAGCTGCTCAATCTCAGCGGCTTGAACAGTGGTCGTTTGAGCCTCTCGCTGATTGTTTTTAGCCAGTTCCGCGGCGAGCTGTTCTCGATTGCCTTCGACCGACTGCAACTCGTTCTCTAACGCCATCGTGTGATTGCGTAGCGTGGACTGGCACTCTCGTTGTTCGCGTAACGAAGCCACTAAGCGCTGACACCGTACACGTGCGTTGCGATTGGCCAATGACAGATGGCGCAAAAGAATATCAACCGTCGAGTAGGCTGCCGCTTGTACTGCTTTCTCAGCAGGCGGGGAAATCGATGTGGCAGTCGCGCTTTGCACGGTTGCCTCTTGGACCTGTTCAGCGTGCGATGCGCTCTCGACCCGCTGATCGTAGGATTGCTCAACCACGGATACGACTTCCAACTCCACTGCGCCCAAAGTAAGCTTGTCGCCCACTTCGAGCGGCGCCGTGGTAAAATCAGATTCGTTCAGCTGCACACCCGATGCCCAACGTGTCACAGCCACATCGCCATCACGACAAACGATCAAGCAGTGCAAAGGTTGAACGTCGGGGTGCGACAAACAAACTTGGCACCTGGGGCTGGAACCGATTGAGCTTTTTCCCTCGCAAAGTGGCACCACCTTCGGCGTCTTGCCACTTTCGTAAATGCGCAATGCTAGCGCGGACCGTGGCTCTGCCACAGCGGAGTGTGAATTCTCGGATGTCGCCGGTGTTGTCATTCGCACACGTTGCGGGAAACTTCCTGCCTCTGCTCAAATTCGACGTGTAGGTAATGGGAAACTCTACGTCACAATCTGCGCATAACCCCTTCTCTAGGGGCAGACTAAGGAGTGGCCGATAAATAACTTCCCGGTTTTCAGTAGGCGGTAGGAATTACGGTGTAATTCCAATCGGGCAATACGTCTTCGAACTGTATGGGATCCAAGTCAAGGAAACGTTCGCTCGCTTTCCGTTTGAGTTGATAATCCTTGTTGAGTACCGCGTAGGTGACTTTCAGCCCGGTGCGAGTCCACACTCGTCGAAGGCATGTTGTGACGATGTCAAGCGTGCGAAACACCACACCGGACCAGGCGCGAGTGACATGAGAAAAAAGACGGTGTTCAATCGGGTTATACTTCGAGCAATGCGGTGGATAATGGGCGACGCGAATTGGAATGTCAATCCGGTTGACCAATCGTTGCAGGTCTTCCTTGAAAATGTGGTGACGACAGTTATTGCTTCCTCCGCCATCGCACAGCAACAGAATCGACTTGGCGTCGGCGTACGTCCGCTCGCCGTGGCGTTGCCACCACACACGGAAGCTGTCGCAAGCAAATTGACTCGTGTCGTGACTGACTCCGAGAGTGAGGTGCCCTGTGTTACGCTTCAGGTCGTACAGCCCGTGCGGAATGACCTTGCCGTCCGCGTAACTGGGAAAGTCGTGATCAAATACGGCATTCGCACCATCGGACCACGACTGCCCAGTACGGAAAAACTCGCCCAAAAGCTCCTTTTTCTTGGTGTCCATGCTAATGATTGGGTTGGGAGAGTCGAGGTATTGTTGCCTCAGTTGGGCAATGTTCTCGAACTGCTCGTTGCGGAAAGGGGTATTTCCCATCGCTTTGGTTTTCTCGGCCTGCCGCTTGTGGAAGCCGAACTCATCGAGCAAGCTTCGCACAGTGTCTGGACAAACGGGCGTTCCCAGCCGATCGAGCTCGTGGGCAATCTCCGTACTCGACAAATAGGTCCACACCACGTCTTCACGCATTGGATCGCCTGCCGTATGGTCAGCAACGACCTGGCGAAGGTTGTTCTCCAGGTCAGGTGCAGCAAAGCTAGCTTTTTTTCGACCCCCCTTTTTTTCGAACCCGTCCTTCGGCGTCATCCACCGGCAATTGGCTCACCTCATGGCGGCCATTCCGAATCGTTTTCTCGTCACAGCCCAGCACAGACGCAACGTACTCGACGCCCCCATGCCCCAGCTTTTCCGATTCTACCGCAGCGTAACGGCGGCGGTCTTTCTCGGACAATGAATCATAAAACGCCTTCATGTGTCCACAAACTACCGACAGATAGGGAACCATGGCTTTCTCCTTCGCCAAGAGAATGGGGGACCGCTCACCCTGGAAGTCTAGCCAATTCGAGAAAAAAAAGGGATGTTATTTATCGGGCGGCCCTAAGTTGCCGTTTGCGCGGAGATATAAGAATGAGTGGTCAATCCGCCGGCACAATCGTTAGCATCCCTACAAGGATACAAACGACCATTTTGGAGTACACCCGGGTAAAGAACTTGCCGATCTTCGATACGTGTGACCTCACAGGTAAATTGAATCGTAAACAGCGTAGAGTCAATTAACCACAAAGGCGCAAAGAGCACGAAGAAAGAAGAGGAGAATGTTGCAAACGGTAAGTAAGAAAGCAATGCAAGGCCAACAACCTCCAAACGGCTAAAAAGCATCTTCGAGAAATTCAAATTGTTTCTCCCCTTTCTTTGTGTCCTTTGTGGTTTATCCTTGCGCTGCAGTAAAGTTGGGATGTGCCGCGCGACAATGGAATTGAATGTCCAGGAAGCTTGGCGGAGAAAATCCTCAAAAGCCCGCGGAGTCACGGCCATCAGATTTCGTTGTAAACCTTTTGGCCATAAGGGCTTATGGGAATTATCGGTTGGCAAAGGAGGCCTGGAAATCTACGGTTTTTCTGTTGCGACCCTTTCCGCACGGCATACGTACTATAGTTACGGTGCATGGTCGGTTACCCCCCGATTCGGTTGCCGTGTGCTGCGTTGCAGCACGGCTTGCGAAATTAACGGGAGGCAAACAGAGAATCAAGACATGCGACTTTCCTAAGCGAGAATGGGCAAGTGTTGATCGAGAGGGAACGTCGCACAGGTAACAGGTAAGGTGACTAAAAATGGCACGCAAAGATTCAATCCAAAAACTACGTGACTTGCTAATCATGCGGCGCGATGCAATGCGCAAGGCATTGGCTGGCGATTTAAGCTTGCTCAAATCGTTGCGCGAACAAATCGGCGGCGATGTGGTCGATGCGGCACTCGACGCTGCCCAGGACGAAATCAGCTCGCAATTGGCCGAAGTCGAAAGCCGAGAATTGGCTAGCATCGAAACGGCATTGGAACAAATACGCCAAGGCACCTATGGCCAATGCGATATTTGTGGGGGCAAAATTCCCCTGATGCGACTCAACGCTCTTCCCTATGCAACCAATTGCATCGACTGCCAGCGTGCCGCGGAAAATGGTGGCCCGAACGGAGCAGCCAGCGGAAATTGGGGCCGTGTGATCGATACTGGTTTCGCAGATACGGATGTTCACTTTAGCGATGCCGAGTCGACATAATCTTTGAACCTGGTACTTCGTGCCCATTGAGTTGGACCCTCGGATTGTTAGCCGCCGCGCTTGTCCCGGTGCTGCCCTTGCATGCCGGGACAAGCCCGGCGGCTAACAGTTTGACGTACTAAATTCAAATGACATGCGGCACCAGAGAGGCCCGAAGCAACATGCCTTGTGGAACTCGAAAACATGGCTTGGGCAACGCTTGGTTTGTTCTCTTCGCGGTAGGATTTCAACTCGCCAGTTTTGCGCCCCTTCGAGCCCAAAAATTCAGCTTCCCAATTTCTGTCGAGGGTGACCGAGAACAGCAGTACCGCGATCTGGCTCGCGATGTCCAATCGCTCGATCGCCAGCTGGGCATCTACAAACGTGTAGCCAAGCTGGTTTCGCCTTCGGTGGTGCATATCGAATCGACGCCACTGCCCCAGTATCAGATGCGTCGAGATGTGGAAGAAGCAGGCTCAGGCGTTCTCGTCCAAGTCCGTGGGCGATCTTTTGTGCTCACCAATCGTCATGTGATCCGGCATTCGGACGAGGAGAACATACGCCTTGAACTTGCCGATGGAAGGCAGATTCACCCCAAGCAGATCCTGAGCGATGCGGAGACCGACATCGCGGTCCTGGCCGTTGAGGGAGAGGATCTTCTGCCTGCGCGCATTGGCGATAGCAGCAAGGCCGAAATCGGTGAGATCGTCCTCGCGTTTGGCAGCCCCTTCAATTTACGCCGAAGCGTGACCCGGGGCATTATCAGCGCCAAGGGACGCAGTAATTTAGACCTCGGCAAAGGCGAAGTGCTATACCAAAATTTCATGCAGACCGACGCCGCCATCAATCCCGGAAATAGCGGCGGACCGCTGGTCAATCTGCGCGGCGAAGTCGTCGGGCTCAATACGGCCATCGCCAGCAACTCGGGCGGCAACGACGGCATCGGTTTCTCGATCCCAATCAATGTTGTGATGCGAATTGTGAGACAACTGGTCGATACGGGCCAGGTCCGTCGGGGTTTTTTAGGTGTGACGCTCGACGGCAATTTCGATAGTCAGGTCGCCCGATTTGTCGGCTTACCGCGATTGATGGGCACGCGGATCACGCAGGTATCGAACCAATCGCCCGCGGCGGTGGCCGATTTGCGATCGGGCGACATCATCCTCCGCTACGATGGCAAGCAGGTTAGCGACGACCGCCATTTGATCAGTCTGGTCAATCTAACCGAGGTGGGACGTCGCGTCGAATTGGTCGTACTCCGCAAGGGCGAATTGCTGACGAAATACGCAAAGATCGGCACGAAGGAATGATCGTCCCCTCGCGTCGGTGAGCAGCGATAAAACGTTGTAACCGTCCAATATAGGCCTATCCCAGAACGATGTCGGAAGCGTCCAGCGGCTGAGAAAGGATGAATGACCAAGCAGTTTTGGGGACATGCAGAAAGCCTGTCTCGCTAAAATCCGCGAGGCCGTACATTTTCCTCGCCGGACAGGTATCCCAGCTCTTGCAAAAAGAGATCGACCTGATACATCGTCATCGGAAAATGTTTTCTATCAGCCGTTTTTCTTATTATTGGCGGATTAAAGAAGCCGTGGCCTGCTCCCTCCACGCTAAACAGGACCACCTTGTTCCCGGCCTTTTTCATTTCGCGCACAAAAGTAAGCGCGTTGTCATACGGGACCGTTTTATCATTTGTGCCATGCAGCAAGAGCGTTGGCGGTGCGCCTGGGCGGATATGATGATTCGGAGAGACATCCGTCGTTCGCGGTGACACTTTTTCGAAGCCGTACCCGTTTTTTGTTGTATCGAGAACCGGATTGAACAGGATCATGGCATTGGGAATAGAACTGATTGTGCGGTCTTCGTCCGGATGATCAAATCCTTCGATCACACCGGTGGTAGCCGCCAGATGCCCACCAGCAGATCCTCCTCCAGCAACAATTTTGTCAGGATCCACCCCCAACTCTGCTGCATGCCGGCGCAACCAACGAACGGCTGATTTCGCATCCTCTACCGCATCGAAGGGAGTGGTACCATGCGACTTCCGCGTTCTGTAATTGGCCGAGATGGCCACCATGCCGCGCGAGGACAAGTAGTCGCATTGATAAAAAAACTGTGACGGATGGCCTCTCACCCAGCCGCCCCCAAAGAAAAAGATAGCGGCAGGCGTTTTGCCCGACATCTCATGATTCTCCGGAAAGAAAAGATGCAGGTCCAGCGGTCCTTTATCGGTCTTTTTGTACGGTATTATCTTATCTGGCACCGGTTGAAATTGAGGATTAGACGGAGGTTGAACCGGTGTCAGAGGCCGCGTTAGCTCAGCAGATTGAGACTGTTCGGCAGACTTGTCTTGGCCAGTAAAGCCCGATTCCTTTCCGATCGGCTGTGCATAGGCGCCACCCACAGAAAAGAAAAGGCAGATGGAAATAAGAAAGTATTGAACGGAATTCATGAATGAAAACCTTGTCCGGGCTTTCCCAATGGGATGTGGCTGGGGGGAGGGATACGTGACAGGTTTGACTTTGGCAAATTAGGAGACGCGACTTTGTTTCAGGGGATGTTCCTATGGTCTGCGGAGGAGGTTAAGGGCCAAAGTAGCCGCCGACTTTTGACGTTAGTGCTGTGTCACAGAGCGATACGCCGAAAAACAAAGAGAGGCGCCGGGCGGATTCGAACCGCCGATGTCGGATTTGCAATCCGATGCCTTAGCCACTTGGCCACGGCGCCACTAGATAACGGACCTCTTTGCCCCGTTAGACCCTTGCAGACCCTTAAAAACTAAGCAATCGGAGAATTCTGGTCAAGTGCAGATGGGTTTGGCGAATATGCGACTTTGGGGGACTGCGGGGTCGCTACGGCATGGACCGGTTCCTACTGCGGGCGGCGCTGGCCTGAAGATTCTACCTGTAGCGATTCGATCCCAATAGATGGGCATTTACAGGTCTGTCGATAAAAAGAGGCCGTAGGCCGGAACGAGCGGTAGCCCTGTTCCGGCAGCCGTGCGTTGCGACGCGGCTTCGTTGTGAATTTAGCGAGAAAAAAAACAGAAAAAGAAGGAGTCAACAGGGATGATTCAGCCGTTCAAGGAGTTTGGACATTCACGCAAAATCCGATCGCTTGCCAAAATGGTGGCGGAGCAAAGTGTCGAGGGCGTATGCCAACGAATCGCCGGACATACGACCTTAATGACAACCTCGGAAACACGCGGGTTCATTCGTGCTCGAGCCGCTCGGGTGATTCGACGTCAAGCGCGGCTGTTGCTGTCGCGGCAGAAGGATGCCCAAGAGAATTGGACTCGCCAAACCGTCTGCCGAGCTACCGAACAGGTTATTCCCCTGGTGCTGCGTCAACTTAGCCAATCAAATTCACGGGCGTCTGCCGCCCGCACGGCTGCTTGAAAACCAACGATGTTCTTTTTGTTACTAACGGTCTCAATCTTTGCGTGTTACAATAATTTAACGAAGTCGAATTAAGCAAAATGATTGAAGGCAAAATGATTCGGACGGTAGTACTTCAGCGCAGGGCATACAAACCACAAAGACACAACGAGCACGAAGAAAGACCGAGGAATACTGTAAAAAGGCAAGAAAGTAATCAATCCATGACAGCTCAATAATCTCCAAGCAGATTCAATTGCTTGTTCAAGGTATTGAAACTGTTTTTCCCTTACTTACGTGTTTTCTTTCTTTGTGTCCTTCGCGCCTTTGTGGTTTAACTCTGCGCTGTAGTAGTAGGATGCTCGTCTGAAAAATTCGGCCTGGAAATATCCTTGTATTATGATCCGAGTGAATATCAAATAATCATTTTGCAATCAATCATTTTGTCATTTTTGTTTTGAGATTTTTGTTTGAGATTTTGGTTGCGGCTCTGCCACGCTAGGAACACATATCAACTGCAGCGTTTATGGATACTTCCGATTACCCGTCGATGCCCGATCTATCGCAGCTTCATGCTCGGCTAGCGACGAATAGTCGCCGAGTGCAGGAACTGGTCGATGGGCAACTCTGCAGTGTCGAACGGCTTTTCGATGCCACCACAGCTGAAAATTGGCCCTTGGTTGCGGAGGTCAGTCGCTATCTAGCAGGGCTTGCTTCTGAAGGTGAAGATGGCAACTTGGTTCGCACCGCAAGAAAAGTTTGCGACGAACTGCGTCAAGGGCCGCCCGGCCCGCACGGCCCTGCTCACCTGGCAAAACTGTTGGCAGAATGCCGCGCCGCCCAGCAACGCCGTCGCGTGCGGTAAGCGGCGAGAAGCTGATTGCCATGAGTAGGTTAAGGCTCGTTGCGAGCAACCGACTGCGTGCAATCGTGGCATGATGAGAATGACAGGCAGCAGAGCATTGAGACAAATCGTGTGCTCTTCAGATGTGGTTTTAAGTAGTGCGATCGGCCGACATCGGCAGTCATGGTCTTTTGGCATAACTTGTGGCGATATTGTCCCAGACGGTTGGCGTTCAAGCCGGTGACGCCGAGGGCGAGTCGGCCCCGATAGGAAATTTTGGGCCATTTCTTTAACGTTTTGTCACGAATGTTGCGCGTGACGAAGACCTTTTCGGCGGCAACAAAGGCTTGACCATATCGGCAGCCAGGTAGCAAGGCATCATTGTCGAAGGAGCCGGAAATCATGCCCAACCGCAGATTCGGACGCTCGACCGGCTTGCCGCCCTCCAGCGTGAGTCCACGGAGGCTACCCCCGCCCAACCAGTGCGCCGCCGTGGCAGCGGTAATCGCACCATAACTGTGGCCCGAAAGCATCACGCGCTGCGACAGACTCATTTGCTCTACGAGCTTGGCCACATAGTAACCCTGGTACTCGGCGTAGGTAAGCTTGAGATGCAAGTTGGCCATAATCATCTTACGTATCCGCCATCCCTTGATCGCGCGTTGCGCAGGCCACGACCAGCAGACAAGCCGCTTGGGGCCGGGACAGCATCGCATTTTTTCATAAACTTGCCAAAATCCTTTCATCGCTCCTTTGTGTTTCAGCGTATTGCCATGGATATAAAAAAGTGTTGGCATCGTTGCTTCGTCGGCCAGGAATGATTCTCGGCTTTCGGTCACAAATCGGCCACAAGCTTTATCGTAGCGTTTGTAGCTGATTTGCTCGAAACCCGCATCGAGGTTGTTGCATTTGGCAACACAGCGTGTGTTGATCACCCACATTTCTGGCGGTTCGTGGCAGCAATTGAGGCAACAATCGCAAAGACTGCACTCATCACACTCGTCGCCCGTGCAATACTGCGCCTGGGCTACCGAGGCCGACAGCACAACGATCAACACGCATAATACTTCCAATCGTAACAAAGCGCCGAACAGCGCTGCTCGTAACAGATTTTCGTTGGTTCCATTCATCATTTCGTTTCCTGTGACCAAAATAGGAGAGATCGTTTCCACACCGCCCATTCCGCTTGGGTAAACTGCCCACTTGGGTAAACTGCGAAAAGGTTGCGGCTTTGAGAAAACATAGGCCACGTTGAGAAAACACGACGTTCAGAAATGCAAGAAGCGGTAAAAAATCACCATCGACGCGGAGATAAACGGTATGACCGTTGCATTCGGAATCGAGGACCGCTCGCAGCCTTCCAATCCGTGCTAGCTAAAAAACCCACCGATTAGCCTTCCTGCACCCGCTTGCGGCTTAGCATCGCGGGTGAGCTTGCCTCGATCGGCTGCTTTCTCTACGATTCGCCCCCTCGTTTCGGCCAACTGAGATGAAGTGGTTTCAAAGCCTAGGGGTTGCAACCCCTAGGCTTTGAAACCGCTTTGATTGTTCTTCCACCTACACGCGCCGATGGCTCGCTCTTCCGGAAACGAACGGTGAAGATGAATCGAATAATCCAATCAAACGGGGCCCAATCAAATCGGAATAAGATTTCCATGGGGACGGCCCGACCGCGCGCACTCGTGGCACGCACGGGCCAACTCACCTGCGTGCTTCTTTTCTTGTCGGCCCTGCTTCCGGCGGGTTGCCAAAGCACGCTTCCACAAAATCGGCTGGCGGCATCGAATCAACTCCCTGTGCAGGCTGAGGTAGCCCAAGTAAGTCAAACGACCGAGCCAAACGAAATAGTGCCGACCGCAATGTCGATTTCCACGACACCCAGCGCATTGGAAAATTCTCAGGAACCGAGTTACTCCGCGTCGCAGCAGTCGCCCGTCAGCCAAGAGCAGGCCATGGCTGAGGTGCTCGACAAGTTGCAAGCGATCGAGGCAATCGATCCGGAAGCAAAAAAGAAGTTGATGGCCGACTTACACCGTGCCAAGCCGGAGCATTGGTCGCTGATCGTTCAGCAGTTCCAAACGGCGCTCGCGTTCCGGCAGCAGCTTGCCACCCGCGAGGATCGACTGGTCACCCGCGAGGCTCAACGGGCCAATCAAGATGCCTCCGAGGATGTGCAGCCTGATCCGCTGGTGATCGTGAGCACCGACCAAGCAACCATCGAAACAAGTCAGTCAGCCAATACTTCGCCAAAACCACAAGTGGATAACCACTTGGATAATTCCCCCTATCCGCACACCGGTGCCACGAAGCAAGTGGTTTCTCAAGAAATCAAAAGTTCGTCGAACCCTACGGACAAGTCGGTAGCAGCCCAACAAGAGGAAGCCGTCGCGGTACAGCTATCCCCACCTCCTGCCGGCAAGTCAACGGCGAGTCCTAAGCAAGTACAATCGGCCTCATACCAATTGAACACAAGCAACCTTGTCGGCCATAGTGATGCAGGGGCCAACCCTAGCGATGCGGGGCAAAAGTCTGAGCTTGATCGAGCGATCGCCCAGTTCGAGCAATCGGTAACTGACGAGCCGGGTAGCATTGACGACATTCACGAGCAGATGCGTTTGAGGTTGCTTTACTTGCTCGCCCGACGAGATGACGATGCCCTCCGACCGATCCCCGGAGCCACGCCTGCTCAGCAAGATTACTGGTCGAAGCAACTGTTTGCCATGACCACGTTCCTTGACAACCAATCGCAACCCGACAACAAACGTCGGGCTGCCGCGGCGCTCACCCATTTGGATCAGGCACGTGGCACATTATCCGAGTTGGCGACGTTGCAAGTTCGCAACCTGTCGTTCGTTACTTCGGTCGATGGCTTCGGCGGCTACCGGTCACAGCAAGAAACCAAGTTTAAGCCGGGAGAGCAAGTCACGCTGTACGCCGAGGTAGATAACTTCCGCAGCGAGTCGACTGAGCAGGGATATCGCACGACGCTCGGCACAAGCTACCAGGTGGTCGACAAAAATGGCCATCGTGTCGACGGCGGACAATTTCCGGAAGTACTCGATCGGTGCAAGAACCACCGTCGCGATTTCCACATCCAATACGGCATCGCTCTGCCGACACGCATCTACGCGGGCAGCTACGAGCTGCAATTGATTGTCACCGATAATCAAACCGGCAAGATCGGGCAAGCAACGCTGCCTTTTGAGATTGTCGAGTAAGGGGTAGGCTGGAACAAGCTCCGCACAGTTCCGGCAGCCGATTCAACCCACTGCGCTTGTCGGAACTGCGCAGAGCTTGTTCCGGCCTATCGGTTCGCCTCCCGAAAAACTCACGACCCCTCGGTAGGTCAACGGATCAGCGCCTCATCGAATTCTGTGAAGAGGCTGTCAAAAATCTCTTCCCGGTCTTGGGCGGTTGGTTCCAAGCCGCGACTGTTTTCGCCAGATAGCCTCAAGGCAGGTGCTGCTGGGCCAGTGCGATGGTTGGTGGCAAACTGCTCGGCCAATTCGGCTGAGGGCTTCAGATCGAACGTGCGCAACGGGCTTGGCGTCGAGTACTGCGATCGGATCGACGCATCATCACGGCTCGACCCGATCAACTCGTCCAAGGCCACATCGAACAGCTCGCCCTGGACAGCCGGGGAAACTTCGCTGGCCTCTTCACCCTCGGGTGGTGCAAGCAGAGGCGCGGGAGGAACAAACTCGAACGCGCCAATGTCGTGCTGAGCCCCACCGACGCCATCACCGTCTACCGGGCGACCGTTGTCATCGAAGTCTGTGGATGGCGCATTGGTGGCTAAGCCGGTATCGATGGCGGGTGAACCGGATTGTAATTTATAATCAGCCGTTACAGCCGACGGTAAGATTGCTCCCGTAAACAAAGGATCTGCCCCCACTTTATTACCGGAAGCCGATATACCATCATCACAGTTGCTGGTGCTGCAAGCAGCGTGAGCCCAAGTATTTGCCGCATTCGTTAAATTATTATTGATGTGCAAATTTGTCTCGGGTGCGCCTAAATCCTTAATCTTAATAGCACCTCCTATATTCTCTTTGCCTTCAGGTACTATAATAATGTTGTTCTCTATCCAATTAGAGCTGGATAAGAGCCATATCCCTCCCCAAAACGCGTAGTCATCGTAGTTGTCAGCAATGATGGTATTGTTTATCACTTTATTAAAATGATCATTCTCTCCAAAACCAGCTACTTTAAAGGCATAACCTGCATTGATGTTATAAATGATATTGTTTGTGGCAGTATTATTCTGCCCCCTCAGATATATCCCGTGATCGTGATTAAAGGGAGCATTTGATGTTTCAAGTTTTCCAATATCATGAATAAGATTACTGTCAATGGTGACGTATTCTGACCAATTATCTATACGCGGTGAATTCGAGTCAGAAGGATCCGTCCTATCTCCAGCAAATGTCTCTATCGCATCCAACCCAGCCCAAGTACTATTCCAGTTTCCGATGTGGTGAACGTGATTTCGAAGAATCTTGATATGATGCGTATTTTCTTGATTAATACTGATCCCCCCAAACTTATACCCTTTTATTTCAAAACCTTCGATACGGACGTAGCTTACATTTGGAGAAAAATTGATGCCAAAATCGATAGCGTTATTGCCCCCGTCGAGAACGGCTCCCCATTGATTCTCCGCCTTAAAGGTAATCCAATTATTAAGTGTTCCGGCTTTCTTCATCTGCCATGTACTCGTTAGATTTCCGGCATTGATGTTGTTATAAACCCCATCCTTCACAATCACCGTATCACCCGGCTGGACGACATCGGCCGCCGCCTGGATGGTTGTGAAATCGATTCCCGGAACGCTATCAGGACCGACATAATAAGTCGTGCCACTCCCTGCGAGCGTGGTCGCCATGGCCGCGGTCGATTGGGAGGAAGTATTGCCCGCGGCATCAAACGCTTTGACTGTGTAAGAATAGGTTGTCGATCCAGCAAGGCCCGTATCTTGATACGACGTGGTCACCACGTTGGTCGGAATCTGCACTCCATTCCGATAGACCGTGTACCTGGTCACTCCGACATTGTCGGTCGACGCAGTCCACGCCAGATCGATTTGACTCGATGAGACGGCTGTCGCGCCCAGGCCGGTTGGTGGGCTGGGTTTTTCCGTGTCCGGCGCTACACTTCCGCTGGTAAGCGAGATATTATCGAAGAAAGAGTCTTGCTGATAGCTATTCGCTTCGAAGCTATTGACGTTGATCGCTGTGCCATCGGTATTGATCATCAAGACATCGTCAAAGGCAGTGACAGTTGTCTCTGTTGGGCTGAAGTCGACTGTGATCGTGTAGTTGTTGTTTTGGCTATAGTTGGAAGTAAACGAAGCGATGTCTTCCTCGACGTTATTAACGAATTTCCTGATTGCTCCGACAGCATAGCCATCGGTGTTGCTGATTTCGTAATAGTTATTCGCGTCCTGACGCAGGCGGACCTGTAACACCCCGCCCGCGGGATGAAGCATGGTCGGGTTGAAGTCGATCGAAAACGTGCCGCTATCCGTTGCGGTGACACCCTGCGAGAACATCATCCCGTTATTATCGCCTGTGGTGACCTGGGCCCGTTGGTTGGTGGCGTCGTACAAGAGGCTCCCACCCGCTCCGTCGGTAGTCTGCGTCGTGTAGTTGACAATTGTGTCGTTGCTAAAGTCGTCCGAGAAGAGGGTGTATAGGCTCCCGGTGAATTGTCGTTGCCAAGCAAGGAAGTCGGCCCCGTCGGTGTCGCCATCGCTATCGGCATCGGCGTTGGCGTCTGCTCCGAAATTGTCTTCCCATTGCGCAAGATCGTTGCCGTCGACGTCGCCATCGTTGTCAAAGTCGGCCGGCGCGGCAACCACGGCAGCAGGCGTATAATCTTGACTGACAACTGTTTGGCTGAGAACTGCTTGGCCAAAAACGGTCGCCGCGAGCAGCATCCGCGGCTCCAGCATTTCGACGCTCAGGCGATGTTCACCGTTTTTCCGATTTCGGTTTTTCGTACCATGGTAGAGCCTGTCACTTGCCAATCTTAAAACCTTTGCCAGTCGATTAAACATGAATTCCCCTGTTCATTTTTAAGGAGAGTAACTGGTTGATAAGTTGAACGTCCACTGGATTTTCAATCGTCATAAAATACGCAAAAAGAGGGGAGTAATCACCGCAGAGGACGCAGAGGGACGCGGAGAGTTTTTTTAGAATTTTTTCTCTGCGCTACTCTGCGCCCTCTGCGGTAAAACCATTGCGTCATTTAAAATCATGGCGTCAAAAAAATAGCTGCGCGTAACAAATGCCCCTGGAGCATGCCCCAGCTCCAAGGGCGCGAAAAGAGATCCTTTAAGACCGGCGCCGCCAGCGGGCTGCGGCCAGCGTCATCGTGCAAATGAGTACCCAGGAGGCCGGCTCCGGCACGGTCACAGCGGCAGCCGCTGCGGCAGTTGTGCCAAAATTGGTTTCCCAAAGGGCCAACTCCGCCGCGTCACCCGAATCGCGTTGCCATTTGAGGAAGTCGGCTCCATCGACGTCGAGATCGCCATCAAAATCGCCGTCGACACCTACTACCACCGGTACAAGAAGTGCGCTGGGGTCCAAGACGACGTTCGAGAGGCGTACTTCATCCACGAACCCATCCTGCTGCGGCCTGCTTGGGGTAATATGTCTTCCGACACTAAATGGCCCAGTGGCATCGAACAGGGAAGTCCGTGAGTGACTCTTCTTATCGATCTGCATGGGATCGCCGCTGGCCAAATCCTTGACGTAGAACGTCACGCCGTCGGTCTTGTTGGACAGGTCAAAGGATACGGCAACGTACCAGTCCTTGTCGTTGTCAAGAAAGAAATCGGAAACGACTTCTTGATTGGCCGATCCATTGCCTTGTTCGGCAAGCGTCAGGCTCGGGTGGCCAGCAATCCCGTTATTGTTGGTGACCTCAAGAATCTGGAACTTCCAACTTCGATCGTTCGAGCCGCCGAAGTCAAACCTTGTGTTGTACTGCCCGGCGACATGCCATAGGTTTACCCCCGTACAGTTTCCCGCTCCCGGCAGACAGTTCGCATCCGGCCGATGAATCAGTGCCTCGATCGTAAAGTCTGTGAGGGAAAAATCAGAGTGATCGGGGACCTCAAACCCATCCCCGAAATTGTCACCTGGGGCGTACGCGGCCAACTGGGTGTTCCCTGCAATGGCGTCGTCAAACGTCGAGCCGGGGCCGCTGACGGGAATCGGTTCCTGAGTCGCGTCCCCCGCATTTCCCGTCTCTCCCGGCAGCATCGTCAAGTCGTGGTTATTCGGACTCGAGTCATTCAGGAACCCGCCATCATCCCCAAATCGCCAATGCGCGACGGTCTGCGCATGCGATAGCGAACCGCTCAGCAGTAAGCAGGCAAGGCCTGCCATCAAGGGGCGAAATCCAAGGATCGATTGTCGCTGGCGCTGGGATGTTCGTTGGCAAAAAATGTCTGTGCAAATCTCATTAGTTGCTCTCCTGTTTTTGCTGTTTTTTGGGTCAAGTAAATTCAGATGCCACAACCTATTACACCACTGCCCAGCGCCGATACGATCGGTCGGTAATAGGGTCATGCCTGCGTGACCGCGGCAAAGATGAGCCATCGCCGCTGGCCAAATCGGTCTTTCCGTGCCGTTAGAAAACCTCCACGTGTTAAGGGAATGAACAAGCTGTCCTTGCTGAAAACTCTCCGACCGCTTCCACTTCATCCATTCATCGTACCAGCCAGTCCAATTCGCACAAACAAATTTTTTGTCACACAATACAAATTTTTGGTCCATTTCGAGCGGTTCAGTGTAGAATACTAGAGGACTTTGCGGGCATTCGGGCCTGCCGCGTAGGCTGGAACAGGGAGCCAAAGCGACGCAGTTCCGGAAGATTCTCTCGCTAAGGTGCGAAGAAAAAGGTAGCCGTTCACGGAATGGAAAAGATTGAATCACAAAGGACCCAGCGCGGCCTCCGGCCACAACCAAAGGGAACCACTAATGAACACTAATGAACACTAATAAACACGAATAGCTTGGCAGCAAAGTTCCAATTCCATTAGCGCAATTAGCGGTTTCTTTTGTAGCAGGAGCAGTTACCCGCCATGAAACCGCTACGCAAAGTTGCCGTCCTGATCGAAACTTCCCGGGAGACCGGACGCGAGCTGCTTCGCGGAGTGACTCGCTACCACAGGGAGAATCCGAATTGGTCTGTCTATTTCAAACAGCAAGACCTCGGTGCATCGCTGCCGCCATGGATATCGAGATGGCACGGCGACGGAATTCTCGCTCGCGTTACCGACTTAAAGATGGCTAAGCGGTTGATGAAAACAGGTCTTCCGATGGTGGACATGCGAGGATACGCACACGATCTGGGATTGCCGCTCTTTAGAGCCAATGAGCGGAGTGTCGCCCAGCATGCGTTCGACCATTTGGTTTCTCGCGGCCTCAAACAGTTCGCGTTTGTTGGCGAACCCGTAGGGCAACATATTTACGACGATGAACGACGCAACGCGTTTGTCAATCTTGTAAGCGAGCACGGGAGCCAATGTTATCTATTCGCAGACCGACTCAATCGCAAGTCTGCCATGAGTTGGGATGTGCATCAGGATCAGTTGGCAGACTGGCTTTCGCAGCTACCGAAACCGATTGGCATCATGTGTTGCCAAGATGATCGAGGGCACGAGGTGATCGACGCTTGCCAGCGAGTCGAGTTGCAAGTTCCCAACGAGGTAGCCGTCATCGGCGTTGATAACGACGAGTTCATCTGCCGACTGGCAGCCCCCTCGCTGACAAGTGTCGATATTGGTTCGGAGCGCATTGGCTATGAAGCAGCGGCTCTGCTGGATCGCCTCATGAGTGGCGAGGCGAAGTTCGATAAGTCTGTGTTATTTGACGCCTTGCGCGTCGTGGAGCGGCAATCGACCGACATCATCGCTTGCGACGACCCAGAGGTTGCCCGTGCGATTCAATTTATTCGAGAAAATGCGTGCCGTCAATTGACGGTCGACGAAGTATACCTAAACGTGCGTCTTTCGCGCAGCTTGCTGAACCGGCGTTTCAAGAAATATGTCGGGCACTCTCCAAAACAGGAAATAGATCGTGTGCGAATGGAAACGGCGAAGCGATTGCTAGTCACTTCTTCCGAGCCACTCCAGTCGATTGCAGAGCAGTGCGGCTTTAACGAAGCGTGGTACTTTATTTCAGTCTTCCGGAAATTTACGGGCACGACGCCAGGTGTTTTTCGCAAGAAGCAAGGACGAACCGCACCGTAGGACGCGAGCCAGAGGCAGAGCACCGCTACCGCTCGTTCCGGACTGAAGTCATTTCATTGCTGGAGGCGGCCCCCTCTCTCATCTCAAAACGCATCCGCATTACGATAAGCCTCGATCACCGCCAGCTCGCCTTCTTTGCCAGGCTTCGAATTGCCGTGTTCCATGCCGACGATGCCGGTGAAGCCCTTTTCGTGGATGTGTCGGAAAACGTTGCGGTAATTGATTTCCCCGGTTCCCGGTTCTTTGCGGCCCGGGTTGTCGCCGACTTGGAAATAGGCGATCTCATCCCAAGCACGATCCATATTGGGGATCAGATTGCCTTCGGAAATTTGTTGATGGTAAATGTCGAACAGAATTTTGCACGAGGGGCTGTCGACCGCACGACAAATTTGAAATGCTTGAGGGACTTTGTGCAGGAATAGCTCAGGGTGATTCGCAAAATGGTTGAGCGGTTCAATCACCATCACCAAGCCGCTCGGCTCGCAGATCTCAGCGGCATACTTCAAATTCTCGATGACATTAGCCGTCTGGTAACCCAGCTCCAGACGGTGGTCAAAAATTCCCGGAACCACGGTAACCCACTTCGCACGAATCCGCTTGGCCACCTCCACCGATTTTCGCATGTCGCTCAACATTTGCTCACGAAAGTTCTTCTTCCCCGAGGCAAGTGTCGGCGCGCCGAAACTTTTCGTCGCAACAAACACGCCCATTTCCATGCCCAACCGATCCATCGTCTGGCCAATGCGATTCTGAACCTCAACCGAGCGACCTAGCATATTATTATCTTCCAGAGCCATAAAACCCTTGTCGGCCATGAATTGGAGTTGCGCGACGAGATCGTTGCCCGGATGATGATGGAACATGCCAAAATGGGGGGCGTATTTTAGATTGAAAGGCCGAGGCTTGGCTTCGGATGCTTGCAGCAAAGAAGCAGCTGTCAGGCTGGCACCCGCGGCCAAGCCAGTATTGAGAAAATCACGTCGTTTCATCGTCGGCTCCGCATGTTAGATGTTGAGAGATATTGAAGGTTGCCAAGCGGAGAGGTATTGTAACAGTTCAGCAAGCTGGCGCGTAGCCTGCAAACCAATCGTTGATGGCAGTTGTGTCCTATACGTTTACCGTTGGGGCGGAAAAGCTGCCATGTGGGAAAAACGAATTGTAGCAGTGCGCATACAGATAGCGCAACCGCTTTTGGCGATTTTTTTGAGACTCCAGGAATCGTGGACCAGTGGCACGAGAGATCTCTGTCGGTGAGTCCAAAGACTCCGAAAGGCTATTCTCGCCAAGTGAAGTAAATACGGGGGGGTGCGAACTTCTAACAGAAGCTCAAGGCCCGCGTCTTCGGGATTGGGCTGCCTTATTCCGGAACTAATCGACAAGAAAAGAGTTCTTGGATTGCGCGTCAGTTTCAAAAAACCAAAATGTTCGTAGAACGCGATGGCGTTTTTATCTTTGGCCTCGACGATCACCGCATAAGCGGCGACCTCAGAATCGATTGATCTTGCAATGGCATCGACCAGCAAGCTGCCGCCAAGTTTTTCCCCTTGATACCTCTCATCCACGGCCAATCGTCCTACTTGAACAACAGGAACCTGCGGATATCTTGGAAGTCGTTTTGCAACCTCCTCGGGCAATTCGCCGAGCGGCACACTTCCCATCGCTAGTGTGTAGAAACCTGCTATGCGATCCTCCTCTTTGTTCATCGCGACAAAACAGGTGGCATAAGTGCGACGGACATCCTGGCCAACTTGTGCTTGAAAGTATGCATTCAACTCAGAATTGCCGCGGTCCAAGGCTGAGCGATCTTGCTTCTGCAGAAGTTCGATCCGAAACGGTGCTTTGCTCATGAGAGGCCCAAGGGGCGCTCACGATTTTTCATCGCCTTGCGAAGAGCAGGTGCAACCGAAGGCGAATTGAGCATCGCTTCGACAAAGCGTTTTTGTTCCGACAGGGAAAGTCGAATTTCGCTGTTGCGGGTAATTGTCCTTTCCGCCGCTTCGCGAGCCGAGGCGACAACGAAGTCGCTCATACTTCGCCCCTGTAAATCGGCCGCTTCTTTCAGCAAGGGATGGACGGCCAACGGAAATTAGCGGAAAGTCATCGTGAGAAGTGCGGAAAAGGAGGTTTAAGCAATGGATATCGCTAGAATTGATGGAGAATAATAGGTCTTGGCTAAGCGAATTCATGTTCGTCCTCATTGTCTTGCATCTTGCAACGCATTTCATATTTCATACTCTATGCGGAAACTTCCGCACATCCTATTGACAGGCAGACGGAAGTGCGGTATATTCCGCACATCAAAAGGCAATCCATCTAGGGAGGCTACGATGCCACGGTTTACACAGGGCGAACTGGAGATCATGCGGATCCTTTGGGATCATAGGGAGCTGAAGCCGGCCGATATCCAAGAGCAATTTCCAAGGAATATCACCAATTCCTCGCTAAGGTCCTATTTGGCGATTCTGCTCGAGAAGAACCATCTTGTTCGACGTCGGGTCGGAAAGGCCTATTTTTATCGGGCGAAGACTCGCCGCAATTCGGCGTTACGCAGCATGCTTCGTGACTTGACTCGTGTTTGCTGCGATGGCTCCGTCGACGCGCTATTATGCCATCTTATTCGTTCCCAAAAACTTTCCGAGGAAGACTTGATCGAACTCAAGCGACTTTCCGAGGGGGGCGATCCACCAGCCAACGAGAAGCGTAAGGGGAAAAAGCGATGAACTTGTCCGACTTGGTGTCCGCCGTTCTTGTCCAGGCATCCTTGCTGCCGGAGTTTGCAACCTTGCTGTCAAAAGCGACGTTACTTTTGACGATTGCTTGGCTAATCCATTTTACTCTCGCTCGCGGGAATCCCCGTTGGCGTGTCTTGTTGTGGCGAGGAGTTGCGGTTGGCCTTGTCATGTCCTTGGGATCGATTCTCGGACTGCTCCGGTTCGACATTCGTGTTCCCGCGTCATCTTCGGGAGCTAGCGCCGGAATGTCGGTTTCTTCACTTCCGTTGATTAGCGACGAGCAACCGCGGATATCAGTGCTCCCAGCCGAGACATTTTCTACTACCGAGATGCCGGCAACTCCTAACGATGGGTTGTCCGTCAAAGAGCAAGAGCCAAATCGAAGTATTGCCAGTGCAGGCGGTTCGCACTGGTGGCCAGCCGCCGACGCGGAGGTTTGGGGACTGATTGTTTGGGGGCTGGGTGTCATGTTGCTTTTCCTTCGTCTCGTCATCGGACAGTTGCGACTTAGGCATCTGCTGCATGCCGCGCGGCCGGCGCCGGAACATGTTGTCGCGGAAGCAAGACAGATTTCTGCTAAGCTCGGATGCCAACGGACGGTGGCCGTGCGAAGTTCTCAGCGGTGTGCAGTGCCATTTCTCAGCGGTGTGCTGCGCCCCATCATTACGCTCCCTGATCGAATGTGCGAGCCGACTTTCCAACGGGATTTACCCGCAGTCCTTGCACATGAGTTGGCACACGTGCGGTCATCGGATGTGGCGTGGAACATAGCTATCCACGCAACTTCCATCTTGCTTTGGTTCCATCCCTTGGTATGGCGGATCGGAGCTGCGCACCGGGCAGCCTGCGATGCGGTATGCGATGCCGTCTCGGCATTGCTACTGGGTGACGTTCAGGCATATTGTCGCACACTTGCCAAGGTTGCACTCGATGCTTGCTCGTTCGGCCACGCATCCGCTTTGGCAATGGCCCAAAGTTGCGACGTACGCCGTCGAGTGGTTATGCTTCAGCGAAACGTTTCGAGATTGCCGTTAAGGCGTCGCGCGATCGTGGTGATGGGGCTGTTCGGCTTGCTGAGCGTCTCGCTTCTGGCTGGGGTTCGACTGACGGCGGCACAACCAGCGACGAAAGACATCGCCGACTCGCCGGTTGCTTCAGCGACAGAAAACGAAGAGGTCAAGCCCAAACTCCGGTCGATGACGATCCGTGTGGTAGATCCCGAACGCAAGCCGATAGCCAATGCCCGAGTCACCGTTCGTGCTATGGTGGACGTGTTCAACGGGCCAGTTCGATATCGCACGAACGCCGAGGGAATCGCCCAAATCAAAGTACCCGATCATGAAAGATTGGACCTCCAGCTTCTTGTTTGGGCCGAACATCGCGTGACTGTCGGGGCATCCTGGCGCCATACGGCCGTCCAGAAATCAATCCCATCCGAAATCACCTTCGAGATGGAGCCCGGGACCAGCTTCGGCGGGATCATCCGTGATGAGCAGGAGCAACCCATTGCGGGCGCAAAAGTAGCGGTCAGCGGACGGAAGCAGTCTAGCGACGGGGTCCTGTGGTTTTCGATCCACGATTCACCGACGACCGACGAAAATGGTCGATGGCAATCCAATCGGATCCCTGCGGACCTGACGGGATATGAAGTGAAGATCAAAGCACGACACCCCAATTTTGCGGTCACGCCGGCCGTTGATTACAAGACCCTTTCGCTCGCCGAACTGCGCAACCATAGCGCAAGTCTGGTTATGCACACGGGCCTCACCGTGGAAGGGACGATTACCGATCCGCAAGGCCGTCCGGTTGCCGGAGCCATGGTTGGCCAATACGTCAAACGCCATTCCGATGCCCCCCGTACAACAACGGACGAGAACGGCCATTATCGCCTACCGCCGTGCGATCCTGGTGAATACGTCCTGGCAGTGGCGGCTGACGGGTTTGCTCCCAACTCGCGCCGCGTGAACATAACCTCAGATCAGCGGAGTTTTGATCTGCAGCTCCAACGCGGCGAATCGATTCGCCTTCGGATTGTCGACCAAGATGGCAAACCGGTGGCTGGTGCTGTCATCGCAACTGGATTGGATCGAGAGATTCTTTTACTCGACAACACTCGTGGGGCCCTCCCTGGGAACGACCGAAATCTCACTACGGATGCCGAAGGCCGCTGGAGTCGGCTCTGGATTCCTGAAGACTATCTTACTTTCTACATTCGTAAGGACGGATATGGGTCAGTCCAGAAATCGTTCAAACCCGACGAGCAAGAACAAATAGTCACCTTGCAGGCGGGTAATTGGAGTGTATCTGGGCGAGTCGTGGATCGTGAGACCAAGGCCCCTGTCACGAAGTTTAGCGTCGTGGAGGGGTACGAGTATGGCAGCGGAAAGAATGACCGGAGTTGGCGAGAGCGTCTGCTCATCGAAGATAAAAACGGACAGTACCGCGCCATCTGGAGCTCTTCAGGCGATTCACATCGCGTGATTCGAATCGAAGCCGAAGGCTATCTTCCCAGCCAAGCTCAGCCGCTAAAGCCAGACGAAATGGAAGTGGTACACAACTTCGAGCTAGAGAAGGGAAGCGTCATCGCTGGCGTTATTCTCATGCCGGACGGCAAACCGATTTCAGGCGCCGACGTCACACTTTGCACGCCAACCCGAGGCCTCTACTTGCGAAAAAGTGAGCCCCTCCGCGGTCAGAACTCATTGATCGTTCGTACGGGAGCGGATGGTCGATTTTCCTTCGCCTCGCCGGGCGAGAAGTTCGCATTGATCGTCGTGCATGAACAAGGGTTTGCACGGGTTGATGACGACACGGATGCTAAAGAGATCATCCTGCAACCTTGGGCTCGCGTAGAAGGGACCTTTCAGATCCATAACGCGCCTGCACCGAATGAAACGTTGACCCTTGGTTATGACGAACCACGTCGCGACAGCAACACGCCGAGAGTTCACTACGACTATCGCACAACCACGGACGAACAAGGACATTTTGCATTCGAGAAAGTCGCCCCTGGAAGCGGTCAAATTGTACGGCGTGTAGTCGTTGATATGGGACGAGGAATGACCCAATTGATACCGACGCATGTCACGAAAACCACGTTTGTGGCCGGAGAGACAATAAAAGTCCAGGTGGGCCGAAGCGGTCGGCCTGTAGTTGGCAAGTTGAAGATGCCAGACGGCCGAAGCGATTACGACTGGAGACACGCAATGGCTTCATTACAAGTTGTGATCAGCCCCAAGGTAAAACCTCCTCAAATACCCATGCCGAAGGACATTGACCCGCAGAAGGATCGGGAAGCAGCCATGAAATGGTGGGAAGAATGGAAAGATACCAAAGAAGGAAAGCAGTTCTCAAAAGAAGCGAAGCGTTATAATGCGGCGGTTCGGGCACTGTCGACGGTGCGGCCAGCATCGATCAGTACGAACATTGAACCGACTGGAGCATTCACATTCGACGATCTTCCCGCTGGCGACTACCATTTGACGGTCCATGCTCAAGCGGAACCAAAAGGCGACCTACACCACCCGGGGCAACCGGTTGCGAGCCTCTCGCACACATTCAAGATCCCCGAAATACCAAGAGGACGTTCGGAAGAGTCGCTCGACCTTGGCACGTTGACGCTGAAAGCGATACAACATCCAAGTGCCCCCGAATAGAATATGTATACGTTATCCTTAACTTAGACACGTATTTCCATGATCGCTGAACACCGAGTGTACGCTGGTGAACCAACTTGCTTGGGGCCGCATCGATCGGCGTGCCCTGAGTCATTCTGGCGGAATTATTTCGGCGGGGACGACCGACACGCCGAGGAACTGACGCATCTGACACGAATGGCACTGTCGTGATTCATGATGTGCGCAAACTGGCCTATGACAGAAGCGAAATTTTTTATAAATTCCGCTTTGCCGAAGTGAGGTTCCAGTTTTTGCCCTCGCTTGGCTATAATTTGCCAGCCCTCCTTGGTCGCACGCTAGTGAAAAGCCAAGGAGGGTTTTTTCATGGCGTCTTCTATACCAAATTCTTCCCCACGGGGCAGCAGCAGCTTTCAAAAAGTTGCCGATGCTTTCCTGGCGGGCAAGGGACTTCCTTTCGCTGGGATTCTTTCAGCCGAGCGCATTGACCGCGTCTTTGCCAAACACGATTGTCTGTTTGGTCGGCATGGAATCTACACTTCTGCAATCATGGTCTGGTCGTTTCTTTCCCAGGTGTTGCGTGACGGCAAAGAAGCGTCCTGCCAAGCGGCGGTAGCTCGCGTGGTGAGCTACTGCGAGCAGGCCGAGATCGACGCTCCCACTAGCGACACGGGCGACTATTGCCGGGCCAGAGCCAAACTTTCCGAGGCGGCACTGCATGAGCTGAGTTGCGAAGTCGCCCAGGAACTGGAAGAATCCGCCGACGAAAGTTGGCTGTGGAAAGGCAAGTACTATGCCAAGTTGATCGATGGTTTTACGTTTACGATGCCCGACACGTCGGAGAATCAGGCTGTGTATCCGCAAGCGAAAACGCAAAAGCCCGGTGTGGGACAACCGATCGCGCGTGCCGTGGCGATTCTTTCGTTGGCGACGGCCTGCGTCATGGACGTAGCGATTGGTCCGTACGCTGGCAAAGAGACCGGAGAAACGTAAGCGTTCTGTGAACAGCGTCCCAAAATTGCGCGCTATCCTAATAGAGGTGAACCATTCCCTTTATTCCAGGAACGAGCACAATGTCCAATCGAAACAAATCCCAAGAGTCCCACTGGCGTGGCCTACTGAAACAGCAGTCCTCAAGCGGCTTGAGCATCGCGGCGTTTTGCCACCAGAACTCGATTACACAAACCAGCTATTATGCCTGGCAGCGTAAGTTCCGTGAGCAGCAAGCCTCCCCAGAGCAGGGGAGCCGTTCGACCAAGTCTCTTAAAACCAGTCGTAACGCCGTCCAGGGCACCCAACTGGTGCCTGTGCGGATCGAGGGGACGACACCTGCGTCCACGCTGCGTATTCACTTGCCGCAGCAGGGAGTCTTTGTGGATGTGCCTCACGGCACCGATTGTGAGACAGTGAAGGACGTATTGCAGGCGTTGCGTGAGGTGGCGTCATGTTGATTGTGCCATCCCAAATAAAAGTCTTCGCCGCGTTGGCTCCCACGGACATGCGTAAAAGTTTTTGTGGATTAATCGGTATCGTCGAAAAGGAGCTTGGCAAACAGATTGAAGACGGAGATCTTTTCTTGTTTTTCAACCGACGCCGCAACCGGTTGAAGGTACTCTATTTCACGGGTGACGGCACGATCATCCTCTACAAGCATCTTGAACGAGGAACGTTCGAGACACTACGTGGCGCCGACCATGGAGGGGCGATTGCATCCCCCGGTGATTACTTGACACTGCATGTGGACGACCTGCGATTGTTGCTGGAAGGCATCGAGCTATCGAGTGTCAAACGTCGCAAGTGGTGGCGTCGTGAGCAGGCAAAACAAATTACTCAATCGCCTTGGAAACCACCTTGACGCGCAACGTGAATTGTCGATAAATAAACATGTGTGTTCTACACCAACGGTGTGTGATCATTTGCCATTTCGTGACGCACCTTCAAGGACCGAAACGTTGTCGATGGAATCCGACAAACTCCGAAAAGAGATCGAAGTGCAGCGCGCCGAGATCGCACATCTCAAAAGGGTTAATAGCGAGCAACAGGCAACTCTTGAATCGTTGCAGAATCACATCGAGGTGATGCAAGAGCAAATCACCTTACTCCGTAAGGCACTCTTTTCTCCACGGCGTGAACGGTTTATCCCTTCTCCCGATCAAAAGCTTCTTTTTGATCCCGAGTCGATCGAGGGCAACGAGATTAGCGAGGATGACGAGGCGACCGACGAAGAAGAGCCAGACGATGAATCGTCTTCGAAACGCAAGAAACGCCGTAAGAAGCGCAAACGTTTTGAATTCCCCGAGTGCTTGCCGGTCCAGCGTTTTGAACACCCACTGCCGCCGGAAGAACTCGATTGTCCTTGTGGATGTGGCGGCAAGCGGACGGTGATCTCCGAGCAGATCTCACGGCAACTAGAATATGTTGAGTCTAGCGCCTACATCGCCGAGCACGTTCGGTTTACCTACGGTTGCCCTGTTAGCCGGGATGGCCAGCAGATCGTCACCAGCGAAAAGCCACCCAATATCAACGAAAAAGGGATATTTGGGGCCAGCATGTTAGCCTGGCTGGCACACGCCAAGTTCGAGCGTCACCTGCCCCTGTATCGTCTCCAGGAAGAGCTTCGTTCCACCACCACGATGTGGTTCAACCGCAGCGTGTTGAGCAACGCCGTGGTGCGAACGGGCGAGCGTCTGCTGCCGGTGTGGGATCTGATTCGCACCCAAGTACTGGATGGTTTTTATGTACGGGCCGACGAGACCACGGCCCGTGTCCTGCGTCCCGGGGCTGGGGCGACCAAGCTGGTTTATCTCTGGGCCTACGTTGGCGATGACCAGCATCCGTACCAACTATTTGACTATCGACTTGATCGATCCCGCGCAGGTCCGCGGGAAATACTTGATGATTTTCAAGGCGGATTATTAACCGACGGTTACAGTGTCTACACGTCCCTAGTCAAGGAATCGGATGGCCGACTTCTGGATCTGGGTTGTTGGGCCCATGCGCGGCGGAAGTTCGACGAAGCGTGCGCCGTCTCAACGCAGCCACTTGCGCACGAGGCGCTCGCTTGGATCTGGCAACTGTACGACATCGAGGATCGCCTGGCCGATGCCGATGTGGAAACGCGACGACAAGTGCGCATGCGCGAGTCGGTTCCCATTCTTGCCCTTCTGCACGATCGTCTCACCGAAGTGCAGCCGACGGTACGGCCTTCGACCAAGTTGGCCGAAGCGATCGGCTACCTGCTCAATCGTTGGAACGCGATGACGCGATTTGCAACCGACGGGCGCTATGCGATCGATAACAACATGGCAGAAAGAGTCATTCGCCCCTCGGTTATTGGAAGAAAAAATTACCAATTTTTTGGGAGCGATGCGGGTGGTCGCGCGGCATGCGTCTGGTACACGCTTATCCAGAGTGCTCGTTCTAATCATGTCCACGTCACCCCGTATCTCAACGATGTTCTCGTCCGGCTTCCTCAGATCGTTCCCGAGTACTTGCGGGTGGGCGACGCCCAAACCCCGTTCGAATCGCTTTCAAGGGACCAGCGTGAACAGCTCTCCGAGCTGCTACCTGACCGATGGCTCAAGGCACACCCTGAGCATCGCAGCGAAGATCGCCAGCGCGAACTTGATCAGGCCAACCAGCGCCGCCGCCAGAGGCGTGCTTCACGACGTCGGCTTGTCAAGATCTGAATTACGCTCCTGGCATGACGGAGTTCACAGAGCGCTAACGTCAATCTTGGGGCTGTTCCGCAGCTTGGGCAGCGGAGTCGCTCTCCAATTTGGAAGCTTCCGGCGTCGCGGGGGATTCCGGTGGCGCTGCGGGCGTTTCATAGATGAGCTGTTTTTTCTTGCCACTGGTAAAGTACTTCACCCCACCGATCTCCGTTAGTAGTTCGTCGCCCTCTTCGTTTTTTCTCTCGCAGATGCGAATTCGAATAAAGGCGAGTAATTCTCTATCGACATACCCATTGGCATTTTTACGAGCGACTAAAAAACGTTCCGCTTCCTCAGCAGGCATGGGAAGATACTTCATCAACTCGGGATTCTTGAAGTAGACGCTGATTGTGCCCGGAAAATCGCTGTGGGTAGACCGAGACTTGTACCAGTGGTGGTGGTCGGTCGCCTCTTGGATGGGGAATGCCGAGTGCTCGAAATCGTACTTCTCCATATTCACCGTCGCCCGTGGAATCACGAATTCCTGGCCCAAGTCAAAATCTTCCACGCGCTGTTTGAAAATGCGAAGTGCTTCGGCCCGTTTCTTGTGAAGCTGGAACTCGTCGTCGTGGTATTGCTTCCAAACATCGGCTCGGAAGGTTTTCAAATAATCGTCAACGTGTGCCTCGAAATCATAATTCTTGTCGAGTTTTACTCGCGCCAAAAAGAGGTTTTCCCACGTAAAGTCATGGGTTTTCACCATCGTTGCGTCAAGTTTCGCGTGCCGTACGGTTTTCTCTTGCACCCAACCCAAGACGGTTTGATTTCCGATCTGAAATTCACCGAGCAGCCACGATTTGTTTTTCTGTTGAATCTTGAATTGGGTGCCACGCGAGACGCTGCCCAGGCCTTCTTGCTTGGACTCGATTTTTGCGCTCTGGGTCGCAATCACCACCGTTTCCCCGACTTGAAAGTCCTGCCCATAGGTAAAGGACGACAGAAAGAAAAACGCCAATAGAAGTAGAGAGGGGCGGCCTAAAAACATACACAGATTCCTTATTCTCTATGAAAAATTCGATCGGGGAAGGAAGAGAGCCGTTACTGACTTGGGGGCGTACGGTGCAATTTTACAAGAAATTCACGCTCTCATCAATTCGCCTGGGTATTCAGACCTACCAGTTTACGTTTAGTCATACACCAATGAAAACGGCAATTTTCGCACCTTTCACAATCGGCTGAGGCTTCGTCGTCTTTCATCCGTCGGGGCTCGCCTCCGCAGGCCGCAGGCCCTTGGCCCCGCACGGTGAAAGGGGAGGAAGCCGACCGGAGCGTTACCTTCTCTCGCCCACACGCCTTCAATCCTGCACACGGACAGAGAACCGCTGAGGCTTTGTTGCTCCGATTCCTGAGGGGTTTTTCGACTGGTCTGAATAAATTCGGTGTACACCGCTTCACCGCCATGACGACTTTCATATCGATTCGGCAAGACACTGTCAGCCAAGAAACGGTTCTTCGCCACACCCAGGGCAGGCAAGCCGTCGCTGTTGTTCGAGATAGCGGCGTCGCATCTCCTCTTGCAATATCTGCTGCGGAACGTCGTGAGAAGCATCTTGCGAAGCCGTTGAATCGGTTTGTTGCTGGGCGTCGAGTTTTTCAGTTGGTTGTGTCATGATTAGTCCTTAGTAGCATTCGAGATTATTGTTCCCCTCGCCCCAGCGGGCCGGAGGCCGAAAGGGGGAATAATAATCTTGAATGCGAAGGGGGCTATCGGCAGCATGCAACACCGATCGAGAATGCCGCCGCCAAGAAGGCTATACAGATTTGGGAAGTCACCAGTTGGTGGACTAGCCATATCCCAATCATACGAAAGATGTGCCGGAACGTATTTGCGATGCAACGCGTGGCATTTCGAAGGAATTGCCAAGGCATGACATCGAATCCCTAGGGCGACAACCTCTGAAGATACTTTTTCCTGGTGCGACTAAGTGCCAGCTTTCGTAGAGAAATACGAGCCTCGTCCCAACTCGACAGGCAGACAGTGAGTTTGTACAATCTGGTTATTTGCATGACCGACAAGGATGCGGCCAAAAAAATGCTCATCAGCGAATTACTTGACGAGCTAGGCTATGCCGATTCCCCCTTTTTTCTCAAGAAGGGTACTCGCGCGTTCTCAAGCGCGCACAATGTTGGGCACATCCTTCGAGCCGCCACGAAGCCCGAGTGTGGGCTTCATGGAGTTTACTCGCTAAACGACCGTGGCAATCCGGCTTCTTCGCAAACTCCAATTGTCTACGTTTGCAAAGCAAAAACTGAAACTGCCGCCGACGAGATCCATCGTCTAGTTTGGAATCAGGACATCGCTCCTTTCCTTATCATCTTGACCCCGAAAGGGATCAAGTTCTATTCCGGATTCGAGTATTCGAGTTCAGGCAATGGTCATCTGACTAACCTGCTCGCATTCAACCAAGCCATCGCGACGATCAATGAGTTTCACGCCGACGAAATCAACTCCGGTCGTTTTTGGAAAGGTTGGTCGAAACGGCTGCGGACAAAAGAGCGAGTCAACTGGAAGCTTCTGAATAACTTGAAGTCGGTTGACCATTATTTGCAGAGCCGTTGCGACCTCTCGCGACGTACCTCGCACGCATTGATCGGCAAGTACGTTTATCTGCACTATTTGCGTGACCGCGACATTCTCTCCGATCGCAAGTTGGCCTCGTGGGGAGTGACGGATTCACAAATATACGGTTCCAATGCTTCCATCACAAAATTGAAAGTAGTCGTTCACAAACTGGAAGAATGGCTTAACGGCAACATCTTCCCCATTGTTTTTTCTGGTAAGGATGCGCCTAAATCGGAGCATATCCAACTGGTTGCTGGTATCTTCGAGGGGGACGACCTATTGCCGTCGGGAGATCGGCAATTGTCGTTGGACTTTAAGGCATACGATTTTTCGTACATCCCGATTGAAACGCTTTCGGTCGTGTACGAGCAGTTCCTGCACACGCCGGATGGGAACGGACAGTCTCAAGGCAAAGACGAAGGGGCGTACTACACACCGATCCCGGTTGTTAATTACATGCTCTCTGAAATGGAGGAAGCGTTGCCGCTGGAAGATGGTGTGGAGGTATTTGATCCGGCCTGTGGATCCGGCGCGTTTCTCGTTCAGTGTTACCGTCGTTTGATCGAGAAGACTTACCCGCCTCATAAGCACCCGACCGTTCACCCGATTCAATTGCGACAGTTGCTGGTCGATAACATTTTCGGGTTGGATCGTGACGAAGATGCGTGCGCCGTTTCCGAGCTGAGCCTGCTGTTGACGCTGCTTGATTACGTTGACCCGCCCGATCTTGAAGACGACAAACGCGTAAAGTTGCCGACGTTACGAGGCAAAAACATTTTCCACTCCGAGTTTTTTGACCCACTGCCATCAGTACTGAACAATAAGGCATTCCATTGGATTGTTGGTAATCCACCCTGGAAGAAACTGAACCCTCGCACGTTAAAAGAAAACGATCGACCAGCATGGGATTGGATGCAGGAAAACAAACGTGAGCGACCGACTGGCGGCAATGAGTTGGCTCGTGCGTTTGCTTGGCGAGTCGCTGAGTTGACCGATGAGGAAGGTGAGATCGGTTTGTTCATGCCAGCGATGACACTGTTTGACAAACGAGCGGTAGAATTCAGGAAATTATTCTTCGAGCAAATGCATCTCAAGTGTGTCGCTAATTTTTCCAATCTGGCGGAAGTAATCTCTGCGGGGCGGTTTCGTGTGCCTTCGGCTGCTTTTTTCTTCGCCCCATACACGGGTGAAATGCCAAACAAGACCGAACGTGAATTCGTCCGTGTATTTTCACCGCTTGTGGCCAATCAGGAACCAACAAGGCCTGAGGGTGCTGGCGAACGAATTGAATCGTGGAGCATCGTTATTAACGAGTCTGAGATTCGAGATATTCCGTATGGTGAGGTTTCATCCGGTTCAGGATTGCCATGGAAAATAGCAACGTGGGGTAGTCACAACGACATACGGCTCTTGAGGCGTTTGAACAAGCAATTCCATTCGTTGGAACACTTGCAAACGGATGAATTTATTACGATTTCCGAGGGGCCTGCATTGCGATCTGCATTGGTTGCCGGAGGAGAATACCAAACCATATTCAAAGACGAATTGGTCGGCAAGCGCACCTTGGACATGAAGGTATTGTCAGGATGTCGAGAGTTATTTTCATTTCCTAGTTCTTCGTTACCGGAAAACGAGAAGCATTATGTCAGCAAACGCGCTGGGATTGGTAGAAAACTTGAGATTTGTAACGGGCCACACGTTATCGTCAACGTAGCCCGAACATTTGCAATCTATACCGATGATTATGTAGTAGTGCCATCAAGACAAGTCGGTATCATTTCCCCCTCCAAAGATAGCATTTTCCTCAAAGCACTGTCGCTTTTCCTGAGTTCCGATTTTGTATTTTATCACCAATTCTTTACAGCTTCCCAATTCGGCGTTCAGCGCGGAGTCGCGACGCTTGACGCCTTGAAACGCGTACCATGCCCACTGTCTGAACTCAGTAAATCAGAACAAAAACAGTGGGCGAAACTGCATCGACGGCTAACAGAAACGGCACCCAGACGTTTCGGTGCCAAGGATGACACCCAAACCTTGTTTCCCGATGATGGACTCGATGATTTGCTGATCGAACTAAACGACCTAGTGTCCGAAAGCCTCGGGCTTTCTGAACGAGAAAAGGCTTTAGTATCTGATTTTGTCAACATACGACTGGAGCTGAATGACGGTAAAGTCGGTCGACCCGCGACAACGAATCCAACTTCGGCCGAGATGAAACGATACGGAAAGCGTCTCCGTCAGGAGCTGGATGAGTACTTAGGTCCTAGCTCAGAACATCGCCATGCCATTAACATCATCCACGATAAAGCAACAGGAATGATTTGCGTCGATTTTGTCGCGTCAAAAAAGACAACCGGAGTGACCGTCACGCCTGCCGATCGTCCGACTGCAAAAGCACTTGCAGCAACTCGCAAGGAACTGCAAGAGGAGATCGGGCAGTGGGTTTATTTTAATCGTGACCTTCGCATTCATGACGGGATGAAGACTTACTTGTTCAAGCCAATGCAGCGATTTCATTGGACGGAAAGTCAAGCGATGGTAGACGCCAGCGAGATGATTGCTGAAACGGTCTCCGCAGAGGGAGCTCTCGCTTGAAGTCTCATTCCAAGGGAATCGCCCCATCCAAAGTGACTGCCTATCGCAACGCATTTGTGACCCACGTTCACATCTTGCTGTGGATGGGGTACTCGCGTTTGAAACGTTCCGCACTTTCTAATTTGGATGAACCTGAGATTTCAGGTTTGATCTGCGGAAACATCGAGGACGTTTTTGACGATGCTGATTCGCCCAATTGGGTCGACGACTATGAAATTCACGACGACCCGCCTGTCCATGATCCGAAGCGCCGAGGAAAACACCGTCGGCGCGTTGATATCAAGTTAAAATCACGACGCACCCGTCCTCGACTGCGGTTTTGCTTCGAGGCAAAGTCACTAAAGTCCAGTAGCGGAGTTTCTGGATATTTAGGCAAGGAAGGGCTTGGTCGGTTTCTTGACGGTTCCTATTCGCCTGATCAAGTAATCGGTGGATTGATTGCTTATGTGCAAACTGAGGACTGTAAGAAATGGTGCGCAAAGATCGCTACGAAGTTAGACACAAAGACTCACAAGCTTGGACGCGGTGGAAAGTGGACCTCGACAGTAATAACTAGCGATTTGTCGCACACTTATCAAACCATACATAGGCGACCCAAGCGCTTAACAAATATCACCGTAATTCACACGCTACTTGACTGTGCTGATGGCTAAGCATCACAGTTTACGGAAATCATCACATCAGAACACTGATTTGTTCCACTCCATCTTGGGGGAAGAGGTGCTGATAGAGTCCCTGCATCTCCGCTGTCGTGTGGCCCATCCATCGTGCGACAGCGGTTGAAGGTACCTTGCCTGTGCGAACAAGGTTCGAGCCGAAAGAATGTCGCAGAACATGGAATCCTCGGACAACGCTCCACTTGCTGCCCCGAAGCGTCATCTTAAAATGGTGGGTGGCTTGGTTTCTGGTTAGAGGCAACGGTGAATTGATGGGGCTGCGTCGTGGAATTTTGGTGGGAACAGCAAACATTTGGTTCCCACCTGGGTGGACGGCGAACCATTCCTCAAGAACCGCCCTTAAGCGAGGGTGTAACGGGACAAAACGGTAGGAACCGCTGAGTTCTTTCCGGCGCTTTCGCTCACGGATCATCAATTGTCCAGATTCAAAGTCGGCGTCGTCGATACGTGACCGCATCAGTTCACTACGACAGGCACCTGTATATGCCAAGAAAATGAACATCGGATAGATGAATGGGTGGACGGCCGTCTCTTGCACGTAGTCAAGCAATTCGACGACCTGCTGCTCGTCGAGAAAGACCGAATCCCAGAGTTCCTTGATTTCATCATCATTGAGCCCGCCACGGGCGATCTGGCGTTCAATTTGCTGCCAAGTTTGAAACTTTTGTCGTTCCTTGGGTTTGGGGAGTTGGATTCTCCAGCGGCCTGTGGTGCGTAGAAGAGGGCAGGCAAGTTGGACGTATTCGTTATCTTGCGCCCACACCCAAATCTGGCGAAAGGTTGCCAACTCACGACGGATTGCCTGACCAATGGGTTTGCCACGATAGGTCTCACTCTCACGTCGCTTGACGTACCGTTTCAAGTGATCGAGGTTGATTGAGGCGGGTCGGGTTGAGGATCGTAGAATCCTTTTCAAATGGTTAATGTGGGTCGTTTCTGCTTTGAGAGTCGATTCGGCCTTGCGACGTTGATCCGCGAAGTAGTGATCGCACAGCTCACCGAACGTGGTGTTAGCCCGACTGGTCATCGCTGGTGATAATTCCAACTTACCACCGGAAACGATCCAGTCTCGAGGGTCAGTATTTTCAGGAATGCTTCGACGACCGTTATGGAGGTCCTCCAGCATCTCTTCAATCGTTCCAAGTATACGAAGGGCTTTTTGTTTACGGGGGGTACGGCAGGAGTGTTGGTATCGCACGTCGTTGTAGTAGAAACGGACGCACCAGTGTTTGGTTCGCGGATCGATTCGTAGGCTGGCCACGGTGTTGCCCTTTCGCTGATGTGAAGACAAAAAGCTTCGTCAATCCAACGATAGCCGTGTCCCATCCGTGTCCCAAATGGGCGCATGACGAGGCAATTGCGATGGAATGACAGTTGCGTTCAGCGAGTCACTCGAAACATTTGAAAGGCTTGGTATTCCCGAGAGAAACGCTACTATTCCGCAGAAAGTAGCGACGGGAAAAAAGAGATAGGGGTGAACGCATTAGACCTTTTGAATCCAGCGCGTCTGCCAATTCCGTCACTCCGGCATTCCTTATACCGTGACAACTTACGACAATTTCTCTAGTTTCCAAGGACCCCATGTATAACCACAGCGGTCACGAATTGCGTTTTTGCTGTCCGTCATTAGCTGTCGGCTATCGGCTGTCAGCCAGAGAGCCTGATTTTTCTGGCTGATTGCTGACAGCCGATAGCTGACTGAAAACCGCGATTTCCGACCGTTGCGAGTATAGTATCTGCGGCCCATAGAGGCCAGCTCCAGGAACCCCCGACACATAAATGGCCTACAGAGTACATGCACGCTATTTTACCAGATTCCCAGTGACCGTCCACCGCGCTGCATCCTTTCGAATTCGTGACCTGGAATCAGCAATTTGCCGGGGCATTCTCGTATTCGATACGGTCTTGGTTACACCACTGCTTGCGGGCCGTTTGCCCAGTGACTCCCATCGCTTGAACAAGGCATGCGTCAGTCTTGTTGACGAGTTCTTTCTGGACGAACATTTGGGGCCAAGTCCAATACCGTTGAAATAGACATAAGTCACAGCCACCGGCTATCCTACAGGTCGTTGTTTATCGAACGATAGCCCTGACAGCAAGGAGGCTGTGACCATGGTCGAACAAGGACGACAAGTACAATGTACATTGACACTGGATGATTCGGGATGGGTATCGGATCGGTTGGCTAGCTTCGAACAGGTTATCTCGGCCGAGTCTGTGCGACAAGCCTGTTTTGAGACAGGACGGGTGGGACAACGGGCATGCCAGCTAACCTATGAGCCCGAATTATTCACCAACACTTGAGAATAGGTATAGCGCCATCGCGTGAACTCCTGTGTTTTAAGGATACAAATACCACTTTTCCTGACACCGAAGGATCACGCGATGGGTGAAACACAAAATACTCTTTTTGAACCAGAATTCAAACGTTCAATCAAAGTTCAAACGTTCTCGTAAAAACTCACTTCGCATGCCGGTGCCGTACTGCTGCGGAAGGCAGATCATCAGCTAGGGCTGAAGCGAATCGCTAGCCGGTCAGATCCAGGACCCTCGCAATCCCGAGAAAATCCGTGACACGATCACCGAACTGCTTCGGGAACGCCTCTATGCCATGGCCCTGGGGAGCGAGAATCAAGACGACCTCGACCGTCTCGCACACGACCCGACGATCTGTTTTTCTTCCTCTTTTTCAATCACCGCACCATGCTGGGGGAAGGGGGGGATGCGCACGCATCCAAGCCGCTAAGATCGACGTGCCCTATCTCCTATGGATCTACGTTTTCAAAAAACGATCTCGTGAATAATTCGGGATCAATAACCCCAATTCTTAGACTTGAAGACGCACTAGCCTCTCAGTCATCCAATAGCTTTCTAAGCGTACGGAGATTGATGACATCCAAATGGGCGCCCTTTTCCTCGCCCTTGGGTGTTTCCAGATACATTGGCACCTTGCGAAACCGCCGATCGTTGAGCAAAAACCGAAACGGCTCGCATCCCATTTCGCCGCGACCAATGTGCGCATGTCGGTCGACGCGCGAACCCAATGGTTTGAGACTGTCATTCAGATGAAACGCTCGAACTTTCCTAACGCCCACGGTTTTGTCGAGGGTACGCATCGTGGCTTGGTAAGCTTTTTCCGTATCCATCGCATAACCGGCAGCGAATACATGGCATGTGTCGAAGCAAACGCCCAGCCGATCGGGATCGTCCACGCCGTCGAGCACCGTGGCCAGATGCTCAAACTTCCAGCCCAGATTGGTCCCTTGCCCTGCGGTGGTCTCCAGCAAACACTCAGCAGCAATCCCCTTGGTTTGCTTGTGTACCTCATCGAGCGCACGGACAATCCGTTTCAGTCCAAGCGATTCGCTGCTGGTGGTATAAGCGCCCGGATGCGCAACCACATAGGGAATGCCCAACTGCTCGGCCCGTTGCAATTCAACCACAAAGGCATCAATCGACTTTTTCCACAGCACATCGTCCGGGCTGGCCATGTTGATCAGGTAAGAGTCGTGCGAGATGGGATGCTTGATGCCCAGCTCTGCCAGCGTTGCGGTGAATCGGTCTGCATCATCATCCGTAATTGGTTTGGCACGCCACTGATTGTTGTTTTTGGTAAAAAGCTGCACGCAATCGCAGCCTGCCCGCTCGGCTGCTTCGACGGCTTTGTAATAACCGCCCGCCATCGACATGTGAGCACCGAGTATCGCCATGCGGAACACAATACCAGTTTTGAATGATGAGGTGAAGCACCGCGTAGCGCGTTTAGGTGGGCGGCAGACTAAACTACTACCGGCTGAAGCCGGTAGGTTGAAGGATTTCGTGAGCTACGGACTGAAGTCCTTCGCTCACGATGGGGTTATCTGAAAATTGTCGTCACCATCGCTTGGTTCCGTACCGCCTTGGCCCCGGATGTACTCCGCAATCGCTTCGTCAGTTACATTGCCACTAGACGCCACGAAGTAGCCACACGCCCAAAAGTGTCGACCCCAGTACTGTTTTTGAATGTGTTTGAACTCCATCATCAGCTTCCTTGAACTCTTACCCTTGATATATCGCATGATCTTACTGGGCGACATGATTGGCGGGCACGACAGCAGCACATGCACGTGGTCCCCGGAAACGGCTCCTTGCAGGATCTCGATCTCGTGCGTTCGACAAACCTCGCGCACCAGATCGCGGACCCGTATGCCGACCGCACCGGTCAACACCTTCCGACGATACTTGGTCACCCACACAAAGTGATACTTGAGGTCATAGCGACTGTGCGAACTCGTTCGGTAGTTTTCCATCACCCCAGTATAAGAACCTAAAGGATTCGCCTGAAGGCGAGGGTTTTAGACCCATCGTTGTGACAATAAAAATTGCGTAGCCGTTCACGGAATGAAAAATATTGAACCACAAAGGACACAAAGAGCACGAAGAAGTCAGAGGACAAATCGCTTGCTCCCGCTTCTCAGCGAACTCAAACGGAAAACCCATTCGGAGGAAAACCACGAAAGAGACGGAAACCACGAAAAAAGTGAGGGAGTAGGATCGCAGGAATTTGACGCGGAAAGACTTGCCCAACAGTATTCGCAAAACCCTCTCTTTCGTCTATTTCGTCTATTTCGTGGTTTTCTTCTCTTCACCTTAAATAGGCTAAATTTGCACCCTCATCGACTTGATTGAAAAGCCTCTCAAAAAATAGAATTCTATTCTTTGTGTCCTTCGTGCTCTTCGTGGTTCATTTTTCTTCCATCCCGTGAACGGTTGCAAAATTGCCAGCTCGCAGCGCAAGCAAGTGGGTCGGGTCTAGCACACACTCGCTTGCGCGTCGTGCTAGTATTCTGGTAAATTTTCAATTGCCGCTCGCCCAATGCATCGAAGAGACTATTTCCACTTCGAAGGCAGCCGGATTGTTGAGGTCGTCATGCGCTTCTTCAAGCTAGACGGAAGCTGCTTTTGCTCCGTTCGAAATTCGGCGGAGGCGAGTTGGACCTTGCCTAAGGTTTTCTGGTCCTGGTGGAACTGGCCTTGACGGATTTGGCTTGCTGCCTGCATGTAATCGATTGGCGGCTCGTCGGTGGTCGATTGGATGGTAGCTGCTGTGGTGGTTCCCGGCAGCAGATGACGAGTTTGCTCGCCGATGACCATCGGCCCTCCGCTCGGCTCGAATCGGGCGATCAGGCTCACGTTTTTCATCGGGCCCCCGACTTCATCCCATGGCAGCCACACACTGTAGTAAGGCCCTAGCTTCGACGGACTTTCGTGCCGGACGAATTGCTGAGCAGGGAAGACAAATTTTCGCGTCGGGCGTGTGTCGTGTGCCGGTCGATTGGTTTCGTCGAAGGCATAAACAACCAACTCTCCAGCGATGCGGATCGGCTCTTCCGACTCGCCGTTGAAGAACAGAAGCCGACCGCCGAAACCGCGCTCTGCTTTCTGACCCGATTTGTGTAGTGTGGTATCGGTCCAGGTACTGACCAACCGCGTTGGCAGTTGCGGTGGATCGGGCTCGGTCGGCTCCAACCCGACTGCTTTGCGCAGATTCCAGTTATTAGCAACCCCCCAGCTATCGGTTGATAGGGATTGGCAACCGCTCGCTGCGAACAGCGCAAGCAGCATGATGCCGCTCAGGGGTGAAAGATTACGGACGTCAATGTTCATCGATTTGATTTTCAGGAATTTTCGTGGGCAGATCGCAGCGAGCAAGCAGGTTATTGTCCCGTAGGGACGTTTGAAAATAGCCCAGCGATTTATCGCTGGGTTGTCAAGGTACAAGTATTTCTTAGTCCCGTAGGGACGGTTGAATCACAGCAAAAGATGCAGGCCAGGGCCATGGATCAAATTTTCAGCCGTCCCTACGGGACTACCCGACTTACTTTTCCGCTTACCCAGCGATAAATCGCTGGGCTATTTTCAAATGTCCCTACGGGACACCATGTTCCGGACCGTAAGCGCTGAAAATCCATCCACTAACAATCTCCAAAGGCAACATTTCCCCAAAGGCAACCCCCCGGCAAAGCCGAGGGCTGAAATAATTCTCCGGTTATTTCTTAAATAGTCTCAGTAAGCTGAAGCCTTTCGGCTTGGATTCGGTTTGCTCGGGTACAAATTGGACCAACTTATTCTCGGCCCCATGATGCGAACCGAGCGGAAGTGGCTCGGTGAATTGCGGCAAGATCGGCAGTCGTGGCGATTCCAGCGGCATGGCCGTCTCGGGTTCCAAACTCGGTTGCCTTTCGGTCGGCAGCGGTTCGGTCGGTATCGGTTCGACGGAGGGTATATGCTCGGGATAAATGGTCTCGGCTTCGGCGGCGCCCAGCGGGTCATTCCGGCTCTTGAGTCCCGCAGGGCCATGCAGATCGACCACGTCGGATAGGCACCAGCTCATGCGTGCCGATTCGATCTGTTTGATTCTCTCCGCCTCATGCCGATTCCGCACGACATGAGGCGTCAGTATAATCAACAGCTCAACGCGCTCGGTCGACACGCTATCAAATTTGAAGAAATCACCCAGCAGCGGAATATCCGCAAGCAGCGGCACGCGGCGGTGCAACGCACGGTCGCGTTTGGTGAGCAGCCCGCTCAGCACCACGGTCTGCCCGCTGAGGGCGCTGATGGTGGTTTCCGCTTCGATGGTGTCGACGATGGGCTGATTGATCGGAACACCATTGGTGGAAATCGCAACGGGAACCCCTTCGCTGAGCGGCCCCAGCCGTTTGTTCGCGGCGAACACGGTCATCACGACCAGTCCGTCGGGACTGATGCTGGGGCGTACCTGCAAATCGAGCCCCACGTCGACGCGCTCGATCTCGTTTCTTGGTCGCCCGGTGACGGTGTCGATGTCGCTACTGGCGATAAACGGCACTTCCTGGCCGATAAAAACCCTACCGGTTTGGTTATCGAGCGCCATGATTTGTGGCCTGCTAAGGACTTCGACCCGCCGCGATTCCTGCAATGCCCGCAGTAGCATGCTCACACTATTGCTGCTAGCCGAAAGAACCAAGCCACCAAAACCGGCTTCGGGATTGATCCGGCCAACCCCAAAGGTCGACAAAGCTTGCCCCGCCACGCGACCGGCTGTCGCCAGCGACGGATCACTTCCCGCGTTTCCTAAACCAAAACCCGGATCGCCGAAATTAAAACCGGGCGTGAGCGATGCCGTATCGATCACTTGGTTTTCAAATGTCGTGGATCCTCC
Organism: Lacipirellulaceae bacterium; assembly: GCA_965249435.1. GTDB lineage: Bacteria > Planctomycetota > Planctomycetia > Pirellulales > Lacipirellulaceae > JAJRWS01. The sequence continues at coordinate 605,113 of CBDFMC010000025.1, read as the reverse complement.
CCCCGGGGTAATCACCGTTTGACGATCCGTGGATCGATCGATATTTTCCAGCAGACTGCGATCGAACAACGCCGAATCTTGCAAACCGAATTCGATACCAAATTCATCTGTATCACCGAGTTGAATTTCTGCGATCAGCACCTGGATCATCACCATGGGGGCTTGTTCGTCGAGTTTCTGAATGATCTTCACCACATCGTCATAGTATCGCTTGGTCGCACTGATGATGAGACTGTTGCTGTTGATGTCGGGTACGACGACCACTTCGCGTTCGATTTGTTCGAAAGGGCTGGTGACACCGGGGGCCGTTTCTTGGACATCGCGTTCGGCTTGCAACAAATTCATCAGCGACTGGGCGACACTTTCCGCGGAGGCGTTTTTCAACCGGTGAACATAGTTCTTCCGCTCGCGCACGTCACTCGAGTCGAGTCGCAACAGGATCGCTTCGACCACAAGTAGATCGGTGTTAGTGCCCGCGGCGATGATGCTGTTGGTTCGTTCGTCGACCGAGAACCGCAGGCTGAAGAGTTCCTCATCGGATTCGCCGCCCTGTTGGTCCGGTTCGCCGAATAATGATTGCAACATCCGGCTAAGACTTACCGCGTCGCCATTGGCGATGGTAAACACTTTTAGTTCTGCCGAGGCGTCGGACTTCTGATCCAGTTCGGCAATCAGCGCTTCGAGCAGCGGCATACTGTCGGCTGGGGCGGAGACGATCAACGCATTGGCCTGACTGTCGGCACTCACCGTCGCCCCGGCCAGCACACCCGAATCGAGCTTCCGCCGGCCTTCCTGGTCGATTGTGACCAGGCGCAATAGCGGAGCGAGGTTTTGATTGTTTGTAGCCGCGTTGCCCTCGGTTTTGCCCTGCAATACCGACTCGATCACCGGCGCTAGATCGGACGCGATCGAATTCTTCAACTTGATGATCCGGATTTCGTTGACCGCTTCGCTACCGATCCGATCGATTTCCTTGACAAGCTGCCGGACTTCCGCCATGTCTCGCGGCCCGGCCCGCACGAGCAGCGAGTTGGTACGCGCTTCGGCAACGATTAGCGCCTTGGGGCCCAGCGTCGGCACATCTCCGGCAGGTTCATCGGCAAAAAGGCTGATAATCGTGGTTGCCGCATTTTGTGCCGAGGCATGTTGCAGGTGGAATATCTCGTACTGTGTCAGTGTTTTGCCCGGCTTGTCGAGTTGGTCGAGAATTTCAATCGCTTTTTCCACCGTGCTGCCAAAGCCGATCAGTAGCACGGAGTTAGGTTTTACCAAGGGGATGACCACGAGCCGCCCGTACAATGTGCGGAGTGAAGTCCGCATCGCGGGATCGTTGAAAAGTCCTTTGACCAAATTTGCAATCGCTACGGAATCGACATACTGTAGGTCATGGATTTCAATCCGTGGTTCGCTGATGCGACTGAGACGTTCGATTTCTTCAATCACTTCCATCACGCGCTGCACATCGCGAGGATTGCCTCGCAGGACGATGATGTCGGTGCCTTCGACAAACTCGATCTGCACCGGGCCGAGCAGACTGCTGAGTTGGTTTTGTTGGCCGGCACCGGGTGTCTGGCCGGTTGTGTCTCCATGGTTTGCCTGCTCGTCGGGTTCGGACGAAGTGCTTTGGCGTTGCAGGGCACTGACCGCCTGACGGATTTGCACCGAAGATGAGTCGCCTGTGGAGACTAGCTGGGTTGTTGTTTGGGCGTTGTTCGGTGCATCCAATATCTCGATAATCCGCTGCCAAGACGCTGCTTGGGCTGCATGACCGGCGATTTGAACTTCACGCGATTGATCGTGAATCGAAACAGCCACCTGCGGCTCGCCTGCAGGCCCCACGGCAAAGGTGATCCAGTGGCCCGTGGCGTCGCGACGAACAGGCAGCGATTTCTCCAGCACCTTTTCCAGGCGGGCGTGCAACGTCTCGGCGGTGAGCTGCTGCAAGTGGAATTTTTGATTTTTGATTTTTGATTGCTGATTGTTTGGGAGTGGGTTTTCTACAGGTGCTACAGGCGGTAACGGAACGACTTCTTCACGAACCCATGTCCCCTGTCTTTTGTCCTCTGCTCCCTGCCCCAACTGCTTGCTAATTTCTTCGTGTACCCCTGCCGGACCGATAACCACCAGTTGTGCAGAACGGGCATCATAGATTTGTCGAACAGCCGGGTTGTCGGCATAACGCTTGGCGAATTGGTTGACGAGTGCATTTTGTTCGACAGTCACCCGATAGCTTCGCACAACAGACTGTGAGTCGGTGGGCAAAGAAGATGGCTCTGGGAGGACGGGTGGTACATCTAGTTGGCCAAGCAACTCCTTGATGGTTTGATGCATGGTGGCTGAGGCATGGATTACAAGTCGGTTCGCTGCCCCGTCTGCGATCACTTGCACTTTGGAGCTGCCGAGCAGATCCACGATACTGTCTCTTGCTTTATTCACGTCGAGAAATGTCAGCGCGTAGACTCGCGTCTGGTCCCCTTCGCCCTCGGACCATGCGTCGGCATCCGCTGGGGTAGTTTGGGCGTAACATGGTGCAGCGATGCCAAGCAGAAAAAGCGCAAAGATTGCCACACCACCCACAACGTGGGAGTAACCGCTTGGGCGTCTTGCTTCGTCAAATAACATCCAATGCTCGTTTGGTAGATCTAGTGCTTTGTCGCAGCTTAATTTTCGGATTAGCCGTTTTGGCGCTAGCCACGGTTGATGCGGAAAAAACCGTGGCTAGCGCCAAAACGGCTGATTTGCTCAAACCTAATCCTAAGCTGCGATAGACTACTAGCGATGGACCACAAAACATGTCCACCAAGGTGTATGCCACTGACTGTATAATCAGGATAATCGGCAAAGTTTTCCCAAAACCCCAACAATTCGAGCGAGGAGTCGCTATTGGGAGAGAAAAATTTGCCGAAGAAGCCACGGCTAAAGTGATAGCAGGGGAAATCGGCCGGCTATACGCCCGCCGCTCGCCCTATTGCTCTTGGGCAAAGCTTTGCCCCAGCTTGAAGGTACGCATTTCGTCCGCCGTTTGGACAACAACTTGCCGGGCATCGATGCTAGCAACCGTGCCATCCAGTTTTCCAAGCTGAATGCTATCGCCTTCGCGGAAATAGAGGACCTTGCCCGAATCTTCCATTCGCACTGAGAACCGCCAGCCATTTCCACCCTGCGTCATGCCCGTCACAAAAGCCTTGGCCGCTTCACCCTCCTGTTTGGTAAGAAGCTCGGAATTCTTTTGAGATGCCCCCGGTTTGTATGCGACGAAGATATTACGTCCTTGGATGCTATCGCGGTACTCGTCCAACGGATGTTCGAGTGGCTCGCCCTGTCCACTGGCAAGTTCGTCTGCTCGTTTGCAATCGGGTAACACCAGGGCATCGATTGTCAGACCGATTCTTAGCGCTGTGCGATCGTCCGTCGGCTTGAGCGAAGCAGCGGAAATCCGATGCAAATGGTTTGCAGAATAAAACTGGTAGAGAAACTTGGCAAGTGCGTCAAGCGAACCTTGTGCTTCAATGTTGTAAGTTAGCTGCTGGAATTCCGAGGTCATTTTTGTGCGAGAATTGGAATTCCTGAGTTCCTTCACTTGTAGCTCGGCCGAGGTGAGTTGCTCGTGCAGCCAATCTTGGTAGAGCGATTTGGCAATATCCATGTTGGCAGGCAGCGATGCCTTACGCCATTGAGCCAGTCGATGACGTGCTCGCAATCCGCGCTGGACGGCAGCACGGGCCGTGCTGAGCGCCAATTCGGCGTTGGCCAGATCGCTACGGACATCCTCTGCCTTCGAGTGATACTTGAGATACCCTTTGCTGCCGCCGACCAGCAGCAGCATCGCGCCAACGGCAATCGCCAGCATTTTTTCACGTCGACTCATGGCGTGTCACCTCCCGGTGCCGTGCTGACTTCATCGGCATTCTTCAGAAGGATACGAAACGGCCAGGTGTAGGCGTCTAGCGTTGCGGTCTGTTTCGCATTCTCACGCCAAACCCGCCTGTGGTCGTCGCGCAGTCGGGTTTCCAGTTGGCCGGCGGCGTCCTTATTTTTTGCCACCGCGTCGAATTGGAATTGCTGCCCTTGAAGATTCAAGTTTTGTACGACCAAATCGGAATCGACCGAAAATTCTTTGTCTTTGAGTAGTTCCGGTCGAAGCTTTGTCGAGAGAATTTTTAATTCGTCCAGCAGATTGACGCTATAGGAGGCCCAATCTCGAATGGCGGAGGCCCGCGCTTCGTCCTTCTTGTATTCCTGGATCGGCTCTTCCAACTCCGCCAGTTCCTGCTCGGCAAGTTTGGTAGCATGTTGGGGAACTGAAATACTGCGGTAACCGTGCCAACCCGCCAGCGCAAGCAGTGAGACCATCGCGGCCACGGCCAGCGCATAGGTTCGACGTCGACTAGGTGGCTCGATCGCATGGCGAGGATTGACCAAGTCCACCAGCGGTGCCCGATTTTCCGTTTCATCCAGGGCAAGCCCCGCCAGCGGGAAGTGTGCATGGGAAGGAACCGTGTTTCCCTTGGGTCGGGTTGATTCTTGTCCTTCATTTCCAGTGGTATCCCGATCCGCTGCTTCTAGCTCCAGGTCCATGGAATAACCGGCAGCAGCAAGCGGCGCGGTTGCCTCGACCGCGTGGACGGGTAAATCGAGTTGTGCGCTGGCAGCACCGGTCAGCGCCCGATTGGCCAATTTGCCTGCGAGCCATACGCCTGCGACCGGATGCATCGGGTGCGATTGTGCCAGTGCCAATCGAGTACGTTGCAATTGGCCCGTGAGCGCGTGGCTCAACGCTGCCTCATCGTTGCCCAGAGGCAGCCGCAAGGTTCGCAGCAGCACAACGCGCTGTTGAATCGTGGCCCAAATCGTGGCGTCCTCGGCGGAGAGTACGGCAAACAGATGCGACGCATCGGACGAAGGTTGCCACTCTTTTTGCATCGCAACCGCGCGACGTACCAGCGCAATCCGACCAAACTGAATCGGCACCAAGCGATCTAGCTTCAGTTCAGCCGCATCGACTACTTGCCGAATTTTTGCCAACTCGTCGGGAGAAATGCCGATCGCCAAGACCTGCTGTGATGCCTCTCCGTCGCCCGAGAGTGGTAGGTAATCGAAGCCCTTGTCCCCCTCCGTTGCCCCCAACTCGCGCTCGATCTGGAAGCGAACCAATCCTGGCAATTCCTCGGCCGAAGCGGGTGGCAGCGACAACTGCTGCCATTGGAGTTTGTCACGATCGACACAGACGATCGTCTTCTGCCTCGCTTTTCGATACGGCGCCAATGCCTCAGCCAAACATCGACCCGTTGCCTCGGCATCGCCATCTTCGGTGAGCGGCACATGGAGCACTGCTTCAATCGAGGTGCTCGTGGCACGCCAATTCACCACCACCGCTTGGGCCTGATGTCGATTCCAATAGATTGCAAAAATTCGGGACATGGATGTGGGGGTGTGGGGGTGTGGGGGTGTGGGGGGAGTGACGACAAGTCGTCGGCTTGGGGGATGCGAAATCCGCAATCCGAAATCCGCATTTGATTTGGGGGTTGGTTAGCCGCCGGGCTTGTCCCGGCGCGATACTCAGCGCCGAGACAAGCTCGGCGGCTAACACAATTCAATGGACATAAAACCAGTACCACCATTCTACACAACCAGGAGCAGACATGGAAAAATGTTGCCATGCACTCTCGGTGCATCCTACTGCTCGATTCCCAACAATTCCGCCGTAAAACCGGGTCCCAACATGCTCAGATCGTGCCAATCGATCAGCCGCGGCTTGCCGTCGAGCCGATCGAAAACCACTTCCAGCCGGGCGATGGGCGATCCCGACTCGAAATACCCCACCACTTGCCCTCGGTAGATGCTCCCATGGGTGGTGATCAAGTGGGCGATCTGCTTCATTTCTGCCAGCGAGACGATGCCCTCGGCCAGCAGCCAACTGATGTCTCGATGGGGATTGTTTTCGTCGTTCGTTCCATCGTCGGCGTTCGAATCACGAGCGCTGAGAATTTGATCGATGGCTGAATCACTGAACTGCGTGATGGTTTCCAGCACCACTTGCGGAGCGAGATTGATGTTGATTCGCCCGGCAAGCTGCGAGGCATTGTGGGCCGTGACATGGCTGGCCAACTCCAGCCATTCATCCCGGTAGGTTCCCGGCCGGTCAGGCCAAGGAGATTCAAGTATCTGCGGTGTCGCGCCCTCGGCGCCTTCGATTTTCACGCGAACCCCTACCAAGTCGAACAACGACCCAAACTTGTGCTCTCCCTTTTTTTTGTAGTCGATAGTAACCGCCGAGGCGTCGACAACTTGCCCCGCCGGCTGATTAGAACCATTCGCGGCTTGGCCACCCGCCGGGCGATTGCCGGTTGAGCGACTGGCAGCGGAACCTTGTGCAACCGGCCCACTCGCTTCGGGCCCGTATTGCCGGGCGGCAATGATATACGTTGCCTGATCGTCCGTGATTACTTTGGCAAGTTGATTTTTTAGCTGCTGCAAATCGTCGGAATTGATGTTGATCTTGGCGTCGCCGTCAGGATTCACGACGCGCTCGGCGCTGGTGATCGTTAGATAAGACGCCCAGCCGCGGTCAAGCGCACCGTCGGCGTTGTCAGAATCGAGCAGCGATGAGAGCAAGCTTTCGTGTGAGTCGACTTCGTAGTTGCGGTTAGTATCGAGGCCGTAAAGCAGCAACGGCGTGACACCCCGCACCGCCAGCAATTGGTCGAGATGAGCGAGCGGGCCATTGGCCGGTTTGTAGGGCGGATCGAGTTGCTGGTAGTAGGCTTCCTCTGCACCGTTTTCACGCGGCTCATTGTCCTGGTCAAGCCAGTCGAGAATTGCAGCGGCAACGGTCTCATCCATTCCAGGCAGCGCCATTAATCTATCGAGAGGCGTGTTATCATTCGTCTGTCCAGGGCTCCCGGCAGCACGACTTTCTTGCTGGAGCAACGTATTGAGGTTCAGCTTCGCCGACTCATTTTCCAGGCCATATTCAGAGCCAATCCACTGGCCTTGGTCCATCTTGGGTGCCAGCACCGTGAATCGGCCACGGTAGTCGGGCGACGAATCCTCGATGACTAGCAGACCCTGCATCAGATCGGGGTTATCCGTCAGCCCGCCTTGCTCCTCGATCTGGTCGTCGTCCAAGGCGAGCACCGCTTGCAAATAGGCGACGCCCGACTCAGCCAATGCAAACGCCTGTTGCCGCTGACCTGCGAAACGGGCAGCCCGATACTCATTTTGCATCAGCACCGAATAAGAAAACGTCCCCAAAGTAATGACAGCAATGACAACCAATACCAATAGCAGCACACTGCCACTAGATTTTTTGGTCCGCGCAGAAATAAGCTGAGCAGATTGTTGGTTTTGCATGTGATTCAAACTCACAATTCGAATATCTAAATACGAAACAAATTCAAAACAAAAAATTCAAATGTTCTAAACGGATCATTCCGACTTTTGCGGGATGGCCAAGGAAGGAATCATCGCAGAGAACACAGAGATTATTGCCGTAGACATTTCCTCTGCGTTTCTCCGCGTCCTCTGCGTTAAATTTTTTTCTTCATTGTCTTTATTGGTTCTCGGTATTTGTACTGCTGCCCTCCGGCTGCTGGGATGAACTGGCTGTTTGTGGGGCAGAGGCGACTGGTATTTTTCGGGCCGCTTGAACTTCGGGCAGTTTGACGATTTGATGGAACTCCACCACATCGTTTGCAGAATGCCGAGTCGTGCTATTGGCACGCTCCTCCGACTCGTTAACATCGAACGGATCGGGCTGCTTCAGCAGCGTCAGACGGATTTCGACGGCATTGGGCAACCCTTCTTCCTCGGTTGCGTTCCACTCGTCGTAAAGCTCACCTCCAAAGGAATAGGCAAACTGCAGGTCGATCACCTCGGGAGCCAACAATTCAACATAACTCCCCTCGAGCATGTCGCTCGCCGAGATGGATGTCGGGTCGCTGTCGGAAGTCCCTGATCGGGCGACTTCGGTCGCCACCCTCTCGCGGCAGAGGCCGACAATGTTCTCTGCCGGTTTCTCATCGACTCCCTCGGCAGCCAGCATGGCCGTGCTCATTTCGTCCCCTTCCCGCACGAAGTAACGTACGGTTTTCGGGGCTTGGGCCATCAGGGCATAATGGGCCTCGTCGTCTTCGGTTCCCGCGGATTGCGTTTCGAGTTGCTCGGTTAATCGCTCCCAACGCCAAGAGCCCGACCGGGTGATTCGCAATTCGGTTTTAGAGCCGACGATTCCTGTCTCGCCTACGCCGCTTGGCGACGTTGTTGCAGGATTGTCTTGTGATCCATTGTCTGACGAAGTACGGTTCGAACCGGAGTTATCTTGAGTGCCAGAATCGGCTGCTTCAGGCGACTCGCTATTGGATGTCGATGACTGGTTCGAGGAGGATTCCGCAGATGGGTTGGCATAGCGTACCGCTCGCAGGTCGTCGGCGATTTGCTTGAGCAGCGTGCGTGCAAGTTGGGCCGTTTCGACCTGTGTGCGGCCCGAATCGATGTGAATTATGAATTGACCGACTGCCGTCATCAACAGGGCAATAACTACGCTGGTAAGCGAGATAGCGAGCACCACTTCCAATAAAGTGAACGCCCTAGGGCATGTTGGTTCGATTGGCTTAAGTGATGCAATCATGGAAGGTTCCGTGCGTTGCGTTGCAACGCGGCTGAGAAATCTCGTGCGTTGCGTTGCAGCGCAGCTAGGGAGTCTCCGTTTCTTCCGTGCTTTCTTCGCTGCGATCGTCGACTTTGTCGGAATCGAACCAACGCACCAAACGATATTTCATTGGTCGCAGACGCTTTTCGATGTCTTGCTCGACAAGGACTTCGACCGCTACCAGACCCTCAATGTCGGTATTTGTATCTTCGTCGATATCCTTGATCGACACGCTATAAACCCATGGGACAGCAGTCTCGGTATCGACCGGGTCTCGGTCAACCTCGGTAAGATCGGTCAGACCCACAGCTATCTCATCGAGCAGCGTGGAGGCGAGGATTTGTGCTTGCGTTTCCGCTTCGCAGTCCATCGCATTTCGGCGGGCAAGTTCCATCACTTCCCCCAACACGGCAACCGCCCCAGCCAGAATCGCCAGAGCAAGGATTACTTCGAGCAAAGTAAAGGCCGCTTGCCGACGACGAACCGAGTGCGGATTTTGGGTTGGCGTAAAAAACATGTACTTCTCTGGCTGATCGCTGAGTGCTGAAAGCTGATCGCTATTTCTATGGTTTGGTATCGCTCTCTGTCAGAATCCCGCTTGTTCGGCTGGTGCCGGTCAAGCCACGCAAGGTTGCTCGTTGGTACTGTTGTCGCTGGTTGCGGAGCATAAGCGAAACGGTGGACGAGGTTCCGTCCGGAAAGAAAAGAATAGGCTGTGACCACTCTTTTTCACGAGCTTGGGTAAGGTCTTCCACCGATTGCTCCCACTGGGAATCGTCCGAAGTGGGGTCGTGTACCTGCTGGCCCCGATAAAACTCGATACTCTCCGGCAGCTTGCCTTGGAGGATGGCCGTGCCGTCGTCCGGGTAGAATTCGTAGGTGGAAGATTGACGTTCGGACCGATTGCCGAGTATCGGCTCGATCGCTTCTTTGTCGGTAGGCCAAGGTTCGACGCGGTAATCGCCGCTCTCGGTTCGAAAGAGAAATTGATGAACTTGTCCCGACTCAATGGCCGCGACACGCGCTCGCACCCAGACCGCGACAACCCGATCGGTCGCACGTCGCAATCGCAAGGTTGCAAAACTGCCTTCGACGAGCGGTATCGTCAGGCTGCCAATCGCGACGAGTAGCAGTAGCACCAGCATCAACTCGATCAGTGTGATCCCGCGGCAGGCGTTGTGGTTGGTGGTTGGTGGTTGGTGGTTGGGAAAGGAGTTGTAGGCCGGAACAAGCTGTAAACCTGCCGTGGCGGGCTCCGCGCAGTTTCCGCAATGCCGACGTTTTTTGCCGGAACTGCGCAAAGCTTGTTCCGGCCTACTCGTTGATCTCATCACTCATCGCTCATCACTTTCTATTCATCATCATCCCAGTTGCCGATGTCGTCGTCGGTGCCGTTTTTACCATCCGGTCCGTACGACCAGAAATCGTACTTGTCGGTGTTCTTCTTTCCTTCTGCCGTGTACTGATATTCGTTATCCCACGGGTCGTCCCTCAGCTTTTCGACATAAGGGCCAGTCCATTTCTCGGCATCATCCGAGTCGCTCGGCTCCTCCCATAGATCTTCCAACTTGGAAGGGTAATCCCTCATGTCGAGCCGATACCGATCAATCGAACCGCGAATAAAATTGACTTGCGTCTTTGCCACATTGATCTCCGCCTGATCCTGTGCGCCGGTGAACACATTAAGGGCGAGCGAACCCATAATGACCAGTATGATTAAGACGAGTAAAACTTCAATCAAGGTAAAACCGGCTTGATGTTGTGCGATCGACGCGCGCCTACGCGATTTGTTTTCCTTACACAGTTTCATGATCGGTGCTCCTAGGTAGGTTCACTGCCCAAAAAATCGAAGTTGGGCGAAGCGATGTGGGAGAATAAAGGTGGGATGTTCTGCAGGTTTTATTCTAGGCGGGATGCTTCATCGGAGACCCAGCGACCCGGACGCTCGGAGCGTCCGGGTCGCTTGCGTGGACCATTATAACAAATTCTACATCATGGTGGCAGATTTTAACATCGGAAGCAGCAGGGCGACAACAATCACCAGCACCACCGAGGCCATTATTAGCAGCATGACAGGCTCTAGCAAGCGTACAAACAGGTCGAGCCGACGCCAAGTTTCCCTTTCTAAGGAATCGGAAATATCCGTCAAAACGGTCTCTAGCGTGTTGGACTGTTCGGCGACGGCCACCATTTCCACAACATTTTGCGGAAAATACCCGCTCGTGCCAAGAGGGGCTGCTAGCGACTCGCCGGCGGTGATATTTTCGGCTGCATCGTTGATCGCGGCCGCCAGTACGCGGTTGCCGGTCGAATCGGCACTGATTTTCAGCGAACTGACAATCGGCACGCCGCCGCTCAAAAGCGTGCCCAACACGCGGCAAAACCGCGACACGGCCAAATTGCGGTATATCGTCCCCACTTGCGGAAGCCTCAGACGCCAACGGTCGAGAAACCAACGGCCCGAATCAGTTGCCAACTGACTACGCACAAAAAGCACCCCCATCGTGAGCGCCATGGCAATGAGTAGTCCGTAATTGCCGATCGTGTCGCTGAGCCATAAGAGCCAGTCGGTCAGAATTGGCAATTCGCCTTTCGCTCGCAATCGGGTGAAAAGCTTTTCGAATTTCGGTACGAAAAAAATAATCAGCACCGTCACAATGCCTGTACCAAACACGGCCAGGAAGATGGGATACGCCATCGCTCCCATGACCTTGCTTTTCAGTTCGGCTTGCTGATCGGTGAACTTGGCAACACGTTCCAAGGCTTCTTCCAAAAACCCTCCCTCGCCGCCAGCACGCACGATGCTCGTGGCGAGTTCGGAAAATGCTCGCGGATGACGGGCCATTGACTCGGCAAGCGAATCACCCTCGGTCACCCGGGCGTGGAGGTCTTCGAGGATTTGTTGCAGGGCGGGCAGGGATGTTGTTTTTTGCAACACGTCGAGCGATCGCAACAAGGGGACGCCGCTGCGCAGCAGTGCTGAGAGCTGCGTGTAGAACTGAGACATCGCTTGCGGCCGAACCTTCAGGTTTCCACGTTTTAAGGTTTGGCCAGCCGCGACGCTTACTTCCACAGGAAACATTTCCTGCGCCGCCAGCGTGGCAATCGCTTCGCGCTCCGACCCCGCCGACAGCGTGCCTTCGACGCGCTGCCCCGTAACATTTCGAGCAATGTAAGCAAAATCAACCATTTGAATGCGGAATTCGGAATTGGGAAGTGGGAAGTGGCAAAATTTCCGTGTGCTGCGTTGCAGTACGGCTAATTCCGCATTCCGAAATCCGCATTCCGAATTCTTTCTATACCCTGTCTCCCTTGGTTACCCGTAACACCTCTTCGACGGTTGTGATTCCCGCCAATACTTTGAGCCAGGCGTCGTCCCGTAGTGTTCGCATGCCGTCGGCCAGTGCCGCCTGACGGATGTCCCAACTGCTCGCCCGATCGTGGGCCAGTTGCCGGACTGCGTCGGTTGTTTGGCAAAGCTCAAAAATACCCTGCCGCCCGTCAAAGCCCAGTTCGCGGCACGTTCGGCAGCCCTTTTCGCGGTAAAGCGGTTTGCCCCGGCTTTGATATTCTTCCCAGGGGAAATCCCGCGGCAGGTCTTCGCGGTGAGGCTTGTACGGCTGGCGACATTTTTGGCAAAGCTTGCGCACCAGCCGTTGCGCCATCACCGCTTCGATGGTGCTGGCCACCAGAAACGGCTCGACGCCCATGTCGACCAGCCGCGGGAATGCGCTGGGGGCGTCGTTCGTGTGCAAGGTGCTAAATACCAAGTGCCCGGTAAGCGACGCCTGGATCGCATTCTCGGCCGTCTCTGAATCGCGGATTTCGCCCACCAGCACCACGTCGGGGTCATGACGTAAAATCGACCGTAGCGACCGGGCAAACGTCAACCCGATTTTCGCATGGACCTGAATCTGGTTGATCCCTTCAAGTTGGTATTCGACCGGGTCTTCGGTCGTAATGATTTTGGTCTCTTCGCTCCGGATATCCATCAGTGCGCTGTAGAGCGTGGTCGTTTTCCCCGAGCCCGTGGGCCCGGTGACCAAAATAATGCCATGGGGCAAACGGATCAGCTCGTCGAATTGCTCCCACAACGTCTTGATCATTCCCAGACTTTCCAGGGAGAACTCCATGTTGCCTTTGTCGAGAAGCCGCATCACGATTCCCTCGCCATGCAACATCGGAATGACCGACACGCGGACATCGACCTCCCGGCCATGCACGCGCAGCTTGATTCGTCCATCTTGTGGCAGCCGCTTTTCGGCGATGTTCAGTCGGGCCATGATTTTTAGCCGGCTGATGATGGCTGCTTGAAACTGGTTAATCTCCGGGGGCACTGGTTGGGCGTGTAACATGCCATCGATGCGGTATCGGATTTTTAGCCCTGATGGCTGCGACTCGATATGCACGTCGCTGGCCCGCGAGTCGATCGCCTCGATCAAAATCTCGTTGACCAGTTGAACCACGGAAGCTTCCTGGGCATCGTCAGAAATTTCCGACCCATCGATGGAAAGATCACTGAGCAATTCAATCTCACCATCTTCTTCGCGCTGAGCAAGCAAACCTTCGATGGTTTCGCTGCCGACGCCCAGATGCTCTTTGGTGCATTCCGCAATTTCTCGTCTCGTAGCCAAGACAGGTTCAACCGCACAGTCCATCGCCGAACTCACCGCATCAATCGGGTAGAGGTCCAGCGGGTCGGACGTGGCGACCACGACCGAACCGTTCCGGCGGCAAACAGGAAACAGACCATGCCGATGGATCAGCTTTTGCGGAAACTGTGCAAGCAGCTTTTTATCAATCTCGGCAGAGGGCAAATCGATACACTCCACGCCGATCTCTGCGCCGAATGCGCGAAGCGCATCGCTTTCGTCGAGCAGCCCCATCTCAACGGCAGCCTGGTCGAGCCGCGTGCCGTTTTGCTGCCCGCGCGACGCCCGTTGGAGCTCTTCATCGCTGAGCAACCCATGTTTCAAAAGAATTTGGCCCGCGTCCATTGTTGGTTTGACCTATGACAGATGCTCGGCGAGCAGAACAGGGGAGGGATTGCTGGGGGGAGAGTACATTGCAGCGTTTGTACAAACCGTTCCCCTTGATTATGTGCCAAGTATCGCCACGAAGCAAACCGACAGGCGAAAAGCCCGGGGGTTGCAACCCCCGGGCTTGAAGCGGCATTTACTTGTAGGCAGCGCCCTCTGTGGCGTTCCGGCATGACCGGTGTGGTTTCTCAGCATCGGGACTCGCCTGGGCAACCAGCCCTGCCAGCAGGGTTCCACCGATACAGAGACAACTGACAATGATTGCGTACTTTCGCATGACGTTGATCTCCAAAAGGATTATGTGGTATTCCACCAAGGGTCGTCGAGTTAACGTTCCCAGCCACACTACCGATTTTTAACCCCACGGCAGCCCCAAGGTTCCGCTTGCGGTTTCGCGCTAGGCGAAACGCTCCTTTTTCTGTTAATCTGGAGAAAAGGTGACTATTGTTCCCATGTGTTGCGTTGCAACACGCCTTTCCCCAACCACCAACATGATTGAACCGATCGAATTGATGCAACTGGCCATCGACGCCTGCCGTCGTGGTATGACGGCGGGACAAAGCCCGTTTGGCTGTGCGATTGCCCTGGGAGACCGTGTGATCGCCCAATCGCACAACTCGGTGGTGCTGACGACCGACATCACGGCCCATGCCGAGGTAAACGCGATCCGCGCGGCGTGTCGGGAGGTGGATGACATCTTCCTGACTGGGGCGATCGTGGCGACCACCTGCGAACCATGTCCCATGTGCATGGCGGCATTGCACTGGGCTCGTGTCGAGACAGTCTACTACGGAGCGACGATTGCCGATGCCGATGCCTCAGGCTTCAACGAGCTACAACTGTCCGCCGCCGAGCTACTGCGCATCGGTGGCAGTGGAGTGAAGCTGGTGGGCGATACGCACGCCGAAGAGTGCCGCAAGCTGTTCGCCGAGTGGCTGGAGAACCCGGAGAAGAAAGTTTATTGAGTGAGCGCCGTGTGCGCCGTGTGCTGCGTTGCAGCACGGCTGTTTTAACATCATCAATCAAACATCTCACATCACACATTCCCCCATGGTTACCAAATACGATTTAGCGAAAGACTGGTTGCCCCGTTACACAGGCATGCCGCTCGATGATTTTGGTGATTATGTGCTGCTGACAAATTTCCGCACCTACATCAACCACTTTGCCGATCGTTTTAACTCTCCTGTTTATGGTGAGGATCGCCCGATGCAGGCGGCCACCAACGATTCGGGGCTAACGATCATCAACTTCGGCATCGGTTCGCCCAATGCTGCGACAGTGATGGATCTGTTGACCGCTTATCACCCCAAGGCAGTCTTATTTCTTGGCAAGTGCGGCGGGCTGAAACGCTCGTCGGAAATTGGCCATTTTATCTTGCCCATCGGGGCGGTCCGCGGCGAAGGGACTTCCGACGACTACCTGCCGCCCGAAGTGCCCGCACTTCCCTCGTTTAAGCTCCACAAGTTTGTCTCGCAGAAGTTGGTCGAACGCGGTTTGGATTATCGCACCGGCGTGGTTTACACCACCAACCGGCGAGTATGGGAACACGATGAAAAGTTCAAAGACGAACTGAGCGAGTACACGCCCATCGCAATCGACATGGAAACCGCCACGATTTTTGTCGTCGGCCACAAAAATCAAATCGTGCGCGGAGCGCTGCTGCTGGTCTCCGACTTGCCAATGACGCCCGAGGGGGTCAAGACGACCGAAAGCGACGCCCAGGTAACGCACGACTGGTCAGACACCCACCTGTCGCTGGGCATCGAGTCGCTCAGCGATCTGGAAGACAAAGGCGAACGAATCAAGCATTTTCAATATTGAGCCAACGAAAGCCCCCGGCTTTGCCGGGGGGCCGCCAAGGGGGTCGCTTTGCCGAAAGCTGGAATTGGTGGATATCCGTAATGATTCCAGGGGCATGCAGCCACTTTTTGCGTTGGATTCTGTTACCATGAAGCATATCTTACACGGGGCTTTGGACAAGCGGAGCGAGCGATGGCCAATTTTAGCGCACGACGGAATAGGAGAGTTTTGCTAAGCCGCAAGCGGCATGGGGGCTTTACCTTAGTGGAACTGCTGGTGGTGATCGCCATCATCGGCATCCTTGTCGGTTTGCTATTGCCCGCCGTGCAATCGGCCCGCGAATCGGCCCGTCGGACCGAGTGCATGAACAACATGAAAAATCTTACGCTCGCGGCACTGAATTTTGAATCGGGGCAAACCTTTTTTGCGCCGGCGGCGCAAGACCGCAACCGAAAATGGCCATCTGGCAAAATGTCGGAATTTGCGACGCACAACGGAATCACGTTTCTATTGCCTTATTTCGAACAACACAATCTGTACAAGTTGATCGACCTCGATTGGGATTGGAACAACCCCTCCGATCCCAACAATGAGCAACATACGGAGCAAGACTTAGGCGGGATCCTACTGTGCCCCTCGTCGCCAGCTGAACCTTTCGGTCGTGATGCTACGGATTTCATTGCCGCCAATAAAGTGGACATCAACAAATTGTCGCCTCTTCTTAGCGCTGGACTCATTGACAATAAAGGTGGTGCCGGCGCTGACAGTCGCAAATGGTTCGGCATTTTGCAAGAAGATTACATGCACATTGACATTGACATTGTCAATAACGACAAAGTCACCATAAATCAGAAAAAATCTCGACGACGACGTACAGCAGCTGGTCACGTTAAAGACGGATTGTCAAACACATGGATGTATTTTGAGTCGGTTGCAAGGCCCTTCACTTTTGGACCCTACACAAATTCAAAGGGTGTTACTACCGTATACAACGGTGAGGAGAAGCGATCAGTAAACAGCCGGTTTCGATGGGCTAGTCCAAGGACATGGATGACAATCAACGACTTCTGCGGTGAGGCACGGATTATCAACTGCAACAATGTCAACAAACCCTATGGTTTTCATCCCGGCGGGATTAACATCTCGTCGGCCGATGGGAATGTGCGGTTTTATGAAGAGAACATGGACCCCAATGTGTTCGTCGCCCATGTGACCATGGCCGGCAGTGAACTGTTGCCGTAGAATTTCTTTGCAAGCCCAGGGATTGCATAAAGCCCAGGGGTTGCAACCCCTGGGTTTGCACATTCACTCACTCAAAATCCCGGTTGGAGAATATTCGTGAAGTTCGCTATCACCCTTGCCGCGATGATACATTGTTTATTGTTTAGTGCTTCTTGCTTTTCACAGCCAGCCCGTGCCGACACGCCGCTGCGGATTGTGACGTTCAATGCGGAAATCCTCACCGCGCCCGGAGTTCGGGCTGGGCAACTCCAGCGGTTTCGCTGGGAGACGGCACGGAAGGCGCACTTCGAGCGCGTCGCGGCCATCGTCGAGGCACTCAATCCCGATGTGCTGAATCTGGTCGAAGTGACGTCCAAAGAGGGTGTCGACTTGTTGGTCGACATTTTGCACGAAAAAGGACTCACCGATTATCGCGGCTACCACGTGGAAAACAGCGACACCTACACCGGCATGGATGTCGCCCTGATTAGCAAAGTAAAACCCGACGAAGTCGATGGCCAATCGATTCGCTCGATCTACTCGGAACAAGAGGACCCCACCTGGCGGCAAAGTTTTTCCTTTCCCGGCCGAAGCGGCAGCCCGACGCGTCGCACAACATCCCTCTCACGCAACGGGGTCTATCTGCTGACGGTGGACGGCCACAAGCTGGGATTCTTGGGACTTCATCTCAAATCGAACCCCAGCGACGACTACGCCAATGCCAAGCGAACTGCTCAGGTGGAAATTGCCAAGCGTGTCCTGCACCAGGAGATTGTCGGCCGCGGCTACACGCCGATCGTGCTGGGCGACCTGAACGACTACGACCCCGACGTGCCCGACCGCGATGAAACGCGCTCGACCGTGACAACCGTGCTCCGCGATCTCAAAAATTTCGACTCCGCCACTGCCGGTGCGGAGCTAGAGAATGTGGCGAAGCGGATCCCCCGACAGGCCGACCGCTACACGTCGCTCTGGGACCGCAACGAGAACGGAGCGGAAGACCCCTTTGATGCTTTCACCATGATCGATCATGTTTTACTGGCTAAAGAGTTAATGCCCTTCGTGAAGCGGGCCTTTATTTTTCACTGTGTTGATTTACGGATATCCGACCACCGGGCAATCGTTGTCGATCTTATGTTACCCGCGAAATAAAAGAAGAAACCACGAATAGCACGAATTACACGAATGAATTGAATTGAATTGATTCGTGTAATTCGTGCTATTCGTGGTTTTACCTTTTTAGGAGATGTTTTATGTCTGTGGTTTCCATGATTGATCATGCCGTGTTGCATCCGACGCAAACCGATGCCGATTTGCGCACCGCCTGTGCTATGGGTGCCGAGTTGAGCGTGGCGAGCGTCTGTGTGAAGCCGTCGATGGTGCCGTTGGCTGTCGAGTTGTTGGCTGGATCGACCGTTCTTGCCAGCACGGTCATCGGATTCCCTCATGGCGGGACGTCGACCGAGGCGAAGGTCCGCGAAACCGAGGTTGCTTGCCAGGCGGGAGCCAAGGAAGTCGATATGGTGGTGAACATCGGTCGTGTACTGGCGGAGGATTGGTCTTACGTTGCGGACGATATTCGCGCCGTGGTTGAAGCCGCCTCTGCCCATCAAGCCATTACGAAGGTCATTTTCGAGACTGGCCTGTTGCCCGAAGATGCGTTGAAAGTCCAGCTTTGCGAAATCAGCGAGCAGGCCGGGGCGGCCTTTGTGAAAACGTCGACTGGCTTTGGGTTTGTGAAGCGAGAAGATGGCTCGCTGGCGTCGACCGGTGCGACGGAGCACGACATTCGACTCATGCGCGAGCATTGTAGCGAGCAAGTGCAGGTGAAAGCCTCGGGCGGCATCCGCTCGTTTGAAGATGCCCAGCGGTTTGTCGCCCTGGGAGCAACGCGACTTGGCACCAGCAGCACCGAGGCCATCGCCGCCGGCCAGCGGGGTGAATCAGCGGACAGTGGCGCGAGTTATTGAAATGTCACCGAAACATAACGTTGTCGTTAGCGCCGTCCGCCAGGACGGATTCATACCAAAAGAGTAAATATATTCGCCAACGTTAATAAAAGGATACACCCATGCTAGAACTCTACGACCATATTGAAGAGGCTGCCGCCGCGATTCGTATGGTTTGGGGCGAAACACCTCATGCCGGCATTATTCTTGGCACCGGCTTGGGCAGCCTGGTCGAGCAGATCGACGTGCAAACAACGCTCGACTACGAATCGATTCCCCATTTCCCCAAGTCGACTGCCGTGAGCCATCGGGGGCGGCTGGTTTGCGGCACCCTGGAAGGTTTGCCCGTGATGGCGATGGAGGGTCGCATTCATCAATATGAAGGAGTCTCGATGATGCAGATCACCTTGCCGGTGCGGGTAATGAAAGCGATGGGGGCCCAGTTGATGATCGTCTCGCAGGCGGTGGGCGGGATGAATCCCCATTATCAGGCGGGCGACGTGATGATTATCGACGATCACATCAATCTGATGGGCGACAACCCGTTGGTGGGCGTGAACGACGACCGGCTCGGCCCGCGATTCCCCGACATGTCGGCCCCCTACGACTCGGAGCTGGTCGCCAAAGGCCAGGAGATTGCCCGGCAGCAGAATTTCGTTGCCCACAAAGGCGTCATGGTGGCGGTAACCGGCCCCAATTTGGAAACCCGTGCCGAGTATCGCTTTTTACGGACCATCGGTGCGGACGTGGTTGGCATGTCGACCGTGCCGGAGGTGATTGTCGCAGTCCATTGCGGATTGCGAGCGTTTGGCGTCTCGGTCATCTCCGACATGTGCCTGCCCGATGCGCTGGAGCCAGCCAACGTCGAAGAAATCGTAGCAACGGCGAACGTCGCCGAACCGAAGCTGCGGGCGCTCGTTTGTGGCATTCTTGCGTACGAAGCGGCGAAGAAGTAGGAAACCACCGATGAACACGGCGCGGCTGTCGGTCGCAACCACACGTCATATTCGATTTTCTACCACAGAGTACGCAGAGAGCGCAGAGTTAATACATCCAGGCTGATATTTTCTCTGCGCTCTCTGCGTACTCTGTGGTTAAATTCCTTTACATTAAAAAAATGCTGTATCTTGCCGAGCAAATTGACGAAGCCGCTGAAGTGATCCGCCAGCGTTGGACCGCGACGCCGCGCTGGGGCATTATTCTGGGTTCCGGTTTGGGCGACGTTGCCAGCAGCATCGACTGCGAAAAGACGTTCGACTACGCCGAGATTCCACACTTCTTGCAATCGACTGCCGCAGGACATCGTGGTCAGTTGCTCTGCGGGCGATTGCAGAATGTTCCGGTCGTTGCAATGCAGGGCCGGTTCCACGGTTACGAAGGGCACACCGCCCAGCAGGCAACCTTTCCGGTCCGCGTGATGAAAGCGTTGGGGGTCGAATCGCTTGTCGTTTCCAATGCGGCGGGTGGGCTGAACCCCAACTATGCTGCGGGTGATCTGATGGTCATCGACGACCATATCAACATGCTCTTCCGCAATCCGCTGGTCGGCGTGAACGACGATACACTTGGCCCGCGGTTTCCCGACATGTCAGCCCCCTACGATGAAGCATTGATCGAGCGGGCATTGGAGATTGCTCGACAGGAAAACTTTGTCTGCCATCGAGGTGCCTATGTTGCGATGCTCGGACCGACCTACGAAACGTGTGCCGAGATGCGGATGCTACGAATCTTGGGGGGCGACGTGACAGGTATGTCGACCGTGCCGGAAGTAATTGTCGCCGCTCATGCCGGAATGCGAGTGCTGGGCCTGTCGACGGTGACAAACGTCTGCTCGCCCGACAATCCAACCACCACATCGCACGAGGAAGTGGTCGCCACCGCGGAGCGAGTTCGTGAGAAACTACGCAAAATCGTCACAGGCATCGTGACGAAATAACCATAATGCTCTCAAGCCGACGACTTGTCGTCGAAACAATGTCGAATGCAACCCACGACGACAAGTCGTCGGCTTGGTTTTATTGAAACGACCGATCCATGAATGCTGCATTTCTTATTGCGAAAAAACGGGATGGAGGGGAACTCTCGCCAGAGGAAATTGGCCAATTCGTGGCCGGCTATGCGAGTGGGACCATTCCCGACTATCAAATGTCGGCCATGGCGATGGCAATTTATCTGCAAGGGATGACGCCCGACGAAACGGCCGCGCTCACCGACCACATGCTCGCTTCCGGCGACCGGTTTGAGTGGCCAGCAGGCGGAGCACCGAAGGTCGACAAGCATTCCACGGGCGGCATCGGCGACAAGGTTTCGCTCCCACTGGCGGCCATGCTCGCCTGCTGCGACCTGCAGGTGCCAATGATCTCGGGCCGAGGTTTGGGGGCCACGGGCGGTACGCTCGACAAGCTCGAATCGATTCCCGGCTTTCGCACCAATCTATCGATGGATGAGATGCGACAGGTTTGCCAACGGGTCGGCTGCGTGATCAGTGGTGCGACCGAAAATCTTGTGCCCGCCGACCGCAAGCTCTATGCACTCCGCGATGTGACCGCCACGGTTCCTTCGATTCCGCTTATCACCGGCAGCATCATGAGCAAGAAGCTCGCCGAGGGACTCGATGCGCTGGTGCTCGACGTGAAGTTCGGCAGCGGGGCGTTCATGAAGACGGCGAGGCAAGCACGCCAGCTTGCCGAGTCGCTCGTGGCCACCGGCAAGCGGATGGGCGTTGCCACGACCGCGCTCTTAACCGACATGAATCAGCCGCTGGGGCGTATGGTTGGAAATGCTGTGGAAGTGAATGAGTCGGTTGACGCGATGGAAGGCAATGGCCCGGCTGATTTGATGGAAGTGACGCTGGCGCTTGGTGCGGAGCTGCTTGTTTCGGCCAAGGGAGCCGATTCACTCGATGGGGCCACTCAAAGGTTGCAACAGACAATCGATTCGGGTGCCGCGCGCGAGAAATTTGCTGAGATGGTTGCCGCTCAAGGGGGTGATCTCGATGCGCCGCGGGCTGTTGCGCCGGAACAAGTCGTCGAGAGCCCCGCCACCGGTTACGTGACAGCAATCGACGCCGAGCGGCTCGGTCAAGCGATTATCACGATGGGCGGCGGTCGGAAGCAAATGGGCGACGTGCTCGATTTTTCCACCGGACTAGAAATGCTCGTGCGACTTGGACAAACAGTCGAAGCAGGCGAGCCGCTCGTGAAGCTGTTCACACCATCAACATGGGTCGGACAGGTGACGCCGATCATCCACGAAGCAATTACCATCGGACCGGAGCAGCCGAAAACGGGCCCACTCCTGCTCGATCGCATCGCAAAATAAACTCCGATGCCGCTTGCGGCTTAGCAAAACACCTCTCGCTGAGATGAAAAAGATGAATAACCAACAACGAAAAGAGCTAATCGACGCCGCGCTCGCTGCACGAAGCGCAGCCTACGCCCCCTATTCAAATTTTCACGTCGGCTCGGCCGTGCTCACGGCGGACGGCAACATCTTTTCGGGCGTCAACGTCGAAAATGCTTCGTACGGGCTAACCATCTGCGCCGAGCGCGTCGCTGTCACCTCGGCCATTGCTGCCGGCAGCCGCGAATTGGTCGCCGTGGCAGTCGCTACGCCTGGGGGGCATTCACCCTGTGGTGCCTGCCGGCAAGTCTTGGCAGAATTCGGCGGCCAGATGCAGGTGCTGCTCGTCGACTCCGATCAGCCGGGCAATGTGCAAGACCATACACTCGATCAATTACTACCAGGACAATTCCGGCTGGAAAAGTGACCGCAAAAAGGACTCGGTGAAAGCAATAGGCGGAATCACACCGGTTTTCGGTATTTTGATTCGTAGGAGCCAATTTGTCACTCTCTCGGCATAACCATGGACTGATTCCTGACTTGCGGCCGTTTGTGCCACAAAGGGCATGGGCTTAATACTACAGCGCTAAGCGTTCGCGCACAAATAACTTGTACAACTCGGATGCAGATCCTAAACTCGTAACACTTTAGCCATCTGCAGTTGCTTAGGATGATTAACCACAGAGAACACGGAGGAACACAGAGGAAAATGAATCCTAGATGCCCATCC
This sequence comes from Lacipirellulaceae bacterium, assembly GCA_965249435.1. Taxonomy (GTDB): domain Bacteria; phylum Planctomycetota; class Planctomycetia; order Pirellulales; family Lacipirellulaceae; genus JAJRWS01. Next base: position 582,379 of record CBDFMC010000025.1, on the reverse strand, counting down.
ATTGAAAGAAGTGATAGAACCTCCGTGACCTCTGTGTTCTCTGTGGTGATTTTCTGATTCGCTGCATTTGGCTAAAGTGTTACCGATATTCGATATTCGGATTTTAGTCACAAAACTTGTTCATGTTATTTCTGCGCGGACCCTAAGTCATTGGAACCACAACGACACAACGAACTTCACATCACACTACAAAAGCAGGACGAACGATGTGAAACGGATATTTTGTTAAGTAGTTCCCGTTGATAATACTCCCTTTCCGACCGACTTTGGGAACGGCGCGGGGCGACGAGCGGGCGAGGGAGTTGGCTTGTTCGGTTTTCTGTGGTGGGTCGGCGTTGTTGCGCCGCAGCGCGCGTACATCGCCTTACGTTTACGAGTTGTTTTCGGTTTTTGCGTCCGTTCCGCGTCAGCCTCCTGAGGTTTTTGCCAGGATCGTTAAGTTGTGACAGAACACGGCGCTGCCAACGGCGGACGTGAAATTCTTAAAGCCGCGAAAACAACAGCGAGCCAGGCGAAATGCTCGCTTTAAGCACGAGATCGTGCCTTCGATTCCGGCGCGCCACTGCTGCCAAATGCCCATCATCGTGTCGCCGAAATCTCGCGTCCGCCGAGGCACGCCCAGGTAGTCGACCTGTTCTTCCAATTCCTCGTAGGTGTCCTCGTCCGGACAGAAGCCCATGTCCGCGGCGACCGTTTTGGGCCGGCTACCGTACTTCTCTTCGTGTCGTTCGAGTACCGTCTCCAGGAGTTCGCTGTCGCTTACATTCTTCTCCAACACAACGTAATCGGTAATGAACTTCTCCTTCGACTGTGTGAGCAGCACCTTGTGACCGAATTCGACTGGCTTGCCACGCCGTCCACGCATGATCAACTCCGCATGAGATTCAAAAATGCTGAACACTTTGTCGGCATTTGGAACCTGCTCTCGATCGAACGCGCGGCGCCGAGCCACTTCGGCGACCTGCCGCATCACCGGCAAACGGTTCGCCAGCGACTGGGCAATCGTCGCCAACTCGACACACGTCGAACGTTCGGCCCAAGCGACGAATTGTTCCGCTTTTTCCAGAGCTTCCTCGACCCGGACGATCAGCGTCTTCATATTCTGGCGGACCTGGCGGAGACGCTTTTTGTTCGTGCTATTCGAGTAACGCGTGACGAAAAGATGCAGATTTTTGATCTTCTTCGCGTGAAATCGCCAAGGACAACGGAGTGGGTCGAGTTCTCGACCAGTCGACATTTCTCGGGCAGCCACGCGATAGACGTCCCACAGCAGGCTGGAGTCGGTCGGCCAGTGAATATTGCATTCGGTGACGGTCGTGTCGGTTCGCACATGTTCCAGGGAGACCGTTTCTTCGGCGACGACGCCGAGGGCCAATAGGTGATTGATCCGTTCCCAAGTCTCGGGCTGAATCGCGCGAAATGCCTTGTTCAGCAGCGTGAAGTCGATGGTCGGCTTTTTCAGCAGGCGGCAAAACCGCTGCAAGGTTTCGCTTTCGGCAATCCGGATCGACGCTTCCTGATAGTCGAGTCCTTCCCGTTGCAAGACGAGGATCGCGCGAAACAGGTTTTCGCTGGTGAAGATCGGCTTTCGGCCGCGTGCCGACGTCGTCTGGCTGAGCTGTTCGAGGTCGCGATGGACCACATCGAGAATCGCGGGCCGGCTGTCCAGCAACTGGCCGAGCGTTTTGTACTCGTCACGATAATCCCGTACCGTTTGGTTGTCGGCCTTCTCGTTGGCCCATCCAAAATCGAGAATCGCTTCAGCTTTCAAACGCATCGCCCGCTTCTCCTTGGGTAAAATGGCTCTTTGATTCGTTCTGTTTTCAATAGGATAACGATGCGTCTTTTTCTTGCTACACCAAAACCGGCCCGCCAGACGAATTTCACAATATTCTGATTTGGGAAACAGGAACTACCTAGGTATTTTGCAGGAAACAACATGCCAGCCTGTTGATTGAGGCAGAATCCTTGAAAGCCCTGTGCATTCTAAGTTCCGTTTCGTTGTGCCGTCGTGGTTCCTTACCCCACGTCGCAGTATTAGAAAAGTGGCGAAAGCTCCACACAATCGTGACCCCACGACAACGGGCCGATTGACCAGTCGTCGACGTTTCACCCCACGGGTGAAAAACAACACCATTCCCGGGCACGCGCAGCCGCAAACGGAGCCTCTCTCGCCTAAACTCCCGGCACCTGACCTGTTTGTGAGCTACTTTTCAGATGTGGCTGCCCCCTAAGGCAGGATATCGATTCCTGGCTTGAGCCACCGTAAAACAGGCTTTTCCTCAGATACTTTTCACGCTTCTTCTGTTTGAGAATTCCAGACTTGGCTGCTCCCCCTCGTCAGTCGAGTCGACCGCTTATCACACCACTTTTCTACTGCTAGCAAGCTTGATATCGAGCCGCCTTATGTGCGATGCTGTGATTTCGGTTTGCAGGGCGCTGCCGACAGAGGGGAAATATTTATGGGTACCGGTGCCAATAGGCAGCGTACAGACTGGATTGGTCGAATCGAGCAACTGGAAGATCGGGTCTACATGTCGGCCGATCCGGTGGGTGGATTCTTGGGTGGCGCGATCTCGCATCATGCGTTGCTCGACCAGCCGCCAATTCTCGAGCATCACCAAGTGCAGTCGATCGAACAGCATCAGGATATTGCAATCGACCACCACGTCGACCAAACCCCCGATTTCTGGATCGATCCCGACGATGCAGCCAACTTCGACGAATTTACGCGCGGGATCGATGCCGCGCTTGCGAGCGCCCATGATCAATCGGGACTGACGACCGTTCGGAACAACTATGGCTTCTTGGGTCGCGGGCAAACCGTGGCGGTCATCGACAGTGGTATTGCTTACGACCACTTCGCTCTGGGCGGCGGGCTGGGGCAGAACTACCGCGTGGTCGGCGGTTGGGATTTCACCGGCGAGAACGACGCCGATCCCTACGACGACGGCCCCGGCGGTTCGCACGGCACGCATGTCTCCGGAATCATCGGTGCCGATTCGGGCACGAACACGGGCGTAGCGCCAGGCGTCGATCTGGTCGGGCTACGGGTCTTCGACGACGCGGGGGCTGGCTTCTTCAGTTGGGTTGGCGACGCGCTCGATTGGGTCCATAACAATCGCAATAACTTTGAAAACCCCATTACCGCGGTCAACTTGTCGCTAGGCATCAGTGGCTGGAATGCCGAAACGGCACCCACCTGGGCCAGTTTCTTGGAAACCAAATTTGCACAGCTCGAGGCCGACGGAATCTTCATCGCCGTCTCGGCTGGCAATAGCTTTACCAGCTACAACACGCCCGGACTAAGCTATCCGGCAGCAAGCCAATATGTGGTCCCCGTGATGTCGGCCGACGATAGCGGGCTGTTGAGCTACTACAGCCAGCGAAACTCACGGGCCATCGCCGCGCCTGGCCGAGGGATCGTTAGCACCGTTCCGGACTACAACGGCAACAACAACGGCATCACCGACGACTACGGCAACAAGTCGGGCACAAGCATGGCCTCGCCCTACATTGCCGGGGCGAGTGTGATTGTCCGCGAAGCGATGGAATTCGTCGGCATGACGAACATCACGCAAGACACAATCTACGACCACATGATCGCCACGGCCGACTCGTTCTTCGACTCGGCCACCAACGCATGGTACGACCGGCTCAACATGCAGTCGGCGATCGACGCACTGATGCCCACCGATGATTACGGATCAACCATCGGCTCCGCTTACGACATGGGCATCGTTGGCAGCGCGACAAGCATGAACGGCGTCATCAGCACGCTCAGCGACGCCGATTACTTTTCATTCACCTCTGGAATAACAGGCACGGTATCGTTTACTTCTGCGGCAACGCACGACTTGGCCAGTTCCTGGGACGGCGGCGGGAACGGTTCGGTTAGCGGCGCGAACGGCGAGACGTACACCTTCGATGTCGTCGCCGGCCAATCCTATTCGCTCGGCCTGTCAACTAGCGACGGCTTGGGCTACTACGACTTGGCCATCGCGGCTGATAGCACATTTACTTTCACCGATTGGGGAATCGTCACCCAGTCGCAAGTCAACAATCTCGGCAACAGCGCCGACACTTGGTACCGCATCGAAGCGAGCCGTGCAGGGTTCCTTACCGCCGAGGCATCTTTTTCCGGCGCCCAAGGCGACATTGACCTGAATCTTTACGACACCAACCTGCAACTCGTCTCGCCCGGCGCCCACTCGACCGACAGCGAGCGGGTCGACGTCTACGCCAACCTGGGCGATGAGTTTTTCCTACGCGTCACGGGCGCCAACGCCGACATCGACTTCCAACTAACCAATTTGGTAACGCTCAACGGCTCAACAGTCACCATCACCGGCACCGCCAGCGACGACACATTCACCTACACCGCAGGCACAACACACACCGTCGCGGTCAACGGCACCGCCTACGGCTTCAGCGCCGCGCAGTACTCGACCATCAATTTCGATGGCGGTGCGGGGAGCGATTCGATCACCATGACCGGCACAACGGGTGATGAAACAGCGACACTGCGCGTCGGCGATGCAAGATTTGTTGGAAGTGGATTTACTGCTACGGCCATAGGGGTGGAGAATGTCAGCGTTCACGGCGGAGGGGGGAATGATATTGCCTACTTGTACGATTCTGTAGGCGACGACCTCTATCGTGCTTGGCATGATCACAATGTAATGTCAGGCGATGGCTATTACAACTACTCACGTGGTTTTGGAAATGTCTTCGCCTACGCTAGTGCCGGCAACGATAGAACCATCAACTACGATTCTTCTGGAGATGATCTTTTTCGTGCATGGCATGATCATTCGGTCTTCTCAGGCAACGGGTTTTTTAACTACACGAGTGGTTTTGATGATGTTCAAGCATATGCTACACAAGGGAACGATCGGGTAGTATTTTACGATTCCGCAAGTGATGACCTCTTTCGCGTTTGGAAAAGCATCGCTCTGATGACGAATGATCAGTTCTTCAACTACGCCAGTGGATTCGATCAAATAGAAGCTTACGCTACGTTAGGAAACGATCGGGCGGATCTCTTTGGCACTGCTGAGGACGACTTGTATCGTGCATGGCACGATCGCGTCCAAATGTCCGGAAGTGGGTATTTCAATTATGCCAAAGGTTTTGACTCTACCTATGCATATGCCTCAGGTGGAAACGATCGAGCCGATCTTTTTGACTCATCGCAAGATGATCTGTTGAGGGCCTGGTCGACACATGCTGTTCTTTCAGGAGCAGGTTTTTATAACTATACTCGTGGATTTACCAGTGTCTACTCCTATGCCTCTGAGGGATATGATCGCGCAATTTTGTACGACTCCGTGGGCGATGATACATTTCAATCCTGGAATGATCATGCACTGATAACCGGCGATTCCTATTACAACTACACTCAGAATTTTGACGACACGCAAGCATACGCCACGACAGGAAACGACCAAGCGTTTTTCTTTGATTCAGCAGGGAACGATGTTTATCGCGCCTGGCACGATCGAGCTCTCATGTTTGGCGATGGTTTCTTTAACTATGCCAGAGGTTTTGATGACTCTTATGCCTACTCAACTGCGGGCAATGATCGGGCGGATCTGTTTGACTCAATTGGAAATGACACACTCACGGCAAGGTCATGGGGGGCATCTCTCACAGGTGGTAGTTATTATCTTGAGGCTCGTAATTTTGGAGAGGTCAATGCATACTCTTTGAACGGCGGAAATGATCAGACAGATATTGAAGCAACCGATTACGTATTCAATATGGTTGGCCAGTGGAGTTGATGCTCTTGTTTCATGATGTCGATATATTGGCAAGTAAGCTTGCAAAATCCTAAGCTGCCGCACGTACCGACTCGTGCGAAATCGCGATCCGTTTTTCGATCCGATCACTCTTACAGGCAAGCAGTAAGCTGAGCTTCTCAACCTCGATTTGCAACTTTACTCGCCGAATATTATTTTTAGACGGTATCTCATAAAAGTGGTCATAGCCGTTTTCTTTTAAGAAGTTCCATAGATCAGCGACTTTGTATCCGAAGGCTTCACTTGTCTCGTCGTTGAGTTCCACAAGTATGGTTGGGGCGTCGTCGGACTTCAAAAGATTCCGAGCTCCCTTAAAAACCAATAGCTCCGAGCCTTCCACATCACATTTCAGGAAATCGATCTTTTCGATACCCTGCTTCTGTAAATGCGTATCTAAGTCTACCACCGGTATCTGAAACGTTTTGTAGGAACCTTGGTCTAGCGTGGAAAGCGAAGACCTTGAATGAGAGAGTTTGTCAAAGACATGAATTTCGGCTTCTCCAGGCTCGGATCCGAGTGCCGTGGGAGTCGCCGTCGCTCGGTCACCAAAATTGTTCAGTTGGATATGCTCTGTGAGACGAGCATAGGTTGTCGGTACCGGCTCAAAGGAATAGACGTGGCCAGAAGGCCCAGTCAGCTGAGCAAATAGCGTAGTGTACCAACCATAGTTGGCACCCGCATCGACGACCTGATCACCGGGGCGTACAAGTAGCCGAACAATAGAAGTTGCCTCGGGTTCAAACTCCAGACCCATGAAAATGGGCCAGTAAATGTAGTCCGGTCCGATATGAAAAGTTCGACCATCGGCAATGGTAACTCTCTTATCTGGTATCGTTCGGTAGCTTCCGCCAAAATGTTCTCGTACCCATAGTCTAAACTTGCTCGATGTCAGACTCTTAAGTGTTGTTTGCCAATGCGGAGGAAGGTACCTGACTAGCTTCCATAGGAATCTCATAGCCTTTTCGTCACTCCTCGAAACTTGAGAGTAGTATTCAGTATAAGTTTTTCACGACTCGACCGTGCCAGAGAAAACTCCCGAATAAAATTGCGGGCGAATCCTACTCGTCGAGTCTTGTTAAAACAAGGGGAATTTGCGACTGATCGATTGCCCGATTGCCCAGGGCCAGCGCGTACTTTGGATACGTCGAGGAAAGCGAGGCAATCTGAATTCGAGGCAAACTGACGTTGACGGAATCAAGCCAATCTGCCGCCACACAATGATCCATGTTTGCTATACATGGTAAGCGTTCTGTGAACAGCGTCCCAAAATTGCGCGCTATCCTAATAGAGGTGAACCATTCCCTTTATTCCAGGAACGAGCACAATGACCAATCGAAACAAATCCCAAGAGTCCCACTGGCGTGGCCTACTGAAACAGCAGTCCTCAAGCGGCTTGAGCATCGCGGCGTTTTGCCACCAGAACTCGATTACACAAACCAGCTATTATGCCTGGCAGCGTAAGTTCCGTGAGCAGCAAGCCTCCCCAGAGCAGGGGAGCCGTTCGACCAAGTCTCTTAAAACCAGTCGTAACGCCGTCCAGGGCACCCAACTGGTGCCTGTGCGGATCGAGGGGACGACACCTGCGTCCACGCTGCGTATTCACTTGCCGCAGCAGGGAGTCTTTGTGGATGTGCCTCACGGCACCGATTGTGAGACAGTGAAGGACGTATTGCAGGCGTTGCGTGAGGTGGCGTCATGTTGATTGTGCCATCCCAAATAAAAGTCTTCGCCGCGTTGGCTCCCACGGACATGCGTAAAAGTTTTTGTGGATTAATCGGTATCGTCGAAAAGGAGCTTGGCAAACAGATTGAAGACGGAGATCTTTTCTTGTTTTTCAACCGACGCCGCAACCGGTTGAAGGTACTCTATTTCACGGGTGACGGCACGATCATCCTCTACAAGCATCTTGAACGAGGAACGTTCGAGACACTACGTGGCGCCGACCATGGAGGGGCGATTGCATCCCCCGGTGATTACTTGACACTGCATGTGGACGACCTGCGATTGTTGCTGGAAGGCATCGAGCTATCGAGTGTCAAACGTCGCAAGTGGTGGCGTCGTGAGCAGGCAAAACAAATTACTCAATCGCCTTGGAAACCACCTTGACGCGCAACGTGAATTGTCGATAAATAAACATGTGTGTTCTACACCAACGGTGTGTGATCATTTGCCATTTCGTGACGCACCTTCAAGGACCGAAACGTTGTCGATGGAATCCGACAAACTCCGAAAAGAGATCGAAGTGCAGCGCGCCGAGATCGCACATCTCAAAAGGGTTAATAGCGAGCAACAGGCAACTCTTGAATCGTTGCAGAATCACATCGAGGTGATGCAAGAGCAAATCACCTTACTCCGTAAGGCACTCTTTTCTCCACGGCGTGAACGGTTTATCCCTTCTCCCGATCAAAAGCTTCTTTTTGATCCCGAGTCGATCGAGGGCAACGAGATTAGCGAGGATGACGAGGCGACCGACGAAGAAGAGCCAGACGATGAATCGTCTTCGAAACGCAAGAAACGCCGTAAGAAGCGCAAACGTTTTGAATTCCCCGAGTGCTTGCCGGTCCAGCGTTTTGAACACCCACTGCCGCCGGAAGAACTCGATTGTCCTTGTGGATGTGGCGGCAAGCGGACGGTGATCTCCGAGCAGATCTCACGGCAACTAGAATATGTTGAGTCTAGCGCCTACATCGCCGAGCACGTTCGGTTTACCTACGGTTGCCCTGTTAGCCGGGATGGCCAGCAGATCGTCACCAGCGAAAAGCCACCCAATATCAACGAAAAAGGGATATTTGGGGCCAGCACGTTAGCCTGGCTGGCACACGCCAAGTTCGAGCGTCACCTGCCCCTGTATCGTCTCCAGGAAGAGCTTCGTTCCACCACCACGATGTGGTTCAACCGCAGCGTGTTGAGCAACGCCGTGGTGCGAACGGGCGAGCGTCTGCTGCCGGTGTGGGATCTGATTCGCACCCAAGTACTGGATAGTTTTTATGTACGGGCCGACGAGACCACGGCCCGTGTCCTGCGTCCCGGGGCTGGGGCGACCAAGCTGGTTTATCTCTGGGTCTACGTTGGCGATGACCAGCATCCGTACCAACTATTTGACTATCGACTTGATCGATCCCGCGCAGGTCCGCGGGAAATACTTGATGATTTTCAAGGCGGATTATTAACCGACGGTTACAGTGTCTACACGTCCCTAGTCAAGGAATCGGATGGCCGACTTCTGGATCTGGGTTGTTGGGCCCATGCGCGGCGGAAGTTCGACGAAGCGTGCGCCGTCTCAACGCAGCCACTTGCGCACGAGGCGCTCGCTTGGATCTGGCAACTGTACGACATCGAGGATCGCCTGGCCGATGCCGATGTGGAAACGCGACGACAAGTGCGCATGCGCGAGTCGGTTCCCATTCTTGCCCTTCTGCACGATCGTCTCACCGAAGTGCAGCCGACGGTACGGCCTTCGACCAAGTTGGCCGAAGCGATCGGCTACCTGCTCAATCGTTGGAACGCGATGACGCGATTTGCAACCGACGGGCGCTATGCGATCGATAACAACATGGCAGAAAGAGTCATTCGCCCCTCGGTTATTGGAAGAAAAAATTACCAATTTTTTGGGAGCGATGCGGGTGGTCGCGCGGCATGCGTCTGGTACACGCTTATCCAGAGTGCTCGTTCTAATCATGTCCACGTCACCCCGTATCTCAACGATGTTCTCGTCCGGCTTCCTCAGATCGTTCCCGAGTACTTGCGGGTGGGCGACGCCCAAACCCCGTTCGAATCGCTTTCAAGGGACCAGCGTGAACAGCTCTCCGAGCTGCTACCTGACCGATGGCTCAAGGCACACCCTGAGCATCGCAGCGAAGATCGCCAGCGCGAACTTGATCAGGCCAACCAGCGCCGCCGCCAGAGGCGTGCTTCACGACGTCGGCTTGTCAAGATCTGAATTACGCTCCTGGCATGACGGGGTTCACAGAGCGCTAACTATACATGTAGGGCGTTTCTTAGGAATAGTCCTGAATTAACTTCCACTAATCACTTTGCGACAAATGCAGTTGCTAGCATGTGGTCTGCCCGATAGAGCACAATTTGTTGGAGAAAGCATGGGTTTTGTCCCGCGTTACCAAATCGGGAATCTATTTCGGGACTGTTCCTTAGTCAATTTCAAATGGTCAAGATAGGCTGCTGCCCAATCACCGCAGAGTTCGCGTTGCCCCTGCCCGATTGCCCAAGTCAGCTTGACGGAAATGAGTAATTCGCAGATCATTTGAGCCTAAAGTACCTGCACTGCCACTGCCACACAGAACCGACTGCATCGCTTAAATGACGATGGTCGCGTACCTATTCCCTCGAAGGCAGCCCCTTGAGTAACTCAGCTCGCGAATTCATACGAGATTCAGCCTGGTGTACACTGGCGGCAGTGATGTCTCGCGCCTGCACTCTGCTGGCAATGCTACTGGCTATCAGGTTGCTCGGGAAAGTCTCGTACGGTCTGCTTGCGTTAACTCAGTCAACAGTCCTTATGTCGGGTACATTCCTGGGTCTCGGCCTTGGGATAGCAGCGACAAAATTCATTTCCGAACGAGGGAAGCATTCCCCAACCGACATATCTAATGCAATAAGCCTGCTTGGCAAAGTGACTTTATGGACTTCGTTCTTCCTGGCGGCAGTGCTGTTCGGTTTGCGACACTTTATTGCCATCACTCTACTTCAGGAAGAAGCGATGAGCGCATTGCTTGGGTTGAGCGCGCCACTACTGGTTGTCACAACCTATAGCTTCTTTCAGCAGGGAGTCCTGACAGGTTTTGGCGCATTCAAGACAACAGCCGTTGCAAACGCTATCGTCGCCGTCGTTTCGATTCCGATCGTATTTTTAGGTGTCTGGCACTGGGGCACAACAGGTGCGGTGTTAGCCCTCACGTTTACTGCGATAGCTTCGTGCCTTATCTACCGGCGTGCTATTATTTTTCATGCATGTGAGGCAAATATCGAGCTGAGCAATAGCCAACCATCTTTTGCCTGGAAACTACTGCTGACAACAGCCTTGCCTTCTGTGTTGATGCAAGTAGTCAACGCCCCTGCAGACTGGTTTTGCTTCGCCATGCTTGCCCATCAGGCAGACGGGATAGCAGAAGTTGGCGTCTATTGTGCTGCTAATCAGTGGTGTCAGCTCTTAAGATTCCTCCCTTTATCTATCAGTGCGTCGCTCCTGCCTAAAATCGCAAAAGAGGCAGCGCAAACAGAAAAACAGGACTTACGACAAACCCCTCTCCTTGGTTTAGGGATCACTGTCCTGGCGACTTTCCCCATTTTACTCGCGCTGGTCTTAGCGAGCCCATGGATCGTTAACTGGTACGGTCCGGTGTTGGAGGGGCGACTGCCTGTGCTGACCCTATTGTTGGCAAGCGGTACGGCAATATCACTTCACATCACAGGAGATCGTATCCTGACAGGCCTTGGATTTGTTTGGACAACATTCGGTCTAAATGTTACAAGGGCTGTACTTTTCTGCGGTTTCGCAAGTTCTGCTTACTGCCAAAATGCAGATAACTTGGCTGCTGCTCGATGCATGACTTGTGCACTGCACGCAGTGATGGTCATTGGAATTGCAGCCATCGCCGTACCTAGAATTGCCAAACGATGTAGGGTACGGTCAAACGCTCACCAAGCTCCGATAAGTACCCGTCATTCAGCCGCGTAACTCGCGAATGCCAAGAAGAGTTAGACTAAATCTATGAAAGCCTCTCTTCCAGAATCTTCGCGCCTGCCGCCTCGGACGACTCTTGCGATAACGAAAAAAACCACGCAATTGAGGTTTTTTCTACTGCCATTAGCTTTTATGCCGCTGTTTGTGAGTCTGCCCGACTGCTCGTTCCCCATAATATATCTGTTCGGAGCCTCTGTGAAATGGAGTTCGGTAAACCTGCATTTTAGTATCGTTATTTGCATGGCTGGCATTTTGGGAGTCGTCCTTACTAGGATGAATCGACATCTGCTTAACTACATCGCTTTTTTCATAGTATGGCTGGGCTTGTCTCTGGTATCTGGACTCATCCAAAAACCCTCCATGACGAATGTGCTATTTTACATTCAGTCTATTCTCCCACTCTTTGCCATCGTCTTTGGATACCAACTTGTAAGAAACGAACAAGATTTGAAGCGATTTCTACGAGTTTCAATTGTGAGCACATCAATTGTAGTTGCAGTGCTTGTTTTAACGGTTGTTATAAGATATGGGCCAGAAAGGTTATTATTCGATCGTATTTCTGTGATGAAAGATATAGCTCATGGCATACCTCAATTTAAGAGCTACTTCCCGCTCTGTGTTCTAGCTACATTCAGCTTAGCTCTAGCTAACTTCTTATTCGAAGATGTACGGCGAGGCCGTGCGGCCTTGATTTTTCTTGGAATGCACATCCTTTTTCTCCCACTCTGTTGGTCTCGATCAGGGCTGCTTGGGTTCATGGCGTGCGTATTCGTTCAAATCGCGATGCTAGTAATGGGCGCAACGCGTAACAACACACGCCGTTTAGGTATCGCGATCACTGTATTTGCGTTTCTACTCCCACTTAGCTTCGCTCACTTGGGGAATACCGTTTCCGCGCGTACTGGCATACACAACCTAGATAACAGATCAGACCGCAAACGGCTGGATTTAGCGAAGGAAGGCCTTCAACGTGCTTGGCAGAGTCCACTGCTTGGAGACATGTTCGTTCCGACAATGGAGGAACGCGAGGGAGGTGTAGAGATTGAAGTACCGCGAATGTTCGGTTCCCATAACCAATGGGTTGATCTGCTTTTACGCGGCGGCTTTGTCTACGCTTTCGTGTTCGGGTGGATGTATTGGAATTCAATTGTCAAGTGCGCAGCCTTGTCCAAAAGAAGGACACTCCGGCTTGGATCGCAATACAGAGTGTTTGGCGTGGCAGGTATTTCCTACCTGATCGCTGTCGCCATCGCCGCTAATTTCCAGCTCTATTTCGTACAACTTCAGACTGCAACGCCAATCTTTCTTCTGCTAGGTGTGTCGTATCGTGTGTCTGATCTAGCAAAGTTAAAGGGCAGGAAAATTGCTCAGCAGCGCCGTAAGTCGCTTGCGGCATAGCTGCAAAGGGTTGTGACGAACACTCAGTACAGACGACGCTGTTCGCTAGGCTGCAGAACGATGACTCCTCTCAACATGCGTAAGCGTTCTGTGAACAGCGTCCCAAAATTGCGCGCTATCCTAATAGAGGTGAACCATTCCCTTTATTCCAGGAACGAGCACAATGACCAATCGAAACAAATCCCAAGAGTCCCACTGGCGTGGCCTACTGAAACAGCAGTCCTCAAGCGGCTTGAGCATCGCGGCGTTTTGCCACCAGAACTCGATTACACAAACCAGCTATTATGCCTGGCAGCGTAAGTTCCGTGAGCAGCAAGCCTCCCCAGAGCAGGGGAGCCGTTCGACCAAGTCTCTTAAAACCAGTCGTAACGCCGTCCAGGGCACCCAACTGGTGCCTGTGCGGATCGAGGGGACGACACCTGCGTCCACGCTGCGTATTCACTTGCCGCAGCAGGGAGTCTTTGTGGATGTGCCTCACGGCACCGATTGTGAGACAGTGAAGGACGTATTGCAGGCGTTGCGTGAGGTGGCGTCATGTTGATTGTGCCATCCCAAATAAAAGTCTTCGCCGCGTTGGCTCCCACGGACATGCGTAAAAGTTTTTGTGGATTAATCGGTATCGTCGAAAAGGAGCTTGGCAAACAGATTGAAGACGGAGATCTTTTCTTGTTTTTCAACCGACGCCGCAACCGGTTGAAGGTACTCTATTTCACGGGTGACGGCACGATCATCCTCTACAAGCATCTTGAACGAGGAACGTCCGAGACACTACGTGGCGCCGACCATGGAGGGGCGATTGCATCCCCCGGTGATTACTTGACACTGCATGTGGACGACCTGCGATTGTTGCTGGAAGGCATCGAGCTATCGAGTGTCAAACGTCGCAAGTGGTGGCGTCGTGAGCAGGCAAAACAAATTACTCAATCGCCTTGGAAACCACCTTGACGCGCAACGTGAATTGTCGATAAATAAACATGTGTGTTCTACACCAACGGTGTGTGATCATTTGCCATTTCGTGACGCACCTTCAAGGACCGAAACGTTGTCGATGGAATCCGACAAACTCCGAAAAGAGATCGAAGTGCAGCGCGCCGAGATCGCACATCTCAAAAGGGTTAATAGCGAGCAACAGGCAACTCTTGAATCGTTGCAGAATCACATCGAGGTGATGCAAGAGCAAATCACCTTACTCCGTAAGGCACTCTTTTCTCCACGGCGTGAACGGTTTATCCCTTCTCCCGATCAAAAGCTTCTTTTTGATCCCGAGTCGATCGAGGGCAACGAGATTAGCGAGGATGACGAGGCGACCGACGAAGAAGAGCCAGACGATGAATCGTCTTCGAAACGCAAGAAACGCCGTAAGAAGCGCAAACGTTTTGAATTCCCCGAGTGCTTGCCGGTCCAGCGTTTTGAACACCCACTGCCGCCGGAAGAACTCGATTGTCCTTGTGGATGTGGCGGCAAGCGGACGGTGATCTCCGAGCAGATCTCACGGCAACTAGAATATGTTGAGTCTAGCGCCTACATCGCCGAGCACGTTCGGTTTACCTACGGTTGCCCTGTTAGCCGGGATGGCCAGCAGATCGTCACCAGCGAAAAGCCACCCAATATCAACGAAAAAGGGATATTTGGGGCCAGCACGTTAGCCTGGCTGGCACACGCCAAGTTCGAGCGTCACCTGCCCCTGTATCGTCTCCAGGAAGAGCTTCGTTCCACCACCACGATGTGGTTCAACCGTAGCGTGCTGAGCAACGCCGTGGTGCGAACGGGCGAGCGTCTGCTGCCGGTGTGGGATCTGATTCGCACCCAAGTACTGGATAGTTTTTATGTACGGGCCGACGAGACCACGGCCCGTGTCCTGCGTCCCGGGGCTGGGGCGACCAAGCTGGTTTATCTCTGGGCCTACGTTGGCGATGACCAGCATCCGTACCAACTATTTGACTATCGACTTGATCGATCCCGCGCAGGTCCGCGGGAAATACTTGATGATTTTCAAGGCGGATTATTAACCGACGGTTACAGTGTCTACACGTCCCTAGTCAAGGAATCGGATGGCCGACTTCTGGATCTGGGTTGTTGGGCCCATGCGCGGCGGAAGTTCGACGAAGCGTGCGCCGTCTCAACGCAGCCACTTGCGCACGAGGCGCTCGCTTGGATCTGGCAACTGTACGACATCGAGGATCGCCTGGCCGATGCCGATGTGGAAACGCGACGACAAGTGCGCATGCGCGAGTCGGTTCCCATTCTTGCCCTTCTGCACGATCGTCTCACCGAAGTGCAGCCGACGGTACGGCCTTCGACCAAGTTGGCCGAAGCGATCGGCTACCTGCTCAATCGTTGGAACGCGATGACGCGATTTGCAACCGACGGGCGCTATGCGATCGATAACAACATGGCAGAAAGAGTCATTCGCCCCTCGGTTATTGGAAGAAAAAATTACCAATTTTTTGGGAGCGATGCGGGTGGTCGCGCGGCATGCGTCTGGTACACGCTTATCCAGAGTGCTCGTTCTAATCATGTCCACGTCACCCCGTATCTCAACGATGTTCTCGTCCGGCTTCCTCAGATCGTTCCCGAGTACTTGCGGGTGGGCGACGCCCAAACCCCGTTCGAATCGCTTTCAAGGGACCAGCGTGAACAGCTCTCCGAGCTGCTACCTGACCGATGGCTCAAGGCACACCCTGAGCATCGCAGCGAAGATCGCCAGCGCGAACTTGATCAGGCCAACCAGCGCCGCCGCCAGAGGCGTGCTTCACGACGTCGGCTTGTCAAGATCTGAATTACGCTCCTGGCATGACGGAGTTCACAGAGCGCTAACGTTGTCACGCAGTTCTTTGGCGTCGTGATAGATTGCACACAACTGATCAAGAAACTCAGCATACTCCGTTTCGTCTGGATTCTGCAGCACCAGTTTAATGGCTTTGCGAATCAGATGAGCCCAGCACAACTGGTGTTCGCTGAACAGACTTTTGTAGGCTGCGTAGTCGTCCGTCACGCCGATGCCGGCAAACGATTCTCCGAGGACGCTGGTCGCTTCGGTCTTCTTTCGTGAAACTCCGCAGCGGAACAGCACGTGCTCCGCAGTCGAAAAAATCCACGTGTAACAGGCTTTTGTGCCGACTTTCCAGCCGGTTTCATCGATGTATACAATCATTTGCAGAGCGATCAGTTCGGCAATCGTGTCATGCTGCTGTTCCCAGTCGTCGGCCAGTTGATTCAACAATGAGTCGGCCTGTGACTTCGAAAGATCAAGGCCTGTGAAGAAGTTCATGGTCCTGATGGCGTTCTCCTGCGACACGCCAATCCAATAGTGCAGAAATCCCAGGATCAGAATGACTTCCATTCCGAACTCGCTGCGACTGTTCCGGACTCCCGGCGGCAGCGGCAACGATTTTGAGTCCTGCAAGTCCCGGATATCGTAGCGCAGATAGACGGCTTTCCCATCGACAATTCGCCACGCGAACTGGAAGCGATGGTGTACGCACTGGTCGCGATCAACGCTTTGCGGAAAGATTTCAATCGTATCGCTGACGAGATGTTCCTTGGCTTCCCGCGGCCTTCGACCGGTTGATTTCTTTCGTGGCTTTTTGGCGGAATCCTGCTTGCCGAGTTTGTTGCGACCGAGGCTGTAATTCTCCGTGAAGAACAGGCTCCGTGAAGACAGGTTTCTTCGAAGATTTGGCATCGAGTTGGGATGCCAGCAAGGCTTCCAGTCGCTTGATTCTCTCTTCGAGTTGTGTGTTCTGTCCTTCGAGTTGTTTGCTCTGTCCTTTCTGATGCTCAATTTCTTTGGTCAGCTCAGCAATGACATTCGCTTGCTCAGAGATCTTCAAATCCCGTGGATCGGTTTCAGTTGTTGCGCCATCAGACATGACACACGGGTAACAAATCTACCCATTCTCTGAAACCCCAATCGAAAATGGGCAGCTACAACGATAGTAGTCCCAGTAGCGGTCCAAGAACGTATCAAGAAGCTTCACGTGCCGAGGCGCCACGGGAGACAATTTCTCGTAGTGCCTGCCCGCATGGATCCAACACAGGGCCAATCGCTCTGTCAGCAACTTGAACTGACCGGCGTCGTCGCATACGATCGTCTCGACGACCGGCACGGAAGTCTGATGGCGGTAGTAAACAATCGCTGCCGCCTGTTCGATGGCGGTCCGCAACGGCCGGTTGCCCTGGCCGAACCAACCGTCGAGCAACGCCTGGAGCGGCGTTTTCTCGAACTGCGTCTCGCCAATCGCTTCGAGAGATCGTTGCCATTTGTCTGGAATGTTGAACTCGGTTCGTAACAACTCCAGCGTCTCGGTGCCGAACTGCCCATATTTCTGACTAAACTGTGCAAATCACTCGTGTTTTGCAGGACTTCCAGCACCGTCAGGCGATCTTTGCGCTCGCGTGTGAAGTAGGCTGCGTAGAACGGATTGCAAACGATGTGCGTGTGCCAGAACTGGCCGTCGACGCGTGCCGACGTGTCGTCGGTCTGCTGATACGGCGTCGAGGCGAGTCCCGCGTGGACGATGTCGTCGAACTCTTGTCTGAAGTCAACAGAATCAGCGCCCGCAAGTCCGCGCCGAAATCACCCACATCGTAGCCGCTGGGGAGCGCTCCGCGAAAATACTTTTCCTGAGCTGACGAATAGTAGACACTTCGCTGAAAGCGAATGTTGCGAGGTTTGATCTTGATGTCCTGGACGATCACCTCTTCGTCTTCCAAACGCACCGCGTCAGGAGGAAGTTCTTTTGGATCGACTGGACACTTGATCGTCTCGTGGATCGTGAGGTCTTTGAAGGTACGGCGATCCTGGGCAGAAAGCGGTTTTTTGACTTGACGTTTGCGGCGATGTTTTTCCGACGAGTGATCGGAGTTGGGCTTGGGGTCGCCATCTTTGCCGGTCGTCTTCGCTTTCTTCTTCTGGTCGAGCTGTAGTTTCAGCCGCTGGACCTCATCGACAAGCGATTGCTTATCGGAACTGAGCGCCTCGACGACGTTTAGCAACTTCTCGACCGCCAACTCCGCTTCGGGCGGAAGATCTCCCGCCGAGGCCAGAAGGTCTTCGATCTCGCTGAGTATCTCCCGAATGTCTAAACTGCTCATGCCACAATTATACGCAATAAACAGCCGCGGCTACTGCTAGCGGTTGAGAAGATACCTGAAATAGTTTTTCAAAATATTGGGTCAACTTGCGTGTTCATGAGCAAAACGGAAGTTGAAGAAGACAAGCTCGCTCAACTGTCTTGCTGGAAGGGCCTCAAGAAAAGCTCCCATAGCCGGGATTTTCCATTTGGATGGACCTGAAACCGCTCCAGGCATCAGAATGGTACCCATTGTAACCGCATGCTCCTCCCCATGTCTATCGCGTGGAGAATTTTTCGCATATTCTTCCCTACGGCCCAATTTTCTGGATTCCTATCACCGGAATACACGACTTTCAAGTTCCTTGGCCGGGCTAGAAACGGGTGAAGAAGAAGGGAAGAAGAAGGGATAAGGGTCCGAATCATGCACCGAATTGGCGTATCGTTTCAATCGCAGCTCTCGCCAGACGAAGTCCAGTCCCGATTCATTCAGCCGTTGCGCCAAGTCCTGGAAGCAGCCAAGGCGGGTATCTACAGCAACTACTTGCGTCAAGTAGACGAGGATTCATCCGATCCGGCCGAGCATTTGCTGGTGTTCGAAGTGCGCGACTTCAAAGAAGGTCTCAGGTTATTGCGCACCGAAATAGAAAAACTCGGGCCGCCGGAGCGAACCATGCTGCACAACCTGAATCCATCGAAACCAGCGTATTAAGACAGCCCCAAACCGACCACTTCCGAATAGCCGTGTCGCAACGCGACACACGGTTATTAAGGAAGGACTTACTGGCACGCAGCGCAAGCAAGTGAGTCTCATGCACACACTCGCTTGCGCGTCGTGCTTGTATTCTGGTAAATTACCAACTGCCGCTCGCCTAAATATACCACATCGGTTCGGAGTCGACCGCGGCGCGCTCGGCCAAATCGGCCAGGGTGATTGCGGCGAGGCGGCTTTGCTTGGTTGCGGCCAACTCGTGGCAAACTTCCATCAGCACAGGGGCGAAAGACGATGAGGCCGAGGCACAGTCGGACGGCTGCTCGTTGCCGTCGATGGCGTCTAAGACGTCGGCCAGCGAGATATCTTGCGGAGAAAGTTGGAGCCGGTATCCACCCGCGGCGCCGCGCGTGCTTCCGACCAACCCAGCCCGCTTTAGTTGCAGAAGAATCTGCACAAGAAACCGTTGCGGGATACCATGCCGCTCGGCAATACGGCGGATCGGCATCGGCTCGCCCGACGCATAATCGCCGGCCAACTGCAACATCGCCAGGCAGGCGTATTGGGTTTTGGCGGTAAGGTTCATGGGGAAGTTGGGGGTTGGGAGGCGCGAGGCGCGGGTTGTGTGATTTTTAACTCGCGCCTCGCGCCCCCCAACTCGCGCCTCTCTTATATTCCACTACCATCTTGTTCGGCGGGGGTATGCAGGCCACACTCGGTTTTGTCGGTGCCGCTCCAACGGCCGGAGCGCTCGTTGGTATCTCCATCCATCAGCGCCCTGGTGCAAGGCCAGCAGCCAATGCTGGGAAAACCTTGGTTGTGCAATGGGTTGTATGGCACGCCTTCGCTGGTGATCTGACGCCAAACGTCTTGGTTCGTCCAATTGGCCAGCGGGCTGAGTTTCACCAAGTTGAATTTATCGTCCCACTGGACAATGGCTGTGCGAGCGCGGTCTGCACTCTGGTCGCGACGGATGCCGCTCATCCAGGCATGTTTGTTTTGAACACCAGCCCGCAGCACTTTGATTTTTCGATCAAAGCAGCACTGCGTTGGATTGGTTCTGTACAGTGGCCCGCCGTGGAGCGCTTCGTACTCCGGCACGCTAAGCTCTGGCTGTAGCATGTCGACCTCAATACCATACTTTTGGGCGATGCGGTCACGCAAATCGAGCGTTTGTTGAAACTGGTAGCCCGTGTCGAGATTGAAGACATAGGTATCCGGCGCGATCTTGGCGAGCATCGACAGAATGACACAGCCCTCGGGACCAAAAGCCGTAGCCATCGTCAGGTAAGGCGCATAGCGGTCGACGCCCCAAGCAATAATCTCCTCGGGCGAAGCCGACTCCAGCCGTGCGCTCTCTGCAGCCAAGTTGTCCAAGAACTCGGGCGTAGCCACCAGCGGACGGAATTTTGTTGGTTTGCTATCAAGAATCGTCGGAGAGGAAGTAGTGGTTGTCATGTTGAGACTCGTGAGATTGGGGCCTACTGAAAAAATTATGTCGGCTGAAACGAGCGGCAGCGCTGTTCCGGCATTGCATGTTTTCATAAGGCAAATGCCGGAACTGCGCGGAGCTTGTTCCGGCCTGCAAGCTTCCCACTCCCTTAATGTTATGTAAGTAGGTAAACATAGTCAACTATTATTCCCGTGTTTTCTTTTATCGACTCCAGAAGCCTAAATTATACAGTATTTACCGGCATGATTACCGTTGAATGACTAGGAAGAGAAAGGCCTGGAAGAGCAACTCCCGGGCTTTCTTGGCCCGAATGGCTACTTCGACGCAAGCGATTAAGCAAAGTTTGCCGATTAGGAGACTGAGCAGGGCTGCCATGAGAAACACTGCCGAACCGCGCAAGGAGGCAAATTCATGCGGGCTATAAAATCTAAACTGGCGATGGGGATCATTATCGGGCTATCGCTAGCAACAAAATCATCTGCACAAGGCCAATCGCCCGGGGCATACCCTGGACCGAGATCGCAAACGCTATCGACAGCCCTTTCGCCAAACGATGCGTCGCGGGGACATCGGCAGTCACCCTGGACGAGTCCCGCAATGCGCTACTTTGTCGGCGAGCGCAGGCAGCCCAAGTTGCGGCGGGTACCGCGGCAACCCATGCCTTTGCCGCAACCGGTACGGGTCGCCCAACGCACCAAGCCTTTCAGCAATTTGCGACGCTCGCCAACGATCAGCCCTTACCTGGCGCTCGACCAGTTGCAAAGCGAAGTGGGGCTACCCAACTACTACGCCTATGTTCGACCATTGATGCAGCAACAAGAAGCCAACCAATTGCAGCGATCCAATCTCCAACGGATGGAGCGACAACTGCGCGCTGCCTCGGCTACCGGCATCGCCTCGGGCAACCCGAGCGGCGGCATGCCCACGACGGGGCATAGTAAACAGTTTTTGAACACGGGTGGTTTTTTTCCGGGGAGATAGGCGGAGATCACTTCCCCAACGCGACCGCTGCGGTGAGTGCTACGGCGGCTGTTTCCATGCGGAGCACTCGGCTCCCCAGATCGACAAGCTGCCAACCGTTTACTTCAGCTAGGGCGGCTTCTTCGTCAGTGAATCCACCCTCGGGCCCCACTGCGATCAATGTCCGCCCCGCTGTGGCAAGATCCAGATCGCCCAACGACTGGCCACCGAAATGGGCAACCAACCGGCGTGGTGCGGTCTGCTGTAGCCACGGATTCCACACACTGGTCGGTGCAATTTCCATCAAACGATTGCGGCCGCATTGTTTGGTGGCCTCGATCACATAGCGGTGGAGTTTTTCACTTGGCTTCCACTGAGCACTGCGTGCAGTCTGCAACGGCACAAGTTTAGAAACACCCAATTCCACCGCTTTTTCGATGAGCCATCGCTGCCGATCGCCTTTGGGCAGCGGCACGCCTAGCACCAACTCGAATGGCAACTCGTGGTCGCCCGGGCGTTGGGTGCCAACAGCCAACTCCACCGTCTGACGCCCGCAAGCAATCACTTCCGCCTCGAATTCGCTGCCACGGCCATCGAACAGCACCACCTGCTTGCCTTGCGAGGCGCGCATCACATGCAACAGGTGATGCGCTTCGCTGCCAGCCAGCGTGATTTGCGATCCGACAATCGGTTCGGCAGAGTAATAGCGCTGGGTCATTGAAATATATTTCAGCCCCCGGCGTAAGCCGTGGGGTTAGGCGAGCGGCAATTAAAAATTTACCAGAATACAAGCACGACGCGCAAGCGAGTGTGTGCTAGACCGAATTTCTCACCACAAAGGCACAAAGGACACAAAGAAATGAAAAGTTGTCTTGATTTTTTCTACTATTTGCACATGATCTTTCCATCAAACAAAAGCACAAGGTGAAACACCCTATTTTGCTACTCACTGATTTCGGGTGGGATCTTTGTGCCCTTTGTGGTTAAATCCTGGTGAGAAATGTGTGCTAGACCCACTTGCTTGCGCTGCGTGCTGGTAATTTCTATTCTGCCGCCCACCTGGTGCTTGGTAAATACTCATCTGCCGCTCGCCTTATTCCGTATTCAATTCACGAACTCTTGCAACCGCTTATCGGTTAGCTATTGGTTCCAATGATCGACTTCAGTTCGCCCAGCTTTTCTCGCAATGTGGCCACCTGTTGGTCTAGCATGTCCCGATCGATTCGCACCCGGTCGAGTATTTTGTTGCTGGAAGATTGAATGGTTTCAGCATGTTTGCCGACCGTTTCGAGATTTGCGGCACGCTTTTCAATGTCGAGAATAGCCCGGTCAATCACGTCAAAATCGACCTGCATTGCATCTGTTTGGCGTGAAGCCCGAAAACAAAGTGCCCGGGCGGTGATTAAGCCTGCTTTGAGAAAGACGTCGGTCTGAACGTCTTCTGCATCCCAGAGGATCACAAGATCGTGGCCATAGCGTTGAAACGGCTCGAGCCCTGCCGGGGCGGTTTTCTTGGAAAAAACGAAAATCCCCCAGCCGGCATCACGATTTTTTCGGGCCACTTCGAGCTCTTCGCGTGCTTTGGCAAGCGTGTAGCTTGCATCCTCCTTGGCTTCGATTGCAATTTTCGCACCTGGCGTGGGGCTATCGGGTCCAAGTTCTACGACGCAGTCGCCCACCTTGCAATTCCTGATCAGTCCTGTCGTATTCCCCGTCGGCGTTGCGATGTCGCCCGCTTGTTGCGATTCGTAGCATAGAAATGCACATACGGCTTCTTCAAAGGTATTACCATGCTGCGTGCCACGCGCCTCGGTCTCGCGTTTGGTTACCAAGTTACCCAAGGCGACTTTGACTTCTTCTTGGAACTCGGCATTGGTTTTCACTTGGGCAGACAAGAGAGTTGTCATCTCGTCCTTCAGCCGGCGCAGGCCCGACTTCTCATTGTCGAGTGAGAACTCGCTGGTGATAGTTTTTTGTGCCCGGTCGACGTTGCGCATCAATCGGCTTAGGGCCGAATTGTCCTCGTCAAGCGAGAATTCTTTGACCACTTCGTTGATCTTCGTCTGCAAGTCCTTGCTCAGGTCGCCATGTTTGGTCGTCAACTCGCCGACCAGCCGCTTGAGTGCGCCATCGGGATTATCGAGCGAAAATTCTTTGAGCAGTCGATCTTTCTGCTGGGTGAGTTGGTTTTCGACATTCTTGTGCAACGAGGCAAGCAAACCGTCCGATTCATTGGGACTCAACATCCGCATCAATGGGCTTTCTCTGCCGACGTGCGAGAGGAGCGTTTTGGCAAGCTGCGAGTCGTCGCCATCGAGCAGCCCGCCGAGCAGCCGGGCCAGGTCGCCATCGTCGGCTGTCAACCGCCGGACACGCTCGGTGAAACGTCCATCTTTCGGGTCGAAATACTCTTTGAGCGAATCGGCCATCTTGTTTTGTGCCATCTTGGCATGGCCATCGAGTTGGCCTCGCAGAGTTTCCAGGAGCCGAGTCGATTCTCGCTGGATCATATCGGCATCAATCGCCCCGGATGCATTTCGCAAGGCAAGCACGCCAATCTTTAGCGCTTCGAGCGCATATTCCTCGCGTTGCGGACCGTCGGTGTATTGTTCCAAGGCGCGAATCGTTTCGCCGTCGGAGACGTTAAGCTCCAGCCGAATGGCGTAGGGCAGTGAGTCGTCGGTCGCGTGGGGTTCGGCCACATTCATTGTTTGGGCCATTGCAAGAAATTCCTTCCATGAGGAGAAGCGGCTGTGTTAGGTGAGCGGCAGATGAGGACTTACTAGCACGCAGCGCAAGCATGTGGGTCTTATGTACCCACTCGCTTGCGCGTCGTGCTTATATTCTGGTAAATTCTCATCTGCCGGTCGCCTTAGTGCGTTGAACCTATGTGTGCTTCGGCGAGCGGGGCGACGTTAGTCCCCCGATGGTTAACGGCAGGCTCATGCCTACCGCTCACCTAACCACTATCGTGGTCTTTTGAGCATGTGGCAAGCGGGGATGCTAGCAGTACCATGTAAAAAACACGTAACACTTCAGCCAAATGCAGCGAATCAGAAAATCACCACAGAGAACACAGAGGTTCTATCACCCCTTTCAATGGATGGGCATCTAGGATTCATTCTTCCTCTGTGTTCCTCCGTGTTCTCTGTGGTTAATCATCCTAAGAAACTGCAGATGGCTAAAGTGTTACAAAAACACTCCCAACTCAACGCTATCCCAGTTGCTCTCCAAACTCTAGCAACAGACGCCGAACCTCAACGGAGTCTGGATGGTTGAGAACCAGAACATTCACGGTCACCATGGCTATGTCAGTATTCGCGGCGAGCGTTGGCCCATGCCAGCGAAAATGATCTGTCCAGTTGTCCTTGCGGGGATGGAAAAGGCGAACAATTTCGTCGGTATCGGAAATCCAGCCGGCGATATTTGGACCCTTAAACGAATTGCAGTCCAAGCAACTCCAGGACAAGTTATCTTCTGTAGTAGGCCCGCCATGTTTCTGGGCAATAATGTGGTCGATTTGAAACGGATTGAAGGCATGGCTTTCTGGGAAGTGGCAATATTCGCAACGCCCGACAGCCCGGTCGGTCACTAAACGCCTCAGAGCTTTATCCATTTCGTGCTGACGATTGCTTATCGTTTTTTAGAAACAGTTTGGCTTTGAGCTTCATCATCTCAACCAAGCGGCCTATGCGGCGATATTCATCTAGCTCGGACTGCTCCGCTTCACTCAAGGTTCCAAGACGTGTCTTTTCGGCCAAATAATTCAACCTTTGGCGATCTTCGTCACCTAGCTCCAAGTCAATCAGAAAGCGCGCCGTTTCCGCTGTCAGGCGGTCGGCTGAAAGATCCAGGCAGCGAGCAAGAATCTCGGTCTGGTTGGTGATGTTGGCAGTGGTGCTCATGGTACGCCCCATTGTACTGACTCGCACACAAAACACCACGGCAACATCAGATAAATACAATGATTACGCGTAACCGTTCACGGGATGGAAGAAAAATGAACCACGAAGAGCACGAAGGACACAAAGAATAGAATTCTATTTTTCGTGATGCTATCCAATCAAGTCGATGAGGATGCAAATTTAGTCTATTTAAGGTGAATAGAAGAGAACCACGAAAGAGACGAAACACACGAAAGGGACTAGGGACTAGGCCCTAAACCCTAGCCCCTCAAAATCCCCACGGCTTCGTAGTTTCGTCTCTTTCGTGGTTTTCCTCCAAATGGGTTTTCCGTTTGAGTTCACTGAGAAGCGGGAGCAAGCGATTTGTCCTCTGACTTCTTCGTGCTCTTCGTGTCCTTTGTGGTTCAATATTTTTCATTCCGTGAACGGCTACGATTACGCCAAGTCGCCGAGCTGCTCCATCAGGTCGTGCCAGGAAAGTTGCACTTGGCCAATTCGTCGGGCCAATCGGGCAGAGGAGGATTGATGGCACATGCGCGAGCGGGCTTCGGTCACTTCGTCTTCCAGCGAGGCAAGCCAATCGGGCAGGTCGAGGCCTGCGCCGCTCGGCTCGCTGGCTAAACTGGCAATCTCACGTTCCAAGGCGGCAAATGCCTCGCCTCGGTGGGCGTGGCCCGTGGTCATCGCCGGTTCGACCAAGGAGCAGAGACGGTCGATCACCAGCGGCCGAACAAAACGTTCGCTCAATCGATCCGACACCGTGGCCAACTGCATGCCGTATTGATTGACAATCGCTTGCATGCTTTCCCAATGCAGGTCTGCCGCCTCGGTCGTACGTTCGACCAGTGCCCTGCACCACATCTCCGCGGCAGCGATGCGTCCTTGTCGCACCAAAATTTCATGCGCCCAAACTACCGGCTTCAGTTTCCACGCCACCCGATCATAGGCAGCCCGAACACGCAAGAAATCGATCAGCGTATAAAGCATCTCGCCATGGTCCGACTGGGTGGTGGTTGTGTTGTAATCGAGATAAACACGGTAATTTTCCACCACCGCTTCGAAGGCGATCACTAACATTTCGGCCACTTCGTCGTCCAAGCCTTTGGCGTCCAGTCCATTGGCGTCCAACTCCTCGATCAAGCGGATGTTTTCGACCGCCTCGGGGTCCTGCATCAGCTTTTTTAGCCAGACTCCCACACCTTGGTGCAAAATACCGCGCAAGTTTCCCAGGCTAAGAAACTTTTGTGTGAACAAATCGCCGCCATAGCGCTCGACGAACTTGATGAACTGCTGCCACATTTCCTCGTCGGCAAATTTTTCTACAACACTCAGCCGCAGGGTATGACTGTGGGCCAGCCAGCGGACGAGTAGCTGCTCGGTTAGTTGCTGCAGGGCATCGGTGAGCATGTGATCGACGCGCAGCGAGTCTTTTTGCGAAGCCTCGGGCTGCTCCCACTGCTTGGCCGAGGCAACCATGGAACGGACAATCGCCTGATAGCCGCTTTCAAACAGTCGATCGAATTCGGTAACCGCGCCACGGCCGACCGGGTGGTCGACTTCCATCTGTTGTGCTACTTCGAGTAATTGGCACGTTTCGCGGATCATTCCCAGCTGGGGTAACCAACCGAGCAGATCGTGGAGCAGTTGTTGCAACACGCGAGCCGCGACAATTTTCCGCGGCTTTCCCCCGCGAGAATGCGGCACGTAAAGCAACGACTTCTTGCGGAGCGTGTCGAGAAAATCTTCCCAATGCAAGCGAGCCGCCGCGGCATCGCCGGCGAGCACCGCTCGGAGCAATTGCACTGTTTTGCCGTCGATCGGTCCACCAAACAGAGTTGTCACTTCCTCCGGTTTGGCGTCACGGCTGGCGAGCAACAACCGAGCGGCATCGCACGTTTCGACACAGGTGGTGATGATCAATTGGATCAGCATTTCCTTGATTGTACGTAGCCGATCGAACTCCACGAGCGATTCGTGCGAACCGGAGGGTTGCGCAAAACGATGGCGGTGTAAATTTTCCAGCAGATCGACAAGTTGTCCGTAGTTGGATGCCGCTTGCTTGAGCCACCCGTCGAAGAGACTCTCGCGGTCGTCTTGCGCGAGTCGGGAAACGCCCCAAGTGATCGATGCGTGTTTCCATAGTCGGGCAACGGTAATCAGGAAATCGAGCCGCTGCTCCAACCGGTCTGCTTCGTATTCCCACTCGGTATGGAGCGGGTCGAATTCCACACTGTCGTCGAGTACTTCGCCTTCGAAACCATCATCGGTGCTACCTCGAAAACTCATTTTTTCGTAGGCTGCACTGTAAAGCTCGTTTTCCTCGTCCTCTTCATCCAACTCGTCGTACTCGTATTCATACTGGTAGTCGTCGATGCCCTCCGGTAGCGAATCGCTGTCTGAAGAATCGCTGTCTGGGGAATCGCTGTCTGAAGAATCGCTATCTGGGGAATCTTCGGGCGAGCCAAACGGAATGGGGTCGTCATGAAAACTCCCCAACCTAGGTTGGCCGGTGGCGTCGAGCATCAAGGAGGGAGCTTGCCAGTATTCTTCGGCCCCTGCCTCCAGACAGACGAAGAATCGAGCCACTTCCTCCCATTGGGATTCATCCGGAGATTTTGTTTGCGACTGGTTTTCTCGGGACTCGACCTCAGCCAACCACCGAAACGCCAAGGGGCGGAACGAGTTGTCGCCATCTTCCAACGGCGTTCGGTCTTTCTGGCTGACCCATTGCATCATCAGGGCCCGAGCCGCGACCGTGTCGCCATGATCCAAAAGTGCTTCGATGACCATTTGAAACGATTTGGAGGTATCGAACTGATCGACGAACATCCGCCAGAAAGCAATATCACCAGCCGCCGCCCCTGCTTTGTGCCAGGCGTTGAGCGCCCCCGAGACGAGATTCGCGGAAACTTCGACCTCTTTGGCCATCAGTGGCCTGACATCTTCGATGGCATAGGTTGCAAATTGATCCCACCATGTGGCCAGTTGGGAGAGGAACGACGAAAATTGCTTTTCGAGCGGCTCGTTGTCGACTGCTGCTGCCTCGCTCCAAGCGCGTGCTGCCAGATCGAGTACCTGCTCGACCAGTTCGATCAATTCATCGACGCGCCAATCATGCAAGGTATTTTCCATCGCTGGAAACAGGCTGAAGTTTGCCGCGAAGCCGACAACGTTCCACGGGTCGACCAGTGCGCCGCACTCGACAGCCCGATGGATCAGCTCTTCGATCTTTGCAAGGTGCTCGACGGTATTCTCTAATTGGCCATTATCGATTGCATCGTGCCCACTGGTGAGATGGCAATAGATTTTGCAAATCATCCGTGCCGCCGCGACGCGGACCGAATTGACTTGCTCGAGCGCGGCGTCCGGATAGCCCATTCGGGCAAACAAATGGGCCAAATGGACCCGTTGCAACTGCACCGCACGTCGCCGGGCCAACTCGCGGTTCAGATGCTGTCTGGCACCGCCGAAGGATTGCCGCTGGTGCTGGGCCTCTTCTTGCAGCCGTCGGCCATGCTGCCCCTCAATGCGGCCAAGCAGTTGCTCGTAGAAATCATCGCGGTATGCGGCAATGAGCGGTAGCAGCGTGGAAAGCGTGACAGTCGAGTCGTGACAATCGGGCGCGTTGCCGCTGGTACCCGAAGCCATGAGGATGGTGCCCGCCAGCACCGCGGCCGCTTCGTCCAGGCATTCGTCCGAACGAACATTGGGCGGGCAGTTTTGGCAACGTGAGAGCAACGCATCCAACGCAAGCTGCTGCAGCACAAACCGAGTGTAGTAGCCGCTGCCGGAAATCTGGTGCGGGTCCCACTGCCCAAAGTGGTAATTCGGACGACGGTTGACCGGATGATCGAAATCGTACGCCCTCGGATCGAGCGCAATCTCTTCGAGTTGGTCGAGATCAAACCAAGCTCGAGCCAATATATCAGGGTCGGTGTCTTGCAGAATCTCCAAAGCGCGCGTGACGATCCGCTCGTAGGGCCCCGACGCCACACCCGCACCACGAATGAAAAGAGGAATTGGCCGCACGAACTCGTGAGCATAGGGTTGGGAATCGGGACGCGATTCGAGCGTGGGCACAGGTCGATAGCCAACAAAGTCGTTGAGTTGACCAATCGTATCGCTGATGATTCTCTCGGTTTCGTCCCACGGGGGGCCTTGCTGGAGCAACGCTTCGGTCGCCCGGCCGACGAAAAAAGGCCGCCAAAGGTTTGATTCATGTTGATGATAAAGCAGATCACAATGGAATTGACGGTAGGCTGGCAACAGAGAATCTTGCAAGAGACCAAGTATTGCCCGAGCTTGAGAGACGTCGGCAAACGGGCCGCCTGTCGCCTCCAGGCGATCGATTGTCGCGGCAACCCAATGGCTGAAAATTGCCACGGTGCTAGGTGCTTCGTCGGTGGATGTCCCACCTGCTGTCCAAATTTCGATGGCCCGAAAGATCGAACTGAGATGCCTCAGGAATTTGACATCGCTCGTGCCTGACGAGAAATTGAGATAGCCAGCCACATCCTCCAAGAGGGGATTCAGGTCGGCATCAGGTTGAGGGAATTTGGCTTGCACGTTGAAAGGCTATCGGCTGTCGGCTATCGGCTATCAGGCTCTCGACTCTCCGGCCAATTGCCGACAGTCGATCGCTTTTCCCCAGGACGTGGCTTCATCGTAAGGGACGCCCTTGGGGACGGTCTAGTGCCAGGGGCTACCCCGAATAACGGTTAGCCGCCGAACTTGTCCCGGCGGGGGCGTGCAGCGCCGAGGCAAGCTCGGCGGCTAACTGGCTGAAAATAGCAGGCCCACGTCGACTTGGGGTTGCCACATGCCCAAAGTGGTCCTCTCTTTTTGTCGTTGGGATGGTTGTTGGTTATAATGGAGGTGGGTTGTAGCCGCAGGCGGAAGCTGCGGGTGTTTTCACGAGCAAACCGATGAAGTCGATAAGATGAACATGATGAGATTACACACCCTCGGGCAGCTAGCGGCCCGACGCTTTCTGCCAGCAGTGCTATTGATTACGGGGATGGCCGTTGCTATGCCTGCCTCGGGCCAACTGGTTTCTTACGACCAAGCGGCCCGACTGGGATTGGAGCGGGTCTGGTTCGCGCAGGTTGGCCTCGACCGCACGCGCCACCGCATCGCCAGTTGGCTGCTCTACCACGACCGCTTGTACGCGATGACCACGGCCGGGTCGGTTCATGCAATGGATGCCGAAACGGGTGAGCTGTTGTGGACCGAACAAATCGGCCAGCCGGATCATCCCGCTCTTGGCCCGGCAGCCAACGACAAGTTCCTGGCGATGGTCAGCGGCTCAAAACTTATCTTGCTCGATCGGCATGATGGTCGAATGGTCTGGTCGCGTGAAGTGAGCAGTGCCCCCTCTTCGGGACCCGCGATCAACGCCGATCATGCTTTTGTCGCCTTGTTTAGCGGCCGGGTGGAAGGCTACCAGATCGACGCCCCAGACAAGCCGGCTTGGTACAGTCAATCGGCCGGACGCACGTACTTCAGCCCCACGGCTACCAACCATAGCATTAGTTGGCCCACCGATTTAGGATATCTTTATGTCAGTCGCCCCAAGCCGTTGGGCGTGATCTACCGTTTGGAAATGAATGACCAAATAGTCGCTTTGCCAGTTCAGATGGGTTCCCATCTTCTGGTCGGCTCGTTGGATGGCTACCTCTATTGTATCGGCGAACTCGACGGGCGAGAACGCTGGCGCCATTCCACCGGGTACTTCATCATCAGCCCCCCAGCAGTTGTGGGCGAGCAAGTCTTTGTCGCATCGCAGCAGCCGATGTTGCACGCTCTGGAAGCATCCACCGGACAGACCCTCTGGACCGCGGGAGGTGTCACGCGATTTGTAGCCCGAGGAAAAAAACGCGCCTACGGCATGGATTCCCATGGCAGTCTGCTGGTACTCGACTCCAAAACGGGCGGCCGATTGGGCCGACTCAAGGCGACCGAAGGTGGCACGGCAATCGTCAATGACCAGTCGGACCGCATCTATCTGGTGACTGACCGAGGATTGGTCCAATGCCTACACGAGATCGGCGTCGATAAGCCGATATTGTACCGCAAGCCAGAGAGCAAAGAGGAAGACGATGCCAAACCAACAGGCGAAGAGGCAAACCCAAAATCCGGGGAAGACCAGCCGCTTGAGGCCAAGCAAGAGCCAACCGACAGCGATACGCCCGACTCGGAAGAGACCCCAGCAGCCCCCCCCGCTACCGATCCCTTTGGCGAACTATCGAATCCGTTTGAGTGAGCGATCCCTTAGCGACATGACCGGAACTTTCGGAAGAGTCTTGTTGAGCGACATTCTCTCTCGTCAAATGGGCTCTCTCGTCAAACGGGCAGTTTCATCGCAAGCAGCGCGGCAATTTCGACACGAGCTGTCATCACTCCGATGGCCAATCGTGCTCGTTTGTGGTTGGTAAGATGTAGGGGTTTTGTTCGCAACTCGTTTCATGAATTCGACTTGAGTCATCGCGCGTCTGTTTGGCACGCGTCATGCACCCTCGAGTGTTGACACCTGGGCGCTTGGTCTGCGTCTGGGACTAAAGCCTGTTTCAATGAGCGCACTTTGCTCAGGGAGAGAATCATGTTCCGACGTTTACTTTTTTCAATTGCTGTGCTGGCAATCTTTGCTTCGGTTGACGCATCATCCGCCTCGGCTAGACACGGGTGTCGTTCCAGTGGTTACGGTTATGGTGGTGGTTATCCCGTGTATAGCAGTTACGGCTACGGACCACGCTATTCGCGTCACCGAAGTTACTACGGAGGACATTCGTATTACAGCGGCCATCGTGAGTACTACGGACATCATGGCTACCGTGGCCATAGTGGGGTCCATTTTTCGATCGGTTTCTGAATCCCCGCCGCGATCGAATGGTTAGCCGTCGGGCTTGTCCCGTCGCATGGGTGCAGCGCCGAGGCAAGCTCGGCGGCTAACCGTGGCTTTTCGGCACCCTGAGGATGCGATCTAATAGGACTCAGTATGAGATGCTGGTGTGATCGTATTGATACTGTTCAAGATTACGAAATCAAGTCGAACGTGGCAGAGGACGCCATAAATGCCTATCAGGTAACCAGTTAGAGCTAACAAGCAGGGTTTGGCACAAAGGTTGCCCCTATTAGGCTTTCCAGTGAGCAGCAACTTAATAGCGTAAACTGGAGAGATTGACTGCTTCGCTTCGAATTCACTTGAAAGGCACACTTACCGAGGGAGAAAGAACCATGTTTAAGAAAACATTATTGATGGTGGCGTTGGTTGGCGGATTTGCGTTGATGGGCGCCGCGGAAGCCCAAGCATGGCGGGGTAGAGTTTTTTATCGCCGACCTGTGGTGGCTCCGGTACGACGAGTCGTTGCCCGGACGGTGTTGCCGCCTTACCCAATCGCCCGACGCGTTGTCGCTCGCCCGGTGGTTTATCGGTCCTACTACCCTGTCTACCCAGCCTATCCCGTAGTTTATGGCCCTGGCGTCTCGGTTACAGTCGGCTACTAAATCGTGTTCAACAGCCAGGGAAACTGCTAAGCCAGAATTATTCACCAACACTTGAGAATAGGTATAGCGCCATCGCGTGAACTCCTGTATTTTAAGGGCAGAAAAAACACTTCCCCTAATACAGAAGGATCACGCGATGGGTGAAGCTCAAGGTGCTCTTTTTGAACCAGAATCCAACTGTTCAATCAAGGTTCAAACGTTCTCGCAAAAACTCACCTCGCATGCCGGTGTCGTACTGCTGCGAGAGGCAGATCATCAGCTAGGGCTGAAGCGAATCGCTAGCCGGTCAGATCCAGGACCCTCGCAATCCCGAGAAGATTCGTGACACGACCACCGAACTGCTTCGGGAACGCCTCTATGCCATGGCCCTGGGGAGCGAGAATCAAGACGACCTCGACCATCTCGCACACGACCCGGCGATCTGTTTTTTCTTTCTCTTTTTCAATCACCGCACCATGACACGGACCCCTGGGGGAAAGGGGGGGGATGCGTACGCATCCAAGCCGCTAAGATCGACGTGCCCTATCTCCTAGGAGCTACGCTTTCAAAAAACGATCTCGTGAATAATTCGGGATTAAGGTTATTTCTGAACAACCGGATGATTATTATGAGAGCGATGTTTTTGAGAGCCTTGCCGATGTCTCTATGGAAAAAATTGTATAACATTTATATGGCCTTAGCTGTCAGGGAACCTCTATTAATTCAATTTTCAACAATGCTAGCTGCGTTAGTCTCGAATAAAAACACAATGCTAGCTGCCAGTACGGCAATTAATAGAGGTGCCCGTCAATCGCACATACGGGTAGTGTTTTGAAAAGCTCCTCATTTCTTTCCGAGGCGTTTTTCAAGACGATGCACCGGAGCGGGCTACGTTTTCGGTTTTTCAACGTCCTTCACTTCATTTGAGGTTTTTGATTCTTCAAAGATCACTCGCGTTGGTCCGCCCCGTGATCGGTGACGTTATGCTTCGTAAAGAAAATACCATCTACCATTGATGCTATAAATACAGAGGAGTAACTTAAAATGGCAGAGAAAAAACTCTCAATTTTTGAGCGATATTTAACAGCTTGGGTATTACTTTGCATCGTGGGTGGTATCGCTTTAGGAAAAGTGGCTCCAGATGTCGCAACAACACTAAATGACTTTTCAATTTATCAGGTTTCTATTCCTATTGCTGTGTGTTTATTTTTTATGATGTACCCTATTATGGTGAAAATTGATTTTGCTCAAGTCATAAAATCAGCAAAAACACCAAAACCCGTTTTTCTAACTCTTTTTATTAATTGGGCTATCAAACCATTTTCAATGTTCGTAATCGCTTATTTCTTTTTAGGGTATTTGTTTAAGGGTTTCCTTCCCGGCACAGAAATTCTTGCGAACGGTGAAGAAGTTGAGTTATGGCGAAGCTATATTGCGGGTGCAATTTTGTTGGGGATTGCACCTTGTACAGCAATGGTTTTGCTGTGGGGGAATCTCTCAAAGGGTAACGATGGTTTAACTTTGGTGATGGTTGCAATCAACTCCTTAATGATGCTTTTTTTCTATGGCCCATTGGGTGGTTTATTGCTCAATGTAAATTCTATGCCCGTACCTTGGCAGACAATGTTTCTCTCGGTTTCAATTTATGTGGCATTACCATTAATTGCAGGTTATTTATCGAGAAAGTGGATAATCAAATACAAAGGTATGGAATGGTTCAATGAAAAGTTTTTGCATTGGCTGACCCCTATCAGCATAACCGCTCTACTTTTAACATTGGTTCTGCTATTCTCATTCAAGGGTGAAGTCATCATCAATAATCCGCTTACAATTTTGTGGATTGCTATTCCACTCTTCATACAAACAGTCTTTATTTTTGTTATTGGCTATTTTGCATTCGCAAGGTGGTTGAAACTTTCCTACCATGATGCCGCACCAGTCGCTTTGATAGGGGCTTCTAACCATTTTGAAGTAGCCATCGCCACCGCCGTCATTCTTTTTGGTTTATCTTCAGGGGCAGCATTGGCCACGGTGGTTGGTGTGCTAATAGAAGTTCCTCTTATGCTCATGTTGGTATCAATATGCAAACGCACCTGTCATCTATTTGACGAGTGCCATTTAGATTATCCCCAATGCAAACCAACTGTTTTTGCTTTGCCTCAGTTGGACATTGAGTGAAAAAAGATAGATCAAGCATGCTATTCAAGGAATTGAACCGCAGAGTACGCGGAGAGCGCCGAGAAAATCCCTAAAAAAAGACCTCTGCAATACAAACCCGTAAAAGCTTGTTGTTTTGACACTCTTTTTGAAAAGCCACGGATTGAACACGGATGAAACACGGAGAAAAAGACGGTTTTTTCTACGACAAAGTTATCAATTTATCCGTGTTACTAACGGTCAAATTCTTTGTTTGGTGCAAAGATTTTCAGTAGCCACAAAAAACACAAAAAGGCACGAGAAGAAATTATAAGGCTAGCGAATCACGCGAATGTCAATGATTGTCATTCTCCCGATTCATTCGCGCCAATTCGCATGATTCGCGGGCCATGATTTTTGTGTTTTTTGTGGCTATTTTTTCTTTGGTTGCGGCTATGCAGCGCTGGGGTAATTTTCTGATCCGTTGCATTTGGTTAAAGTGTTACGGAAATCCTGTATGGTTCCGCTTTCCCCGGCCCCGCTTTGAGTAGCATGCGCAGCACGCTTTCTTCGCTGGTCCGGGCGAGCGCCTCATCGCGGGTAAACCAACCGAGATCGTGCGATTCATCGCTTAGCACCAGCGGCTCGTTTGCCGCGGCGATCAGCAAGAAGCGGATGTCGTGATGCTCGTGAGCCCTTTCAAGCAAATTGCCAGAGGCGCCGTGCCGCGCGGGGATGTCATGCACGTCGACATCCAACGGCATCACGGGTAACGATATCAAGGGACCATCTTCGGACACAAACTGCAAAGCACTCAATCCGGTTTCCTCTTGGGCTTCGCGCAGAGCAACCGCAGCGATATCGCTTTGCCCATCGGCATGTCCACCCGGCTGAAGCCAGCGCCCAAGTTTGCCGTGATGCAGCAACAAGCACCGCTGGCGATCTTGCGACAACACCCATGCCGAGCCGGTGATGTGCCCAGGCGCGCAGGTGCGCTCGAAGCAGTTGGGCGAACTTTCGACCAGCGCGCGAATTCGATCCACGACCGATGCTTCGTCGGGATAGCGGCGCACATATTGAGCCAATATTTCAAGCAAGGGGCGACGATGCATGGTCTCTCACTTTTCGCAATTGGTCCAATCGGCACGGGAATACTTCTCACGGGCCAGCGTCACCGTTCGCTCTCGTGGCCAATCGGCGAGTGGTTTTTCGGCTTGCCAGCCTTGGACCAGTCCACTTTCGAGCGCATCGCGCGAAACTGCCAAATTGGTCACAAACTGACGGTGATGTCGTGCATTGCGGTAGTCGGGTTGCCGTGCCGGCATTTGCAGCCACCGGCCGATCCGCTCAAGATCGAAATCGTAAAGCAGCGTGCCGTGATAGAGCAAGTGGCTCTGCTTGCAGCGCAGGCTGTTCCCGGAAAATTTTCGTGGCGCATCATTGGTGGAGGCGGCATGATCTTCCGGCAGGACATCCGCCGGCAAAACTAAGTCGCTGATGCCAGCCCGCTCGACGCCGGGTGCGAGGTTGCTAAGGGCCGAGGCCATTTTCTCCAGCACCCATCGGTGGGCTGTATCGATGGCTCGCAGTGTGGGATAATCTGCGTAGCTAAGCACCACGGCAACCATCAGGCAGCCCGGCCCGGCGACAATCGTGGCCCCGCCGCTGCTGCGTCTGAGTATCGGCACGCCATCGCGCCGGCAAGCCGGCAGGTGAACCTCCCGCTGAGGGTCGGACGATCTGCCTAGCACGACAAAATAGTCTTTCGGCTCCCACATTCGAAGCACTCCTCCATCGATTTCGCCCGCTTCGCCCGCATCAAGCATCGCTTCGTCCAGGGCCAAGTTCTCGGTCGGCGTTTCTAGGGTGAGCCGGAGGTGCTGCATCGAGTTTTTCAATAACCGGTAGTCAAAGGAAGCGGCGAATACTAAACTCTAGCGAGTGTTACGATGGGACTGATTCGCCGTGCATTGCGTTGCAATGCGGCTGAATACAGCCTCTGCGATCTATTACGAGAGCCCCGATGCCTGCCAACTTACCCTCAGAAAACATGCCCTCAGAACAAGCTGCCGACGAATCCCAAACGGGGCGCGTGGCGACGGCCGACGAACTTTTGCCGCCGGTTGAACCGCCCGATGCGGGCTTTATTTTACAGTTGTTCGTAGTTCCAGCGGTGATTGTACTGTTTGTGGTGATGGTCTGGCTACTGTTTGGTTGGTTGGCCTCCAGCGGCGAAGAGAATGCCGGGGATATTCTCAAGGCACTCCGCGGTTCAAACCATGCTCAATGGCAAAAAGCCAATGAACTGGCCAGCATGTTGCAGATGGGCAAGCTGAAAGAGAACACCGAATTGGCCAGCGGCTTGGCCCAATTGCTCGACGAGTATGTCGAGGCAAGGCTCACCGACGACAACTCGATCAAGATGCGTTGTTATCTCTGTCGCGTGCTGGGCGAGCTTCATGTGAACGATGGCCTTGCCATGTTGCTGAAGACGGCTCGCAGCGACCGCGAGCGCGACGTCCGACGCGAGGCGATCAAAGCCTTGGCCGTGCTGGGCGATTCGCTTGCCTCGATGGAGCCACCCCGCGAATTTGATCAGGTTGCATTGCGCGAAACACTGCTCCAACTCGCCAGCGATGAGGACGAACTGATCCGTTCGGAAACAGCATTTGCCATCGGGGCCATCCTTCGAGACAGTAAGGATCAACTCAATTCGGTAAATGATCCCCTTATGCTGGAGCTTGAAAAGCTGGTTGAGCAGTTGCACGCCGATACTCGCTACAACGCGGCACTTGCGCTCGCCCGTCTGGGAAGCCTAAATGCCATCGACGCGATTGTCGAAATGCTCGACATGGAGGCCATTTCGATCAGCACTTCCGGCGAGCAGGATCCACGGCAGCAAGCCTACAAGCGCCACATTATTTTGCACAATGCGCTGAACGGGGCTGTTGCGTTGCAGGAGCATCATCGGCAGCTCGATCTACCCTCGCTGCGCGAAGCGGTACAGAAGTTTCTTGACGCGGCACCGATAGCAATCGAATCGAAAATAGTTCGCAAAAAATTGACGAGCCAGGCAGAGAGCACGTTGGAAGTCCTCTCGCGCTGAAAAGCCCAGGGGTTGCAACCCCTGGGCTTTAACCCCTGGGCTTTATGGTCGATTCCGTACTATGGATAAAACGTACGGTTTGTGCCGATTGCGGAATTGGCATGTTGCAAAAAGTGTACGTCTCCGTGCAGGTGTCCCATTGCTGCAGGGACGCCATCTGCCCACACTGGAGATTGGGCGAAAAAGTACGCCTGCAAACTGCGGCGCAAACGCCACTTGGATCATTGCTAGCAAAAATTTTTGCAAGGATTATTTGCCTTGGGGCGTTTTATCCGCCAGACTCTGAGAGAGGGTCTTGTCTTGCACTGCTGCCGTGGCTCCCCCGGCCGTAGCGGCAAATTCTAATCCGACTTGGACATGGGAATGAATATCATGGACACCACTCGTTGGGCGCTAAGCGCTCTGTTGTTGTCACTTTTGGGAATCGGTTCGAGTGCATCGCGTGCCAGTGCGCAATGCTGCGAGACTGTCTATCGCGTGCAGTGTCAAACTGTTTACGACGAGCAACAGGTAACTGCCTACCGTCTGGTAACGGAAACTGTTTCCGAGCAGCGCGAAATCGTCCGGCAGGTACCCGTTTGGGAGTCGCAAAACCGCGAGCGCCGCTACAAAGTTTCCCGGCCAGTCCGCGAAACGAGCACCCGAGAAGAGCGCTACTCGGTCCAACGGCCCGTGTGGGAAACCTCCGAGCGCGAAGAAAAGTATACCGTCATGCGACAGGTCACTGAAACCGCGGAACACGAGCGTCGCTTCACCGTGATGCGGCCCGTCGTTACCTACCGCACGCAGCATGTGGATCAAGGCTGTTATGTGAATCAGATCAGTTACGTGCCGGGCGCAACATCTCGTCGCCGACTTACCTGGATGCCCGCAACACCGGTGGTCAATACGTCCACCGGTTTGTTGCAGTACCAGCGTCCGGGCCTTGTGTGGGCGAACGTTCAGGCTCCGGCGCAGCAAGTGGTCCGGCGTGTTTGGAAACCCAACGTCGTCGCTGTGCAGGTTCCGATAACGCAGTATTGCCCTCAGGAAGTGGTGCAAAAAGTTCCGGTGCAAGTTTGCCGCCTTGTTCCCCAGCAAATGGTCCGCAAAGTGCCGGTCCGCACTTGTCGGATGGTGACCGAGCAACGTGTCCGTAAGGTGCCCGTAACTACTTGTCGTTGGGTACAAGAAGAGCGCGTCGAGCCGTACACGGTGCGCGTTTGCCACATGGTCGAAAAGCGCGAAACGATCAACGTTCCGCGAACCGTCTGCCGCAAGGTGCCTGTGAAGTACACGATCCGCGTTCCACGGACCATTCGGTTGCGAATACCCATCGAGCAGCCCTGCTGCGGCCAATCGGCCGAGATCGAGGTGCCGCGCGGGGATGGACCAAGTGGCGAGCAGGATGCGTAAGCTTTCTGCTGGCTGCGATGAGTGGTTTTTTGCGCCCCTCCTCGGCGGGCTTACGCCCACCGCTCGCCCGGCAGGCGCGTTGACAATCCGCCTTTGCTAGCCGAAACTAGGGCTGAAATGGATGCCCTGTCCCCCACATCTGAATCTTCCGCTACCTCGGAGATATTGCAGGACGCTCGTCTCTTGCTGCTAGGCAAATTCGTTGGCATGCCGCGCCGCGAGACGACTGGCATCCTTCGGGAACATGGCGCGGTGATTGTCGACAAAGACGATTCGGAGATCACGCTGGTCGTCGTCGGCGACGATGTACCCGACTGGCGTCCGCTTGTCCTGCAACAGGACTCGACGGATGTCGACGCGTTGGCCCTTGCCGAGGCAATTGAAGCTGGCCGCATCGAGCTGGTGCGCGAATCGGAATTGTGGCGCCGTCTGGGACTCGTCGAACAGGAACACGACGTCCGTCGCCTCTACACGCCGGCCATGCTTGCCGATCTGCTGGAAATTCCGGTCGCGGCCGTGCGGCGCTGGCATCGTCAAGGAGTGCTCATTGCCTGCCACAGCGTAAGGCGTTTACCCTACTTCGACTTCGCCGAGGTTGCCATATCCCGCCATCTGGCCGATTTGCTCCATGCCGGGTGCTCGCTGAGGGTGATTGATCGAAAGTTGCAAGAGTTGGCTCGATTCATGCCCGAGGTCGAGCGACCACTGGGGGATCAAGGTATCTTGGTCGAAGGGCGGCAACTTTTTATCCGCAAAGGTGACGATTTAACAGAGCCTGGCGGCCAATTGCAACTCGACTTTGATCGACTGGACGAATACAACGACAGTCAAAATGATGCTTGCCAATCGATTCCCTTGGTACAAAGCACTGCGGCGGCGGCCGGCGCCTCGCAAGAGGTTCCCAGCCAGATATCAACGCTCGATGGGCTCCTGCAAGAGGCCATGCACTGGGAAGATCAAGGGGAGCTGGACCGTGCTTCGGAAACATATCGAGCCATGCTCGTGGCTGCGGGACCTTCGGCTGAGACCAATTTTTCCCTGGCTGACGTACTCTATCGCCAAGGAGACCCTACCGCGGCACGAGAGCGATACTACATGGCGATTGAACTCGACGAGGAATATGTTGAGGCACGTGCCAACTTGGGTTGCGTGCTCGCCGAGACAGGCGAACTAGAGATGGCCGTCGCCGCCTTCCAAGGCGCTTTGGCTTATCATGCCGACTATGCCGATGTCCACTACCACCTGGCCGGAGCGCTCGACCGCTTGCAACGACACGACGAGGCGGAACTGCACTGGCAGGCGTTTTTAGCACAGGCCCCCGAGAGCCCCTGGGCGGAAACCGCTCGCACGCGGCTGGCTGACGTGGCTACCGGCTGCCAGCTATCAACCATCGGCCAGAGAGAGCCCGAAGCCGACGACTTGTCGTCGAAAAAGTCGACAGCCGACAGCCAATAAACGGCCCCATTGCCTCATGCCAGAAATCCTCTTCCATTACGAGCGAGTCAATCCCACCAGTTGGGCGTATCTCTCTTCGTTGCTGACGATCGCTCTATTTTTCAAATTCAATCGGATTTGGAGTATCCGTAATCTCGACTTGTTCTTGATGATTCTCCTAGCGCCGGGCCTGCTGTTGGTTCAATATGCCTGGGAGAATATGGGCTTGGTCGAGAATGCCGTATCGATCGAGCGGCTTGGTTTTCTCTGGCTGCTGACTGCCGGAGGGCTGTTGATGATCCGTTTGCTGCTCGACTCGGCCATGGTGCGGCGGCCGCTGCTGGAGCCGAACTTGAACGCTGCCGGGCTCTCGTTTTTGGCCTCGTCGCTTCTATTTTTCCTGATGGCAAATGTTGTCACAGGAAAACCGAAGCTGGAAAATCTTTCTCCGGTGAGCAAATCGCAAACGATAAAAGCAGACGCTACTGACGAAGGCCCCATCGAGGCATTTACCACGGATGCTCCCGGTTTTTGGCTTGTCTCTCGATTGCCGAGAATATCGACGCAAACCGTCATTCGCGCAGGAACATCCGGCGGAGACAAAACACCTCAACAACTCGTCGAGCAAGAACAAGTGGTCCGTCATGCGACCGTCCGCGTGGTGGCGATTCTGTCTCATTTAATGATCGTGATCGGCCTATTGGTCATCGGTCATCGCCACTTCGACAGCATCACGGCGGGGATCGCCTGTGCGACGCAGTACCTCATTTTGCCTTACACGGCGCTCTGGACAGGCGACGTCGAGCATGCGCTGCCCGCGTCGCTTTTGGTTTGGGCTATCGTGCTCTACCGCAGGCCATTGTGGGCCGGTTTGATGATTGGCTTGGCTTGTGGAACGATCTATTACCCGCTGTTTCTCTTGCCCCTTTGGTGCAGCTTTTATTGGCATCGGGGCGTCAAACGCTTTGCGACCGGCGTGCTTGTGATGATTGTTGTCATGGTCATCACACTGGCACTGACCTCGACAAGCATGGACCGATTTTTTGATCACTTGGTGCAGATGTTTGGCATCCGAGCGCCTCGTACCGAGAACTTGCAAGGAATATGGAAGTTCTGGATTTATTATTATCGTTTGCCTGTGATTGCAGCCTATGTCGCCTTGTCGATCGGTTTTGCCATTTGGCCCGTGCAAAAGAATTTAGGCACTCTGATTAGCGGCACCGGGGCGCTCATGGTTGCGGCACAGTTTTGGCACGCCTATGGTGGCGGGGTTTACATCGCTTGGTATCTGCCCCTGTTATTGCTAACAATCTTCCGACCGAATTTGGAAGATCGCGTGGCAATCACGATGCTGACCGAAGGATGGTGGATAACCAGAAAACGGACCCGCCGAGCGGCACAGTTAACTTAAAAGCCCAGGGGTTGCAACCCCTGGGCTTACGTGCAACCCCTGGGCGTTCTTGCAGCAGCTCACTCATCGCGTCGCGCGTCAAACTGCAGACGATTACTTCGGTTTACCAGCCAATGCCGCCAGGCCTCTTCGTCGTATCCAAAATTCTCGCCATCTGACAGTTTGATCAGAGCGCGTAGCACATGGAGGTTCTCCTGGGCGATTTTTTCAAACTTGGGTCCCCCGCCGCCAAAGCTAAGGCCACCCCCACCCCCGCCCCGACTGCCACGGGGGGAGAATGAAGCATCGATCTGCCCGGGCGAACCTTCTCCCACCTGGTATTTGTGCGTTGTCACCAAGGCGTTGATCAAAGGGCTGATCGCGGCCGGGTTGCCGATTTCTTGCAGTGCTTCGCCAGCTCGATTCACCAGCACATTGTCTTTATGCTTCAATGCTCGCACGTAGGGCGTGAGGCTCACGGGCCGACCAGACCGCGTGAGATATTCAAGGCATTGCAGTCGCACTTCCGGGTCGGGATCGTCAAGCGAAAGTTCTATCAGCTTCTGAGTCGCCAGCGAATGATCCAATTGGGCGAGCGTCGCGGTGAGCAATTCGCGGATTGAGAGATTTTGCTCCTGATCGAGAAATTTTACCAGCGCTGGTGCTGCCAAAGGGTCGTTGATTGCAGATATTTCCGCTTCGGCTTCCCTCGCTCGGTCCTCTCGTCGACCCACCAACCATCCCCGCCATCGTTTCATGTTGGTAAACCATTTTGTTTCACTCGCCTTGCGCTGCTTTTCGCGCTCGCGCAGCGCGATGTCTTGCGGCGTACGGTAGGTGCCGTCGTGGAACCGCAGCCCGCGCGATTGCATGATTTCTTCGCGCGTCATCCAGTGCTCGCCCACTCGCTGATACCCGAGGCTCAATCGCGCTGGTTCGTCACTCGGATCGAGCTGGAGAATCTGTTGCAGGTGATGGCCGGTCTGCTCACGCAAACCATGCTCTTGACACCAGTCGGCCAGCTTGCGATGGGCATCGACTGTGTCTGCCAGCGCACGGCTGCGGCGATGATATTCAAAGAGGTCGTCACTTTGACGAACGATGCGTTTTATCTGCGACTTGGCAAGCGAGATGCGAGCCCCTGCCGGGGTGCGAATGACGTAACCCCCGTTTGGCGACCGCTCGACTTCTTTGCCTACGACTTGCCCCCCTTGATAAAGTTCAAAGAGGTCGGCCACTGCGCAAGAGGATATGCTGGCGGGCAGCCAGAGAAACCAGATGCACAGTGCCCCCAAAACCCCACGGCTTGCGCCGGGGGCCAGGTTTTGGTTGATAGAGAACCTGGAACTACTGTGCTTATTGATTCGCAAAACCATGGCGACTCGCTTGCACCTTATTGCCAGTTGATCGTCCGACTCTTATGCTCCATTATACGGGACCGACCATAGCCAGGTGGCAAAAAAACAGCCGCTTGCGTCTTAGCGAGGCAAATTATGGGTTGTTTTTCAAGTGAATCAGCAGAACAACATCGCCAGCAGGCACCCGACCAGGTCGGCTGTGCGGTCGTTACCGTGAGCGATACTCGAACGCCTGAGACCGACAGCGGCGGGCAAACGATCGTCGACATGTTGGAAGCGGCTGGCCATGCGGTGCTGGATCGTCGGATCGTGCCTGACGAACCTGATCGCCTGCAGGCCGCGGCAATAGAACTAGCCGATAGCGATGCCATCGATGCGATCCTCATCACCGGTGGCACGGGCATCACGGTGCGCGACCAAACACCCGACACAATCAACCAACTATTGACCAAGCAGCTTCCCGGCTACGGCGAGTTGTTTCGCATGTTCAGCTATCAGGAAATTGGCACCGCCGCGATGCTCAGCCGTGCGGCAGGTGGTCTTATGGGTTCGACGGTTGTACTCACGATGCCCGGTTCGCCCGCAGCCGTACGGCTGGCCATGGAAAAGCTCATCTTGCCCGAGATCGCGCATCTCGTGGAACACGCCCGACGATAGCCCAATTCTCAGCCCACGGCTTTGCCGTGGGGTAGCGTCGGTGAGAAGTGCCGCACGACGCCAACAATTGCTGTCGTTGCCAGCATCGTGCAATTCATCTAGCCGCCGATCTTTGTCCTCAGTACTCTACGGGGCCAATATCAGCTAGTCGTTGTAGGCCGGAACAAGCGGTAGCGCAGTTCCGGCAATAAAAATCTTCGTTGCCGGAACTGCGCTACCGCTTGTTCCGGCCTACGTCATTGAGCCCCAAGGAGGGGGACCGTGCAACGTTTGCTCCCACTGGCAACGCTTACCATTCTCGGTGGGCTTGGTTGGCTTTTCTACAAAGGCGGCGGTCTACAACAGATCGTTGTTTCACCTCAACCGAACCAACAGCAAGCGGGCCAACAACAATCGCCTGCCTCTACTGGCGGTGGTTATCAGTCGCCCGGTTCGTGGTCGCATGCTAGCGCTTCCCCATCGCCCAGTCAGAGTGTTCCGACCGACGTGGGTGGCACAATTCGCATCGCATCGTTCAACATCCAAACATTCGGCAACACCAAAGCGGGAAAGCCCGCGGTGATCCGAACCTTGGCCGCTATCGTGCAGCAATTCGACATCGTCGCGATCCAGGAAATTCGTAGCAAGAACGAGTATCTGCTTCCCAATTTCGTCAAGCTCATCAATCAGCCAGGAACCAATGGCCAGCCTGGCAGACGCTACGACTACATTATCGGTCCACGGTTGGGTTACACCAAAGTGAAGGAGCAATACGCGTTTATCTACGACACCCATCGCATCGAGATCGACCAACAGAGCGTCTACACGGTCGGCGATCCAGACGGACTGATACACCGTGAGCCGCTGGTCGCCACGTTCCGAGCCCGCGGTGTCGATCCCAACGAAGCCTTTACCTTCTCGCTGGTGAACGTGCATACCGATCCCGACCAGGTGCCGGAAGAAATGGACGCCATGGCCGAGGTGTATCGCGTGGTTCGCCGCTCGAGCCAAGGCGAAGACGACATCATTATGCTAGGCGACTTCAACAC
Organism: Lacipirellulaceae bacterium; assembly: GCA_965249435.1. Lineage (GTDB taxonomy): Bacteria > Planctomycetota > Planctomycetia > Pirellulales > Lacipirellulaceae > JAJRWS01. The sequence continues at coordinate 537,388 of CBDFMC010000025.1, read as the reverse complement.
AGACGACCGGCGTCTCTATCGACTCGGCAAAATCCCCGGCATCTATCCGCTCGTTGTCGGCACGTGGACCAACACGCGACAGAACAAGCAATACGACAACCTAATCATCCACCGGCCATCGACCACCGAATACACAGGCCGTTCAGGCGTGTTCGACGTAGTGCGCCACTGGAATCTGACCGAGCAGCAAGCGCTGCAAATTTCCGACCATTTTCCCATCTGGGCCGAGTTCAGCGTCTACGAACGCGACTACGCCGGCCGAATCGCCAGTCGCAGGCGCGTCAATCGGTGAATTTAATCTCTTCGGCGAAACTTTTTTTGTTGAAATAACTTTCAGCGATCAACGGTCAGATTTCAGCCAGAAGTAGCTGATCGCGGTTGGAAACGACCAAGAATAACTTCGTCGTTTGATGCCGCCGAGGCGGCTAGTCCCCGATTAAGCGAAGGCGAATGCGTAGCTTCCATTGAGGGTACAAAAAAACTCGAAAACACCCTATGATGCTTGTGTAAAACAAACGTGGGCATCAGCCTACATTTTCAAGCCATGGAGGGTTTTCGAGTGAGCGCCAAGATACAACAACAGCACGCTAAAAGCAAGCGACGAATTGAGCGGCGTCTGGATAAAACAAAGTTCATGGACTCCAGCCCGGTTTTGTCAGGCTCGAACATTCATTATGAAGTATCAGAGCGTACACGAGCGATTTCAGCTGGTGGGCTGGGCATGATTCATAGCATGGTTGACCGGTTGGGTCTGGCAGAGTCGATCAAACGTTCGGTCAATTTATTGAAGATATATCTGCCGTATAGCGAATCGGATCATGTGCTGAACATTGCGTACAATATCGTAGCCGGTGGAACTTGCTTGGACCACCTGGAACTACGCCGCAACGACGAAGTCTATTTAGACGCATTGGGAGTTCAGCGCCCTGGATCAAAATGAAAAGGGCCCGACCCAACAACGGCTGGCGATTTCTGCCGACGATTCGCTCCAGACGACATCAACAGTCTCCAGGAAGTCTTCAATAAAACCCGCACCAAGGTCTGGAAACAGCAGCCCGATTCGTTCTTCGAGGAGGCGGTGATTGAAGCCGATGGGACCATGGTTGAGACGACAGGAGAGTGCAAACAGGGAATCGACATCAATCACAAGGGCCAATGGGGCTATCATCCATTGTTGGTGTCACTTGCCAATACGGGCGAGCCATTGTACATCGTCAACCGCAGTGGAAATCGCCCCAGCCATGAACATGCGGCAGAGTATTTCGACCGATCAGCCACTTTGTGCCGGCGTGCTGGATTTCGCCACATCAAGCTGCGCGGCGATACGGACTTTACTCAGACGGCCCATCTCGACCGCTGGGATGAGGATAACATCACGTTCATCTTCGGCATCGATGCGATGCCCAACCTCTACGAAAGAGTGGACGAACTGCAGGAATCGGACTGGAAAACGCTTCATCGCTCGCCTCGGTATCAAGTGAATACCGAACCTCGCCGTCGTCCGGAAAATGTCAAGCAACAGATTGTGGAGCAACGTGAGTACAAGGACATTCGCCTTGTCGAGGAGCACGTAGCCGAATTTTCCTATCGCCCAACAAAGTGTCACAAGGATTACCGAGTCGTCGTCGTGTGGAAGGATCTCGAAGTATACCAGGGGCAAAGCAAGCTCTTTGATGATGACCGCTGCTTTTTTTATATCACCAACGACTGGGATAGTTCACCGGAGCAGATCGTCTTTGAGGCGAACCATCGCTGCAACCAAGAGAATCTCATCGAACAACAAAAAAATGGCGTACACGCATTCACGGCACCGCTGGACAACCTGGACAGCAACTGGGCCTACATGGTCATCGCTTCACTGGCTTGGAGTCTCAAGGCATGGTCCGCACTTCTGCTACCCGTCACTGGGCGTTGGCAAGAAAAACATACCGGGGAGAAGCAACGACTACTGCGGATGGACTTCGCGACCTACCGCAACGCCATCATCAATATACCGGCCCAGATCGTGCGCACGGGCAGGAAGATTGTCTTTCGGTTCCTTGCTTGGAATCCGTGGCAGGGAGTGTTCTTCCGTCTGTTCAATCATATCAAGACGGCTGAGCACTGGTAGCCAACGTGTCACGAAGCCGGAGTTCGGACGCTCCGGTCCGCCGCCACCCTCAACCGCCACCGGCAAGAAAGACATTGCCATCGAAAAAAAGAATCTCGAACCAGCGACAATCGCTTTTACGCATGCGAGACGCTGTCGGTGCGCCGACAAAGCGGCCAAGTAAAAACACCGATATTGCTAGCGGCCTTCGCTTGATTAAGGACTAGCCAGCGACTGCGATAGACATTGGTGATCCATTGCCGCGAAGTAACTTCCGTTTCCAGAATCGTCGTTGCAATCGTGTACTTTTTCGAGCGAAAACCGGCTTGCTCAATAATGACATCCACCAAACGAATTTCAATTTGCTCGGGAAGTTCGTCGTACTCCGGCTGGCTCATCCAAGTGGGACGATTCGGGCGAAGCCAGCAGGTCACGCGCTGGTGCTTGTCGATTCGCCGAGCTCCCAGCGGATCGTCATCGCGTTTGTCGTGGTTCTTCATCACGATGTGAACCCCTTTGATCTTGCAAGACGCCACCAGCCAATAAGTACAGTAGAAAAGTAAGTACAGTAGAAACAGTCCGCGACCAACGTATCTCCGGGCTGCAACTGGTCAAGCATCTTCCAGAGCAAAGCCGTTTCGCCACTCTGCTTTCCCGAATACGGCCCCAGTTCGAGGTCAAACAGCATTCCGGTAACCATCGAAATCAAACTGACGCAGCGAATAATCGGAAAACCAAGGCCCTCTTTTTGAGCCGGGTTCTGCGGGAACGCTTCTTGATTTTTTTGGGTGTCGGCTGCGGTCACGGTAAAACCATCGACCAAAAAAATCCGTCCGCCTGTTGGTTGCGACTGAACCTCAATCACGACGGGATGATCTTCACCCTCGGAGTTCCCAGCGGCCTGCCGGTCAAAGGCAGTTTCGGCAGAGAGTGCCAGTTGCAGGGCGATGTCTCTGACGGCTTGGAACTTGATCTTCAGCCGAGCTCGACAATAAGCTCCGGTATTGGTGCTGCAAACTTTTTTCCCCAGGACTGCCCACAAGGCTGCGATACGACCAACGGCTGCTTTGCAACTCCGCATTTCTTCCTTGAAGAAGACTTGCGAGATCAAGGCCCAAATCGTGATCGCCGGAGTATAAACGGCCTCTTCCTCCTGGCCGAAATCAAGGTGGTGTTTTTCAAAAGTTGCCTGCCATTGATCTTCTTCAATCACTTCTGCCAGTGGCAGTTTATCGGACTGCGCCATGCTGTCTTTGATGATCTGAAATGAGGATGCGTTGAACCGGCTCGTTTTGGTAAAAGAAAACATCGACCCTCCCTGGTCAAATTTTCTTTGCTCAGGGAGAGTCGCGCTGGGCGGAAATTTTACAGACCAAGGAAGTCGCGTTCCATAGGAATTCCGCCCAGCAATAATTTTTACCGATTTAACAATTCACGGCAACGCCGTAATCCTCGACGCTGCGCTGACGCCCACAAAAAACCAACGGCAGTGCCATTCGTTCCTGACACCTTTTCCAAAATCCTGTCCAACTGAAAAAGAACAAGCACAAATTGCCCCGACCGGTATCCGCTAATCTTGGGCTATTGCAGTTTCTACTCGCCCGCTATTGACGTACAATTCAGCGGCCGAACCCGCCGCTAAGGCGTCCCCAGCAACATCAATCGCTTGAGCGTTGTTCCAGATCGCTCCCGACGCGGTAACTTTCGCCGCCGATCCGAAGCCGGCGCCGATCGTCGTATTGACCGTACTGAGTTCACCCGAGCCAGCCAATGTCAGGTGGCTGGTCCCTTGATACTCTCCAACAGCCAACGACGGTTCAGCGGCCGAGTTGCTCGTGAGCGCATAAGATTGTCCACCAGAAATACTAAACGTTGTGTCACCCTGGCGAACACTGGCTTGCAGATTCGTGACGTCTGAGGAGATCATAATCGTGTGCGCTGTACCTTGCCGAGAGAAGATGGCGTGGTCGGTCGCGCCCGGCGCGCCCGTAAACCAATTGTCTGTTGCATGAAAGTCTCCGCTCGCTGGTGCCTCCCAGCGCGACTCGCCAGCTTTCTGGGGAATCACTTCGGAAATACGTATGTTCCAATTCCGAGTTCCGGTAGCGTATTGCTGATGCGTCCAGAAGATTCCCGGGTCGGCCGGATCAACATCGGTGGCCGAGTAGTCGCCCCAGCGGTTGCGGCCACTGGACAACCATTGATAGCTGGACGTTCCCGCTTTGACCCTCGTTGGCTCGCCAAACGAAGTGACACCACCGCTGGTCGAACCAGCGACCGCATAGCTGCTGGGAAACTGACCGGTCAGCGGCCCCGACCCAGTCATGCCGATCACCACGTCGCCCTCTGCGTTGGCAGCGATCGAAGCGTATCCGAAATCCAAAGTGGGATGCGAGATCAAACCATCTTGGATCAGCGTATTGGTATTGGCATCGATTTTGAACCAATGAACGGCAGGAGAGCCCACACCGCCGCTTTGGCTCGAAACTTTATGGACCCCCCAATAGACGTTCCCTATGCGTTGGACGCGAGACGAAACACGATCAAATCCGAAATCCAGATTACGGCTGCCATCGGGTTGCCTTGCATTAAAGGTGGCGCCTAGGTGATCCACCGTTCGCAAATCGTCAATATCGGTTATCCCTGGCGACGTTACCGGCCCGGTGATCGCCGATCGCTCAATAAAGCGCCGAGCGCCGCCGACAATAGCAAACAGCTGTCCGGTCACTTCCACGTTGTCATGATCGACCACAGGTTGCCAGTTGAAAGTGAATCTGGATCCGGCCGCGTTCTTGACGTCCTCCAATAAAGTGCTGTTGGCAACCGATGGCGTTGGGGCGAGCAAATCGGCCTTGGGTAGAACCAACACGTTCACATCCGTACTCGCTCCTGTTCCGCTGTGCGGAAACATTTTTGAGGAGATGTAAACGCCCTCTTTGCTGAATCCGAGCTGCGGGAAGTCGGGCCAGTGTCGTTTGTCCCCATCGGCGGCGATGTTGAATCCTGTCCAACCGTCCGCCGGGTTGTCCGATTTCGAAACGGCCACCACAAGGTTGTTCCCACCGCTTGTGTTCACCGACACGGCAAAGAATCGGCGTGAACTGGGGTCGTAGGCCACGCGCGGGTCGAATGTTCTTGTGCCACCGAATCCCAGACCATACACGTTCCAGAAGCTGTTCAGGCTGCGGTCCTCCATCAGTCTTCCGGTCTTGTCGTAGAGCCGATACCGTCCGTTGATCATTTGCACGACGTGATCCGGCCCGGTCGCACCCATCGTATCGGGCGGTTTGATTCCCGTCACCGCACTACTGGCCCCTTCAAAGTCCGCTCCCACATTAAAGTCCTGAGCCAAAACGCAGCATGGCGTCAACGGCCACGAGATTAAACACAACATACCCAGGCAACAACAACAAAAAGAAACCGAGGTGCGAAACATGATGGTTCTCCAAGGATTGAAGATGAATATGTCGGGCTTGCTGATTTGCTCAGCTGCCAGCAATGTTTAATTGGAAAAAGCGTGTCAGATACTTATTCTGCTCAAAGTAATCTTAAAGCCACCCCTCAACGTCTCCTCCTCACGAACACTCCCACGGCAGCCAACGCTCCCAGCAGCAGCGAACTTGGCTCGGGGATTCTTGTTGCGACACGAAAACCTATGGCAGGGAACTCGTAAAAAAGGTAATTGGGCGGCCCGGAACCCCGCGCTGAGGACGAAGGAGTCAAAGGCATAGGAAGCTCCACGCATACCGCGGTTACCGGAGTGACCGGGGCCAGGCTCAGTAAGGACGGCTTCATTCCACTCCCAAACGTTGCCGTTCTGGTCAAGTGTCCCGTAAGAACTTTCGGCAGCCGTGTAAGCGCCAACATCGGTGAATGGATTCGTGTTTCTCGGAAAGTTCGTTGAGCCGGAGACGGCGTAGCCGTCGTTGAAGCCGTTGGCCAACCCATCGTCGTTTTTGTAGTTCACCGCATTCGGATTATCGTCCGGCTGGTCACTAATCGGAATGCTGTTGCTGCCGGTAGCGTAGTTGAAGTACGTGCCTGTAGTGTCGGCAGACGCGTCGTGGTAGGCCGCCTTGTACCACTCGTCCTCTGAAGGGAGCCAGAAAGTCGCGGAGGCATTGCGGGTGACTCCCGGACCGTTGCTCGGAGTCGGAGTACCGCCATTGGTTAGCGCTCTGTGAACTCCGTCATGCCAGGAGCGTAATTCAGATCTTGACAAGCCGACGTCGTGAAGCACGCCTCTGGCGGCGGCGCTGGTTGGCCTGATCAAGTTCGCGCTGGCGATCTTCGCTGCGATGCTCAGGGTGTGCCTTGAGCCATCGGTCAGGTAGCAGCTCGGAGAGCTGTTCACGCTGGTCCCTTGAAAGCGATTCGAACGGGGTTTGGGCGTCGCCCACCCGCAAGTACTCGGGAACGATCTGAGGAAGCCGGACGAGAACATCGTTGAGATACGGGGTGACGTGGACATGATTAGAACGAGCACTCTGGATAAGCGTGTACCAGACGCATGCCGCGCGACCACCCGCATCGCTCCCAAAAAATTGGTAATTTTTTCTTCCAATAACCGAGGGGCGAATGACTCTTTCTGCCATGTTGTTATCGATCGCATAGCGCCCGTCGGTTGCAAATCGCGTCATCGCGTTCCAACGATTGAGCAGGTAGCCGATCGCTTCGGCCAACTTGGTCGAAGGCCGTACCGTCGGCTGCACTTCGGTGAGACGATCGTGCAGAAGGGCAAGAATGGGAACCGACTCGCGCATGCGCACTTGTCGTCGCGTTTCCACATCGGCATCGGCCAGGCGATCCTCGATGTCGTACAGTTGCCAGATCCAAGCGAGCGCCTCGTGCGCAAGTGGCTGCGTTGAGACGGCGCACGCTTCGTCGAACTTCCGCCGCGCATGGGCCCAACAACCCAGATCCAGAAGTCGGCCATCCGATTCCTTGACTAGGGACGTGTAGACACTGTAACCGTCGGTTAATAATCCGCCTTGAAAATCATCAAGTATTTCCCGCGGACCTGCGCGGGATCGATCAAGTCGATAGTCAAATAGTTGGTACGGATGCTGGTCATCGCCAACGTAGACCCAGAGATAAACCAGCTTGGTCGCCCCAGCCCCGGGACGCAGGACACGGGCCGTGGTCTCGTCGGCCCGTACATAAAAACTATCCAGTACTTGGGTGCGAATCAGATCCCACACCGGCAGCAGACGCTCGCCCGTTCGCACCACGGCGTTGCTCAACACGCTGCGGTTGAACCACATCGTGGTGGTGGAACGAAGCTCTTCCTGGAGACGATACAGGGGCAGGTGACGCTCGAACTTGGCGTGTGCCAGCCAGGCTAACGTGCTGGCCCCAAATATCCCTTTTTCGTTGATATTGGGTGGCTTTTCGCTGGTGACGATCTGCTGGCCATCCCGGCTAACAGGGCAACCGTAGGTAAACCGAACGTGCTCGGCGATGTAGGCGCTAGACTCAACATATTCTAGTTGCCGTGAGATCTGCTCGGAGATCACCGTCCGCTTGCCGCCACATCCACAAGGACAATCGAGTTCTTCCGGCGGCAGTGGGTGTTCAAAACGCTGGACCGGCAAGCACTCGGGGAATTCAAAACGTTTGCGCTTCTTACGGCGTTTCTTGCGTTTCGAAGACGATTCATCGTCTGGCTCTTCTTCGTCGGTCGCCTCGTCATCCTCGCTAATCTCGTTGCCCTCGATCGACTCGGGATCAAAAAGAAGCTTTTGATCGGGAGAAGGGATAAACCGTTCACGCCGTGGAGAAAAGAGTGCCTTACGGAGTAAGGTGATTTGCTCTTGCATCACCTCGATGTGATTCTGCAACGATTCAAGAGTTGCCTGTTGCTCGCTATTAACCCTTTTGAGATGTGCGATCTCGGCGCGCTGCACTTCGATCTCTTTTCGGAGTTTGTCGGATTCCATCGACAACGTTTCGGTCCTTGAAGGTGCGTCACGAAATGGCAAATGATCACACACCGTTGGTGTAGAACACACATGTTTATTTATCGACAATTCACGTTGCGCGTCAAGGTGGTTTCCAAGGCGATTGAGTAATTTGTTTTGCCTGCTCACGACGCCACCACTTGCGACGTTTGACACTCGATAGCTCGATGCCTTCCAGCAACAATCGCAGGTCGTCCACATGCAGTGTCAAGTAATCACCGGGGGATGCAATCGCCCCTCCATGGTCGGCGCCACGTAGTGTCTCGAACGTTCCTCGTTCAAGATGCTTGTAGAGGATGATCGTGCCGTCACCCGTGAAATAGAGTACCTTCAACCGGTTGCGGCGTCGGTTGAAAAACAAGAAAAGATCTCCGTCTTCAATCTGTTTGCCAAGCTCCTTTTCGACGATACCGATTAATCCACAAAAACTTTTACGCATGTCCGTGGGAGCCAACGCGGCGAAGACTTTTATTTGGGATGGCACAATCAACATGACGCCACCTCACGCAACGCCTGCAATACGTCCTTCACTGTCTCACAATCGGTGCCGTGAGGCACATCCACAAAGACTCCCTGCTGCGGCAAGTGAATACGCAGCGTGGACGCAGGTGTCGTCCCCTCGATCCGCACAGGCACCAGTTGGGTGCCCTGGACGGCGTTACGACTGGTTTTAAGAGACTTGGTCGAACGGCTCCCCTGCTCTGGGGAGGCTTGCTGCTCACGGAACTTACGCTGCCAGGCATAATAGCTGGTTTGTGTAATCGAGTTCTGGTGGCAAAACGCCGCGATGCTCAAGCCGCTTGAGGACTGCTGTTTCAGTAGGCCACGCCAGTGGGACTCTTGGGATTTGTTTCGATTGGTCATTGTGCTCGTTCCTGGAATAAAGGGAATGGTTCACCTCTATTAGGATAGCGCGCAATTTTGGGACGCTGTTCACAGAACGCTTACCACTGCCAAAGCGGTCTTCGACGAGTTTCGAATGACGGATGTCAGTGTTGAACCTCGGCTCTCCGGACAACAGGCTCCGGCCGCATACGCAGCAATCGACGAGGAACTCATAATGCGGGCCGAGGATGGCTGTCGGCACGTGCTCGACCTCACCGAGACGCTCCAGATGGGCGGCGGGTGGGAGGGCTTTTACACGTGGCCGAATCTTATGCCCGACGAGAGCCCGGGAAGCTATGCTGCTGTGGCGGAAGACGAGTACACGATGCGGTACATCGCCCCGGCATTTTTGCGTGCTTACGAGGTGCTCGGCGACGACCGGTATCTGAGGGTCGCAGAGCACTGCGGGCAGATGCTAATCAAGACCCAAGATGAAAACGGTGCGTGGTGTCAAGGCAGCATCGTGATGCCCGACGGCTACCATCCGGTGAGTCCCGGTAATGGATCTATTGAAGAAGGCACCCAGACCGATCCGCTGCGCCTGCTGTTCTGGCTCTGGCGCCTGACGGGTCGGCAGGAGTACCTCGACGCTGCCACCCGGAGTACCAAGTTTGTGCTTATGGCCCAGAAGCCGGACGGCTCTTGGCCGCTAGTGTTCAACTCTCACTCGATGAGCCCTGGCGGGGGCTACGCCGGGCTAAGTACTCTTAACGACGGTACCACCACGTGGGGCATGAAGGCCATGCTCATGGGGTGGCACCTCACCGAGGACCGAAAGTACCTAGAGGCGCTGACCAAAGCCGGTGACTGGTTGCTGAGCTCCGTGCTGAGGGGCAAGGCGGTTGGCTGGGCTGAGCAGTACGGAGACGACGGCAAACCGGCATGGGCGCGGGCATTCGAGCCGCCAACCATCAGCATTACCGCGATCAGCTACGCAGCCGAGGCATTGTTCTTGCTGCACGATCTTACCGGCGACGGAAAGTACCTCGCTCCTATTCGGGAGTGCGTTGCCTGGGGCCACAGCCTATCGCCGGAAAAGCGCACGTATCTCCTCTACGATACCCATAGCGGCAAGCCCGTTGTGGCCAAAGACTACAAAGTTCTGCTTTACGGAGAGGCCGGATTCGAGGAGGTCGTGCGCTATCACGTCTCGCCCGACTACTTCGATCGCCTCGATGGCCGTCTGAAAGCGAGAGAACAGCACGGTCCCCTCATCCATAGCACTTGGCCTGAGACGCAGGTATGGCACTCGATGTCGACGCGACAGGCCTTTGAGCAACAGCCTGTAACGGACTCGCGAGTCATGGCTCAGATCGCGGCCGAGTCCGACGAAATTGCGAAGTCGATCGCCTCGTTAAATGCCTTTGCTGCCGGCGAATTTCCCGCGGGGAGCTTCGCAAACGTAGCACCACGTCACGGACGCTACTTCTGGCCCGGCAGGGCGGCAATCGCCATGTTGCCGGTCCTCGATCATGTGCATTATTGGAAAGCTTTCGCAGCCGAGATGGATATTGCCGGCGTGCCGCGCATGACCGATCGATATTTCGGGTACATAGCCCCGGCACGCGATTGGTACAACACGCCATTGCTGGACGCCAGGCAGTAGAATCGGGTACGAATACTCGCCTGCACCTTCCGAAAGAATGGGTCAGCTATCAGCCGTCAGCGAGTCCGAGTTTCAAAGGCTGAAAGCTGATTGCTGACCACTAAGAACTAAAGACGCTGAGTTCGTCAGCGATAAAAAACTCGAATGAAACGCTCTATTTGGAACTACTGAGAGTTGTATTTTGCCACGCGATGAGAGACAATCGCGAGGATCCCAGTCCGACTGATGTACTTTAACTTTGAGGTTTTTAAAATGGCATCACCTAAAATTGTATCACGGCGACAATTCGTTGCGGGTGCGTCTAGTCTTGTTCTTGCTGGTGCTGCGGCTCAGGGAATAACCGACGCCGCCGGGGCTACGGAAACTTCTCAACTGGCTCTACACGGAGGGAAAAAGGCGACCCAAGGTGCCCCGCCGTTACCGATTCGATGGGGTGAACCGGAACGCGAGCGGCTCGACGCAATGCTTGGCCAAAAAAGTCTGTTCTATTGGAAGGGGCCACAGACGACGTTGCTGAAGGAGCGGTTCCGGAATATCTGCCCGGTGAAATACGTGCAGACGTGCTCCTCGGGCACCGCCGCGATCCACATTGCCGTGGCGGCAAGTGGAATCGGACTCGGCGATGAAGTAATCACAACTTCCATCACCGATATCGGTACGGTGATCGGCGTGCTCTACCAGCAGGCGGTCCCGGTCTTCGCCGATCTGGAGGCCGGAACGTACAATCTCGACGTGGCCGATGTCGAGCGGCGAATCACACCAAAAACCAAAGCCATCATCGCAGTCCATCTGACCGGCAATCCGTGCGATATGGACGCCCTGAAAACCGTGGCCGAACGCCACAATCTGATTCTGATCGAAGACTGTGCCCAGGCGTGGGGGACGCACTACCGCGGAAAACCGGTCGGTACCTTGGGCCACATCGCGTGCTTTTCTCTGCAAAACGGGAAGCATGTTACGTGCGGCGATGGTGGGGTCGTTGGCTCCAACGATGAACAGTATGGGCCCTTGCTCCAGAGATATGGCGACAAGGGGTCCGATCGGATCAAGCGAGGCGGGTTCCAAGCACTCGCTACCAACTATCGGATGAGTGAACCACAGGCAGCGGTCGCGGCAGCCCAGCTTGAACGAGCCGAGGCGATCGCGGCCAAACGATCGCGGCTCGGCAACCTGTTGACTGAGAATATCTCCGGCATTCCTGGCATCGATCCGCATGACGTGCGACCCGAGGACCGCGCAGTCTACTGGTTCTACCTGTTCCGTCTGCGACCTGACAGCTTCCGCTGTGACCGGGCCGAGTTTGTCCGTGCGCTCCGGGCGGAAGGCGTATCGGCATCGGCAGGTTATATCGAAGTACCCCTTTATGGGGAGCCTGTTTTTCAGGAACATGGCTTCTTTGCCGGCCGCTGGCCCGTGCGGGAGTTCGGCCTGACGGAAATGGATTTTACGAAACATCGTTGCCCTGAGTCGGAAGCCATTCTGGCAACGGGCGTTCGGATAGTTATTCATGAGGCCATGACCGAACAGTACATCCTGGACGCGGCGACGGCAGTTAAGAAAGTGGCGCAACACTATGCGGCTTAACCGCAGGCAAAGCTTGCAGATCGGTGCGATTGGCGCCCTCGGCGTCGGTTTGCAATCTGTCGGGCCGGCCTGGGCGCAGTCTGGCGATGAGGAACTGGTTGCAGGCAGCGGCGAACTTTCTGCAACGGAAGCTCACGACAGGCGGATTTGGGATGGCCATGGTCATTTGACGGGCTTACGAGGAGAGAAACCGGCGGACCGGATGGCCCGGTTGATCGAGTACGCCGACCGCATGCGGGTCGAGAGGCTGGTCGTCTTCATGGGCTGGCCCTTCACTTACGATCCATCGCCCGACGAATTCCGTCGACAGAACGACCAGGTTCTCGAAGCAATCCACGCCTGGCCCAATCGGGCTCTCGGATATGCCTACGTGAATCCCAACCACATTGATCGCAGCCTCGAAGAAATGGAGCGATGTATCGTCCGTGGCCCGATGGTTGGAATCAAATTGTGGGTGGCAAAGAGGTGCAACGATCCGGCACTCGATCCGATTGTGCAACTAGCAACCAAACTTCAGATTCCCATTTATCAGCATACTTGGATTAAGATCACGGGCAATTTACCGAGTGAGTCGACGCCATCAGACCTGATCGAATTGGCCGCCAGGCATCCGGAGGCAACACTAATCTGTGGGCATTCCGGTGGCGACTGGGAGAAGGGCATTCGCACCATACGACGTTTCAAAAATATCTATCTGGAAACAGCAGGCGGCGACCCGACGGCTGGCATCGTAGAAATGGCCGTCCGTGAGCTCGGCGTCGAGCGTGTGATCTTTGGGAGCGATGCCGGAGGCCGCAGTTTTGCGTCTCAACTTGCCAAAGTCGAGGCCGCAGAAATTGCCGGCGAAGATAAAAAACTGATTTTCGGCGCGAATCTACGCCGATTACTTGCACCGATTTTTGAGGTGAAAGGCTTTGAGTCTTAACACGCAAATCATCGACACCAATGTGAACCTTTCCCGCTGGCCGCTGCGGCGATTGTCGTTGGATGATCCGTCCAAACTGGTTGCCAAGCTTCGCCAACACGGCGTTGTCCAGGCATGGGCTGGGTCGTTTGATGGCTTGTTACACAAGGATATCGCGAGTGTAAATCTGCGCCTCACGGAAGACTGCCGGAAATATGGAGACGGCTTGCTCATCCCCTTCGGGTCGGTCAATCCGGCACTGCCCGACTGGGAAGACGATGTACGACGTTGCCACGAACAGCACCAAATGCCCGGGATCCGGCTGCATCCAAACTACCACGGCTACCAACTGGACGATTCTCGTTTTGTTCGTCTTCTTGAGCTTGCCGGTGAGCGGAAGCTAATTGTGCAGATCTCGCTGACGATGGAGGACGAACGAATGCAGCATCCGCTTTTGCGGGTTCCCCATGTCGATACAGGGCCGCTACTCGACATGATCGGTGATCGGCCCGACGTGCCGATGGTCGTGCTCAATGCGTTTCGGAGCCTTCGAGCAAATCAAGCTGCCTCGCTGGCCTCTGCTGGGAACGTTTATTTCGAGATCGCGATGCTGGAGGGAGTGGGATGCGTCGAAAAGCTCTTACGAGAGGTCCCACTCGATCGCGTACTCTTCGGTTCGCACGCTCCGTTGTTTATTTTCGAATCGGCTCTGGGAAAGCTCCATGAATCGGCTCTTGGCGGGGCGACTAGGAAAGCCATCTGCAACGACAACGCAAGTCGACTACAATAGCATCGTATGGGTAGCAGCACAAAAATATCCGCCTCTTGGCCGTGGATTAGCTCTGACAGCAAAATGACTCGATGGAACATAATGCAGCTTGAGGTATTTATTGTTTGGAATCTGATGCAAGGGCTGAGCCGAACTCGCTAGCGTCGGGCGGCCAAACAATAGATTGTCCACACCTCCACTGCCCGCGGCTAGCGCCAACGGCTCAACCGTGGTCGATGGTCTCTGTTTTCTGATAAAGGCTAATTCTCTCGTATCCTCTTTTACCGTGTTAAAGAAAAAAAATGATGGGGCCCCATCGGGGCGTGCCTTTGTGAATACCTCACGGCCCAGCCAGTCTGTCGTTCCGGTCCCCGGGAAACCGGTGCTCTGTCAGTACGACACACATGCAGCGCCGCCCGACGACCAACCGTAAGTCGCTTCTCCCACTCTGGCACAAACAACGAGCCCCATTGTACGAATCTCCCGGTCATTTGCACGCGCTATTTTTGGCCACCCGTGAAAAGACGAGTCGAGATATGAAAAGGGGCCCCAGTAAAGTAGGTTGGGTGCGAGCACCCCATCCTACTTTACTGTGAGTGGGTCATACGATCGTGGACGGAAGATTGCAAACAGAAGGGTTTTAATGCATGGTTTAATTGTCGTGGGGAATGTCAGGAATTTACACCTACATTAGTAACGGGGCCGTCATGTGGAGGACGAAGTGCAGGTCAAGTGGCATGTGGAGGAAAGTGCAAAACGATCCCTAGTGGTTTGTCACAGCCAAGAATTAGGATTGAGCAGATTAGCCGTTTTGGCGCTAGCCACGGTTATTGCTGCATGAACCGGGGCTAGCGCCCTAACGGCTAACCCTAAAATCAAGCTGTGACAAACCACTAGTGCGTCATCCAGTCTTAATCTTCGGGTAGAGCCGCTTCAATTTTCGGCGAGCATCGTCGATTTTGAATTGCCAATCGACGCCTCGTTGTTTGTCGTTTGTGTTTTGTGACCATGCCGCGATTTCGCTTTGAAGTTTTTCTAGTTCGCCGATTCGTCGGCCCGCGATGCACTGGCTGGTCATGCAACTCAATTCGCACTCAGCAATGTTCAGCCAACTGCCATGCTTGGGCGTGAAAACGAAGTTGATGCGTTTGATATAGGCACGGGCCGTGGCGGGATCAAACGTTTCGTAGAACGCTCCTTTGGTATGGGTGTTGAGATTGTCCAGCACCAAGGTGATTTGTTCACATCTCGCATAACGAGTGTCAAGCAGATGCGCAACTTCCAGAGCCCAATCTTGTTTCGTTCGCTGCGCTCGAGCGGTCGCTTGCCGGAAGCCTGAAAGTGGCTCCGCGAACATGAAAATGCTTGCCGTGCCATTGCGCTCATACTCGTAGTCAACCCGTTTGGCGTGCTCCTTCGTCGCGGCGATCGGCGTCCGCGTTTCGAGCAACAACTGAACTGGCTGCTCATCCATGCAAACGACCGGGTGCTGCGGATCATATGTTTTTTCGTACGTTTCCAGCACTTCTTCCATGCAGGCGACGAACTCGGCATTCTGCTCTGGAGGAATCACCCAGTACTCGATCATGCGCTTCGTCATCTTGTTTTTTTTAGCGTTTTGCGAACCGTCTCCGCGCAGATTCTATCAACAATGTCCAACGTTACCATTTGCTCGGCAAGCAATTGCAGCGTCCATCGACCATAGCCAACCGGTGGCGTCCCCAGTCGCATCGCAATCAGTTTCGCTTCGCCTTGTCCGTCAAGCTTGGGTGGCGTGGGTGAATTCTCGCGTTGCTTGCCGTGGAGCGCCAAGGCAAAACCTTCGACAAGCACTCGTTGGCGAAGATTCTCAATCGTTCGAGTACGACAGTTGAAGGCCGCAGATATCGCGAGATCGGTCCACGCCGGACCATCGGCATCCGACTTCAAAAGAATTTGGGCTCGACGAACCTTTTGAGAACCGCCCTTGAGCTTTTTGACAATTTGCTCGCACTCACCCCGTTCTGCATCCGAGAGTCGGACGATATACTTCTTGTTCATGGGAAACCTCCTTGTTTAAGGAGAATTTCCCCGAACGCCGACTATTCACCAACCCGAATATCTAGTGTGGATGACGCACTAGTACAACGATTGCTAGCTGGAAAACTCTCCGATTTGCGTTCCCGCGCACCCATTGCTAACCGCCAAATGGCCTTTGCCCCGTCGCGCCATTTTGCTAATTATCGCTGCCTCGGTCGCCCGGTTTTGGCGATGTGAGCCAATTTTCACCCTGTTTCCATATCCATCGAATCGTTCGGGGTTCTCCCAATGGCAGAAAAAGTCAAATCTCGCGGTCTTACACGACGCCTGGCCCAAGTGGTCCTTTCGCTTGCTACATTGCTGGGTGGCGGTTGGGGTGTTTACCACTATGCGCACTCCACCGACACACGGGCCACCGACACACGGGCCATCAATGCGAGGGCCGTCGAACCGGCAACCACCCAATCCTCGGCAGCAGCCGACGAGTTGAAACAGTTGTTCGCCAACGAATCGACCACGAAAGCGAAGACCGCCCAAGCCAACAAACCGACTCCGATCGCCGATCGTTACGGGGTCACAGCAACATCCTCCATACGGGAGTTCCCGCCTGAAAATCCGTTTGCATCCGCACCGTCAATTGCTGAATCCAAAGTTGTCGAATCCCAAACCGAACCTAAAGCCGAACCGGTCAACGCTGCATTGGCCACAAATCGTTACGCCAACGGTCATATTCCATCCGCAAAATCGATTCCTGCGGAGCCGCAACTGGAAGTGACACGGGGTCAAGGTGGTGGTGAGCAAAATGGACAGAATCCATTGCGAGCGTCGGTCGACAGCCTTGCCGCCACACCGTCGGGGCTTTCGCCATCGGATGACCAGGCCCGGGCGGCATTCCGCGACGCGCGTCCGCTTCAGTCCGTTGGCACACCGAATAATCGCTACGGCGCTGGGCCGTCTGGCTCGGAGAAAACTGGATTAGGGCTGGCAGATTTAGATTCTGCTGCGCCGCTGCGCAAGCCCGTCTCGACACTTGATATCAATCGCGAGGGCCAACAGCGGTCGGTGCTAACCAACCCGCCGCAGAAAACGGCCCGCTTGACGCCACGGAGCTTCGGGGCAAAACCCCTGCCGAGCAACAACCATCTGTCGAGCAATATCATTGGGAGCAGCGTCGGGACAAGCCCGGCGGCTAACGCCCTGCCGCGTAACAACCATCTGTCGGGCAATATCACTCCGACGCCCGGTCTGACCAGCACGCTTGGCACCGGCCGCCCAGGCGAGCGATTGCTCGAAGGCGTGCAAAGCCCTTCGATCACGATTCAAAAACTGGCTCCGCAAGAAATTCAAGTCGGCAAGAAATGCACCTTTGCCATCCGCGTGCAAAATACCGGTCAGCGCACCGCACAAAATGTGCAAATCCGCGACGAAGTCCCCATGGGTACCCAACTGCTGGGGACTGTGCCGCGAGCGTCGGTTTCCGGCTCCGAGATCCTTTGGGATCTGGGGACACTGTCGGTCGGCGAAGAGCGGACGGTCGAGGTGGAATTGATTCCGACCGACGAGGGCGAGCTGGGCAGCGTGGCGACGGTATTGTTTTCTGCCCAAGCGTCGGCGAAGGCACGTTGCACGCGGCCCGAGTTGGCGTTGCGGCTCTCTGCGAGCAAACCGCAGGTGCTTGTCGGCCAGCAACAATTGGTTCAGGTCGAAGTTTCCAATCCCGGCAGCGGCGACGCGACGGGCGTGATGCTGCTGGAAAGCGTTCCTTCGGGCGTTAGTCATGCGGCCGGGCCGGCGTTGGAGCTGGCGATCGGCACACTGCGAGCTGGCGAGTCGCGGCGGCTTGAGTTGGTACTCAACGCTGAGCAGGCAGGCCAGATAGAAAACAGGATGACCGCCCGGGCGGATGCGAATTTGCAAGTCGATGCTTCGTGCCAGTTCGAGGTGATTGCGCCGCGGCTGCAGGTGAGTGTGGAAGGCCCGAAGCGACGCTACCTGGAACGGCCCGCCACGTATCAAGTCAGCGTCCAAAACCCGGGCACTGCCACGGCCAAGGAGGTCAAGTTGGTCACGCATCTGCCCAAGGGGTTGCAGTTTGTCAAAGCGAACAACATGGGCGAGTATGACGCGGCCACGCACAGCATCCATTGGAGTCTTGCCGAGCTGCCGGCTAGCGAACAGGGCGCGGTGGAGTTGGTTGCGCTGCCGATCGAGGCGGGCGAGCAGACCTTGCAGATTGCCGTCCAAGCAGACCGAGGACTGGAAGATCGGATAGAGAAGCGTGTGATGATCGAAGGGTTGGTGGCGATCATGTTCGAGGTGGTCGACGTGGAGGACCCGATCGAAATCGGCGGCGACACAACCTATGAAATTCGCGTGCTGAACCAAGGTTCCAAACCGGCGACCAACGTGCAGGTCACTGCGATCATGCCACCCGCCATTCGGGCTGTTTCTGCCCAGGGCGAAACGCGGCACAAGATCCAGGGCGAACGCGTGCTATTCGCACCGCTGCCACAACTCGCACCCAAAGCCGATACAACCTACCGCATCCACGCCCAAGGACTCCGCCCTGGCGATCAGCGGGTACGAGTGCAGGTCACGACCGACGATCTCGAGCAGCCAATCACCAAAGAAGAAAGCACACGGGTCTATTCGGATCAGTAAGTGCAGGTGGACCATTGCTAAGCCGCAAGCGGCGGCCGCTTGCGGCTTAGCCAAAGTTCAAACCAGGTTGGAACACTCGCTGATGCACCCAATAAATTGGTTCGGGCATCGGCAATATGCACGCCTTGCCGCGCTGATACTCTTACCGCTTTCCATGATAGGCTGCAACCTTTTCGACAAACCACCCACGGGTGATCTAGCGTCGCTCTTGCAGCCCGCCGAAACAGCGCCCAACAGTGTGACGCTGGAGATCTTTCATGTCAGGTTGCCCGTCGCTAAGGGGGAATTGGTCGAGCGTATCTGGCAGCAAGTTGACGAACAGCAGATCGACCCGACGACCCGAAGCAACTTGGTAAGCAATGGATTTCGCGCCGGTGTGCTCGGCGGTGCGCTACCCGATGAGCTGGCTCAAGCACTCGAATTGCAGAGCCATATGCCCGATAGCTCAACGGTGCGTACGATTACGGATGAAACGGCCCAGCCGCAAGTGGTGCGACGAGTATTACAGCTCGATCGTCAAGAACAAGCAACCCTCCATGCTTCGGAACTTCGCAAGCAAATCGAGCTACTCCTAAGCAGCGAAGGTGGTCTGCACGGCAAAACCTATGCAGAGGCCGAGTCGGTCTATGCCATGCGTGCCGAGCCGAGCGTCGGCCAGCGGATCGATCTGCGGCTAACTCCGGAAGTGCATCATGGCGAGCTACGGAATCGGTACGCCGGCAGCGACGAGGGGATTTTTCTTGTCACGCCCTCGCGCGAGCATGAGGTGTTCGACGCCCTGCAAATTCGCACGGAGCTTGCCCCCGGTGAGTTGCTGATCGTGGGTTGTTTGCCCGAGGCACGGGGAAGCCTGGGCTATACATTCCACACTTCCGACGTGCAAGGACGCCTGGAGCAAAAGCTGATTTTGGTGCGTCTTTTGCAAGTGCCGCCTAGCGAAATTTTGGCTCGTCGCTAACAATTCCACCCGACACCCCCCTCTGCGTGGCGACGGATCACTGATAGAATCAAGGCCACGGACCAATCAGCGTGCCATGCCATCGGGGCAAAGGCGTCGATCTGTTTAGCCGCCGGGCTTGTCCCGGCGCGAAGGATGCTCGTGCGGGAAAGTTTTTCCGCGCCGGGACAAGCCCGGCGGCTAACGATCCCAAAATACTTGAAAACCTAAAAAGGAGTAACCCCCATGCCACTCGTACCATTGCGCCAACTGCTGGATCATGCCGCCGAGAACGATTACGGCCTGGCCGCGCTGAACGTGAACAACATGGAACAAATCCAGTCGATCATGGAAGCTGCCAAGGAAACCGATTCGCCTGTGATTATCCAAGCCAGCCGCGGAGCCCGGTCTTACTCGCAAGACAACTACCTGCGCCACCTGATGCTAGCCGCCGCGGAGCTGTATCCCCAGCTTCCCATCTGCATGCATTTGGATCATGGCAACTCGCCCGCCACTTGCAAAAGCGCGATCGAGAACGGATTCACTAGCGTGATGATGGATGGCTCGCTGATGGAAGATGGCAAGAGCCCTGCGGATTTCGATTACAACGTCCGCGCGACCAAAGAAGTTACCGAGCTGGCCCATGCCAGCGGCGTATCGGTCGAGGGCGAGTTGGGTTGTCTCGGCTCGCTCGAAACGGGCGAAGGCGAAAAAGAAGATGGTCATGGCTTTGAAGGCAAGTTGTCGCACGATCAGTTGCTAACCGATCCGGACGAAGCGGAGCGGTTTGTCGCCGAGACAGGCGTCGACGCGCTGGCCGTCGCCATTGGTACGAGCCATGGCGCCTACAAGTTCACACGCAAACCGACCGGCGAAGTGTTGGCGATGGATCGGATCGAAGAAATCCACGCTCGGTTGCCCAATTGCCACTTGGTCATGCATGGCAGCAGCAGCGTACCGCAAGAGTTGCAAGACATCATCAACCAGTACGGCGGCCAGATGCGTCAGACCTATGGCGTGCCGGTCGAGGAAATCCAAAAGGGTATCCGGCATGGGGTCCGCAAAGTGAACGTCGACACCGACAACCGCATGGCTATCACCGGGGCGATCCGCAAAGTCTTCGCGGAAAATCCCCGAGGCATTCGACCCGCGTGCCTACCTGAAGCCGGCCCGCGAAGCGATGAAACAGGTCTGCAAAGCCCGCATGATCGCCTTCGGCCAAGCCGGCAACGCCGGAAAAATCAAGCCCGTGTCGATCGACAAATTCGCCAGCTTCTACGCGGCCGTTTGAGAAAATTCGTTATCATGATCGCTGTTGATTTAGAAGCAAAAAGCCCAGGGGCTACAACCCCTGGGCTTTATCATGCAAAATTCTATACCGCGGAATCAAACCCGGCGTCGCAAGCCACAGGCACAGGCGACGGCAAAGCCGATCAGCACAATGGCCGACGGCTCGGGGACAACATGTCGAACGGTGAGGAAGATATTACCATTATCCACTGCTAGAACATTCGCTGAATCATCGAGGAGATTTGCTGCAGTGCGATTTGTGGGTCCCCCATCAAACCAAACAGGGACATCACCCGGATCGAACGAACCGGTTGCCAGCGCGACACCACCAGTGAATGATCCCAAATCGGGGTTGGCACCATATAAAGCGAGATTGACGTCGTCAAGATAGGTCGAAGGCCAAGTACCGCCGATGACACCGATGTCCAGTGTAGGAGCACCGGATAGGTCGTCTCCAATGACCACGTTGAGAATAAGACCAAAAAATGCTGCGTCTTGGACTTCAAAATCTCCTGGCGCTAAAAAGCCGGTCGTCTCATCGAAATTCAGTTCGGTGAGCACCATACTAATGCCGGCAAAGCCGCGCTCATCTGCTTTGGCTACGGCAGTCCAAGTGCCGCCGGAAGAAAAGTCGCCTTGCGTGTCAAATTCAAGATTCAAACTAAACCAAGCATTCGACGCGGTTGCATCGTAGGGGGCTGCCAAGGCGCCGACTAGCGCGCCCAACAACAAGATCATACGTTTCATTAGTCTCACTCCTCTTTGATAGAACCTCTTTGATAGAAAAAAAGGAAACGAACCATTCGCCCGTGCCGCAGATGCCCCCAACCTTTCATCTCAGCATGGGACGCAGTCTATCAAGGATGGTCTCAGAAAGCAAACTATTTTCTCCCCTGATCTCAAAGGCCGAAAATGACGGCGGATGTCACGCCTGCTTACCCGGTAATTACCCTATTTCCACAACCGCCACCCGTTGTGATAGAATGGATCGGGAGCACTGCTTCCATGGAGAAAGCCCCTTTTCTGGAGGATCAACCGCAATGGCTACCGTGCTATTTGAAGAACAAGTGGAGATTCCGCTGGGGATTAAAAACCTGGCCGATTTTCGGCAATGGGCACTCTCCGAGGAATTCCCTCAGCATGGCCGAATCGACTTTGTGTCTGGACGAATCGAGGTGGATATGTCGCCGGAAGATTTATTTACGCATGGAACTCTCAAGGCAGAAGTTTCTGGTGAAATCAAAGATCGTGTTGACCAGTTAGACATGGGGCACACATTGATCGCCGAGACGCGAATTTCCAGCGTGCCGGGCAACCTGTCTGTCGAGCCGGATGTGGTTGTGATTTCGCATCAGGCAATCGACGATGGCCGAGTGCGGCTTGTTCCCAAAGCGTCGGGCGAAGGAGGTCGCTTTGTGGAAGTCGAAGGGGGCCCAGATTTGGTCGTCGAGATCGTCAGCGATAGTTCGGTGAAGAAAGACACCGAGCGGTTGCCGGCAGCCTATTTCGCGGCGGGGGTGATCGAGTATTGGCTCATCGATGCCCGTGGCAAAGAGCTTTTCTTTCAAATTCACCACCGCGGGCCCAACGCGTTCGTGCCGACGCCACTCGACGATGAGGGATTTCAACCTAGTGCCGTGTTGCAATGCGGCTACTGCCTCGATCGTGATCGACATGCCCGCGGGCATTGGGTCTATCGGTTGCGAACCGTGTAGGGCAGCTTTTGTTAGCCGCCAGACTTGTTCCGGCGCGCAGGTTCCGGCGCGCAGGCTGAGCGCCGGAACAAGTCCGGCGGCTAATGGGCGCGAACAATTTTCGTTTCACACGCGCTCGAAAATCGTCGCGATCCCTTGGCCGATGCCGATGCACATCGTGGCCAAGCCGAGCGTGGCGTCGCGGTCGATCATCGTGTGGATGAGCGTCGTGGCGATGCGTGCGCCGCTAGCGCCCAGCGGATGGCCGATGGCCAGCGCTCCGCCGCGGACGTTTACTTTTTCCGCGTCGAGATCGAGCATGTCGATACAAGCGAGCGATTGGGCGGCGAACGCTTCGTTCAGTTCAACCAGATCAATATCAGCGAGCGCGACGCCGGCGCGCTGGAGCGCTTTCTGCGTCGCCGGCACCGGGCCGGTGCCCATGACACACGGATCGACGCCCGCGACGGCTGTTGCGCGGATGCGGACCAGCGGCTTGAGGCCGAACGACTTGGCCTTTTCTTCGCTCATCACGAGCATGGCGGCCGCCCCGTCGTTTAGCGGTGAGCTATTGCCGGCGGTCACCGTGCCGACCTTGGGCATGAAGGCCGGATTCAGCGCGGCAAGCGATTCCAAACTCGTGTCGCGGCGAATGCATTGGTCCGTTTCGACGAGCGTCCGCTCGCCCGCGTCGTTGCGTCCCCAGACGGGAATGATCTCGCGCTGGAACTCGCCCGCGTCGGTCGCTGCCGCGGCCTTTTGATGGCTGGCCAAGGCAAATTGGTCCTGCGCTTCGCGCTCGATCCCGCGCGATTGGGCCAAGAACTCGGCCGTGACGCCCATGTGCAGTGCGCCCTTGCTGGTTTGGTGAAACAGCTTGGGATTGAAATCGACGCCCGCATCCATGGCCACATGGTGCATGTGCTCAAGCCCCCCAACGATTTGCACATCCTCGCCACCGGCGACAATCGAATGGGCGGCCTGGTTGAGCGCCTGCAAACTGCTGCCGCAGAGGCGATTGACCGTCGTCCCCGCCGTGCTAGCTGGCAAATCGGCCATCAAAGAAATGATCCTTGCCACATTAAACCCTTGCTCGCGCTGCTGCTGCGTATTGCCGAGCACCACATCCTCGACCTCGGTCGGGTCGATGCCCGTGCGTTCGACCAGCGCACGAACAACAATCGTGGCCAAATCATCCGAGCGGACCTCGCGAAACGCCCCTTTTTCCGGATGCGAGCGGCCTATGGGCGTGCGATAACAATCGACAACAACGGCGGTTTTCATGGCGGGGGCCTATTGATTTTCAGAATTAACAGAACCACGAATGAACACGAATCAACACGAATAAGAATTTACATTCGTGTAGATTCGTGTTCATTCGTGGTTCCTTTACTGTTGGATTTTTGTGGCCTATCAGCCATCGTAAAATTTGCCATTCGACTTGGCCAGTTCTAATAACATCGTTGTCGGCTCATAGCGTTTGCCCAAATCGGCGTATGGCTTCAATCGTTCGACGAGTGCGGTCGTGCCGATGGCGTCGGCCCAGTAGAACAATCCGCCTAAAAATGGTGGGAATCCGATGCCGTAAATCAAACCCAAGTCAATGTCGCGAACGTCTCGGGCGATGCCATCCTCAACCAAGCGTGTTGCTTCCAGAAGCATTGGGAGGATGAGCCGGTCGGACAGGTTGATTTTGGATGACGCCGTGTGCTGCGTTGCAGCACGGCTGGTCTTGGTGATGATGCGGTCGACTTCGTCGCTTGGTTTTCCTCGGCCTTTTTTTCCGGTGTAGTCGAAAAATCCGCGATCATTTTTTTTGCCGCGGCGGTCGGCCTCGAGCATCGCAGGCAGAAGCGCCGAGGGTTCGACCCGATCGGGAAACGCCCGTTGCATCACTCCGCCGGCGTGCTGAGCCACATCAAGCCCCACAACGTCGTACAGCGTGATCGGCCCCATCGGCATGCCGAACTTGGTTGCCGCCCGGTCGACCTGCTTGATCGTCGCTCCTTCCTCCAGCAGCAGCAGCGCTTCGTTCATGTAGGGCAACAACACGCGGTTGACCAAAAAACCGGGCCCGTCGCCCACGACAATCGGCGACTTGCCAATCCGCTTGGCATGGGCCACCGCGGTGGCGATGGTTTGGTCGCTTGTCTTCTCACCGCGAATCACCTCGACCAGCGGCATCTGTCGGACAGGATTGAAAAAATGCAAGCCGCAAAATCGCTCGGGGTGTTTTAGGTCGGCCGCCAAATCGCTGATCGGAATGGTCGACGTGTTGGAACAAAGGATCGCCCGGTCGTGCATCTTCGGTTCCAGTCGAGCGTATAGTTCTTTTTTAACGCCCGCGTCTTCAAGCACCGCTTCGATGACCAGGTCGGAAGCGGCCAGTTCTTCGTCGCTGGTGGTGCCGTTGGCATACGGAGCAAAGCCGAGCGCCCGCTCGACATCGGGACCCTTCGTCGCCCGGTTGTAGCTCACTTCAGCCAGCACCCCCTGCACGCCACGACCGACCGCCTCAGCCGACACGTCGCCCAGGGCAACCGGGATGTGGCGTTTCACATGGGCCGCGGCAATGCCCTGGCCCATGATGCCTGCGCCGAGCACGCTGGCCGATTTTATTTCCAATGGCTTGATATCTCCCGAGACGCCCGTTTGCTTTTTGTTGGCGTCTTGCAGAAAAAAGACATTGAGCAGAGCCCGATTGACCGGCGAGCCGAACAGATCGGCAAACGCTTCGGCTTCCATTTGACAAGCGGCTTCGACGTCAACGCCCGCCCCGCCGAGCATTACCTCCAGCGCCGCCAGCGGGGCCGGATACTGGCCTTTGGTTTTGCCCTGGATCATCGCGCTGGCGGTGGCGCCGAGAAAACCAAGCTCGGTCTCGCTGATCGTGATCGGCTCCGCCCAGCGCCTACGGTCCGCGAGATACTGTTTCGACTTCTGCTCGGCCCGAATCATCCTCACCGCCGCCGCAAGCAGCAAATCGAATTCGGAATCTTTTTCATTCCGCAATCCAATCACGTCTTGGGCTAAACCCATCGCCTGGGCTGCCGCGGCGTCGATCGGTTCGCCACCGGTAACCAGTTCTATCGCGTTGCTCAGGCCAACAATCCGCGGCGTGCGTGCGGTGCCTCCCCAACCGGGATAGATACCCAGCTTCACTTCGGGGAAGGCATAGCTTGTTTTTTTGTCGGCGGCAAAGATACGTCGATCGCACCAGATGGCCATCTCCGCCCCGCCGCCCATGCATGTACCGGCGATCGCCGCGACGGTGACGTACGGGCAATTCGCCAGTCGGCCGAACAGTTGCTGCCCGTGCCGCGAAAGGGCAATGATTTGCTCCTTGGGCGCATCGATATCGCGGACGAACTCGCGCAGATCGGCTCCGGCGATAAAATTGCCCGGTTTGGTCGAGCGGATAATCAGTCCAGCCAAGTTTTTTCGCCCATCGAGATCATCCAGATGACGCTCGAAATCTTCGAGCACGCTACGGGAAAGCACATTGGCGCCCTTCTGTGGATCGTTGATCGTAAGGACCCCGATGTCGGTTTCAATCACATCGAGCGAGAGGATGCTGTTGGAAGGCATGGTGGTTGCAAAGTCGGGGGCTGAAATGAGGTTGCAGCTTAATTTTAGGGTGAGCCGACGGCGCTTGCCGCGGGGTGTAAGGCGAGCGGCAGATAAGGACTTACCTTGATAACCCGATGCGTAAGCGAGGGACTGAGGATAACGGGGTAATTCCCTCGCTTACGCATCGGGTTAAGATTGGTCAATTTTCAACTGCCGCTGCCTAAGAACAATATACAGATATTTGTCGATTGGGACTACCTCCGGAATTCGATCCGGGGCAGGCGTCATGCAGAAGTTCTCCTGCATTGATTGCGACAAATCCCTTCAGTCCGTAGAGTAGAGGCTATCGCTGGACCACTCCCGGAAAATCTTTTCATAACTCGCGCCTCACAACTCCCAACTCCCAATGTCCATTACGAAAATTTATGGCTCTGACAAGTTCGGCCTCTCGTTCGAGCTTTTCCCCCCGAAAACGGATCGGGGAGTGACGAACCTTTTTAAGCATACCGACAAGCTGATTCAGTTTAAGCCGGACTACATCACCTGTACCTACGGCGCGGGTGGATCGACGCAGGGCCGTACGCTCGAGATTATTTCTCGTGTGCGCACAAAGTACGGATTGCCCGTGGCGACGCACCTAACTTGTGTCGGCAGCACGGCCGACGATCTGCGCGCGTATTTGATCAAAGCAGAGCAAGCGGATGTACAAAACGTCGTCGTCCTGCGTGGCGACCCTCCCGAGGGAGAAACGAAGTTTGTCCCCACCGAGGGCGGTTTCGCTTATGCGAACGAGCTGGTTGCATTTATCCGCGACGAGTTTCCCGTCATGGGTATTGCGGTGGGCGGTTATCCGGAAACGCATCGGGAAGCCCTCAGCGCAGAAGCCGACTTGGAGAATCTAAAACGCAAAGTCGACGCCGGCACGGACGTGATCATTACGCAACTGTTTTACGACAACGACGATTTTTTCCGTTTCCGCGAGCGGTGCGAAAAGCTGGGCATCGGCGTGCCGATCGTGCCCGGGCTGCTGCCGGTGACCAATCTCTCACAGATCCAACGGATTGCCTCGTTGTGCGGTGCCAAGTTGCCTGATCCATTTATCAACGACCTGCAATCGCACCAAGACGACCTGCCGGGGCAATTCGACATCGGTGTTGAGTTTGCCGCTCGGCAAGCGCAAGGATTGCTAGACGCCGGCATCGCCGGATTACATTTCTATGTGCTGAACAAATCGGAGGCAACAAGCCGCGTGCTGGCCGAGGTGCAGCTCCCGCGGAAAGGATAATTGCAATCGAGTCTCTAAGCCCCAAGTTAGCCGCCGGGCTTGTCCCGGCGCGGAACCAAAAATTCTAATATTTCTCCACTAAACCACACCGGAGCAAGTCCGGCGGCTAACGATTTCACCGATCCCACCCCAATGACAGAAAATACCCCTTCCACCGCTGGCCCTGATCTCACAGGCAAAGACCTGGGCGATTATCGCGTTCTGCGCCGTTTGGGCAGTGGCGGGATGGCCGAGGTTTATTTGGCTGAGCAGCGCTCGCTCGGTCGGCAAGTGGCACTGAAGGTGCTCCGCCGGCATTTGGCTGAGGATGCTTCGTATGTCGAACGATTTCAGAATGAGGCACGTGCGGCCGCATCGCTCGTGCATAGTAATATCGTACAGATTTACGAGGTGGGCCAGACGGGCGGCGTCCATTTCATTGCGCAAGAATATGTCCGCGGTAGGAATTTGGGCGAATTGATCGAGCGGCAAGGTTCGCTCGATCCCCGGTTGGTGCTCGACGTGATGCGACAAGCCGTTGCCGCTCTGGGCAAGGCGGCCGAACTGGGAATCGTCCATCGCGACATCAAGCCCGAGAACATTATGCTCAGCGAATCGGGCGAAGTGAAAGTGGCCGATTTCGGCTTAGCTCGTCTGCAAGATTCCGATACCAAAAGCCTGACGCAAGTGGGCGTGACGATGGGCACGCCGCTCTACATGAGCCCGGAGCAAATCGAAGGTCGGCCGCTCGATTCGCGGAGCGACATCTATTCGTTGGGCATCACTTGTTATCATCTGCTTGCTGGGGTGCCGCCCCACAGCGGTGAGACGGCCTTGGCGATTGCCGTCCAGCACTTGAACAATCCTCCCAAACCATTGGAAAACGCACGGCCCGAAGTGCCTAGCGGTTTGGCTCGCGTCATCCATCGCATGATCGCCAAGCGGCCGGAAGAGCGCCATGCCAACCCGGGCGAATTGCTGGTTCAATTGCGTGAGTTGGCTAGCCTCGCAGCGGAAGAAGGTTGGGCCGAGGGACCAGAAAATTGGTCGCTAGCCCAATGGGTGGCCCTGCAACAGTCGCGCAGCAAGGCAACGGGCCAACTCGACGAGCTAATGAAAACCGGCACACGCATCACCCCCAGCCGCTTGCGGCTCGGCCGCCTAGTCTGGCTACTTATTCCCGCAGTCCTTCTTGGCATCATCCTAAGCCGAGCCACTCGGCCACGTTTCCTCCTGGCCGGACCTCGCACCGCACCAGTCGAAGCCCGTGGCTCAGCCTGGGCGCAGCTTTATCATGCCAAAATGGCCAATACCGAACCGGCATGGATGGCCGTGTGGGAGAATTTTCCGAAAGAGGATCCCTACTACCACATACTCGCCAAGCAAGGCCTGGTGCGATACTACTTGTTCGTCACGAAAGAATATGCCAGCGCGCTACGCTACCTCCGCGAATTAGCGGAAGTTAGCACTGCCGATGAGTCACTTCGTGCTTTCACCCAGGCGGGCTTTTGCATAGCTTATCAGCGATTGGGCAAATTGCCCGAGGCGCGAAACGCGTTGACCCAGCTTACCAGCGAAATGAAAGACTACCTGCGCAGGACTGATCCGCGCATGGCTGAACTGCTGCAAGCGACACTACGTGATCTTGGCCAGTAGCTATTAGCTGTTAGAATTTAGCCAGAAGAATGCTGTGTGAAGTTTGAGTTTTTTCTCTGGCTAACCGCTAATAGCTAACCGCTAACAGCCTTCTCTCATGGGTCATTCGACTGAATGACGATCTGGCCGACAAAGGCCCAGACGGAAACGAATACGATGCTGATCGCTATCTGGATGGCGTCGAGTGGCATGGTCTTTTTCCGGCAGAGGCGAATGGGTAGCTCTCCGTCGCTCGGATGGTCGTGGCAATCCATGCCCTCTCTTTATCTCGGGTAATTTTCCAACCGAAGCCTAGTTTTTTGTCTGGCGCTGCGTGCTCTTACCCAGGCCTTGCAACTAGCAGTGCGGCTCTACGAAATAAGGTGGTTTTCCCCTCGATTGACGCCCCTGCAAAAAACCTGCAAAAATAGTGTACATGCGTATATTATTTGGCCACCTTTTTTGCTAGGTTCTTGTTCAGTCAGCCAATCGCCGTTCGCAAAGGCCGAGATCACCCTCAAGAAGTCGATGACCAGGAGGAAAAACCATGACAAACCGCCTCAACAGTCGCAATGAACCGTTTTCGAATCATGGCCATGGCCAAAATCCCTTGCGATCGGACCCATCGCCACGGGAGCCGCTGGACCCCGATGTGCCTACGCCGCTGGAAATTGACGACGACCATTTGGACATCTTTCTTCCTGACGACGACCAGCTTGACCCTTTGCCCGAGCCGGGCGACTTTTGGATTGAGTTCGACCAGCATCAGCAAGGTGGCCTCGCTGCTTAGCAAATCGTCCCTATGAAAAGTTTGTTAGCCGTCGGGCTTGCCCCGGCGAGGAAGCAGCGCCGGGGCAAGCTCGACGGCTAACAATCAAAACACAGCTTCCAATAATTTGTCAGCAGATAACAAGAGGAGACAACCAGATGCTACCGTTATCGAAGGTGAAAGAAGTTCGCCGCTTGCTGGACGAAGGAAAACTGTCGCAACGCAAAATTGCAAAGATGCTAGGCGTTAGCCGAGGAATTGTTGGCGCCATTGCCAGCGGACGCCGAGGGATTTACGGCAAGGAGCCCCAAGAAAACGATTTCCTTGGTTTGCCGTCCGAGGAGTTCGACCCCGAGCGATGTCCCGGCTGTGGAGGATGGATTTATATGCCATGCGCCGTGTGCCGAGTACGTGCCTACCTCGAACGGAATCGACGGTTGGAAGAGTTCAGAAGAATGTCCGATGAACCCGTTTTGCGGCAAGTCGCGTAAGGACACCATGCAGAACTCACAAACCACAAAGATACGAAGGACCCAGCGCGGCCTCCGGTCGCAACCAAAGAAAAATAGCCACAAAAGGCACGAAAAGAAATAGCATTGCTAGCGAATCACGTGGATGTCAATGATTGTCATCCTCCCGATTCATTCGCGCCAATTCGCGTGATTCGCGGGCCATGATTTTTGTGGTTTTCGTGTTTTTTGTGGCTATTTTTCTTTGGTTGCGGCGTTGTCGCGCTGGGTCTTTCGTGGTTCAACCCTGCGTTGTAGTACTAGTGCCTTTGTGGTTTAATCCTGTGCTGCAGTGGATAGGTATTAGCCGAGTGGTTATGGGATCGTTAAAATTTCACCGCGACCCGATTCAAGAAAATCACCGTGGTGTAGATCGAATTCTTGATTTAAGCGTTGTACGTCCGAGGAGAATTGATGGCTGCGCAATTGTCGAGCCATGAGCGAAAACATGGGTGGTCGATAGCGGCAAGCGTAGCGAAAGGTGGGCAGTAGCCGAGGTGTTTTGTTACCCAATAAGACGATGGTACCACGCCGCATCGCAGCCCCCGGCCGGCTGCCACAACAGCCAAAAACCAAGATGCTTCCCGCCAGCATCCGTTTGCCGACCCAATCGCCGACCGCGCCGCCAACACCTATCCAACCTCTGCGCATTCGGCCGCCAACCGCATGGCC
The DNA here is from genome assembly GCA_965249435.1 of Lacipirellulaceae bacterium. Classification (GTDB taxonomy): domain Bacteria; phylum Planctomycetota; class Planctomycetia; order Pirellulales; family Lacipirellulaceae; genus JAJRWS01. The sequence goes on along the minus strand of CBDFMC010000025.1, from coordinate 506,571 downwards.
CGCGTTGCCATCAATGAGAATCGCCCCGCCGTTCATGCCGGTGCGACTGCCATCGTAGGCAGCTCCAACCCGATTGCCCGCGTTGCCATGGATTCGAATCAGCCCGCCACGCATTTCGGCTCCAGTCCAATCGTCCGTATTGCCGTCGACTGTAATTTGCCCTCCGCGCATTTGGCTGCCCAAATGCCGGCCGGCCGAGCCATGGATATGAATTGTGCCGGTGCGCATCCCCGCTCCGATTCCATGCACGCCCGACAGGTCACCCAAGAAATGCCACCGGTGATCGCTCGGATCGCCCTCGACACGAAACAATTCAGCCAGCGGCACTTTCTGGTTGCCGTGAAAGAGGGGCAGCCGGCGAATCTCTGCAAGCGATTTTCCAGCCATCGCATCGAGCGTGAGGCTCCCAAGATCGGTCGGAAAAGCGGTTTTATTGATGTAAGTAAGTATGAGGGCCATTTGTTATTGCATACTATGGCCTAAAGTGTACGATAATCTGGAAGTTATTGGACTTTGTGCAAATAACTAAACATATGAACACTTACAGGGCGCCTTAACCCATGGATGTAAAAGACTTTACAAAAAATCCACCTGGTCATTTGGTTGCCACAGGCAGGGGGACTGCGTTTCTGCCCAATCCATTACCACCAAGTTATAATCCCTCCCCGTCGGTCTCCAATCTGGCTGAACGTGCGTTAGTCGCCATTGGTGAATTCCGCGGCATGATCCATAGCCTACCGAACCAAAGCCTGTTAGCACAGGCATTCGTTCGGCGAGAGGCAGTCCTATCGAGCCAGATCGAAGGCACGCGTTCTGAATTGGGGCAATTATTGCTTTTTGAGATCGGGGCAACGGACGATCCGAGCCTATTAGACCAAGATGATGCGAAAGAAGTTCACAATTATCTCGTTGCACACGACTATGCCATACGACGTCTCGACGATCTTCCCATTTGCGGTAGGCTGTTACGAGAAACACACGCTAAGCTCTTGGCTGATGTGCGAGGTGAGCGAGAAAGACCGGGTGAGTATAGGACGATACAGAATTTCATAGGTCGATCTAACGACATTACCGAAGCCCGTTTTGTACCGCCTCCCCCTGAGGCGGTACCTGACGCTATGGCCGACCTAGAAGAGTATATCAATCGGGGCAACTCGTTACCCACGCTAATCCGTTTTGCATTGATCCACTACCAGTTCGAAGTTATCCATCCGTTCAGAGATGGCAACGGTCGTCTTGGACGGTTACTAATGGCGTTGCTGCTTCGAACCAGTGATATCTTACCTGCACCGGTCCTCTATCTAAGCGCGTACTTAGTTCGGCACCGACAAGAATACATGGATCACCTGTTAGCCGTAAGCCAGCAAGGTGCTTGGCAGTCTTGGGTTGAGTTCTTTCTACAGGGAGTTCTGGAAGCGGCAATCGATGCGGTTAAACGAAGCCGTACACTTCTGAATTTGCGAGAGACTTACCGTGAGGAATTCCAGCGAAAAAATGCAGGTGCATTGCTCGCTCTGATAGATGAATTATTTCGTTCCCCTGTGATGACCAATCGCCGGGCATGTGATCTTTTGAATGTAACTTACAATGCCGCACAACGACATATCTCGACGCTAGCCGAGGCAGGTATATTGGAAGAAGTAACAGGCCGTGCACGTCGGCGCATTTATATGGCTGAGGAGATACTCCGTGTCCTTCAGCAAGATAAGGCATAGCTGCCATGCAACAAGGTGCAATCATTCTCTGCGGCGGCGAGAGTATTCGCATGGGCGACGATAAAGGACTACTGCCATTTGGGGCAGATGAAGTTCTGCTGCAGCGGGTTGTACGGCTGTTGTCGGACGTGGTACCGATGGAGAACATGGTGGTGGTCGCTGCGCGGAGGCAGCAGTTGCCGTCTTTACCGAGTGATGTGCGAGTGGTGTGCGATCAGCATGAAGATCGCGGACCATTGGAAGGGTTAGCCACCGGCATGGCAGCGCTAGGCGACCATGCTGAAGTGGCCTATGCCACCGGGTGCGATGTGCCGCTGCTTGAGTCGGCATTTGTCGAGCGGATGTTTTTTCTGTTGGGACAGTCGCAAGCGGCGATCCCGGTGAACGCGGCGCGCTGTTACCCGCTCGCTGCCGTTTATCGCACATCGCTGCTGCCACAGCTTCGAGAGATGCTCGGGCAAGGCATTCGAGCTTTGCAGGCTTTGTCGGATACTAGTGGTGTCAAGCTAATTCCCACCGAGCAGTTAAGAGAAGCCGACCCGCAACTGGCGACGCTGGAAAAATGCAATACGCCTGCCGACTACCAAGCGGCGCTTGTCCGATGTGGGCTCCTTATCTAGAGCATTCAAGTGCCAAGCTTTCAGCCACTGTTTTTTAAGACTTTGCTTGCCCTTTAATATAGGACCACGCCAGACAGCGGCATCCCACAGAACAGTAATTCAATTCCGGCTATTTGCATCACAAAAAATGCTAGCATTCCGAATTATTCCATGTTATGCTTACATTGATAGCTCTACGAAGCGGAATGCCTCTTGACTGTCCAAGCCGTTTATCGAACAACATCTCTGCTTGGTGCGTCATGCTAATATACTTATGCTGTTCCAGCAATCGTAGGAAGCTTCCACTCTTTGGATACTGGCGCTAGGTTCTCGCAATCGTTACAAATGGGAACACTTAACCTTCACATAAGACACTGGACGATAATCTTACCAGCGTTGTGCTCAAAGCAGGAGGTTTAGGAACATGGCTACTGCAGAAAACGCAAATGAATACTCAATTAGCAGTGATGCTATGGGCGTTATGGATTGCTTCAGTGACAGCATGGGTCAGATTGTATACAAGATGGCTGGTCTCATCGCCGCTAAGAGGGAGCCATCACCTGATGATGTTGTCATCACCATCTCTGACATCGAGGATGCCGTCAATCAAATCGCTGAGATTATGAGAAATTCAGATCTTCCAGACGGTGTTATAGGGGCTACTTCTTCAATGCTGAAATGTTGCTCAGACAGAATCCGAGAAGTCAAGTAGATCATTTAGTATGGCACGAAAAAAAGAGGATCCAGCGCGCATATGGCCTCCAGAGCCAAAGAGACGAGAATCCAAACTTGTAGGCGAGTTTAAGGAAAGCCTACACATTATCGCCGACCGGCTGGCAGTACACGATGGTCTCAAGCGAGTCGATGATAAACATGTGGATAGTGCCTTCGAGACACTGTCTAACGCTGGCCTGCGTCGTCGCCGCTGGGTGGACCGGCCAGAATCTGAAGCATCCGTAGGCACATTTTGCATTGGATTTTGTTTCGCGTGTCCTGACGTAATAAATGCACTGATCGGTGGGCCGCACGATGAGAGTATTGCTAGATTCCTCATGGCAATTTCCTTTGCCCTTGGTGTCGTGCTATTTTTTCACGGATCCTACCGAGCCGCTTTGCCTTCTCCAACACAATATCGCAGTCCTGTGTGGATTTGGGTTAGAAGGATTGGCTTGACCCTACTTATCTTATTCTTGCTCGTGGTGATAGGTTTTGTACTTTACGCAAGATTTTTTTGTTCAACCTGTGGAGAATCATCCGATGAACTTGTGCCGACTCCAGTTTCTTCCACACTATCATACGACAAATAGAAGTCCATTGTGATTGCGTCACGTTGGTTTGAAGAACCTACGTTTTCCGGTTCACAACTTCCGTTGGACCACACCAAGCTGCCAGACATCAAATCCGCTTTGCCAAGCGTTGTCTCGCGCATCGCGTCATTGTCAAACTGCACCAAGTAATGCTCTTCGAACCAAGATGGATCAGCCGACGCGGACCAATCGCATGTAGGTTAGGGGTGTATGTTCCGGGGTATTTGCTTGTCAACTCAGGACGAGCACTTGTCTCAACAAAACGGTATTCTACCGTTGTGAAAAAGGCCAAACCAAAAACCACTGCGTTTTATAGAATTTGCTTGACACGAAATGCCATGGGTTGCAATGGTGGGGAGAAGTGCTAGAATGTCTACGAAACAAGAGGAAAGATGAAATTATCGTTGACGTCCTGGGCGTTCTGATAGGGCGGAGTCTGTTTGAATCATTCCTTGACTGGACAACCAAATCAATTCTGCAGTCCGCATTCCCAAATCCGCGTTGGCTTTGGGGCCGTAGCTCAGCTGGGAGAGCGCCGGCTTTGCAAGCCGGAGGTCAGGGGTTCGAGCCCCCTCGGCTCCACTGTTCGTAACCTGTTGTCGATAAAGCCTTTACGCTGACCGCCCTACGTTGGGTGTGCGACTGTTTTTTCGGGAGTGTACCCCATTGGAGTACGTTTTGTGAAAGGAAAGCATCGCATGCATTCTTCAACTCGACCGTCCCAGTATTATCGCCAACGTGAAAAGCGATGGGGCAGTCGGCGGATTAGTTGAGCTGTAGGCGCTAGCCTCGGGCTTTGCAGCACGTCGCCCGATGCTAGCGCGTTCGGCTCACTGTTTCTGACAAAGCCTAAGCTTCGTCCTCGACCGAGGGGCGAACGGCCAGCGCTTGCTCGATCTGCTGGTTCAGTTCGTCAAGCTGATCGATCAATTCCTCGTGCTGTTGCTCAAGCCGATCAATGATCTCGCACCGCTGGGTGTGGTTCATAGGCTGCAATGCCGGAGAAAATGGATGCCAGAGAAATGGAGGACAGCAGAAACCGATATGCTATCCAATGGGCCAATATGGTATCCAATGGGATAGAACAGTACTTCCCATCGGCCTTAGCCAAGGCCCGGGTCGAGCGAACATAGGGCCCAACGACTTGCATTCCACGGGGAAAAGTCCGATTATGCAGGTCAGGCGGAGATTGGCTGAGTGATGGGTCATTTCAACCGGTTTCTGGGCCGACTGAGCCGTAGGTGCTAGCCTGGGGTGACGTGGGGTCGGCGTTTTCTCTCGAACACCCGACGCTATCGCGTATGGCTCAGGGGTTAAAAACAAAGACTGGGCGCAGGCTGAAGACCATGCTATGATACTGGGTCTGTCCAAACCGGCAGGGACGGGCCGGCAGGGACTGGGCTGCCCCAACGGGGCAGTCGGAGATGTTTAACAAATCGTACGGTTCCATTCAAAGATTCAAACCAGGCAAGAGGTTATTGGAGTGGTTAAGCTAACACTTCGGGATAGAGAGTCGGCACAAGAAGCGGTGCGAAGATTCCGCAAGCTCGTTGAGCGGAGCGGGATTAAGAGAGAAATTCGCACCCGTGAATATTATGAGAAGCCGAGCGAAACGAAACGACGTGCTCGGCTGCGTGCGCAGCGTCGCGCGCGTCGTGATCGGATGCTTGGTATCAGTCGCTAATTGGGTATCCGTCGCTAATTCTCTTGGAATTAATCTGCTTGCAAGAACGTGGGCAGATTGGCGACAAAGTTTCTGATCTCATCACGCACGCGGCGATAGTGCGACAATGCCTCGTCTTGGTTCTGGGCATTTTGGTTCTGGGCATTTTTTGCCAGAGTGGGCGGATCGTCGAAGGGAACATGGATCTTACGGCAACCACCAGGAAACGCCGGGCAATGTATGTCGGCGCGCCCGCAAACGGTGATTACCAAGTCGAAATCCACATCGGCTAATTCGTCGACGCGTTGCGACATCTGCTTACGGATGTCAACCCCCGCCTCGCTCATCACTTGGACCGCCCTGGGATTCAAGCCGTGCGCTTCGATCCCGGCCGAGTAGGCAGCAAATCGATGGGGATGGAGCGCGCGGAGCCAACCCTCCGCCATCTGACTACGGCAAGAATTGCCGGTACACAAGAACAGGATGCTTTGTTTCAATGGTGGCTGGTGGTGGGTTGATGTTGTTAGTGGTTGAACAAACCACTAACAACATACCACCACCCGCCAACCACCCACCACCCCCCTAAAATGCTATTTCAGCACGAGTGAAGTAGCCATCGAAGCCAAGGATATTCGCGTCGTCGTAGTGTCCTAGCTGGAACTGACTGAAATCGTATTCGTCTCGCATACCCAGATCGTGCCAAGCCGACAGGAAGTAACCGGCGGTGAGCGTGATATGATCGCGGATATGCACGCTGCCGCCGACTTCAATCTCGGTGACGGGAATGATGTTTTTGAACGAGGCACGCGTGAATCCGGCAGGCCCCGCGGTACCGGTCGTTAGCGTTTCGATATTGACGCGACCGACAAGCAACGAGATGTCGCCCTTGGCATAGACGCTAAACCGACCACGTCGGCCGATGTAGCGACGCCCTTCCAGTCCGACGCGAGCACCGGTCCCTTCAAAATCCATGCGCGTTACCGTCGTGTCGATAAACTGACCACCCGTGTCGAAGGCCACAGTGCCACGTGCCCATTCTACCTCGGCAAATCGCAGGCCGGCAGACCACTTGATGTCCCAAGCAGGGCACCAACCACTGCCACAGCCACTGCCGCAATCGGCTCCGCACGTGTCGCCACAATCGCAGCTTCCCAGCGGTGACCCAAGCGGAATCGTCTTCGCAAAGCCAAGGTCGTAGGACCGTAGGTCGACGTCAACATCTCCCTGGATCTGTTGTCCCGTTCCAGGGGCGTCAATTTCGTAGGGTGAGAAGAGTCCGATGTTTGACCCATTACTATTGATGGCCGTGAAGTCGGCTTCGCTACGCAGGCGGGTGAAATTGAATCGGATTTCACCACCGCAATCACACAATCGATAACCGCCATCGAAGCTGTACGACGAGTTGTAATCGAAGTCGTACATGTGAAAGGTATCACCACCCGCGACGGCATCTTGCTCGACATAGGCCAAAGCCTCGCTGAAATCAGCTCGGGCATAGATGTAGGTGGCGCCAAAGAAGAATTGCCCCGGCCGGCTTAGCAGTCCAAAGTCCAATCCACTGCCACTGCTACCAGCACAGCTTCCGCTATTACAACCATCTCCGCTGTCGTAGCCACCAACTCCGTAGCTCTCAACGCTACCCTCAAAGCCGATGGCGTCGAGCGATGCGCCAGCTTGACCTGCTGCGTCGTTGGCCGATTGATATTGGCCACCATCGTCTGCATACTGAGCTTGCACTGCGTCAAGCGAAGTCCCTATTGCTACGCACAGTGCGAGCGCAGCAGTTTCCCATTTTCTAAGTCTCATCGTAGAATCCCCCCTCGAGTCGGTAAAATTGGGCTAAGCAGCCCCGCAGACAACCTGTCTGCTCATTTGAATCCAAGGCCTTGAGATAGACTGCTGAGCAAAATCGGGCATCAGCAGCCTATTCACGTTGCCAGACATTCGCATCCATCGGTAACCGGAGAACCCGTACTTTCCTTTTTTTCCTGAAAATCAGAAAAATCGTAACAGTAGCCCGAATCGACGCAATCGACATAACCGGTTTTGCTAGCAGACAGGAGTGAGAGGGATCTTTCGGAATGATGAGTGGGGGGATTTTTCCGTGGAAAAGGAAAATCTCAGCCCTCGGCGCCCGACGCTAGCGCGTTCGGCTCACATCGACAACCTTCTGGCAAAGCTGGTGGCAGAAAACTGATAGAGACGCCGCTTCATCAACGGCGCGACGGGCGTGGCGCTACAGAATCGTCGTGTCGGGTGACGAACCGGTGCAGCGCACGCCCGTGGAGCAGGTAAGGGCCTTCTTGGACTTTACCGCTGCTTGCGCCGCAGCGCAATCGCGCTCATCATGCCAGCCAAAAATAGCACGGCCGACGTCGGTTCGGGAACCGTGCCTCCACCGCCATGGGGGATGACGGGATCCGCGGAGTGATAGGGTCGGACCTGACCTTCAAAAAATTCCATCTGGCCAACGATCGAATCGAGTTGCGTTGCCAGGGTTGTTGAAGACATGTCACCGGAGGTGAACGTGGCGGTGTGTTCCGCAGGCGTTCCGGGTCCGTTGCCTGTATCCGCACCAAACAGCACCGTGCGAAAATCAGGAAACGGGAAGATGTTTGGGTCGTTCGTATCGATATCAATACGGAAGATCACGGACTTGCTGGCCGAAAGGCCACTGAAATTCACGGTTAGCGTACTGCCAGAAACAGAGCTGCTGGTAATATCGACGCCCGCATCGGTGTAGGCGCTATTTTTGATGTACTGATCAAACCCATCAAGGGCGGTATCCCCTTGGCCGAAGAGGTAGACCGATTCATTGAGTTGCAATGTGATGCTTGTGATATCTCCAGCCGAGCCGGCATCGTTGGTAATCATCACTGCCGGTTTGTTTCTCGCACGCACACGATAATGCGGATTGTCGCACGATTCTTGTTGTTGAACCGCCGCTTCGTTGGGGGTGCCTAGCGCATCAAGCAACCGCTCGCTAGAGGCGATATCGATGGTGTAGGAGCCGTTGACCGAGCCAGCGACCACGACGTGAGACTGCATTGCCATTGTCAGGACCATTGCACCAGCGACATAGGAAAGTCGGCTGGTAATTAAATCGCGAATTAAATTTCTCATGATGTTTCTCCCGGTTCCAATCCATCAAGCAATCTGTTTGCCGTTCTCGCTAGCCAATACGTTTGCGTGTCGAAGTATCGAGCACGGAACATTCCTGGGCGGCGACTAAAAAGCTTGTGGAAAGACGAAACTCTCTCTGTTGGTGGTTTGGGGGGAAACCTCAAGAAAACCAGCTTGCACACTGCCATGAGTGTTTAAGTTGGTCAGCATCCGATCGACAAACAGGAAGCCAATCACGCCAGATACGAAAGAGCCAATAGGCTTCGTAGGCAATGATTTAGCAGCGCATTTTTAGCGCATCGAAACTCTCTACGTGTCCGAAAAGCCTGCGGGAAAAGCGATTGGAAATCGCCTCATGATGCCAATGCAGGTCGCATCGCTACCCTGGTAGCAAACAGGTTTGGCAGGAGATATTTTCGCAGCCAACTAGTGTCTGTCGCAGCTTGCTAGTCTGCTGTCGACAGCCCCAGGAACAATCCATGCTAGGCCAACGTCTGGGTCAATCTCGGGCCATTCTGCCTTGGTGGTTTACCTGGCATGATGTGGCCCAAAAGGGGCACTCATGCGTGGTTACTGAAGCGGCTTTATTTGCTAAAAGCGATTCAGTTGGCAAGAAGGTGAGGTGGACCCAGGCTCTTAATATCGCCTGTTCGGACAACGATCGAGTCATTTCGACTCGCCGTCGATCGAATGTTCATGAGGTCCACAACCCTATAAATGTAGGAAAAAAACGTACTACCGGGCACAAAGCCTATGCCCACACAACCTCAGTCTAATATGGGTGGCAGGGGGTGTCAAGCAAATTGAGGTAAAAAATCAAACTAAATTTCAAAGCCTCGAAAAACCATTGCAGCTCCCGGCTTTGCCGGGGGGTCGCGGAACGATTACCATCTACCAAGCAGGGCTTTTCCCCGAGAGCATTTTCCCAAAAGCAACATTTTCCCGAAGGCAACCCCCCGGCAAAGCCGGGGGCTGAGATTGCAACTTTGCCGTTCTCTTGGACAAAAAAAGACGCGACGGGGTCCCCTCTTGCTCCCAGAGCATGACCCGCCGCGTCGCAAACCGACTCCCCTCCCCAAAGGCGCCGGATTCACTGCAACCGTAGGTCAAGCTCAGTGGCAGTCAAACGGCCTGCCATCGCCAGCGATTTCGAGGTGAATTCTTTTCCATGCCAAGGAACGAGCATGGACTGCAACCACCCCCAACAACGATTGTAGGCGGCAAAAACACAACATCTATCGTTGCGATGCTTTGCCGCTAGGACCGCAAATGGTCGGTCGAGTCGTTCTTCTGATTCATCGTGGTGTTTCGACCGCGTTTTGTGCCTTTTGCCAGTCCAGCCCGACGTCGAGTGATCGGGCTGAATGGGTTAGTGCGCCGACACTGATTCGATCGACGCCCGACTCGGCAATTTCTCGAATTGTGCCCAGGCTTACACCGCCCGAAGCTTCAAGCTGAATTTGAGGAGCTTGCAAGTTGCGCATCTGCACGGCTTCGCGTAGCATGGCAGGAGGCATGTTGTCGAGCAAGACGATGTCTGGTTGCACCGATAAAACGGCTGCCAGTTGTTGGAGCGTATCGACCTCGACTTCTATCAAACAATCGGGCGAAGGATCCCCTTGGCGGTTGCTTGCCAAAAACTTTCGGGCACATTCCACGGCCCAGCCAGCCCCCCTGCCCTGCCCCTCCGATAATATTTCTTTTTCCTCGGTTGCCAACATGGCTAAGTGGTTGTCTTTGATGAGCATGGCGTCGAACAAACCGGTCCGATGGTTGTGGGCGCCGCCGCAGCGGACGGCGTATTTTTCCAGCCGACGCCAGCCGGGCGTTGTCTTGCGTGTGTCGTAAACTCGAATCGGCGTTCCCGCGACCGCTTCGACATACTCTCTGGCCATGGTCGCAATTCCTATCAGGCGGCCGAGCAGGTTCAGCAAGATGCGCTCGCAGGTGAGCAGGTCGCGGACATTGCCTTGGAGCGTCGCTAAGCAGGTTTCAGCGGGTATCGAGTCGCCTTCCGCGCAAGTGGGAGTGAGCGTCAGATCGGCGCGCATTTCGTCGATCGCCGCCTGCAAGGCGGGCAGCCCAGCGACCACGCCCGCCTCTCGAGCCACAATCCGTGCAGTCCCTCGGCAATCTGCCGGCACAAGCGCCACGGTCGTCCAGTCCTGCCCATCGGCAAGGTCTTCGCGCATCGCCAAGCGAATCAACTCGCGGCAATCTTCTTCGATCTGCTGATCCCAATCGATTTGTTGAAAGTCTTTCACGATGAAACATCCGGAATAAACTGAGCCGTAGACGCTAGCCTCGGGCGGCGTGGGTGTGGATAATCTATTGTTGGACCGCCCGACGCTAGCGCGTTCGGCTCACGGGTTTTCTGGCGATATTCATCTCTCTATTTATCATCTTTTCGATGCGCGAAACAGAGCCTACTCCTTTCCTTTTGCTCCGCCCACACGATCTGGCCACCTTGGCAGTCGTGCTTGGCTCGGTGCTGGTCATGATCTGGGGATACTGGCAGTTGCAGGGGGGATATCGGGGCGCGCTGGTCGACATCGACCGTGCCGTGCCGCTTCATGCCAAGTATGAAGTCGACATCAACAAGGCCGAGTGGCCCGAGCTGGTGCAATTGCAGGGCCTCGGTCCTATCTTGGCACAACGACTGGTGGAAAATCGAGAACGGAATGGCCCATTCGCCGACCTGGAAGACCTGCGTCGTGTCCAAGGCATCGGCCCGCGAACGCTCGAACGGATTCGGCCCTTTCTGATTCCGATCGCCCGCGACACCGATTGGGCCGCCACCGAGCACGGCGACTCGTCGTTGGTGCAATGAATCGGCTTCCTAACATGCATGGTTATTCCCATCGCCTCGCAGTGGTGTTATCATTAAGTTATGCGATGCGAGCCAAGGGAATTATTGGATTGCGAGGTTGATGCTCAATCGCGAAAGGTTAGATATGCCGTTAATCTATCAAGGAACCGTCTCCGATGGGATGGTTGTACTCCAACCTGGTGTTTGCTTGCCAGAGGGATCGATTGTTTCCGTCGAAATAATTACAGAAGCTGTTGCCGAGGAGCCGTGCGACGAGGCAACCATGGTGCCTCAGAATGGGGTCCCGGTCTTTCCGCCGAGTGATTGTGGGATTCAGCCCGGTCTGGAATTAGTCAACCGATTGCGCGACGGTTCACTGTGACTTATCTGCTCGATATCAATGTCATGGTCGCGTTGTTCGACCCAGCACACGCTCATCATGTTCCCGCCCATACCTGGTATGCAGCGATCGGGCAAGCTTCGTGGGCGACTTGCCCGATGACCGAGAACGGCTTTATCCGAGTCGTGAGCAATCCTGCGTACCCGACCATATCTGCCACACCTGCGGAAGCTGGCAGACGGCTGCGAATTCTCTGTCAAGCGCCGGGACATGTCTTTTGGAGCGACGATATCTCGCTCATTGACCCAGCTAGCATTGATCTCTCGCAGATCGTCGGGCATCAACAAATCACCGACTCGTATTTGGTTGCCTTGGCTGTAAAACATGGTGGTAAGCTTGCGACTTTTGACAGGAGCATTCCCGTTAGCGCCTTGGTTGACTCGTCCTGCGATGCGGTTGAACTCATACCGACAAACTGACGGGGATGTGAGATGTAGGGTTTTTGATTGATGATGTCAGACATTTGCGCCATTGTAAGGCGAGCGGCAGATGAGAATATACCAATCTTAACCCGACGCGTAAGCGAGGGAATTACCCCGTTATCCTCAGTCCCTCGCTTACGCATCGGGTTATCAAGGTAAGTTCTTAACTGCCGACGCGCCTAAGCGGTGGCGTACTAGGCATCTGACATCATCAAACATACATCTCACATCCTACATCCGCGACGCCTGCCACGGCAGATTTGCAACTCGTGCGCCCGGCCCAGGAAATCCCAGCCACCAACCATAAACCCCCAGCCTACCACCATGCAATTCCAACTCGAAAGCCCGTTTCAACCCGCAGGCGATCAGCCGCAGGCGATCGATGCGCTGGTGCGCGGGCTGCAAGAACGGCGCGACCAGCAAGTACTCATGGGCGTCACCGGCTCGGGCAAGACGTTCACGATGGCCAACGTTATCCAGGCGGTGCAGCGTCCGACGCTTGTGCTATCGCACAACAAGACACTTGCCGCGCAGCTTTACGGTGAGTTCCGCGACTTTTTTCCGCACAATGCGGTGAGCTACTTCGTCAGCTACTACGACTATTACCAGCCGGAAGCGTATATCCCGCAACGCGACATCTACATCGAGAAAGATGCCTCGATCAACGAAGAGATCGACCGCATGCGGCTGGCGACGACCAGCTCGCTGGTGAGCCGTCGCGATGTGATTGTCGTGGCCAGCGTCTCGTGCATCTACGGCCTCGGTTCGCCGGAAGATTATAAGAAGATGATGGTGGGCCTCTGCGTAGGCCAAATGGTCGACCGGGACGAGGTGCTCGGGAAGCTCATCGACATCCAATACGAGCGAAACGACACCGATCCGTTGCGCGGGAAATTCCGCGTGCGGGGCGACTGTGTCGAGTTGTGGCCATCGTACGAAGAATTTTCTTATCGCATTGAGTTCTGGGGCGACGAGGTCGAGCGGCTTTCGATCATCGATCCCACTTCGGGCGAAGTGATCGACGCACTCCAGCAAATCTACATCTATCCCGCCAAACATTTTGTGCTGCCGGAAGAGCGGGTTGAAAAGGCGGTCGACGAAATCCGCAAAGAGCTTTCCGGCCGCTTGGAGCAGTTCCGCAGCGAGGGAAAAATGATCGAGGCCCAGCGGCTCAATGCGCGAACGCGGTACGACATTGAAATGATGCTCGAAGTGGGCTATTGCCCGGGCGTGGAAAACTACAGCCGGCCACTCAGCGGCCGAGCCGAGGGCGAGCCGCCCAGTACGCTGTTCGATTTTTTTCCCGACGACTTTTTACTGTTCGTCGACGAGTCGCATGCAACCGTTCCGCAGATCGGCGCAATGTTTGCCGGCGACCGTAGCCGGAAGACAACGCTCGTGGAACATGGCTTTCGTCTGCCCAGTGCGCTAGACAACCGACCGCTGAAGTTTGACGAGTGGAAAGAGCGTGTTAACCAAGTGATTCTCGTCTCGGCAACACCCGGTCCGTATGAACTGAAGCAAACGGGCGGCGAGGTGGTCGAGCAGGTGGTTCGGCCGACCGGGCTGCTCGACCCGGAGATCGAAGTCATCCCGGCCCGAGGGCAAGTACCCCATCTGCTCGAACAGATCAAAGAGCGGGCTGCCGCCGACGAGCGGGTGCTGGTCACCACGCTAACGAAGCGGATGGCGGAAGACTTGGCCAGTTTCTTTTCCGAAAAAGGCTTGCGCTGTAAATGGCTCCACAGCGAACTGGACGCCTTCGAGCGGGTCGAACTGCTGCGCGACCTGCGGCAAGGGTTGTTTGATACGCTCGTCGGCATCAATCTGTTGCGCGAAGGGCTTGATCTGCCCGAGGTGTCGCTCGTTGCGATTCTCGATGCCGACAAGGAAGGATTCTTGCGGAGCGAAACCTCGCTGATGCAGACCATCGGCCGAGCTGCGCGGAATGTCAATTCCAAGGTGATCATGTATGCCGACAAGGTAACCGGCTCGATGCAGCGAGCGATTGACGAAACCGATCGGCGTCGCAAGTTGCAAGAAGAATACAACCGCGAGCACAACATCACGCCCGCGTCCATTCGCAAAGCAATCCACCGCGGCATCGAAGCGGAGGCCAGCGCCCATGTTCGGGCGAACGCCGCCGTGGGACGAACGGATGAAACCGTTTACATCACCGAGGAATATCTTTCGGAGTTAGAAGCCGAGATGCTTGCCGCGTCGGAGAGCTTGGAATTCGAGCGGGCGGCCGCGATCCGCGACCGCATTGAGCAGATGCGCGAGTCGATTGGCGAGCCGGTCGACTCGGTGAATGCACGTGCCGATAAGTCGAGCCGCGGAAAACGACGCAGACGAAAAGGGGGTCCGAATCGCAATGGGTGAGCCGCCGGCGGCGGGGGTATGGGATGGTCGGCGTGAGATTTTGCCCGCAAAGTTTTACCAACTCGACTGATCCAACGTGCCTGTACCTACTGTGTGGTTCTCTGGCAGAATCACCCTCAATGACAAGGTTGCTGCGAGCCGAAGGTTCGGGTAGCGACTGCGCTGGGATATAAATCAATGATTCGCCGGGAGTGAAAATCGTCATGCCCATTCGATGTCTTACACTGCCATTGGCCCTTTTACTCTGTTTCTGTGGGTCCCTCACTCACTGCAAAACAACCATCGCTCAGGATGCCGAGGGAAAGGAGAAAGCCGCCGCCGACTCCGGCCACCTCGACGATTGGTACTACCGATCGCCCCGTGATGTCGCTCCCAGCAAAACGATTCCTCAGCAGAAGGCAGCGTTTCGAGCTCAGCAGCGGATGAGCCGCTTGGCGGCCCAACGTTGGTACGGCTACTCCAATGCCCGCCCGCAAGTGACCGCCATACCATTCACTGCCATGTATCGCTCCGCCTGGCAACGCCCTGGCGGCTGGCCCTATCGTTGGCACTCCAATCACACGGTGGTGGTGATTACGCGTTAGGGCAACGGGTGGATTGCGTCGGGGGAGACAAAGTATCCGAATTTGAGATAACGGAGCGTAACAATCCGCACCTGCTTGTTCTGCGGCAGCAGTTGGTGGATGCCTTTTACCTGCACAAAGTCGCTTGCCCCGGCCAGTTTGGTGGTTTCCAGGGTGAGCAGGCTGTCGTCGTCGCCAGGCAGAAAGGGAACATAGCCATCCTCATCGCCGCGACCACCGGCAATGATGCCGAACTCGAAATCGGGCGTGGCGAGCCGCTCTTCAAGTTTCGGCCAGCCTCGTTTCGGGGCCAATTGTTCGAGCGGTTGGCAGGCAACCATTTTTACCAATTTATTATCACCCATCTTGTCGGCCAGCAACGCCCCGTGATTCGGGGGCGAGATCATCACAAACCGTTGGAACTCGACCTTGGGCCTCGCGGCAGGGGTGAGCAGGGCCACATCATTGAGATAGTGGCGGATGACCAGATTGCCCATGCTGTGTGCGACAAAGCTGATTTGCTCGACCCCTTCTAAATACTGGATCACACTGGCAAGCGACAAGGCATGTTCGTCGATCTTGGCCATGGTGGATGGGTAGCCGACGTTCACCACGGTCAGCTTTCCTTTTTCTTCCAGATACTCCGTCAAACCCTCCATGAACTGCCGATTGGCTCCCAAGCCGTGCAAGACGATCACTACCTCGCGTGGCATCGGCGGAAACTCGCCAGCTTGTTTAACCTCGTCGAGCTTGGCAAGGCACGCTTCCATGGTGCCTCGCTCATGTCGGAGATTTTGGTCGTCGATGAGCCGATAATGGCCGATCACAGCGTGCTTTTGGATGCGCCATCCATGCAGCACAACCTCGTCGGACCAAAGGAATTTTCCGCCCAGCGTTGGCGAACCGATTCCGAGCAGTCCACCTGATTCCGCTTGGGCCTGTTTCACTTGGAATGGGCCCAACAGGATTGGGGTCGAGTGGAAAGCTAACGCGCCCAGAATAAGGAAAACGCAGACAAAAAATGAAGCTTGCTTGGACATGATATTGATCTCTTCGGATGGGGCGAGCGGCAGATAAGAATTTACCAATCTTAACCCGACGCGTAAGCGAGGGAATTACCCCGTTATCCTCAGTCCCTCGCTTACGCATCGGGTTATCAAGGTAAGTTCTTAACTGCCGACGCGCCTAAAACCCCACGGCTTGCGCCGAGGGCTAAGTCACTCATGATGGAGAATCTTAAACTACCAACACTGGAAATGCCTCTGGATTTGCTTGTCGGCATCATAACATGCGACTGCCCGGAAGGCTAACCACACTACCTACGAAGGCGGGGGTGGTGGGGTTCAGATGGATGGGGATTTAGGCGAGAAAGTGCAGCTTTTCCCCTTTTGCCGTGGGTCGCGTTGCGCGTTGCGCCGTGTGTCGCGTTGCGACACGGCTAATTCCGCATTCCGCATTTTCTTCACACCAGCCCTCTGCGTACCGCCCAGACCGCGGCCTGTGTGCGGTCGGAAACGCCTACTTTGCGCAGAATATGCTGCACATGTTCTTTGACCGTCTCGTAGCTGATCGACAACGCCTTGGCGATTTCTTTGTTGCTTAGCCCGAGTGCTAGCTGCTTTAAGACTTCGTCTTCGCGCTTGGTCAACGGCACTTCCAAAGCGAGAGGTGAGCGAGGCGTCGACAGCGCGCCGGTCACGCGGCGGAGTTCTTCTCGTGTCCAGGTCGACTCGCCCGAGGCTGCGGTGCGAATCGCATCAATGATTTCTTTGCGCGAAGCCGATTTGGTGAGATAACCAACCGCTCCCAGGGCAACGGTACGGGCAATGTAGGTTGGGTTGTCGTAGGCACTGAACATCAATACGGGAAGTTCGGGAAATTCAGCCCGCAACCGGCCTAAGCAGGCGATGCCATCGCTTCGTGGCATGCGCACGTCGAGCAGAACGACATCGGGCTGTTCGTTCAGAACATGGCGGAGCACTTGTTCGCCGTCACCTGCTTCGGCAACGACGTGGATTTCTGTCTCTTCCAACATGCTCTTCAGACCAGTCCGTACCACTTCATGGTCGTCGGCAATCAGCAGTTTGATAGTCATCCCTCAATCTCCTCTGGCCCGAGTGCTTTGACCAACCCACAAAATGAAAGTTGATAAAGCACGAGGCCATCACGAGGTCGCCGAGAGTTGCGACGGGCTTACCTTGCTCGCAGTTAGGTCGAAGCGTACCAGTTTGATTATCTGGTTGCCTCTTCCCCAGGCTCCTATTCCCCTCACTGGGGGCAACGGGCCCCCCCTACCAATAATCTATCACGATTAGTAGTGTATGACAAAGAAGAATCCATTTTCTCCCACGCAAGCTAGCATTCAAGCATTTCGCTAGCCCCCAGATGTGCGGCTTTACACATATTGACCAATCTCACATACTCAGGCACCGCTTGAGGCAGTACTCCTTTCTCCCTTCCGACTCCCGACTTTCCCCCTCCGACTTGGTTTCCCATGCTCTCGATGAACGAGATTACGACCTATCGCTGGACTTTCGAGGAGGATGTCCAGCGCTATGCTGCGGCCGGATATGAAGCGATTGGCGTCTGGCGGCAAAAGTTGATCGACTATGGCGAGGAGCAGGGCGTCGATTTGCTGGCCGAGAGTGGTCTGCGTGTAACCAATTTGCTTTGGGCAGGTGGGTTTACCGGGAGTTGTGGTAAGTCGCAGCAAGAGAGCATCCGCGATGCGGCCCACGCCATTCGTTTAGCTGGTGCGATGGGAGCTGGTTGCTTGGTTATCTATTCTGGTGGGCGCAACAACCACATCCATCGCCATGCGATGCGGCTGCTGACAAGTGCGATCGACAACCTGCTAGAATTGGCCGAGGGGGCGGATGTGACATTGGCGATTGAGCCGATGCACGCAGCCTGTGCTGCCGACTGGACTTTTCTCACTGATCTGGAATCAACCATTCGGTTCATCGAGCAATTTGGGTCGCCCCATCTGAAACTCGTCTTGGATACGTACCATTTTGGACATAACCCAACCGTGCGACAGAATCTGGCCGAAGTGGTTCCCCATACGGCCATCGTCCACTTGGGCGATCGTTGCCATGCCCACACCTTGGATCAGGAACGGTGCCCGCTGGGAAAAGGAACATTGCCACTGGCCCACCTTGTGCGAGAACTGATCGAGGCAGGGTACGAAGGAGATTTCGACGTGGAACTGATTGGCCAAGACATTGAAATTTGCGACTACGGCCAATTGCTCAAGGATTCTCGCAAGCAATTCAATTGCTGGGCCGCCCCGGTACCCAGGCGCTGATACCGATTCATTTCACGCAAAGCGAGCGGCAACAGAGAGACTTTACCCCAACTACAAGAACCGCTCATGGCTCGCCCTATCGTCGTCACCTCGAACCTGACGATTCCCCCCAATGAATTGATGTTCTCTTTTGCTCGCAGTGCGGGGCCGGGTGGGCAGAATGTTAACAAGGTCAACAGCAAGGCCGTGCTGCACTGGAATGTTCGGCAATCGCAATGCCTTCCCGACGACGTGAAGCACCGCTTCCTGATCCGCTATGCACGCCGGATGAACCACCAGGGCGAGTTGGTGCTATCGAGCCAGACTCATCGCGAGCAGGCCCGAAATGTTGCCGAGTGTGGGCAAAAGCTAAGGGACTTGGTGCTCGCCGTGCTCACCCCGCCACGGTCGCGCAAGAAAACCCGGCCCACCCGGGCGTCGGTCGAACGGCGATTGCAACAGAAACGACATCAAGGCCAACGCAAACAGAACCGGCGTTATCGTTCCGATGAACAGTAGCGAAACAAAGAGAATTCCAGCGTGTTAGCGCCGTCGGCCACGACGGCCCCCAACGCAAACGCCCCCTATCCAGACGGAAGCCCGTTGGAGTATAAAACGTTTCGTAGCCGTTCACGGAATGAAAAATATTGAACCACAAAGGACACGAAGAGCACGAAGAAGTCAGAGGACAAATCGCTTGCTCCCGCTTCTCAGCGAACTCAAACGGAAAACCCATTCGGAGGAAAACCACGAAAAAAGTGGGGGAGTAGGATCGCAGGATTGGAAGTTGAAAGACTTGCCCAACAGGTTTCGCAAAACTCTCTCGTTCGTCTGTTTCGTTTCTTTCGTGGTTTTCTTCTCTTCACCTTAAATAGGCTAAATTTGCACCCTCATCGACTTGATTGGATAGCCTCACGAAAATTAGAATTCTATTCTTTGTGTCCTTCGTGCTCTTCGTGGTTCATTTTTCTTCCACCTCGTGAACAGTTACAACGTTTTTTCTGGTCCTGAGAAAGGAATAATCAATGAACTCACGCGAGCGTGTCCTCTGTGCCCTCAATCATCAGGAGCCGGATCGTATTCCGATTGACATCGGAGGAACGCGACAATCCGGAATTGCTGCCTCGACGTATCATCAACTCAAGAAACGTCTCGGCATCTCTTCGACGACGCGGGTTTTTGATCTCTATCAGATGTTGGCAGAAATTGAACGTCCTGTGATGGAAAGATTTGGCGCCGATGTCGTCGGGTTGAATCGCCAGGCTGTGACATTCGGCATTCGGAACGAAAACTGGAAACCTTGGACAATGTTCGATGGCACTCCGGTTGAAGTGCCGGGAGGTTTTGAGCCGGTGACCGAACCGTCCGGCGATTTGGCAATTGTTCAGAATGGCCAGCTTATCGCCCGAATGCCAAAGGATGGGTTCTATTTCGACCGTCTCGAAAAATATCCCGGAGCGGCACACATCGAACTGGATGGTTATCAACCACCCATGCTTTCCGACGAAGACTGCGATCATTTACACGAACAAGCGGAAGCCTGGTTTCAGAATTCCGATTACGCCATCATCACCGCGATGGGACCACCTTATGAACTCTTTTATGGTCTCGGGACAGGCGGCTTTGAAAACTGGATGGTCACACTCGCCACGGAACCCGATTACGTCCATGCACTCTTCGAGATTCTGGTGGATGCCTGGTTGATCAATTTGAAGAAGTTCAGCGATGCCGTTGGCAACCGGGTGCAGATTATTCAGCTCAATGACGACTTCGGCACCCAAGTTTCGTCGTTTATGTCGGTAAAAATGTTTCGTGACCTCATCATGCCTGCCTACAAACGGGGACTCGACTGGATTCACGAGAATACAGAAATGAAAGTCTTTCTGCATTCCGATGGGGCACTCTACACGCTCATTCCCTCGATTATTGAAATGGGGGTCGATATCCTCAACCCAACGCAAACCTCCGCCACTGGCATGGACCCGGTAAGGCTGAAAAAAGAGTTCGGCAATCAACTCGTCTTTTGGGGCGGTTCGCTCAACTGTCAAGAAACATTGCCGTTCGGCACACCGGAAGAGGTTGCGCAAGAAGTGGAGGAGCACGTCCGAATTCTCAAACCGGGCGGAGGCTACGTGTTCACCTCGGTGCATAACGTCCAGGCTTCTGTCCCACCGGAAAATGTGATTGCCATGTTCGACACGGCGATGGCCGTGGGGCAGTATTCATAATATCCAAGCCGACGGCTTGCTGTTGGCCCGACGACGACAAGTCGTCGGCTTGGATGATCCAGGCGGCGTCCGGGAATTAATTACGCCACTTTCCGCACCACCCCCGTCACCACGCCCAGCACGCGGACATTGCGCGAGTAGATCGGCTTCATCGACGAATTGGCGGGCTGCAGACGGATGCGGTTCGCTTCGGGGTACCAGTATTTCAGCGTAGCTTCGCCATCGTCGGTGAGCGCGACGACGATGTCGCCCCGGTCGGCGGTTCGGGCGCGGCGGCAGATGACGAGGTCGCCGTCGGCAATCTGTGCATCGATCATCGACTCGCCCGTTACTTTTAGCGCGAATTGGGCCTTGCGCTGTGGGAACCAATCCTCGAACTCGAACCGCTCGGCCTGTTCGATTGCCTCGCTGAGGCTGCCTGCCGCGATTTGACCCACCAGCGGCATACCCCGGTCGGCTTTAGCTGCCGCGGTAAGCTGGATGGCCCGCGACCTATTCGGCTCGCGGGTGATCAGCCCCTTTTTCTCCAGGGCTTTGAGATGGCACATCACCCCATTGGGCGAACGAATGTCGAAATGCTCGCCGATTTCGCGGACCGTGGGGCCGTAGCCTCGGCCCTCGATTTTCTTGCGAATCAGCTCAAAAACTTCTCGTTGCCGCCGTGTCAGTTGCTCGAATGCCATGTCATCCCCTATTTTTAGATGTTGTTTTTAGACTAGCGGTAGTTAAGAACTTACCTTGATAACCCGTTGCGTAAGCGAGGGACTGAGGATAACGGGGTAATTCCCTCGCTTACGCGTCGGGTTAAGATTGGTAAATTCTCTATTGCCGCTCGCCTTAGGTAACTTTTTCCCCTGCGATTCAGGGCTGCTGTTATCATAATATACGTGCGTACATGGTCAATAGCATATGTACAGGTTTTTTTGAATTCGGAAGCCCCTTGACCCTCAACCCTCGCCCCGCAACGATCAATCCATGGATATTGTCCGGCAAGATATCATGACCGCGGCCGACATGGTCGTTGTGAAGGTTGGCACTCGGGTGCTGACGGGCGCGGATGGTGCGCTCGACACGCAGCGTGTGGCCTGTATCGCCGAGCAATTGGCCCAGCTATGGGAAGCGGGTCGGCGCGTGGTGCTGGTCAGCAGCGGAGCAGTCGGTGCCGGGCTGGCACGCTTAGGCATCAAGCATCGTCCCTCCGATTTGGCCGACTTGCAAGCGGCCGCGGCAGTCGGGCAAAGCCGATTGACCGAAGCGTATAATCGAGCTTTGGAAACGCACCAACTCCACGCCGCCCAGGTGCTGCTCACCGCCGATGGCCTGCACGACCGTACGCGTTATCTCAATGTGCGCAACACGATTTTCGCCCTCTTTCGTTCTGGGGCGGTGCCGATCATCAATGAGAACGACACGGTCAGCACCGACGAATTGCAACTAAGCTTCGGCGACAACGACCGCCTGGCCGCGCTGGTTACCAATCTCATTCGGGCGCCACTCTTGGTGCTGCTGTCCGATGTGGATGGTCTGTACGACGGCAATCCGAGCGATCCCTCGTCGCGGGTGATGTCGATTGTTACCGATTTAGACGCTGCCCAATCGCAGTTTGTTCACGACGGAGAAACCTCAAGCGGCGTGCAACTAAGCCTGGGCGGCATGGCCAGCAAGTTGCAAGCAGTGCGCATTGCAACTTCGGCTGGTGAGAATGTCGTCATTGCCAACGGCCGGCGAGAAAACGTGTTGCAGGAAATTCTCTCCGGTGCCGACGTCGGCACACTGATCTTGGCCGAAGGTCGGACGGTTGCATCGCGCAAACGGTGGATCGGTTGGAGCGCCGAGCCGAGTGGGCTTCTCACACTCGACGCCGGAGCATGCAAGGCAATCCAAACGGGCGGAAGCAGCCTGCTTGCCGTCGGTGTAACAAGCGTCGGGGGCGACTTCTGCAAAGGCGACGTCGTTGCACTCGGCGATGCGGATGGCAACGAGATTGCTCGCGGATTGATCAACTATTCGGCCGCGGAAATGCACACCATCGCCGGCCATTCGACCGGCCGCATCGCCGGACTACTAGGGCACCTCCCGTATGACGAGGTGGTTCATCGGGACAATCTGGTGCTTCTGTGATCTTCTTGGTAGGCCGAAACGAGCGGTAGCGCTGCTCCGGCAGTGTGCCTAGTCTGTTGCCGGAACTGCGCAGAGCTTGTTCCGGCCTACGCAAACTGCAATGCCAGCCCCCGGCTTTGCCGGGGGGTAGCGCAACAGTCCACATTCCCGCCAAGCAGAGCATTTCTACAAAGGACATTTTCCCCGAATGCAACGTTTCCATGAAGCCGACCCCCCGGCAAAGCCAGGGGCTGAGATGAGTTGCCTCGTGCGATTGGAAATAGCTTCTTCCGCCAATTAGGCTGGAAGATAGCGCCCGTGGCGTTTCCTGTTTTCGTCTTCGAGTCTCATCCATGGAGTCTTTCCAATGCGTCACCCTGCAATAGGCCTCGTGCTAACCATTGCGCTAGCAACAACACTGACCGATCCATCTTTTGCAAATGAAACAGCTATCAAAAGGGAAAACAAAACACCAGCAGCCAACTCGCAATCCTTGATCGAGGCACAACTCGCCCTGCAGCATGCCCAATACCGCTTGCACCAGTACCGTTATGTCGATTACCCCGGTCGGCGCCGCGAATTGGACGATGCCGTCAAGCTTGCCGAGGCGGAGATCAAGCTTTTGGATCGCCGCATTCTCCATTACCGACCGCTACGCACCGTAGGCCGCTATTCGCCGACAATCACCGCCGAGCAAAATTACCGCCACCAATTGCTCGAAACCAAGCAGCGCTTGCGGCAATTGAAAGCTGAGCGGACCGACCACTGGCGCTATCATGCTGCCCGCTGCCGATTACTCGAACTGGAAGTACTGCAGGCGGCCATTGATCTGAGCCGAACGCGCTAGCGTCGGGCGAACCTGCGAAAAACATCGAACCTAAACGCCCGAGGCTAGCGCCTACGGCTCACATGACGGCATCCTTGAGGTTTTCTGACAAAGCCACGCAGGGTGGCCAAAAATAGCGCGTGCAATGGACGTGACAATCCGTAAAATGGGCCTTGTTGTTTGTGCCCGAGTGGGAGAAGCGACTTACGGTGGGTCGTCTAACTTGCAGCGGTAATGATTGCCGTTTAGACAGAGCACCGGTTTCCCGGGAACCGGAATGACAGACCGACTGGGCCGTGAGGTACTCGCTTTGGCACGCCCCGATGGGGCCCCATCATTTTATTTCAAAGCAATCAGCTTATTCCAAAGAGATCAGAAGTCAGTGATCAGCCAGAAATGTGGTAGTAGACGAGAAACAAAGGCTGAAAGCTGATCGCCGGCTGCTTACCATTTGCATGAGAACGTGCGATCGTTTTTCTCTTGCATTTCTAGGTGCATCGGTCATAGAATGCGGTTCTTCAGGAATTTTAATGGCTAGATTTTGCAGTGGAAAGGAGAATGCCCAAGTCACAATTTAAGCCCCCGGCTTTGCCGGGGGGTTGCGGAACGGTCACTATCTCTACCAAGCACGGTTGTTCCCCGAGAGCATTTCCCCAAAAGCAACTTTTTTCCGAGGGCAACCCCCCGGCAAAGCCGGGGGCTTAAATGCTTTCCTCGAACGGTAGCTACTATATTCCCTGAAGAACCAACTTTTCGTTTGACTTTCCCATGGCAAGAAGCCGATGGCGAGAAAAATAATTCTAGACGTCGATCCGGGCGTGGCCGATGCGCTGGCGGTTTGCTTGGCGCTGGGCGATCCGCGGTTGGATGTGGTGGCGGTCACCGCTACGGGGGGGAATATTGCGCCGCAGCAGGCGACGCTCAATGTCCAGACGATGATCGAGCAACTCGATCCGCCCCATCGACCTCGCATCGGGGCGGCCGACCCGAACCAGCCGTTGCGCACCGATGGCCGCGAGCTGTGTGGGGCGGATGGATTTTGCGGTGCGGGCCTGCGCGTGGCCGAGCTGCATCATCGTCATCCGTCGACCAAAGTGATCGCGGAGGAAATTCGCAATGCGCCTGGCGAAGTGACGATCATCGCCTGTGGACCGCTAAGCAATATCGAAGCCGTGTTGCAGCGCGAACCCGATTTGGCGACGCAGGTGGGCCACCTGATTCTGCTGGCGGGCACATTGGCTGGGCCTGGCAATGTGACCGCGGCCGCGGAGTTCAATGTTTATTGCGATGCCGAAGCTGCCCAGCATGTGTTTCGCTCGCCGGTTACCAAGACACTGATCCCGCTGGATGTTAGCTCGTTGGTATCCTTGGATTACGATTTTTTGAACCATCTGCCGCCACGATCCACCGCTGCCGGCCGATTGTTGCTGGC
This sequence comes from Lacipirellulaceae bacterium, assembly GCA_965249435.1. Lineage (GTDB taxonomy): Bacteria > Planctomycetota > Planctomycetia > Pirellulales > Lacipirellulaceae > JAJRWS01. The sequence continues at coordinate 481,716 of CBDFMC010000025.1, read as the reverse complement.
GATTCTCCCTGGTGTGTATCATGCCTATCGGCAGCGGCTGGGCCTGGAAGGCATTTTTGCGCCCGAAGTGGTCGGCGTCATCGCCGCGCTGCATCCCGAGCTATTCATTACCAAGCCACTTTGCTGCGAAGTAGAAACGGGCGGCGTGCTGACGCATGGCGCCACGGTCATCGATCGCCGCCGTGTGCCCGAGGGCATGCCCAACATGGATGTGGCGGTCGACTTGGATGCTAGCGCGGTGGTCGATGCCATTTTGCGCTGCATGCAGCAGTTGGGTTGAAAAGAATGATGAAAAGAACAATATGCGCAGCGCGGTAGAGCAGCGATCAAGACAAATAGGATTCTCTCGCAAAGGCGCGAAGACGCAAAGGAAAAGAAAGGGTAAATCAGCAGTTCCAAATTCTCCGTCAACCAAACCTTAGCCCCCGGTGCAAACCGCGAGGTTTCAAGGATATTTTGAATCCGCCACCCAACCCCCGGCTTGCGCCGCGGGCTGAATTTGGAGATTGAGGTTTGTGTAACAATCCAGCCGTCTAAAGTATTTTTAATTCGCCAAAAATAACACGAGATGAGCATGCATCAACCAACCCCGAAGGGGTGACCCGATGCCAGCCCAGGGTGTAGCGAACGTGAGCCAAAGCGAACATTCGCGCAACCCTGGGTAACGAATCCCATCAACACAATAACCCCGAAGGGGTGGTCCTAGACTCCACAAGTTCCAACCAATTCGTTAGGACCACCCTTTTGGGGTTTTTACGGGCATCTTCCATGGTATCCCAGGGTTCCGCAAATGTTCGCCAAGCTCACTTTGACTCCACCCTGGGCTGACATGGGTTCACCCCTTCGGGGTTAAAAAGCCATTCCCAGGTTTAAGAAAGAGACCGGCAACCTACCAACCGTTTGTCGAGAAACTGCTTCAGATGACTGAAGTGTTGTCGATTTGTTTGTTATTGGACATTTGCGATTTGATCTTTCCCATACGGTCTTTGACCTCGCTCGATTCATCGATGGTTTCCCTTTTTTCGAGAATAAACAATGCCCTTCATCCACGACGATTTTCTTCTGCAAACTACAACTGCCAAGCGGCTCTTTCACGAGTATGCCGCCAGCGAGCCGATCCTCGACTACCATTGCCATTTGCCGCCGGACGACATTGCCAGCAATCGGCAGTTCAATAACCTCTTTGATATCTGGCTCGAAGGAGACCATTACAAGTGGCGAGCGATGCGCACCGCTGGCGCCTGCGAACGCTATTGCACGGGCGACGGCGAGCCGTATGACAAATTTCTCGCCTGGGCCCGAACGGTGCCCCAGACGCTGCGCAACCCGCTCTATCATTGGACCCACCTGGAGCTGAAGCGTTACTTTGATATTGATCAGCTTCTCGATGAGCAATCGGCCCCCGCGATTTGGGAGCAGGCAAACGAACAGTTGGCCGGCGATGATTTCACCGTCCATGGCATCTTGCGAAAATTCGACGTGCGGGCCGTTTGCACCACCGACGACCCAACCGACAACCTCTCCCCCCATCGGGCAATTGCCGAGAGCGATTTGCGGGCCCGCGTCTATCCGACATTCCGACCCGATAAGGCACTCGCCGTCGACCAGCCGGAGCAGTTCAACGCGTGGCTTGATCGCCTGACGAAAGCCAGCGATATCGACATTGTCAGTTTGAGCGATCTGACCGATGCCCTACGACAGCGGCACGATGCGTTCCACGCGGTGGGTTGCCGACTTTCAGATCATGGGTTGGAACAGTGTTACGCCGACTTTTGCAGCGACGAGTCGGCCGCGGCAATTTTTGATCAAGCGCGTCGCGGCAAGTCAGCCACTTCAGAGCAACATCGCCAGTTTGCCACGCACATGATGCTCTTTTTTGGGCATCTCAACGCTGAGAAAAGTTGGACCATGCAGCTGCATCTCGGCCCGCTACGGAACAACAATAGCCGTCTGTTCCGAGAATTAGGCCCCGACATTGGCTGCGACTCGATCGGTGACAGGCCACAGGCGGCTAGCCTATCGGCCTATCTCGACCGTTTGGATCAGGAGCGCGCATTGCCCAAGACGATCCTCTACAACATCAACCCGGCCGACAATTATGTTTTTGCTTCGATGATCGGTAATTTTCAATCGAGCGAGGCCGCGGGCAAGATTCAATGGGGTAGCGGCTGGTGGTTCCTCGACCAGTGGGAAGCAATGGAGTGGCAGATGAATGCTTTGTCGAATCTGGGTTTGTTATCCCGTTTTATTGGAATGCTGACCGATTCGCGTTCGTTCATGTCGTATCCACGGCACGAATACTTCCGCCGCTGTCTATGCGATTTGCTGGGAACGGATGTCGAGCGCGGTGCGATTCCAGACGAAGATGAATTGCTCGGCCCCATGATACGCAACATTTGCTACGGCAATGCGCGCGATTACTTGGGATTGGAGTTGTAAGCAGAAGAACCACGAATGGACTCGAATACACCCAGCACGGCATAGCCGCAACCAAAGAAGAATAGCCGCAAAAAACACGAAAACCACAAAAATCATGGCCCACGTGTTACCCCCGTGAACGGTTACGCGAAAAAAAGCATGGGGAAGTGGGAAGTAGCCAGGATATTACTGCTCACTGCCGGCTCGCTCTGGCTGAACCGCCAGCCCGGGGCGGGCTCGCTGTGTGCCGTCGACGATGTACTCATCCTCTGGATCGAGGCCTAAACGGACGACGCGCAGGTTGTCGTCAGATCGCCCCAATTCCACGCGCCGTAGTTGCACCACATTGCTTTGCCCTTTGTCGAGAACCAGCACAAACTTGCCGCTCATGTCGGTGCCGATCGCACGTTCTTCGACCAACACCGTGTTGGGCTGGGCCTGTTGCGGAATGCGAAGTCGCACGAACATGCCGGGCGTGAGCGTTAGCTCCTGGTTCGGGAATGTGCCCCGAGCGATAATTGTTCCCGTGTTGGGATCGATGACATTGTCGAGAAAATCGATTTCGCCGGGGAACCTGAATTCCTTATCATTTTGCCGGGCAAGAAATACGGGCACTTTTTCCTTGGCATCTTGCTGTCGCGAACCGCCCCGTTCGTCCAGGAGTTTGAGATAGGTGCGCTCATCGATGTCGAAGTAGGCGTGGATCGGATCGAGTTGGACGACATGGGCAAGGAGCGTTTTTTGCACCCCGCCAACGAGATTGCCGACGTCGACAAGTTTTTCCCCCAAGCGTCCACGGATGGGCGAGACAACTTTCGTATAGCCCAGGTTGATCGTCGCTTGCTGAACCGCTGCCTGCTTGGCGGCGACCTCCGCAGTTGCGGAGGCAATCGCCGCTTTGGCAACTTCCACATCGGCGACGGCCGAGTCTCGCATGGTTCGCAAGTCGTCGATTTCCGAAGCGGTGACGGCACCACTTCGCCCCGCTTGGACAGCTCGCTCGTACTGGACCTGCCGGTTCTCTGCCAAGGCAATCGCCCGGCGACGATTCGCCTCGGCACTCGTCACGTTGGCTTCGGCCAACTGCAACGCAGCTTTTGATTCGTCAAGAACGGCTTGGAACGGTTTCGGATCGATCGAAAACAGCAACTCGCCCGATTGGATATCGGCGCCATCTTCAAAGTGGATGCTCTCCAAAAATCCTTCGACGCGTGCCCGGATATCGATCGACTCCACCGCCTTGACGGTTCCGGTGAATTCGAGATAGTTGGTTGTATCTCGAACCACCGGTCTCGCAACAGTTACTTTCGGAGGTTGAGGCGCGACGCGCTGCACCTCCTTTTTGCACCCGGCCGACAAAAGAGCGGCGGCCGATGCAATACCGAGTAGGAGCGTTGTACGAAGAAACATGATTCGATGAGAGATGCTTCGAGGAAACATAAGTAGCCCAAGGGGTCAGGACGGTCGAAACCGTAAGACATCAAGCGGACCCGTCCATGGTAACCAGTAACGGCGACATTTGCCAGAAGTGGCGCTGCGAAAAGCAGGAACTTAGAAAGAACTTAGAGAACTTAGAAAGGGGACGTAGCTCAATTATTTGGTTTGACCCGGAAAATGGGATAAGTCGAATGGCATTAACATTTCCGTAACATGTGATACATAAACGCTTAAGCATTGCTATCAATCAATGAACTGCGACCTTTTTTTGCCCTTTTTTGCCCGGGTCCTCGGCAACGTGCCTATTGAATTGATCGAAGTTGCTTGGCCAGTTCGCTTTCAAGTTGTTCAATGTCTTTTTCACGAAACCCGGTGGAGCTGAAACAGATTTTACCGTCTCGTGATACAAGGTATGTGCGAGGAATAAGCGTTTTTGCGAAAAGCGAGTATGCGGTACGGTCAGAGTCTGCCGCCAGTGGAAATGTGTAGCCATGCTTTGACTGAAACGCGATGATGGATTCCTTTGTTTCTTTACGTCCGATGGCAATCAATGCGAAATTGCTGTTGTCACGATTGTCGTCCCAAAGTTTCTGCACATGTGGCAATTCCAGTAAGCATGGCCCACACCACGTTGCGAAGAAATTGACCAACACGACCTTGCCGCGGAAATCGTCAAGATTGAACTGATCTCCATTGATCTTCGTGACCGTAAACGATGGTGCCACATCGCCGGTGTGGACGATAGCAGCGTCGTCTATCCGTGCTTGCCGTGCGTTGTCAGCGTTCCTCGCTAGGGAAGGAATAACAACGCCATAGAGAATCGCGACATGGATACCCACGCAAATTGGAACCGCCACAAGAAATAGTGCAAACCTGATAAGTCGTCGTTTTCGATTTGGACCACGCCAACCCAAAATAGCTGCGGCAAGGTAGCCAACAGCGAGGACCGCAGCAATGAAGCCAGCGCCTTGCAGGGCAGCCTGGATCGGTAGAAATGTGTCTATGCTCATCTTTTGAATGCCGAACGTCTACGATCACCTAGCGGGGGGTAAACGTGACTGAGCGAAACGAACTCGCAATGTTAATAACTCAGAGTGAAAGCTGTCGGCTATCAGCTATCGGCTCTCAGCCAGGAAATGCACCTTGTCCAGCGGTTTTCTTGCTGAGAGCCGATAGCTCATCCGGTGAAAATAGTGTTTTATGCCGTTCAGGGTCAGCTGTAGTTTTCGCACTGAGTTACAATAATGCGCGCACGGTACGCGCATTACAGCGAAAGACTCTATTGCCCCCAAATACTACAGCGCCAAGTCGCTTGAAGGAATGCAGAACCACGAAATAAGTGGGGGAGTATGATCGCAGGATTTGAAGCGGAAAGACTTGCCCAACAGTATTCGCAAAACCCTCTCGTTCGTGTGTTTCGTTTCTTTCGTGGTTCTCTTCTATTCACCTTCAATAGGCTAAATTTGCACCCTCATCGACTTGATTGGATAGCCTCACGAAAAATAGAATTCTATTCTTCGTCTCCTTCGTGCTCTTCGTGGTTTGTTTTTCTTCCATCCCGTGAAACGGTTACCTAAAAACAAACCCCGTTCCAGAGTAAGCAGAGCGAGCAGGTCATGCAAATTTCCATGGCAGCCGCTGCGCTCGATGGAACAATGGGCCGTTTCCTACAGCGCCGTTTCCTATCAGCGCCGTTTCCTATCAGCGCCGTTTCCTATCAGCGCCGTTTCCTATCAGCGCAGAGAAAAAGCCGGGCTTCCCTGGAGAAACCCGGCTGATATCCATCGAACGATTGAGTCGTAAAACTCAGGTTGTGGCGTCACCGCTTTCAGGAGCCGCGGGGGCTTCTGGAGCAGCTTCTGCCGGAGCTGTCGCGTCTGGGCAACTGCTGCAACCTTGGGCCGCTGGAGCGGCACAACCACAAGTCTGAGCCGCACAGCAGCACTTGCGTGCCTTACGCTTGGCACGGCGACTTGTTTTGCAGCAAGTTTTCGCTTCGCAACCACACGCCGGTGCAGCGGCACAACAAGGCTTAGGTGCACAGCAAGGCTTAGGTGCACAGCAAGGCTTAGGTGCGCAGCAAGGCTTGGGTGCGCAGCAAGGAGCTGGTGCACAGCAAGCCGGCTTGCAGCACTTGCGAGCGGCACGACGCGCACGTCGCTTGCTGCAACGATCTGGCTTGCAACATTTCGTTTTGCAGCAACGGTTACGAAATCCAAATGCCTCGGCTCGATTTGTGTCGACCGAAAGCGACAGGCCGATCGCAAACACAAACAACAACAATGTCGACATGACAACACGGTTCATAGAGAACTCCTTCCAAAAAGTACGTGAGTGAACCAAACAAATACGGTAAAGACCGAACAACAAGCCGTCGACTTACTTCACGCCCCTCCACTGCGACGGCAGGCAGCGGTCTGGGCAGTATCGTTTCGAGTGGCAAGGGGCGAACCCCTCCACAACTCGTTTCTCACTACTCAATTCTCGTTTCTCGGCAGGCCTTTCGGGGGGGGAATGGCTAAAGTTTGCGGGCTGGGGTACCTGAACCGGCCAAACTATCCATGCAGGGATCGGCTGTCAAGTGGCGGGACTACAGAACTTTGGGTGGGTGGGGGATTTTGGCGGGATACAGTCTCTTTGCGGGATAGCATTCTACCCCATCGCGCATAAGTTTTCCACCGGAAATTCATAAAAAAACGCCCTAGTGCGTTTTTTTATAAATCGTCTAATTGCTTGGTAGACAACGACTTGTGGCAAGCAGACGCTCACCTCATGCGTCAGAAATTAGCGAGGAATTGTTTGCTGAAATGGATCCTGAGCTTGGCTTCTCGCCTGACGAGGGGCATCTTGGGAGGCTGGTGCCGACGGTTTTGGCTCCTGCGACTCGCCCGGATTCTCAAAATCCATAACCATCGGCGGCCCGTTTTCAGCCACCTCTGCCGCCATGCCGGAGATTCGCCACTGGCCTGTGGTCCGTTTCAACGCCCAGGTAATTTGCTCGTCGTTCAGAATTCCATCTGCGTCGAGATCGGACCACACACTGCGAACAATCGCCCGACTCTCATCGATCATCTCGACTTCGCCCACGCTGAACTTTGCGGTACTGCTGCCTGGGGGTGAAAAGTTCAAATCCATCTCGTTGGTGCGTTGCAAAGCCAGGGGTGTGAGCAATTGGCTGGCACCGTCGGTGTTGCCTTGGCGAACCGCTTCCAAAAATTCTTGCACCACTTGGGCAGCCGGATTGCTTGGCGAAGTGCCGGTGGATTGAGGTGCCGACGATCCGCCCGTTTTATTGCAACCAATCATTGGGAATGATAGCACAACGAGTAACAACAGCGACTGTAACTTGGCCATGGTGCCAACTCCCATCTTGGTCTACGGCTGTGTGAATGATATTGCTGCCGAGTGCAACGCGGCAGGAGTTTTGCAGAAACAGGGCAACAGGTCAAGACAAGCAAGAACCCACCTCAGAAGAGTTGCAAAGTCGCAATTTCAGCCCCCCGCTTTGCCGGGGGGCCGCTTGGCGAGGAAGTATCTCCGCGGTTTTTTCCAACACATTTGCTTCGACCGCATGAGTCCCGAAACAAATTTAACCCAATGATCAGTAGTTCCAAAAACGCAGTTTTTCCGGAGGTTTTATCGTTTTCTTGATGGAACGCCAGCACTCAGCTATCAGCAGTCAGCGGTCAGCGGTAAAAAACCTGAATAAAACGCTCGATTGGGAACTACTGAATTTGCCACAACACCCCATAGCACCTTAGTTGGACAGCGCCACTTCGGACGATGCTAGCATGACTAAGTGCTTACTACACATTTGTTTGCGTTCAACATGATTGTTTAGGAATGGCTCAAGAATAACTTCGTCATTTCGGTTGACGTGATGATCCAATCTTTACACCGAAGGTGTTACATTCCAAAGCCCAGGGTCGCGCAGCGCACCCTGGGTCCATGTGCCCCAACGACATTTTATCCCGTAGGGATTACACATAATCGTAATGGTTGCTTCGGACGTGTTTAATCCTTTCAGGATAATGTGGCTTTTGGGACAAGATCGATTTTGGTGCTTGCGAACCCAGGGTGCGCCGCTGCGCGGCGACCCTGGGCTTTGGAGTGAAACGCCTTCGGCGTAATAAAATCCCTCAAGTCCCCAAGTTTTTTTGAGCCGTCGCTTAGCGAGTGAAGCCGGAAGGATTCGTCGCAACTCCATACTGATTCACCACTTGACAGTGCTATCATTACTCAAAGTGGCGCTGTCCAATTAGTCACTCTCTGTTTTTGACCAGAGCGCGAACCAAAAGATGTTTTGGAACAATTGCGGTAGGGACTGCCGTTACCGGCAGCCTCCCGCTCGGATCCGTACATGAATAATTCGGGTTGAGGTTTTTTCCAAAGAGTCGAAGCAGTATTTGAGATTTATTTGTTATTAATCAAACTGAAAAGAGGGAACCACGCCACTTACTTTCACGAATGGGCACTAATCACACGAATAAACAAGATAGGTAAGCGACCCATTGGGGTTGCTCCTCCTGACGAAACATTCTTGCGGGGGATCCATCTGAATTCCCTATCATTCGTGTGATTCGTTCTATTCGTGGTTTGTCTTGTTTTCAGTTTGAATTATTTGTCTTTTGCTTTTTGCGATTTTCCATCCTGGCATCGTACCAGCGCAGAGACAGCCATCGCGGTACCATATTGCTGGTGGTAGTTGTACAGAGGAAAATCCCACCAACTGCCATCCTTTTCTTGCAGCGGCAAAAGAATGTGTGCCAGATGGTCTTGGAAGTAGGAACGCTCGGCCTCGGGCAATTGGTCAATGCACATCGCGGCGTAGTAGTGGCCGTAGTAATAAAAATAGCCGGCAACTCCCATGTGCGATTCGTGCGGGATGGGCCTTTTGCGGCCAATGCTCAACCAACCATTGCGAGCGAATAGCCGATTGAGCCATGTCTTGAGCACTTCGTCGGTCACCGTTTTGTCGCCATGCAATCGCATGGCCAAATTGCACGCTTGCGAACGGCCCAGGCTACCGCCGGGCCGATTAATGCCCGCGCGTGGGTAGAGTTTCAGGTATTCGCCATAAAGGTAGGCATAATCGGGGAGCCGCTGCCTGAGGACGGAGTCGACCGCCTGTTGCAAGATTTTTTTTGGCAACTCGATGCCCAGGCTTTCAGCATCCTTCAGCGCGATGAGTGCTGTGGCCGTGGTGAAACTGCTGGGGCTGCTGCTGGGTCGCCTAGTCTGGGCTGCAAAGTCGTAATATCCCCAGCCACCATTGATACTGCTGTATCGAGCCAACCGATCAACCTGGTATTCCACCAGCGATTTTAATTCTGTTTGAAGCTGCTCGTCCCCACGGGCCCGCTCGTGCAACGATACCAAAGCGGGGATCGCATAGGCATGCCCCCAGACGTTGTACAACGCCTCCGCATCGGCACGTCGGAGCTTGCCTGCTTGCTTCAGCAGCCAGCCCTGCCCGAGATCAATGGCCTTGTCCACTGCTTCGCGGCGTTGGCCTTCCAGTTGGTCCTCGGAATCGATCAGTGCCGAGATCGCCAGCGCGGTAACCGCCGTGCGAAACGCATGATGTGCCCCAGGGATCGGCGCATAGATATTCAGCCCCTTGGTCCGCGTCGGACTGCCCCAAGCACCGTTTTCAAGTTGTGTATCCAACAGAAAATCAACGCCACGCTCAATCGATTTGTGGATTTTCTCAGCCGAAGGCGGCTCAATCGGTGCCGGCTTGGGTCCCTGCGTCGCCAACGGAGAAATAGAAGCCGGCGCTTCGCTTGCGGTTTCGCCAACTTCCTTCGCCGCAGTAACGGGGATTACAAAAACAGCCAGCGTTGCCGCTATCGTTCTAAATAGGAAGGTTCTCATGCGTCCGTCGTGAGAGATAATTCTGGTAGGAGTCTGCCGTGGGCTAAGCCGGCAAGCGGCTGAAAACTCAATCCTTATCCTTCTTGTCCTTGTCTTTGTCCTTGTCCTCCTTAACAATCTTTTCGCCTTCTTCCAATCCTTTGACGATCTCAACCATCTTCCCCTTGCGATGCCCCAATTTCACCTTACGGCGGACCGGCTCGTCTTCGTCTTCATCCAGCACCATCACGTACTTACGTTTCTCGTTCTCTTCGTCGGATTGCACCAGACTGCTGGGCACGAGCAGCGCTTCTTTGTTCTCATAAGTGGTTACCTTGGCCTTGCAGGTCATGCCGGGAACAAGCCACTCGGGGGCGTCGGCATCCCCGAAATCGATTTCGATCGGAAACTTTCCCCGACTTTTCGGAAACGACGATACCGTGGCAACCTTGCCCTCCAGTTCCATTTCGTCATCACCCGTAGGCACGACAACCGTGGCAAGGCCCTCCTTCACTTCGGGAAGATCTTTCTCGCTTACGCTCGATAAAATGGAGAGTGGTCGCTCCTGAACAATGGTCATCAACACCGTGTTCGCTGAGACCGAGCCGAAGGGCTTCAGCTTGGCTTGCAGCGACGTGATGCTACTCCATTTTCCATCCACACATTGGCCGTAGTAGACCACGCCATCGGCTGGAGACTTAATCACCATCAGCGATCGGTCTCCCATCAACTTGGCGTAGGTCTCGGCACTACGAACTCGGCTTTTGCGTTTTTTTTCCATCTCATAACGCTCACGGCTCAAGCCCAGCGACTTGGCCATCTTGGTTCGTTGGAGCGTGAGATCGGATTTCTTGAGTGATTCAGTAAGCATTTCATCTCGCCGAGGCAGTGAAACGTCCATCGTATAGTCGTGGTTGAATTTGGAATACTCCACGTACAGCTCGGCCATCTCCACGGCGAACTGTTGTCGTCGCAGCACGATTTCCTCGGTTTCTTCGGTGATTTCATCGGCTTCGTACATCTGCTGGAGTTGATCGAGTTCTTCCTGCTCCATCGCCAAGGATTCTTTGGACGAACGATAGTTGAACTTCGCGATTTTTTCAGATAGCGGTCGCAAGGTATTTTGGAAACGCTCGAAATCTTCTCGCAGCTCGTTATGCTCCCGCTGGGCATTTTTGTAATCGAGTCCAATCGACTTTTCCAAGCGAGGAAATTCTTCCTCCGCAGCCAAAAGCGACAACTCGTTCAAACGTTGCTCCAGCGACTTCACGGCCAAGGCCTCTTCGATTTTGTCTTCTTCGAATCGCACCAGCACATCCCCTTGCTTGACAAGCGTGCCATGCTCGACTGCTTCGACGACTTTGAACTTCGTCCACACTTCGGGCCGCAATGCAACTTCTTCCATATCGCGTGCAACAAACGTTCCGTCCAATACCACTTCAATCTTCAGCGGCTTCCGCTCAACATCGAATGCCTTTGGCTTTTTTGACGACGAGTTGTTGGCTTGGGGCTTTTCTTTCTCCTCTTCTTTCACTTCCTTTTTATCGCTGTCGGTATCTTCGCTCGGTTTGGTTTCTTCGTCAGCAGCCTCGCCCTTGCTTTCTTCCTTGTCATCTGTGGCAGATTTCTTGTCGTTACCATTTTCTTCTGCTGGGCCGTTTTCTTCCTCTTCCTTCTTTTCGTCCGTCGAAACCGTCAGCGCGGAAGGTATTAGGAGATTTTCTGCGGCTGCCCATCGAGGCAAGTTCAACCCCAGGAATAATCCGCAAAGTGTAAAAAGTATCAGTCGGGGCATTTTGATCGCTCCTCTAGCTCAGCGTTTCTTGAATGATGATTGCAGGGACCGAGCCGTGGACAACGCCCACAGTCCGGCTATATTCATAGCATAATTCACCCGCACACTCTTCCCATCCTCTCTATTATCACTAAAAAATCTCGGTTTTGAATGATACCGACTGAGTAGAAGAGGCATTTTGGCCCAATATGGACTGCTGAACGCACGGGAATTGGGCGTTTCGACATAACCCGTACCACCGGCATCTGGGAACGTCTACGATAGATCACTGTTGTTTGCCGCCGGACTTGTTCCGGCGCGCAAACGCCGCACCGGCACAAGGCCAGCGGCTAACAAACCAAAACACGAGTTCAATTGGCGCGATGTGCCTGCCTTCTATTCGGAAGCACCGATCCGATGAAAATTTCTACCCGCACAGGCGACCAAGGCACCACGGCTCTCTTTGGCGGTCCTCGGGTGGCAAAAAACGATCCGCGGATCATGGCCTATGGTACCGTCGACGAGCTTAATGCCATGTTGGGCGCTGCCCGAGCAGAAAGCCTACCGCCGAAGGTCGATACAATCGTCCTACGATTGCAAAACCAATTGTTTCAGCTCGGGGCCGAGTTGGCTTCGCACGATCCGGACCAATGCGGCACGGCAACGCTCACTGAAGCGGATGTTTGCGTATTAGAAACGGATATCGACACCTTTGAAAACGAGCTGCCGCCGCTCAGGTCTTTTATACTCCCAGGTGGAGCGAAGGGTGCTGCCCAGCTTCATGTTGCCCGGTGTGTATGTCGCCGTGTTGAGCGCGAGCTGGTCACACTAGCAGCAGAGGCGACGGTTCGTGCCACGGTGCTGATGTACATCAATCGAGCGAGCGACCTGCTGTTCGTCCTCGCCCGAGCGGTCAATAGGGCGGCAAGCATGGCTGAGACCGAATGGAACAAGCCTAAAAATAGATGCTAGGATTGTTGCAAAGTCGCAATTCTTCTGTGCGATGGGAAACAACGGCTTTCACATGGTTGTTTGGATGTGATACAATGACTGGTTCGTTATTGGCTTGAGCAAAGTAAGGATTAGGTAAGCATGAAAAAAATCGAAGCGATCATTCGCCATTTCAAATTGGAAGACGTCAAAAATGCCCTCAGCGAGGCGGGCATCGCCGGGATGACGATCACCGAAGTGCGCGGCTTCGGCCGGCAGAAGGGCCATACCGAAACCTATCGCGGAACGGAATACGCCGTCGACTTTGTGCCCAAGGTCAAAGTCGAGATTGCTGTGGCGGATGACCAAGCTCAAATGACGATTGACACGGTCATCAAAGCCGCGCAAACAGGCCAAATTGGCGATGGAAAAATCTTCGTCTCCGAGCTGTCCGAGTCGATCCGCATTCGCACCGGTGAATCGGGCGGCGAAGCATTGTAATGAGGCGCGAGTTGCGAGGCGCTAGGCGCGAGTTACTAATAACTCGCGCCTCCCAACCCCCAACCCCCAACTATTCCCATGTCCTCCAGCGTTCGTCTCAGTGCCGGAGCTCTTGCTGCGCGCGAGCAGCTACGCGAAGGGCGAGCCCGTATACGCTCTTTGCACGATCGGGGGCTCGATGGAGTCCAGGTCTGTGCAAAACTTACTTCACTTGTCGACTCGGTCGTACAACAACTCTTTGACGTGATACTCGCCGAACTCGATGAGGAGGTCACCGGCTCACTGCGAAGTCAAATTGCTCTGGTTGCCCATGGCGGCTACGGGCGGCGTCAATCGGCGCCGTTTTCTGATGTCGACTTGATGATTCTCTATCAAGGACGAGAAACCGATGGCATTGCCAAGTTGGCACGCGGGATGACTCGTGGCATCTTTGATGCCGGTTTGCAATTGGGGCAAAGCGTTCGGTCGGTTGGCGATGCGGTCAGTCTGGCACGTACCGATCCGATTATTTGTACTTCGCTGATCGATTCACGCCTGCTGGTTGGGACGCAGCCTGTTTTTGAAGACTTCCGCACGAATTTCGAAAGCCTGGTCCGAAAGCGGAGCAACCCGCTCGCCCATGCTTTTCTGGAAGCCCGAGCGAAAGAACGAAACCAATACGGCGAAACCGTTTATCTGCTCGAACCGCATATCAAGCGGTCACGCGGCGGGATGCGCGATTTGCACCTCTTGCGTTGGCTAGGGTTTGCCGAGCATGGAGTGGCCGACCCCGACCGATTGCATCTGATGGGAGCGATATCGAAGTTCGACCATCACCGAGTACTTTCCGCCCGAGCCTATTTGCTTCGTATTCGCAATGAGATGCACTTCCACGCAAATTCTGTAAAAGAAACACTCGATCGGGCGGAACAGTTGCGCATTGCTGAAAAGCTCGCCTACCGGTCGAATGGCTCGAACAGGGCCGTCGGCATGTTGCCTGTCGAAAAGTTCATGCGCGACTATTTTCGTCACACCAATCATCTTTGGAACATGATACGCCGCCGCGAGGCGGGACTTGAAATTTCTTCGAGAGTGACGAAATTATTGGATCCTCTGTTGGGAAAAACGGTCGACGGCAATTATCGCATCGGCATTCGCAGCATCGGCACAACTCCGGCAGGAATGTCGAAGCTGAAAAGCGACCTGGGCGAAGTGCTGAAATTGGTCCGCCTTTCAGCGGATCGTGGCAAACCGATCGATCATGCTACCTGGTCAGCTCTGTTTCTAGCGGCTCCCAACTATTCGGAGGAGAGCGCTTCGGCCGTGGCAGCTCAGTTCTACGAATTGCTGGCCGAATCAAAACATGTGGGCGAGTTGCTCCGCATCCTGCATGAATTGGGCCTGCTGGAAAAAATCATCCCTCCGATGCAACATGCGCGATGCTTGCTGCAATTCAACCAATACCACAAATTCACCGTCGACGAACACTGCCTGCGTGCCGTGCGTAAGGCAGCCCAGTTTGCGCTGCGCACCGATGCGCTAGGCGAGGCCTACTTGGAGGTGAAAGACTGGCGCGTTTTGCATCTGGCGCTGCTGCTGCACGACTTGGGAAAAGGCTTCGATGAAGACCATAGCGAGGTCGGCCGACGTTTGGCCATAGAAATGGCGGAGCATCTTGGGCTGGATGCCTCTCAAGCCGAGGACCTTGCCTTTCTCGTCCACCGGCATCTGATGATGGCCCATTTGGCATTTCGCCGCGACACAAGCGACGAGCGGCTCATCGAGCGTTTTGCTGCTGAGGTAGAGTCCCCCGATCGGTTACGGATGTTATTCGTGCTGACCTGTGCCGATCTGGCGGCCGTTGGGCCGGGCGTGCTGAACGATTGGAAGGTTGAGGTGCTGACGACACTCTACCGCCGCACGGCCCGGCTATTGAAAGAGGGTGAAGGCCCTTCCACGGAATCGAAATTTGATGATCTGCGAAAGCGCGTGCTGAAACAATTGACCGCGGCTGAGCTTAACGACCCTTGGTTCCAACAGCAAACGACCGCATTGCCGACCAGTTATTTGACCCGCCGCGACCCGGTCGAGGCGGCGGAAACATTGCGACGCTTGCGCAAGCTTAGCGACCCGGACGCTCCGAAGTCACACACTGGCGTCACATCGGACCTTTCAGCGTCCGGGTCGCTGGGTCGGATCGATGTTTGGGCAGCCTATCTCCCCGAGACGAAGACGGTTGAGTTCATCGCTGGCGTGGAAAACGGTTTGGGCCGGGGGGTATTCTCCAGTATGGCTGGGGCGCTAAGCAGCAAAGGCCTGGAAATACTCGCGGCCGATAGCGAAACGCTGGCCGGCAATCTGCTGTTCCTTCGGTATGTGGTTGCGGAGAGTGGGGAGTTGGGAGGCGCGAGGCGCGAGTTGAGTGATTCTCAACTCGCGCCTCACAACCCCCAACTCAATGCCCTCTGCGAGAAGCTCAAATCGTCAGTCGATTCCAATGTGCCCCCCAAGTTTCGCCGAGTCTGGGGACAAGATCAAACGGAATCTTCGGCCCGGCTCAGCACCGCGAAGAACGATGTGAAAATTGCCAATGATATTTCAGATCGTTGCACGGTGATCGAAGTCTTCACATTCGATCGCACCGGACTACTCTACCGACTTGCTCGAAAACTGCACGATCAGAATCTGATCATTCGACATGCCATCATAGGCACTTCGCTCGATCAGGTGGTCGATGTATTTTATGTGACCGAGCGTTCAGGCGAAAAAGTGACCAACGAAAACCGGCAAACAACGATCCGCGAAGAAATGTTTGCCACCATTGATGCGAAAACAGATGACGCCAAATCGCTGGAATCACACGTCTAGCCGCCGGGCTTGTCCCGGCGCGTGATCAGAGCGCCAAGTACCGCCGTCGGCTTTCAGCTTGAGTAATTATTGTAACACTTTAGCCATCTGCAGTTGCTTAGGATGATTAACCACAGAGAACACGGAGGAACCTAGCGCGGCCCATTGCCGCAACCAAAGGAAAATAGCCACAAAAAACACTAAAATCACAAAAAAACTGGAAAGAAAGTTTTTTTTGCCACGGATTAAACACGAACTTACACGGATTGATCAAAAAGGAGGATGTATGTTTCTTTCCCTTTTGATCTGTGTTTCATCCGTGTTCTATCCGTGGCTAGTTCTTTCTTTTTGTGCCTTATTGCGTTTTTTGTGGCTATTCCCCTTTGGTTGCGGCCAGCGGCTGCGCTAGGTTCTCTGTGGTGATTTTTTGATTCGCTGCATTTGGCTGAAGTGTTACTAATTATTTTGTTGTTTCTCAGAGTGAAAACTACTGCTGACCCTGAACGGTATAAAGCACTATTTCCACCAGATGGGCTGTCGGCTACCGGCCGTCGGCTTTCAGCAAGAAAACCGCTGGACGAGGGGCATTTTCTGGCTGATCGCCGACGGCTGACAGCCGACAGCTTTCGCGCTGTTTATTTTCGTAGGTGTTATTCGAAGTTCCGGTTCCAATTCTGCCGATTGTATCGGCCCTCTTCTGAGCAAAAACTGTGGCGAAAACATGGCTTTCACTGAGTCGGCACAATCATGACCTACGTTTTAGTGGAAGACGGTAACGGGCCTTTAGGCTCCGAATCTATGCTCCCCTTGCATAGCAACGCCGACATCCAGGGCTTGCCGAGAATGGGCTTGCCGAGAATGGGCTTGCCGAGATGGCAGCAAAAAAATCCCCCGCTTGAACTCCCAGTACTGCTTCCCTTGTTGTATTGACATCACCGATTTTGCTTAGACCCAGCAAAGAGTTCACTTATGGGATTTCTGAAAAAATTCTTTCGCAACGTCTTTCACGAAGACGTTGTCATGCAGATTAGCACCACCAGCAGCTTCGAACAAATCGACGAAGCGGCACTCGAGGCCCATTTGGGCGTCAGCCGCTATGGCGACTTTGTCTTGAGCAACGCGGTGCGTCCGGCATTTGATCTAGAGGTCATGCCCTCGGCCGGTTTCCGGCACGACGTTTATCGAGACGAGTCGTCGCGACAAAATGTGCCCGTGCTGATGGCTACCGTGTCGAAAGAGCGATTGTTCGACACATTTATGGATCTGCTCGATCCGCTAGGGCCGTCGGTTGACGTCGTTCTCGAAACGAGCCACGAGTACAACCAAACAGGACATCAAGACCTCTACCGCGAGCACATCGACATGCCAATCCTGCAGAGCATTCTGTGGGACTATGAGGAGATGCTGGTCAACGATGGTTGCACGGGCATTGCCGTGTTGAACCCCCGTATCCCTCAGGAAGTGCAGTTCGACGAGCACAAGTTGATGATTGTCTACGGGAAAGAGCTTCGTGAATATGAGAATCTGCTGATTGACGCCGGCGTGTCATGCCGCGACGAGATGCAGTTCATCACCGAGGCGGAGCATGTCCACTCGACCAACGACGAGTACATCCAGCAGTTCGATGAACTCAAGATGCGGCTGGGCATCGACAGCATGGGTTATTGATCCGCTGCTGGCAGCTTCAGGATACCAATCCACTTGGCCGCGGCTTTGCACCCGCATACGCCGGTCACCCCCGTGTTGCATTACACGGCGGTGGCCGGCTTTTTTTATGGCTGCGTGAAAAGCTAGCACTCCTCTAGGCTCCGTTATTCGCCCTTGCTGTAAATCGATGGTTCCACGAAGATTCGAGGCCTACGAAGGCACTCTGAAAGCGTGATGTTTCAGCCAAATGGAAAGCGGTGGCGTGGGAGTCCGTCCTAGCGGACGGCGCTAACGATAACGCCATGTTTTTGCCCATGTACCATTTCCATTTCATACCGCCGAAGACTGCTTGCTGCGTTGCTGTTGCGCTGTTTGCGATGGTCGGTTGCCAACCATTGCCTCCACTGCAACCGGCCAATCCTTCGGGACTGTTCGGAGAGCCACCAGCCGTTGGTAGCCAGCCGGTGCATGTGCCCGTGGCGAATCATGATTTGGCATGGGAGAAGATTGTTGACATTGTTAATAACTACTTCCGCGTGGAACGCGAGCGGCGCGTGCAATTGGTCGGCCAAGTGCTGACCGAAGGCCGTATCGATACGTTTCCGCAAACCGGGGCGACGGTGGTTGAGCCGCATCGGCCCGATTCGGTCGGGCGATATAATCGTTGGGAAAGCACGTTCCAGACAATCCGACGCCGTGCCGTGGTAAGGGTGATACCCGATGCGGCCGGTTATCTGGTCGATGTCGAGGTTCACAAGGAGCTGGAAGATTTGCCACGACCTGAACACGCAACGGCCGGCGCGGCAACGTTCCGCCATGATGATTCGCTGCCATCGCGTCTGCAAGAAGACGTGAGCCGTACGGAATTTGCCCGGCAGTGGATCCCGCTGGGTCGCGACAGGGCCCTCGAACAGCAAATGCTGGCTGAGATTCAAGCTTGTTTTCTCGGGCAGCCTTTTCCGGGGTTGCCTTTTCCGGGACAGCCAAGCCCGGGAGTTGCAACCCCTGGGCTTTATCAATGACGTGACGTCAGACGCCGCCGGCCGCTGAAGCGGGCTCGCCGGGGATTCCCAACTGGGTAATGGGCAGAGCGCCGTTTGTCTTGGCCGCCGCACGCATGACTGGCAATTTGATTGAGAAGGCAGTGCCTTTGCCCACGGTGCTTTCGACGCGGATTCGCCCTTGATGCGATTGGATGATGTCACGGCAGGTCGATAGCCCCACGCCTGTGCCTCCCTTGCCTGTGGCGTCGGGTCCTGATTTGGTGGTGAAATAGCGGTCGAATATCTTGGGCAACTCTTCGCGCGGGATGCCGCTGCCCGAGTCGCGGATTGTCAGCTCGACCATGCTACCCGACGCATCATGGCCTAGGCGGATGACGAGCTGGCCGCCACTGGGCATCGCCTGTCGGGCGTTGGTCATCAGGTTCAATAGCACTTGTTGAATCTGATTGCCGATCGCGCGCACCGGCGGCACCTCGGCAAATTCTCGCCGCACGGCCACGCGATATTTCTGCATCTCGCGTTCCAACAGGACGAGCGATTCCTCGATGAGCGGAGCCAACTCGGTCGGTGCGAACTCGTCTTTGCGATTTCTTGCCAGACCCAGCACGCTGTTGGTAATTTTTTCCGCACGCTGGGCCGCAGCCATGATCTTGCTGAAAGCCTTGTCGCGCGTTGCCTCGTCTTTGTGCCGTATGCCAAGCTTGGCGTAGTTGAGAATGGTCATCAGCACGTTGTTGAATTCATGGGTCGTCGTGCCGACCAATTCGCCCAGTGCAGCCATGCGCTGTGCTTGCACCAATTCCTGCTGGAGCAGATTCAATTGGTCTTCGAGCGGTGGCTGGCCCGTGGTAGGTCGGTCGAGGGACATGAGCTTTTCCATATGGTTTCCAGAGCAAGTATTGAGAATCACCGTGAATCAATCGTTTCGGTCCAGCAAGAACTCGCAGCCCGCGCAGTTTGCCTTAACCCTCGTGCAGCAAGGGATTAACCGCATTGTTTTCTATCGTCGAACTAGGCTGGCCGACTCAACCCGATCACGATAGAATCCCCGTCCCACATTCCATAGAGTAGAAAGAGGTGCAAGGATGCACACAGTAGAAATGCTATCACTGGCGCTCGATCTGGCCCGGCGGCTGGGATATCAAATTCGTGAGGATCAGTTGGAGGGCGCCGGCGGTGGCCATTGCCTGATCCGAGGCCAGAAGTGGCTGTTGCTCGATCTTACCCAATCCGCCGAGGAGCAACTCCGCGATGTGCTCGACGCGGTACGCGGCGACCGGCAGCTCGATCAGGTGGACGTTCCGTCGGAGTTGGCCGATTCGCTAAGCCGCGAGCGGCCGCTTGCGGCTTAGCGATAGAGCCTTTCGTCGGCGATGTACTCAGCGACGGCCGGTGGCAATAGTTCGTCAACGTTTTCACCCGTAGCGATCATCCGTCGAATTTCACTGCTGCTGATCGGCGTCTCGCGCATCTCGATTTGCTGCTGCTCGATTTCTCGCATGCGTCGCTTGCCAACCAACGGTAGCAAAACGGAAAAATCGGGGTCCGGCTCGCCCGGTCGGCCAACGACCAAGGGGGTGGCAAGCTGGCAAATCTCGGCCGGCCGTTTCCATTCGGGAAGCTGATGCAACGAATCGGCACCCATGGGCAAATAGAGCTCCGCGGTAGGTTGGTCCTCTTGAATCGTCGTGAGCGTGTCGACGGTATAGCTGACACCGCCACGATCGATTTCCATTCTGCAAAGTTGCCAGTCGGCGTGGCCCGCGAGCGCCAGGCTTAGCATCGCACATCGCTGGTCGTTCGATGCCCGAGGTCCATGCTGCTTGAGCGGTTGCACCGCGGCCGGCGTGAACCAGACCTCGTCGAGCGCCGCCAGCCGCAGGCAGCAATCCGCCAATTGCAAATGTCCCAAGTGGACCGGGTCGAAGCTGCCGCCAAAGATGCCAAGGCGCATAATGAATTTCGGAATTCGGAATGCAGATTGCGGAATGAAAAAGGAACCATCATGTGCAGGAAGCCCGTAAGCTGGTATCGTAGCGTTGTGAAGAAGTGTTGACCAGCATGCGCCGTGCTATTCCGCATTCCGCATTCCGCATTCCGCATTCCTTTTATGTCTCAGCAACAGAGCCTGTTCGACACTTCGCCGCCCGAGTGGGAGCTTGATGCGCAGGTGCAGCGGCTGGTGGCGACGGTGGTGCTCTGCTCGGGGCCTGACCGGCAGTACGATTATCTGGTGCCCGATGCGCTTTGCGACGGCGGCCGAGCCGACCGATTGCTCGAACCAGGGCGACGGGTTCGCGTGCCGTTCGGACGAGGCAACCGGTCTGTCGAGGGTTATTGCGTTCAGTTGGAAACCAAGCAGGTCGACCCGCAACGGCTCAAGCATGTGTCCCAGGTGGTCGATCGGGTCAGTTTGCTATCGCTCGCGATGCTGCGGCTGACTCGGTGGATGGCCGAGTACTATCTCTGTCCATGGGGCCAAGTGTTGGAGACGGTTCTGCCTGCCGGTGTTCGCAGCCAAGCCGGTACGCGGGAAGTCGCCTTGCTGACGGTTCCCACCGATGTGTGTCCTCGAATCGCTCAGCTCAAGCTGCCTGCAAAACAGCGACGCGCTTTGGAAATCCTTGCGGCAAGCTCTTCGCCGATGCCGATCCAAAAGCTTGCCGAGCAGGCCCAGTGTACGACCGCACCGATCAAGGGGTTGCTAAAAAAAGGGTTGATCGATTCCCGCTCGGCCCGGCTGGCAGCGACCGGTGACGACGTCACCCATGAAAAAGTCGCTCGCCAAGCTGCGCTCGATTTGAATGACGAACAACAAGCGGCGCTCGCCGTCATCACGGACACCCTCGAAGCAAGCGAACCGCACGGCATTTTGGTTCACGGCGTGACCGGCAGTGGCAAAACGGAAGTTTATATCCAGGCAATCGAGCGCGTGGTGAGCTTCGGCCGGCAGGCGATTGTGCTGGTGCCAGAGATTAGTCTCACGCCGCAAACGGTCCGCCGGTTTCGTGCCCGGTTCGACTCGGTTGCCGTGTTGCATAGCCACATGACGCCCGTCGAACGGCATCATCATTGGCGACGGATAGCCCAGGGCGAAGTGCAGGTGGTTGTCGGAGCGCGCAGCGCGATATTCGCCCCCACGCCCCATCTGGGGCTGATTGTTATCGACGAAGAGCATGAATCGACGTTCAAGCAGGACTCGGCCCCCCGGTATCATGCCCGCGACGTCGCCTGGCAACGGGCGCTGGCCGAGCGGATTCCGTTGGTGCTCGGCAGCGCGACGCCTTCGCTGGAAAGTTGGCAGCGGGCAGAAGAGGGAATCTTCCGGCGAGTTTCTCTCACGCGGCGCGTCCTGGGCCGTCCGCTGCCCGACGTGGCGACGATCGACCTTCGCGACCCGGCCCAAACACGTTTCGGCCGCGGCGGCATCAGTCGCCAGTTGCACCAGGCGATGAGTGCCGCACTACGCGACGGCGGGCAGGTGATGCTCTTGTTAAATCGCCGCGGCTTCTCGACCCATATCCAATGCCCCGCTTGCGGTTTCGCACTAAAATGCCCCGACTGCGAGATGTCGCTCACTTTCCACCGACAGCAAAACACGGCTCTCTGCCACTACTGCGATCACCAAGTCCCGCCACCGGTGGCTTGCCCCGACTGCAAGTCGCCGGCGATTCGCTACGGCGGGCTGGGCACGCAAAAACTCGAAGCCGAAGTACGAGCCCGGTTCCCGGAGCATGTCGTGGCCCGAATGGATACCGACTCGATGCGCGTACGCGGCAGCCATGAGCAAGTGCTCAGCAAGTTTCGCCGAGGCGAAGTGAACATTCTTCTCGGCACGCAAATGATCGCCAAAGGCTTAGACTTTCCCAATGTGACGCTTGTTGGTGTGATCAATGCCGACACGGCGTTGCATCTGCCCGATTTTCGCGCCGCCGAACGGACGTTTCAATTGGTAGCCCAAGTCGCCGGACGCACAGGCCGAGGTGAAAAGGGTGGCCGAGTGTTGGTGCAAACACTCAGCCCCGAGCACCCCGCCATCGCCGCGGCGGTGCGGCACGATTTCCGCGCCTTTGCCTTACCGGAACTCGCCGAACGCAAGGAGCTGGGCTATCCGCCGTTCGGGGCGATGGTGCGTATCGTGGTTCGCAGCCAAAAAGAAAACATGGCCCGCGAGACTGCCGAGGGCTTCGCCGAGCGGTTGCGGCAGTCGATTGCAGAGGGCGCGCCGGTACGAATCCTGGGCCCCGGCGAAGCGCCCATCGCTAAGCTTCGGGGCCAATACCGTTTTCAACTCCAATTGCAGGCCTCCGAGACAGCCCTGCTGCAACAGCTAGTCCGCCAGGCAATCGCCCAATTCAAACCACCCCGCGACGTTATCACCACGGTCGACGTCGACCCGTGGGATATGATGTGAACGAATGCGGAATTCGGATTGCGGAATAGCCGTGCTGCAACGCAGCACACGGATATCCTCCGTTCCAATGTTTATCCGCGTGGCAATCGGCACCTTCCTGCCGTACAATAACGCCTAGCACAAATTCCGCAATTCGCCGTGCGTCGCGTTGCGACGCGGCTATTCCGCAATCCGAATTCCGCATTCAAATGAGTTATCGCACTATCAAACGAGCGTTGGGAGAAACCAACCTGGAACGCAAGTGCCGGTGGCTGTTTGGGGGCTGCTTGTTGCTTTTCATCTCAGGTAGCTTTTGGTTTTATGGTAAGAAAACTGATGAGATCGTAATTGAGCAAAACCGATTCACCGGCGAAGCGCTCGCCAATGCAGCATTGATGGAGGCGCATTTCACTAAGCAGGAAAAAGATCCTAATATCCAGGAAACCGATATTGAGATTGCCGACCTATTGCGCAAACGTAATTACGATTGGGTTGTGCTCCATCCAAAAAACGAACAGGGGATACGGGAACCAACCGATCAGCTTGAATGGGATTTAATGGTCCAATGGATCGAAGCAGGCAGGGAATTAAAAAGTGATAAAGAAATCAACAACCTAAGGACCAAGTGGGATCTACGGCTCATCCCGAAGCATATCGATTCCTCAGAGCAAGGTGTTAATCCATCGGATGACAATGTGGAAATCAGCGAATTCTCCTACCTTTACTACGAAGCCGTTTATGCCAAGCAAAAATGCATTACTTGCCATAGCAAACCAATCATGCCCGTTTTCTGGCCTGACATGCACGTTGGCGATTTACTGGCTATCGTTCGGGTCGAATTTGATGCGGATGAAACTAAAAAAGCACAAGATCGTTCACACGCATTCCTGTTAGTTGCAGCAATTACAGCGGTCTCTCTTTCTATGATCGCGCTCTATGTGATCGTTCGCTATATCATCGTCAAACCGCTGCGGCATCTGCGTGAAGTGAGCGACGCGGTACGACGTGGCGACGTCGAAAAGCGAGCGACGATTCACACGGGCGACGAGTTTGAAGAGCTGGGCGCAGCATTCAACCGCATGTTACGGCAACTTCTCCGGCAGCAGGATGAGCTGCGCGACGTCAACGGCGAACTCGATGGCAAGCTCGACGAGTTGGCACAAACTAATTTGCGACTGTTTGAGATGAACCAACTCAAAAGTGATTTCTTGGCCACCATCAGCCACGAGCTTCGCACGCCGCTCAATAGCATCATTGGTTTTAGCGATTTGCTTGGCACCGTCGACGCGCTGGACGAAAAACATCAGCGATTTGCCAATAATATCCAGCGTTCCGGCAAGCAATTGCTGGAGATGATCAACGATATTCTCGATTTGGCAAAAATCGAAAGTGGCAAAATGGAGTTGCGGCTAAGCCAGTTCAATATCGGCACGGTGGTGGCTACCCAGTGTGATTTGGCAAGGCCATTGAGCGAACGGAAGAATATCGATCTGGAGTGCGAGATCGCGCCTGGGCTGTCGCCTGTGGCGCAAGATCAGGGAAAGCTCGAGCAGGTGATCAATAATCTTCTCTCCAATGCGATCAAATTCACACCCGATGGGGGACGAATCGACGTGAGGGTGTGGCGCGACGGACAGGATCAGTTGCGGTTGGTTGTCGCGGACACTGGCGTGGGCATCAGCGAGTCGGAGCAGTTATTGGTGTTTGAAAAATTTCGCCAGGGTACCACGGTCCTGCCCAGTGGCAATGCGATGACGCGAGAATACTCCGGCACAGGTCTGGGGCTTTCCATCGTGAGGGAACTTTGCCGACTGCTGGGCGGAGATATTTCCTTGGAAAGCGAACTGGGGAAAGGGAGCCAGTTCACCGTCCACATGCCTTGGACCCTCGCCGAGCAGCCTCGAATGGATTCGACCATGGAAGACGAACTGCGGCAGATGACCAAACCCCGAACCGAGATGCCGATGCTTGCGCAAAGCGGAAAGCCGAAATCAGAAAGCCGATAAGCCCAAACCGACTTGTCACCGATAACACCAAGCCGACGACTTGTCGTCGAAAAATCCGAGAGCCTACACAAACATGACCCAAACACCCGAGGTCCATTTATTCACCGATGGCGGCTGTAGCGGCAATCCAGGGCCGGGGGGATGGGCGTATCTGCTGCGCCATCCGACCACGGAGAAACAAATCGAAGGCTCCGGCGGCGAGCCCGAGACGACGAACAACCGCATGGAACTGCAAGCGGTGATCGAGGGTCTCTCCGCCCTGAAAAGACCAACCGTTGTCGAGTTATTCACCGACAGCGTTTACGTCGGCAAAGGAATGAGCGAGTGGATGCCCAAGTGGAAGGCCAACGGCTGGCGGCGCAAGGAGGGGAAGCGACTGGTGCCGGTAAA
Source organism: Lacipirellulaceae bacterium (assembly GCA_965249435.1). Lineage (GTDB taxonomy): Bacteria > Planctomycetota > Planctomycetia > Pirellulales > Lacipirellulaceae > JAJRWS01. The sequence goes on along the minus strand of CBDFMC010000025.1, from coordinate 456,534 downwards.
AAACGAAGAACTTTGGCGGCAGCTCGACCAATTGCTTGCCACCCACAAGGTAAAATATACCCGCGTCGCCGGCCACAGTGGCCATCTCGAAAACGACCGCGTCGACGAGTTGGCCGTCGCAGCGTATCAGCAGTATTTGTAGACCTTTTTTAGTGTATCCATGCTCAAGCCCAGGGGTTGCAACCCCTGGGCTTTCCGGCTGGAATGCGAATATGGAACCTATTAGCGGAACCCCACCGCCTCTGCCAGACGACGAGGCCAAGAAACGCCTCGCCACGCCCGTGGAGCAGGTGCGCAATATCACAAGCGATCAAGCAAGGCGGCTGCAGCGAATGGGCTTGTGGACGGCGGCCGACTTGTTGTTTCATTTTCCACGTGACTACCAAGACCTTTCCGACGAACGACGGATTGTCGACTTGGAAGAAGACAAGCTGCAAAGCGTCTGTGGGCAGGTGGTCGAAGTCGCCGCCCGAAGCAGCGGGTTTGGCAAGGCGCGCGTCGGCGTGCTGCTTTCTGATGGTTCGCACTACCTGCGAGCCACGTGGTTCAACCAGCCGTTTATACAGCGCAAGTTTCACAAAGGCCAACGCGTGATCTTTTCGGCCAAGCCGAACTTGCGCGGCGGCGTATGGCAAATGACCCATCCGCAGATTACCTGGCTGGCCGAAGACGAAGCCCCGCCCGAAGGCCGACTGCTGCCGATCTATCCGCTGACCGAAGGGGTGTCGCAATTCCACATGCGAAAGTTTGTTCAGACCGCGGTGGAAGATTTTGTCGAGCTTCTCGACGAGGTGTTTCCCCCGGCGTTGCTCCAGCAGTATCGCTTGCAGCCGCTGCGACCTGCGGTGCGTGCCATTCATCAGCCCGCCGATGCCGACGCACTTGAGGGTGCCCGACGCCGGTTTGTGTTTCAAGAATTGTTCATTCTGCAATTGGCCCTTTCGGTACGGCGCGGGAATTTTCAGCAACTCGAAGCGCCCGAGCTACCCGCCACCGCAAAAGTCGACGCCCGTATTCGACGGTTGCTGCCGTTTGAACTGACCGCCAGCCAAGAACAAGCGATCCGCGAAGTCGCGGCCGACATGGCGCTCGACCGCCCGATGAACCGCCTGCTGCAAGGCGACGTTGGCAGTGGGAAGACGATCGTCGCCCTCTATGCCATGTTGGTCGCCGTCGCCCATGGCCGGCAGACGGTGCTCATGGCGCCGACCGAAATCCTCGCCCGGCAACATGCGCGTACCCTTGAGACAATGCTCAAGGCGAGCCGGGTGCGCTACGTGATTCTCACCGGCGGACTGGCGACTGCCGAGCGGCGCAGCGTGCTCGCGGACATCGCCGCGGGGAATGTTGACATGGTGATCGGCACACAGGCGATTATCCAGGAGGGCGTCGAGTTCAAAAATCTCGGCCTGGTGGTGATCGACGAGCAGCACAAATTCGGCGTGCGGCAGCGGGCCGCGCTGCGCGAGGCGGACCGTTCGCCCCATTATCTGGTGATGACCGCCACGCCGATCCCGCGGACGCTGAGCATGACGCTGTTCGGCGATCTCGATGTTTCGACACTCCGCGAATTACCCCAAGGGCGCCAGCCGGTCAGTACCTATCTGGTCACGCCGCAAAAGGTCTCGCAGTGGTGGGCATTTGTCCGCGACCGGCTTCGCGAAGGTCGGCAGGCGTATGTCATTGCACCACTGGTCGACGAGTCGGAAACGATCGACGCCCCCAGCGTGGCCGAGGCATTTGAAAATCTGACCAATGGCGAGCTGGAAGCATTTCGGCTCGGTATTTTGCACGGACGCCTGTCGTCGGCCGAGAAAGAGCAAACGATGGCCCAGTTTGTCGCCGGCCATACCCAAGTGCTGGTCAGCACAACCGTGGTCGAGGTGGGCGTCGACGTGTCGAATGCGACGGTCATGACCGTCGCTGGGGCTGAGCGGTTTGGGCTCTCGCAATTGCACCAACTCCGCGGCCGCATCGGGAGGGGCAATCACCCCGGATTTTGTGGTGTGCTGGTGGAGAATCAATCCAAGGAAACCGATGAAAAACCCGAGGCTGCCCTGGAGCGATTGGAAGCGTTTGCCGATTCGACCGATGGGTTTGCGCTCGCGGAACTCGACTTCAACCTGCGCGGCCCGGGCGACCTGTTCGGCACGCAGCAGCACGGCCTGCCGCCGCTACGGATTGCCAACTTGCTGCGCGACCGAGAGCTTCTCGACGAAGCTCGCCGCGAGTCGCAACTGTTGGTCGCGGCCGACCCGGGCCTCAAGCACGCCGACCATGCCAAGCTGCGTCGCCAAATGCTGATCCGCTACGGCGAAGCGCTTGATATTAGTGACGTGGGGTAGCCTGGGGGTGCAAAACGACGGGTACAACCCAAGCCCGGGGGTTGCAACCCCTGGGCTTTTCAACCCTATTCCCCCGCCAACTGCTGCGCCTGCCGCACGATCTGCAAGAACTCCGCCCGATATTCGTGCAGGTCCCGGCCGCTACCATCCTCGGTGATTTCCAACACCGAGGCGAACGACGAGTTCCCCCGATGCTCCGAGTCCCGCAACAACATCCCAAAGCTAGCCACCGCAGCAGCGAATTTGAAATCGTCCGACGCCGCACCGAACTGCTGCCGGTTGTCAGTGATCGGGAACTCCAGCTTCGTACTCTTGTCTCCATCAGGCTGCTTGTAGCGAATTTTTAATGTGAGCATCTCGCCGCTATCTGTTCGCCGCCTCTCGTCGCTTGTCGGTTTCGCAGGTTGCTCATACTTCAGCACATCGACCCCCGGCGTATCAACCGACTGCCCCACGGGAACAATCTCATAGAGCGCGGTGACCGTGTGCCCCGCCCCAATCTCGCCAGCATCTTTCTTGTCATCATTAAAATCCTCGGCCGCCAGCATACGGTTCTCATAACCAATCAGCCGATACCCGGCTACTTGCGTCGGGTTGAACTCGATTTGAATCTTCACATCCTTCGCAATCGTCACGAGCGTGCCCGACATCTCTTCGACCAACACCTTGCGTGCCTCGGTCCGTCCGTCGACATAGTGGTAGTTGCCATTGCCCTTGCCGGAGATTTTTTCCATCATCGCATCGTTAAGATTCCCCCGGCCGAAGCCGAGCACAGTCAGAAACACGCCCGTCTCCTTGGCCTGCGACTCGGCCATCCGTTCCAATGCGGCCGGGCTGGTGACTCCGACGTTAAAATCGCCGTCGGTGCAGAGGATCACGCGGTTGACGCCGCCCTCGATGAAATTCTGCTGGGCCGTTTTATAGGCGAGTGCAATGCCCGCCCCGCCCGCCGTTGAGCCGCCGGCACGCAGTTTTTCCAGTGCCGATAGAATAACATCCTGCTTGTCGCCCGGCGTGCTGGGTAGCGCCAGCCCTTCGCTCGAAGCATAGACGACAATCGCCACGCGGTCGTTCTCGCCCAACTGGCGCGTGAGCATCTTCATGCCCTCGACCAGCAGCGGCAGCTTGTTCGGCCGGTTCATCGAGCCAGAAACATCGATCAGGAAAACCAAATTCGACTGCGGCCGCTGTTGCCGGGCAATCTCCCGGCCTTTGATCCCCACCCGCACGAGCCGATGCGCCGGCTGCCAAGGGCACCCGGCCACTTCGACGTGGGCGGCAAACGGCACGTCGCCGGTCGGCTGCGAGTAGTCGTAATCAAAATAGTTGACCAGCTCCTCAATACGAACCGCATCGGCCGGCGGCAGCGAGTGCGACTGCATCAAAAACTGCCGCACATTGGCGTACGAGGCGGTGTCGACGTCGATTGAAAAAGTGCTGAGCCGGTTTTCGGTTGATTCGGTGCCAACCTTTTTGAACGGGTTTTCGTAGATGCGCGTGTACTGGTCGCCCGAGTTGCCCGGGCCTCGGCCGCGATAGGAATCATTGATTAGTCCGTGCAAACCCATATTTCTTTTTGTCTCATGAAGTCGAGGGACATTTACTTCGGAGTGTACTTCAGCTCTTAATTGACGGCCAATATAGGGGGTTTTACTAAGAACGACTCGATGTTCTCCGGCGGACTCCTCATTAACCCTTTTGGCGGCTCTGCCTCTATCGAGGTAGCTCCAGGGTACCCCAACAGAAATTTCTGCCCCTGCCACAGGGCCGGAAGCCGGAGCCGGTACAGCAGCATAGTCCATGCTTGACCCCTCAGTGGACTTTTTCTCTTGCACCACGGACTGCTCATGCAATCCGCGATCGCTTTCGCCACGTTGAAATCTCAGACCAAAACTGTGTTGTTCTTCCTCCTTAGATTGGACGACAACGTGCGGCGTTACCATCATTCGCAATTCATCTTTATCAGAACGTCTCGGCTGTTCGACAGCATCTAGTATTAAGTCGTCTTTCGGAGCACTTTTTTGTGCTTCGCCGAGAACTTTGGCATTCGGTAGCGCTTTAGATTTCGCCTTCGATTGCTGTGCTGTTTCGCGTGCTGATTGCACGGCGGGTAGTAGCAGCGCGCCGGTGGCGATTAGCAGACTTGCGGCGATGGCTAGGGCGCCCCAACCGAATTTTTTTTGAGCGTGGTTGTTGGTTGACATCGCCTCGTCTCCTGGGGTTGTTGTCGCGAAGACGCAAGCGTCGATTTCCGCTTGCGTCTTCGCGCGATTAAGAATCTGCTGCGACAAATCGGGCGGCGCCTCGCCGCCCACGACTTCGCGCAGTGTCTGGTCGACCAACTGGTCGTGCAAGTCATCGCGATTGGGGTTGGTTTCGTTCATGGTTTCATCTCACGTTAATTTTTCTTTCGATGCAGTTGCGTAATACGTCGCGGGTACGGCGCAGGAGCGTTTTTACGCCATCGGGAGTCATGTTCAACTCCTTCGCAATCTCTGCTCGGCCCTGCCCGTTGCGGTAAAACTGGTCGATCGCTTGACGTGCCCGGCCATCGGCCTGTTTCAGGCCGTTTTCCAAACAGTCGGCCAGTGCCGCAACATAATCATCGATGCGGCGGCCTGCGGTCGCCTCGGCCCAAACCGACTCGGCCGCTTCAAGTTCGACTGTGTTTATTTCATGGCCCCGCTTTCGTCGGGCCATCAGCAGTTGGTTTCTCGCCACGGTGCGCAGGTACGCGGCCGTTTGGGCCGAGCTTCGCTGCTCGAAATTTGACTGCCGGATCGACCCCGCCACCGCGAGGAATGTTTCCTGCGTCAGATCATCAGCTTCATGGGCCTGGGCGCCGAGGAATCGCAAATAGCGCCACACGCTTGCCTGATGGTTGTGGACCAATTCGGCCAAATCGGGATTTTTGCTCATTTCGACGGGCGGTTGTGTACTCACGGCTGCCATGAACTCTCTAGTGCGAATAGAGAGAGGAAAGGGTTCAGGAAAATTTGAGGGAAATTTTCTGCCTGCGTATCGGTCGCTTTTGGAAGAGGAAAGGTTTCCGCGCCGTGTGTCGCGTTGCGACACGGCTGGGATCAGGTGGCTAGTTCGACGTTTTGCAAATCGGGCAGAAACGACACATCAAAGATTTCCCGACCCCCACGGACAAATTCCAACATGCCCACAGTGCAGCCAGAGCGCGTGTCGACCACCGCGACGCCCGATTGGGCCTCGCGGAGCCGCCCGTTGATGGGCGAGGGATCGAGCACGTGCTCTTTGCGGAATTTCGACAGGCCGACAAGCGCATGGTCGCCTACGAACCAGAGCCCTCGGACAAAACCGGGCAGCGCACAAATTTCCTCGACTTGACCATCGGCGGCATCCAATGCACAAAGCATGCCCAAGCCGGAGTTGCAGAACCACCACCGATTGTTGTGCCACCGGGGTGAATGAGGCATGCAAAGTCCCCGGGCGATCACTTCTTTGCTCTGCATGTCGATGAGGATGCCGCCGGTGAATCGGTCTTGTTCTCGCCAACCCCGATGCTGGTCCGATTCGCAAAACGCGGTGACCACCCCAGGCCGGCCGTCGCGGACGCCGACGCCATTGAGGTGACAGCGGTCGCCCGAGGCAATTTCGGTGATAAACTCCGGTTGCCAACTCCGCATAAAGCGGTGCGTTTCGCTTGGCCGGGCCAGGCAGTTGTATTTGGTGTTGGCAAAGTAGAGCTTCTCGCCGGCAAAGACGAGATCATGCACGTTGAGTTTGCCTGTTACATTTTCGCTCGTGGCCGAATAGAGGGCATCGCAGTCCGCACGTGGCTGGATCTCTTGCCGGTCGAACAGCAGAATCGATTCTTTCGTAGCGATCGCCAGCCGATGTTCGTCCACCGCCAACCCCATCGGTCGGGCAAACTTATAAACCTGTAGCCGCAACTCCCCCTGCTTACAGCTTACGAGCGCCAGCTTCCCCGAGTTGTAGGTGGAGACCAAAATGGTCCCCGCCGCGTCGTCCAACCAATCGAGAAATTCGCCATGTGCTTGGCACTCGATCCAGGGTTTTTCAGTCGGTGGCGAAGACGCGGTCGTCATGCGAACGTGACATTTGAATTTGTTGGGTTGATTGGTTAGCCGCCGGGCTTGTCCCGGCGCTGCGTCCCCTCGCCGGGGCAAGCCCGGCGGCTAACTTCCACCAACAGTCGCGTATTCACTTGCTGCACGCGCGAAGGGTTGATGATGCCGGCGAGCAGCGCTGCCATGGCATGAAATCGGCCCATGTCGATGCGGTGCGCCCTTTGTGGCGGCCCGTTTTCCAACTCCATGACCTTGCCATGCTCCACGACGATCGTGACGGTGCCGTCATGATAGCGAAAACAGCCCGGCTCCGACAGTTCATCCATCCGACAGGTCTGCTGCTCGATTCGGCCAAGCAGCGACAGGCTTCCAGGTTCGCCTTCCAACAAAAAGCCATCGTGCGGTGCCCCTTCGTCGAACGAGCGCCGGCTGCCGAAAAAGCTCGGCTTCATCAAATAGGGCCCATCCCACTCGGGGCAGAACGTATCGCAATTGCCGCAGTGGTTGCAAAAGTCGGCAAAGTTGGCGATTTGCTCCGCACGCTCCAGCCTAAATGGCAACGGCTCGCCACGCTCGGCGATTGTGCCCTCGGGCGCAACTTCCATGTCGCGATATTGCAGATCAACCTGCGGCGTTTCGTACAAAAAATTGGCGTCATTCGGGCAGACAGGCACGCACTTATTGCAAGTAATGCAATCGAACAGCAAGAGCCGCGAATTGATCCGCTTGGGAACCAACTGGTTGCGCGCTTGGTAATATCTGTCATCGTCACGGGTTTCTTCGGCAATGATCGGCGTGTTGAGCAAGCCTGCCAGCACCGGGTCGCCGCCGGAGGCAGCAGACTGGCCACGAGCGGCAAGCCGAAATTCGTCGATCGTCTCTGCCACCATGGCATTCATCCCCTTTTCCAACTCGTGAAGATAGGGCGGCAGTCGGCCGTAGCCGCCTGTTTTCAATAGGTCGGTGCAAGTCGTCACCGGCACAAACCCGCAAGCGACCATGTTGGCAAAGTTCTTTCGGTCGACACCGGCCGAGAACGAGATCGGCATCTCGGGCCCCATCTCCTGCCGAAAACGATTGGCCAGCGCCAGCGTGATGACATGCAACGGCGGTCCCGACAGATACATTACCTCTTCACCTGCTGGGAAAAAGTCGCGATGGTTTTTTACTTCCAGCGTGTTGGAAAACTTCGCGCCAAACCCTCGCTTGCGCGACGCGGCAAGCGTCGCCAACCGCCGGCTCATCGCGATCGACTCGTCGAACATCAGCCCACTGGTGTAGGCCGTTTCGTTGACACGAATCGCGTGGTAACCCATCACACCGTGCAGCAGGTGTTCGAGGGCATCCTTGCCCAGCATGGGCGGGTTCATTTTTACGATTACGCTGACATCCATCTCGGTGAGCAGGAACTCGCATATCCGCTCGATCTCGTCGGCTGGGCAACCGTGGAAAGTCGATAGCGTGATGCTGCGGCTCAGGTCTGTTGGGTAGTCCAGCTCGCGGAGCGATTTGAGCCGGTGGGGGATCTGTCCGCGAAGCCGCTCGATGCTCGGTTCCGCGTCGATCATGCCATCAATGAAACGGCGAACCTTGTCCGATTGGATGCCGGCCAAATCGTAGCCGACCGACATGTCGTAAACCGTCTCGCCCGTTGTGCTGCTCATATCAACGTCGCCAAACGGATGCCCAAACACCTCGGGCGCATGCCGCAGCATGTGGATCAGCATGGTTCCCTGGACATATTGGTCGAGCGAATCGGCGACTCGCAATTCCTGTGAGAACTCGATGTTGTAGCCGACGTTGGTCGCGTCGATGCAAGGCCGAGCGATGGTTAACTGGTCGTCGATCTGCACGGTCTTCAGTTCCAGAATGCGCGACCCGGCAAGCCACGAAAGAACCAGGTTTTGCGCCATCTGCGTCTGCGGTCCCGAAGCGGGGCCTACCGGAGTGCCGGCCAGTTGTCCATGAAACCGAACCGACAGGTCCGGAGCGTCGGCTGCTTGCGATGGTAGATACCACTTGCGCACAGGCAGATCAAACATGCTCTGCTGCCGGGCATACTCCAACCGCATACGGTCGATCAGTTCAACAAACGGTGCGGAGTAGAGGTCGACCATGGGAAAAGCAGTGGGCGGTAGGCAGTGGCCGCGATGCGACGCATCGCCGGCAGAGCGATACTCTCAATCTACTACCGACAACCAACGCTGCCCAGCCTAGCATCCATCTCTGCGGGTAACCACTAGCAGAAAACCATCTCTCTCGATCTTTCCCGTAGTCCCCATGAATTCGGCAAGATATAGTGGTGAATGGAAAGCCCAGAGGTTGCAACCCCTGGGCTTGGCCCCCATTTTCACTCTTGATGTTGCCATGTCCACCTACGTATCAGAACTTGTCTGCGTCCATTGCCTAAAGTCCACCTCTTGGACCGGGATGGAGTCGACCTGCGCAGATTGCGGGCCGGACGATGGCATTTTGGAAATCCGCTTCGATCTTGATGCGATTAAACAGGCATGGCACAACGAACCGCTCGGCGATCGGCCGCATACCCACTGGCGTTATCGCGAGCTGCTGCCGCTTAAACCGGCAAGCATTCCGCACGATTGGCCCGTTGGCTGGACGCCGATCATCCGCACCAGCCGACTTGCAAAAGAACTGGGCATCGCCGAACTGTTGGTGAAAGACGAAGCCCGAAACCCCACCGCGTCGCTCAAAGATCGGGCCAGTTCCGTAGGCGTTGCGCATGCCGTCGAGCGCGGCGCGCAGACCATCGCCTGCGCATCGACCGGCAACGCAGCAACCAGCCTGGCCGGTCATGCAGCCTTGGCAGGGGTGAAGGCGGTCATCTTCGTCCCGCAAACCGCCGCCCAGCCGAAGCTGGCACAGATGCTGGTCTACGGCGCAACGGTCTTCGCCGTGGCGGGTCCCTACGAAAACGCCTATGCGCTCTGCTCCGACGCCTGCGAGAAATTTGGCTGGTACAATCGCAACTGCGCGATCAATCCCGTGTTGGTCGAGGGCAAAAAAACAGCCGGGTTGGAAATTGCCGAGCAGTCTCTATCCACTGGCGGAGTACCCGACTGGGTGGTGGTGAGCGTGGGCGACGGCTGCACGCTCGCCGGAGTTTGGAAGGGTTTGGTCGAAATGCATGCGCTGGGTGTCCTCGACCGACTGCCGCGACTACTAGGTGTGCAAGCAGCCGGTGTTGCGCCGATTGATTACGCTTTCCAGCACGGACATCTACCGCCGTTGGACGATTTCCCTCAGTCGGATGGGGGCAACACCATCGCCGACGGCATCAATGTGCAAGTGCCGCGCAATTGGCGCAAGGCGGTGAGTGCAATCCGCGTTTCGGAGGGAACAATTGTCCAAGTAACCGATGAGCAAATCCTCGCGTCATTAGCCATTGCCGGCAAGCATGGTATTTTTAGCGAGCCTGCCGCCGCGGCCGCAATCGCTGGTGTGCAAGTGGCCATCGACATGAATATCATTGACAGAAAAGACCGTGTGCTTGCAATCAATTCCGGCAGCGGGCTGAAAGATTCCGCCGCAGCAATCCGAGCCGCGGGTAAGCCAATACGGATTGAGCCGAGCCTTGATGCAGTTTCCCATGCAATTAAGTGAAAACACCAATTTCCGTACCTGAAATTAAGTTGCTGAAAAACCAATGAAACCTAATTTTACCGCAGAGGACGCAGAGAGCGCGGAGGAAATACTTGCCAGAGGAATATCTCTGCGCTCTCTGTGTCCTCTGCGGTGATTCTTATTGTCTTTTGTCTTTCGGAGCCTAATCATGGTTACAAGCCAGGAATCTCTTGCCCACACCATCGACCTTTGTCGAGAACGCAAGATTCTCATCCCCACTTTCGCCCAAATGCGCAATCCCGAGGCGATTCCGAAGAAAGTAAAAGACCGACTCACGCAGGTTGGGCTGTGGGATATCGATCCGGCGAATTTGTTCCGCATTACGTGGAAAAACGAACCGACCGCCGAGGGAGGGCTTTTTAATCAGGGCAACTGGGTCGAGTTCCCGCGTGAATTGACCGGCGTCGATGCGCGGATTGTCGGACTGGTTGGAAAATGGTTCCCGACCGGTGCGCACAAGGTGGGTGCCGCGTTCGGATGTTTGGTGCCGAAGCTTATCACGGGCCAGTTTGACCCGACCCGGCATAAGGCGGTTTGGCCCTCGACGGGTAATTTTTGCCGTGGTGGGGCGTTTGACTCTGCCCTGCTGGGATGCCAGGCGATCGGCATCCTGCCCGAGGAGATGAGCTGGGAGCGATTCCAATGGCTGGAAGAGATTGGCGCCGAGGTGATCGCCACGCCGGGCTGCGAGTCGAACGTGAAGGAAATTTTCGACATGTGCTGGGAAATCCGCCGCACGCGGCCTGACTGCGTGATTTTTAATCAGTTCGAGGAACTGGGGAACCCCGTCTGGCATTATCACACCACCGGCAACATCGTCGATGAGATATTTCAGCAAATTGCCGCGCCCGGAGATCGGCTCGCTGCCTACATCTCGGCGACCGGTTCCGGAGGAACCATTGCCGCGGGCGATTTTCTCCGGACCCGGTACCCACAGCTTCGGGTCGCCGCGGTCGAGGCGCTCCAGTGCCCGACGCTGTTGCAATGCGGCTTCGGCGGTCATCGCATCGAAGGCATCGGCGATAAGCATGTGCCTTGGGTCCATAACGTGCGAAACACAGATCTGGTGATCGCCGTCGACGACCAGCAATGCTTGTCGCTACTGCAGCTATTCAACGAACCGAGTGGGCAGGAATTTCTCGCAGGCGAAGGCGTGCCGGAATCGCATTGCGAGCAGCTTTCTCTGTTGGGTCTCTCAGGCATCTGCAATCTGATCGCCGCGATCAAAACGGCCAAGCATTTTGAGATGGGCGGCAAGGACGTTTTGTTTACCTGCCTGACCGATTCGACGGAGCTTTACGCGAGCCGGATCGAGGACGAGCGGACGCGCTGCGGGGAATACGAGCGAGAGATGGCCGCGCGCCATTTTGGGCGCTATTTGGAAGCGGTTGGTACCGACCACATGCGCGAACTATCCTACTCCGACCGCAAAGCAATTCACAATCTGAAATACTTCACTTGGGTTGAACAGCAACAACGCGATGTTGCCGAATTGAATCGACTTTGGGATCCCGATTTCTGGACCGAGACATTCGCTCAGGCCGACCAGTGGGATCGGTTGATCGAGGCGTTTAATGAACAAACGGGCGTATTGGGGCTTTTAGAGTAACGGCGAAGACGCAAGCGATCCGCTTGCGTCTTCGCGGCGTTAAAACAAAATAATCCATGGCAACACACTTCAAAAACGCGACACTCGTCCAACTCGACCCCCCATCGGTTCAGTCGGGCAACCTCCGCCAAGAAGATGGCCGAATCGTTGCGGTAGGCAAAGAGGCCACCGCATTCAGAGGCGATGAAATCGTCGACTGTGATGGCGCGGTGCTGATGCCGGGACTCGTCAATGGCCATACGCATTTGTACTCCTCGCTCGCCGTGGGAATGCCAGCGCCGCCGACAGCGCCTGCCAATTTCCACGAGATATTGCAATTCGTGTGGTGGCGACTCGATCGGGCACACACACTCGAAAGCACCTGCACTAGCGGCATGATCGGTGCGCTGGCTGCGGTGCGCTGCGGCACAACGACACTCGTCGATCATCATGCGTCGCCTGACGCGATTGCCGGGAGCCTCTCGGCTTTGGAGGAAGGTATCGCCACGGTCGGATGCCGGGCCGTGCTGTGCTACGAAACGACTTGCCGCAATCGTTCAGCCGAAGCCCGCGAAGGGCTCGACGAAAACCGGCGTTACATTATCGCTTGCCAAAATAAACACGACGAACATTTTGCCGGAATGGTTGGCGCACACGCCAGCTTTACGCTCGATGATGCTGCTCTTTCCGGATGCGTCGACTTGGCACGCGAGTTGGGCATCGGCGTGCATATCCACGCAGCGGAAGACCCCGTTGACGAGAAAATCACTCGTGAAAAGCATGGTTGCAAATTGCTCGACCGCTTTGAGAAACACGGGCTGCTCAATCTACCGGGAACGATTATCGCGCATGGAACGCATTTTTCCGATGAAGATGTCATGCGCATCAACGAGCGGAGTGAAAAAGGGGTCAGGAGTCTTTTCCCGGAACGGCCCGAAGGGTACTTCGCAGAAAAGACTCCTGACCCCTTTTTCACGATGGCCCACAACCCAACGTCGAACATGAACAACGGTGTTGGCTACTCTCGCCCCGTGCGACTGACCAAGCCGCCAATGCTCGGCACCGATGGCATCGGGGCAAACATGTTTGGAGAAGCTCGGACCGCGCTCTTCAAAAGTCATGACGCCGGCGCACCGCTCCCATTCACTCGCCCGCTAGAAATGCTGGGCCAATCGGCGCGGCACGCTTCCGCGTGCCTGGGCATCAAGCTAGGCGTACTGGAAGCAGGTGCTGCTGCCGACTTGGTCCTCACTAACTACCGACCCGCCACGCCCCTCACCGCCGACAATCTGGCCGGTCACCTAACCTATGCCATGGGCCCAGAACAGGTGCGCGATGTGATGATCGACGGCCACTGGGTGCTACGCCAAGATCATGTCGTCACCTGCAATAAAATGGCCATTCGAGACGCAGCGGTGGAAGTCGCCCGGCAGCTACACGAGCGAATGCAGGCGTTGTAGCGCGAATTCATGGGGACGCAACAATCCGCGTTCCCCCGTGACCCTCCAGCGCGTCGGCCAGTCGATCGAGGTGGGTGATGATCGCTACCGCATGGGCATGATGCGACTTGGTGACAAAGTCGACCGCGGCCTCGATTTTTGGGCCCATCGAACCGACCGCAAATTGCCCTTCAGCCAGATACTTCTGTGCTTCTTCGGTAGTCAGCCGGTCGAGTGGTTTTTCGTCTGGCTTACCAAAGTGGAGGCATACTTGCTCCACGGATGTGAGCATTACGAGCGTCGGCACCCCCAATTCAAGGGCAAGCAGTGCCGACGTGCGATCTTTGTCGACGACCGCGGCCCTGCCATGGTAAGCGCCCTGCTCGTCTCGAATCACCGGAATCCCGCCGCCGCCGCACGCAACGACGATTTGTCCCGAATCGACCAAGTTGCGAATGGCCGGCAGCTCAACAATCTGCCGTGGCACGGGCGAAGGCACCATCCGCTGATAAAAACCACCGCTCGTCTGCTGAATTTCCCAACCGTCATTGGCCCGATGCAATTCGGCCTCAGCCTCGCTAAGTCGACTGCCAATCGGTTTGGTTGGATTGTCAAAAGCAGGATCGTCGCGACAAACGAGCACCGTGGTGACAATGGCCGTGACATCCCGCTTCAGCTTTCGCTTCGCGAGTGCATTGGTCATACATTGAGCAATCATGTAGCCCATGCCCGCCTGCGTGTCGGCAACGCACACCTCAAGCGGCAGCGGATACATCTGATCGGAAGCCAGCTCGACTCGCCGCAACACATTGCCAACCTGCGGGCCGTTGCCATGGGTGATGATGAGCGGATGCCCGCGCTCGACAAGCGAAGAGAGTATGTCGGCCGTTTGCGCTGTGTGAGCAAACTGATCATGGATCGTGCCCTCTTCATCCGGTGCGCTGATGGCGTTCCCGCCAAGGGCAATGACCAAGGTGTCGTGTGATTCGGACATGGTTAGAATGGTCGCTCGCGCATGGTACAGGCCATGATCGCCTTGGCGGTGTGCAGCCGGTTTTCTGCTTCTTGGAACACGATCGACTGCGGCCCATCGATCACGCCATCGGTTACTTCCGCACCCCGGTCGGCGGGCAGGCAGTGCATGTAAACAGCCGACTTTTTCGCAAGTCCCATACGCCGCTCGTCGCAGATCCAATTTTTATGCTGGTCATTCCGCGCCAGGCATGCCCGCTGATTCTCGTCAATTTCCGTTTGCGTCTTCGCCGCTTGCCGGTCGAGCATCAGATCATGCACGCCCCAACTTTTCGGATACACAATATCTGCGCCGGCAAACGCGGCATCCATGTCCTCCACGATTTCAAACCGGCCGCCCGACTTTTCCGCGTTCGCCTTCGCAGCGGCGACGGTCCGGTCGACCAGATCGTACCCCGGCGGATGCGCCAGCGACACATGCATGCCGAACCGTGTCATCAGCGTGATCAATCCCTGCGGCACGCTGAGCGGCTTGGCGTACGATGGGGCGTAGGCCCAAGAAACGGCAATCTTGAGTTCGGACATCGGCTTGTCAAAGTGTTCTTCGATCGTCAGCAAGTCGGCCAGCGTTTGCGTGGGATGGTCGACGTCGCACTGCATATTGATAACTGGCACATCGGTCGCGGCAGCCATCTCGCGCATGTAGCGGTTCCCTTCGCCGAGCACCAGATCATGCCGAACGCAAATGCCATGGCCCATCGCGGCCAAAATTTTGCCCGTGTCGGCTGGCGTTTCGCCGTGGCTGATTTGTGTGACGTCGGCATCGAGAAAATGGGCATGACCACCAAGCTGCGTCATGCCCGCCTCGAACGCGTTGCGCGTGCGAGTCGACTTATCGAAAAACAAGAGATAGGCCGTCTGATGCGGCAGCAGCAGCGATGGCTCACCCCGATGGAATTTCGCCTTCAGATCGGCAGCCGTGTCGAGTAGCAGGCGAATCTCATCATCCGAGAGGTCCTGAGTTTCGATGTAATTTTTGCCTTTGAGATCAGCCATGGTCGTTAGTAATTTTGCTCGGACTGTTTGGGAAGATGGAACCACAGATGGACACAGATAAACGCAGATGAAAAAAGATGAATGCTCTCTCGCAAAGGCGCGAGGGTGCAAAGAATTTTATAAAATGATTGACTTATTTTCCTCTTTGCGCCTTTGCGGGAATCGTTTTCTGTTTTCCTATCTGCGTTAATCTGTGGCCATCCGTGGTTTCCTTACGATGTCTTTCTCCGTTTCACCGCCATGTTGGTTTCATTATCCCGACTGGCAGCCAAATCGCAGTAAGCCTGTCCGAAGCCGGCGTAGAATGCGGCGCATTTTACCATGTGGTTGATCGGCACCGAGTCGTTTACCGTGTGGGCGACGTTTTCCGGCGCGGGACCGAAGCCGACGCAGGGGATGCCATACATTCCGGCAATCGAGACGGCATTGGTGCTAAAGGTCCAGCGATGGAGCGTCGGCGACGTGCCCAACATGTCGCGGTGCGTTTTGACAGCCGCCTGAACTTGCAAAGCATCTTCCGGTTCGCACCAGGTGGGGAAATACTTTTCCGTTTCGTAAACCAGTCCCGTGTAACTCGGCATGGCATAGCGCAACACCTCGACCTTGGCCTTCACGCCGGCTCGGCGCACCGCCTCTTTCACCTCGGCAACAGCCGACCGCTTCGTTTCCCCAGCCGTCAATCGGCGGTCGAGATGAATATACGCCTGCCCCGGCACAGCACACAGGCTGGGCGATTTGCATTCGACGTGGCTGACCGTGATTGTCCCTTTGCCGAGAAACGGATCGCTCGGCAATCGGCCATGCAGTTTTTCGATTTCCCTTATGACTCGGGCGATTTTGTAAACGGCATTCTCGCCCTTCTCGGGCATCGAGCCATGGCATGACCGGCCATTGCAGGTAACGCCGATTTCCATCCGGCCGCGATGGCCTCGGAGTATCGAGCAATTGGTCGAATCGGTCACCACCACGGCGTCGGGTTTTATTTTTTCTTCGTTGATGAGATATTGCCAGCAAAGGCCGTCGCAATCTTCTTCCATGACCGTGCATGTCAAAAGCAGGCAGTATTCCGACGTATCGACTTTCAGGTCTTTAAGGATCTTCGCAGCGTAAACCATCGCAGGGATGGCCCCTTCTTGATCGCCCGCCCCGCGGCCCCACACCTTGCCCCCTTCGACCTTGCCACGGTACGGATCGTGCTTCCATTCGTCGCGGTTGCCAATGCCGACGGTATCAACATGGGCGTCGATCGCGATCAGTTTTTTCCCTTTGCCCGGTTTGCCAACTCGGGCAAGCAGATTGCCCATCTTGTCGGTCCAAATACGGTCGAACGCGCCGGTCGCCTTCATTTCCTCACCGATGCGCTGAATTACTTTGCGCTCTTGCCCCGATTCGGAGGGAATCGCGATCATGTCGCGGAGAAAGCGAACCATCGCTTTCTCTTGTTTTTTCGATTGGGCCAGGTAGGGATGAGTACGTGCCATTGGTCTCTTGTTGTGAACGGAGCTTGTGAACGGAGCTTGTGAACAGAGCTTGTGAACAGAGCTTGTGAACAGAGCTTGTGAACAGAGCTTGTGAACGGAGCGTGCCAGCGTCGAACCTTAGGCGAGCGGCAGATGAGTATTTACCAAGTACTAGGTGGGAGGCAAAATAAAAATACCAGCACGCAGCGCAAGCAAGTGGGTCTAGCACACACTCGCTTGCGCGTCGTGCTAGTATTCTGGTAAATTTTCAATTGCCGCTCGCCCTACTGTATAACAAAGCCACAACTAACTGGAAATGGTCTACCACTCATAGATTATACTTGCACGAGGCGGCTTGTTGTGCAAAACTAATTTGTGGTGGAAGGAGAGTCTCACCGTTAGGTGGGGCATGAGTTGGCCGCCAGCGTGATTGCCGCAGATTATGCGGTTAGCCGTATCTTACTCCTCAACCATACTCCGTGCTCTATCGAATGGAAAATGGCATCGACTGGGCAAGGTCCGGGGGATTACCACCCATGATACTTTCAGAGCTTGTTAAAACAAAGAGAGATGAGATTCTCGAGCTATCTGCTCGGCATGGAGCTTTCGATATCCGCATCTTTGGTTCCGTCGCGCGGGAAGATTCTGTTTCGGCAAACGATGTTGATTTTCTTGTCCAACTGCACTCCAACCGTTCGCTGCTGGATCATGTGGGCCTCCAGCAAGATTTAGAAGAGTTGCTAGGTTGTTCGGTAGATGTTGTCGTCGTTGGCGGTATTAGCCCCCATCTTGAAGATCGCATTCTGAGCGAGGCGGTAGCTCTGTGAAGGACGATCGTGTCTATCTACTGCACGTCATCGATGCAGTCGACCGTATCTTACGATACACGGCAGATGGTCGCGCGAAATTTTTCTCCAATGATCAAATTCAAGATGCCGTAATACGTAATTTAGAAGTCATCGGAGAGGCAGTAAAAAATCTTTCTCCTTCGATAACCGAGGCCCATCTCGATGTCCCTTGGCGACAGATTGCCGGAATGCGAGACGTTCTTATCCATCAATATTTCGGGGTTAAATTAGAAACAGTATGGGCAGTAGTAGAATCTAGTTTGCCACATTTACGGGATAAAGCGAAAGAAATACTGGACTCTGAATCGAAATAGGTAATGAAATGTCAATATCTGCTGATTCAAGTCATATGCTCTCCTGCCATGTCAATGGCAACGAGGTCTCGGTCGATTTGCCGGGCGATTCGGACACGGACAGCGGCTGGACGCTGCTCGACCTGCTTCGCGACAAGCTGGGCATTACCTCGCCCAAAAACGGTTGCCAACCGCAGGCCCAATGTGGCTGTTGCACGGTGCTCGTCGATGGCAAGGCGGTGCTGTCGTGTGCGCTGAAGGCCGAGAAGATGCAAGGGAAATCGATCACGACCCTTGAAGGACTCGATGACCAACATCGCCGGCAGATTTCCGAATCGTTCGTCCGCTGCGGTGGCGTGCAATGCGGGTTCTGCATTCCTGGTTTTGCAATGCGTGGCGTGGCTCTGTGCGAAAAAAATCCCGAGCCGACGCGTGACGAAATCACGCAGGCCATCAAGCCCCATCTTTGCCGCTGTACCGGTTACAAGCAAATCGTCGACAGTATTGAAATGTACGGAAAGGCGCGACGCGGCGAAGCGTGGCCCGAACCGTCCGAGTGCGATACCTCGGGGAAAGTGGGAACCAGCCTAGCCCGATTCACGGGACACGACGCGGTGCTTGGCGCCCGGCCGTATGTCGACGACATGACCGTGCCAGGAATGCTCTATGGTGCATTGCGACTCGCCGATCATCCTCGGGCCACGGTGCTGGGAATCGACGCTTCGGCGGCGCTCGCGATGCCGGGCGTACATGCCATCGTTACCGCAGCCGACGTGCCGGGCGAGCGGTACGTCGGCCTTATCGAAAAAGATTGGCCCGTGCTCGTGGCGATTGGCGAGGAAACTCGCTGCACGGGCGACGTGGTTGCCGGCGTGGTTGCCGACACCGGGCGGCTTGCGCGCGAGGCGGCTGCGAAAATCGAAATCCAGTACGATGTGCTGACGCCCGTGACCGACCCCCATGCCGCGCTGGAGCCTGACGCACCGCTCGTGCATCCCAACCGTGGTACCAATCTATTGAGCAAGTCGGAATTAAAACGGGGCGACACAGAAAAAGCCTTTGCCGAGGCAGCCCATGTGCTCGAAGACACCTATCGAACCCAACACATCGAGCACCTGTTCCTCGAGCCCGAGTCATGCATCGCAGTCCCCCAGCCGTGTTGCAACGCAACACACGGCGCCCCAACCCAAAGCGCCCCAACATCACTCCACATCTACAGCCAAGGCCAAGGCGTCTTCGACGACCAGCGGCAAATCGCCTCGGTCCTGGGCGTCGAGACAGATCGCATCGAAGTCGAGTTGGTTTCCAACGGCGGTGGCTTCGGTGGCAAAGAGGATATGTCGATCCAAGCGCAGACGGCCCTGATGGCATGGCTCGTCGGCAAGCCGGTGAAGATAACACTCACCCGCCCTGAGAGTTTCCGCATTCACCCCAAACGCCATCCGATCGAACTGGTTTACAAAATCGGCTGCGATGCCGAAGGACACATCACGGCCGTGAAGGCACGCATTATCGGCGACAAGGGGGCGTACGCCTCGGTCGGCGCGAAGGTGCTCGAGCGCGCCGGCGGCCATGCAACCGGGCCGTATCGGGTGCCGAACATCGACATGGAGTCGCTGGCCGTTTACACCAACAACCCGCCTTGCGGCGCGATGCGCGGCTTTGGTGCGAACCAAGCGGCGTTTGCCATCGAGGGCCTGCTCGATCGCCTGGCAGAAAAAGCAGGCATTGATGGCTACGACATCCGCGATCGCAACATCCTCGAGCGGGGCGATGCGTTTGCCACGGGCCAAATCCTCGACAAACCGATTGGCTTGCGCAAAACGCTCGAAGCAGTGAAAGATCGGTACAAAGCAGCCAAGTATGCCGGCATCGCCTGCGGCATCAAAAACGTCGGCATCGGAAACGGAATGCCCGACATCGGCCGAGCCGCACTGACAGTAGAATTCCCCAATGGCGAGTCCGCTTCAGCGGACGGAAACCCAGCGGAAGAAAACCCAACAGTCCACATCCGCACCGGCTTCACCGAAATGGGCCAAGGCCTATTCACCCTATGCATCCAATTCGCCGTCGAGGCGACCGGACTGCCACCCGACGTGTTCCGCGTTTCGACCGACACGAGCCAGCCGCTCGACTGCGGCCAAACCACCGCCAGCCGGGCTACGGTGCTCGCCGGCAACGCGATTGCCGAGGCGGGCAAAGCACTCAAAACGCATCTCGACGCGGGAAAAACCTTAACCGATCTCTGCGGCCAAACATTTCACGGCGAGTGGATTTGCGACTACACCAGCAAACTTGGCAAGGACATCGACAAACCGGGGGGCCCAAAAACGCACCTTACCTACGGCTTCGCAACCCAGGTAGCTATTGTGGATGACACGGGCCGACTGGAAAAAATGATCGCCGTCCATGATGTTGGCCGAGTGATCAACCCCGTGCAGCTCGAAGGCCAAATGTACGGTTCGCTGCACATGGGCATCGGCTACGCGCTGACCGAGGATTTCCAGGTCGAAGGAGGCGAGATCAAAGCAAAAAAGATGAACGATTGTGGCGTGCTCCGCTCGCACCAAATGCCGGAGATGTATCTGGAGTTTATCGAAGAGCCCGATCCCGAGTGTCCCTTCGGCGCCCGCGGCGTCGGCGAAATCGGCCTCGTGCCCACTGCTCCCGCGATTGCCGGGGCACTGTACCAATTCGATGGGGTGGTGCGCAAGCAACTCCCGATGCGAGATTCATCGGCAGCACTGGCAATAGCACGGCCACAAAGAAAATCTCAAAAAACAGATGACCAATGAGAAAAAAACCTACCCCTTCTTTGTCGGGCGAAAAGAGAGTAACATAACTCAAACTGAAAACCAGCAAAAAATTCCACCACAGAGAGCAGGGAGAACACTGAGTTCCTTTCCCCCAGAAAACAACAAACCCTGCCTTTCTTCCGATGGATATCCTGGGCTACTTTCTCCGTGTCCTCGGTGCCCTCTGTGGTTTATCTTCTTTTCACTTTGAGTAACATAATTTATGGGCCGTAGCTCTGCGGAATACCGGCGGCGCACCGAAGCACTCGATCGTGCCGCGCTCGAATTGCACCAACTGGCCAAGCTAAACGACCTGTTAGCCGCCATCTTGCCTGCGAATCGTTTCTATGCCGAAAAGCTCTCCAATGCGCCCAGCCGTTTAGACAGCTTGGAGCAGCTTGCCCAGTTGCCGATGACGTGCAAAGAAGATTTGCTCTCAAACGATGCGAAGCAACCGTTGCCGAGGAATCTTACCTATCCGGTCGATCACTACGTCCGTTATCATCAAACCTCCGGCACGCGAGGTCGGCCTTTGTCGATCTACGGTACGAATGACGATTGGAAGTGGTTGATCGAATGTTGGCAATATGTGCTCGACGCAGTAGAGATCACAGCTTCCGATCGCGTGATGCTTTCTTTTTCGTTCGGTCCTTTCCTCGGCTTCTGGTGTGCCCACGATGCGATTGTGGATCGAGGCGCTTTGACTATTCCTGGCGGGGGCATGAGCTCACTGGCCCGACTCGATCTTATCGGTCGTAGTTCGGCAACCGCGCTGTTTTGCACGCCGACCTATGCACTGCATCTGGTCGAGGTGGCCGAAGAGCATAACATCAATCTGGCGAATCTCGAAGTGCGGAAAATTCTCGTCGCCGGCGAACCGGGCGGGTCGGTGCCGGCGACCCGCGCGCGGATCGAACGGGCGTGGAATGCTCGGGTGACCGATCACAGCGGCGCTAGCGAAGTGGGGCCCTGGGGCTATGCCGACCGTGATGGGCGGGGATTGCATATCCTGGAAAGCGAGTTCATCGCCGAATTTCACTCCATTGAAACCGGCGAGCCCGCTTTGGCAGGCGAGTTATCCCACCTGGTGCTCACCACGTTGGGACGCTATGGAATGCCGGTAATCCGTTATCGCACGAACGATCTGGTCCGACCTAATTGGCCTACGGAAGGACCGAACCGGTTTGTCCTGCTCGAAGGGGGCGTGCTCGGCCGGACGGACGACATGATGATTGTCCGCGGCGTGAACATTTTCCCGAGTTCAATCGAACAAATATTGCGAGGCTTTCCCGAAATTGTGGAGTATCGTATCACGGTCCGCAGGCAGGGTGAACTTGACAAACTGGTTGTCGAAGTAGAAGACCGTATGCAGCAGCCCGACCGAATTGCCATGGAGCTTCGGCTGCAGTTGGGACTAAAAGTCGAGGTACGGCTCGCCGCAGCGATGTCCCTGCCACGGTTTGAAGGCAAAGGAGATCGATTTATTGATCTGCGAGAATAGGATTATTTGGCAAAGCGGAAATATCTCACGCAGAGGCGCGGAGATCCTAGCGCAGCCGTTGGCCGCAACCAAAACAAAAAAGGAGAAACCACGGATGAACACTGATAAACGCTGATCTCAAACCTGTTTTTCCTTACTTTCATCGATTCGTATTATAGCACAGAGTTAAACCACCAAGGCACGAAGGACACAAAGAAAGAAAACATGTAAGTAGAGGGAAAGCAGTTCCAACCCCTCGAACAAGCCATTGAATCTTCTGAGAGATTGTTGGGCTGGCATGGATTGATTGCTTTCTTGTTTTTTGCGGTATTCCTCTATCATTCTTCGTGCTCTTCGTGCCTTTGTGGTTAAACCCTGCGCTGCAGTATTATCGTGTATTAGCGTCGATCAGCGGTTTCGACTTCCAAAAAAGTGTGTCAAGAAAACAAGCTTTTACGGGTTTGTTTTGCAGAGTTATATTCAATATTTCTCCGCGGTCTCTGCGCCTCCGCGTGAGTTATTTCCTTGTAAATCGGAAAAACATACGTGCAACCAACCGAACTGACAATGATCGCCGCGGACCGACTGCGGATCGCATGGAGTGATGGCCAGATTCGCGAGTACACGCATGCCGAGCTGCGCGAGAATTGCCCTTGCGCCTCATGCCGCGAAAAGCGTAAGGCGCCGCCGGTCGAATCGGCTTTGCCTATTCTGAAAACCGAAGAAACGGAGCCGCTTTCCATCGTCCAGATGCAGCCGATGGGCAACTACGCCTACGCCATCCATTTCAGCGACGGCCACAACACGGGCATTTACACGCTGGAGCTACTCCGTGAGATTGGGCAGGCCCGATAGTGGATTGCCGCCTGGCGTGTTTTCCTCTTTGTCCGTTTTTTCTTTCTCTTTTTCGTTGATAAGTTGCTCGCGGCCGAGGTGGATTTTTTTGTAGACGTCGTTGGAAATGACGTAGTACCAATCGCCGAATCGTTCGTTGAGTTCCTGGACCCGTTTTTTTCCGTCGTCGAGTTTTTGTTGGTATTCGTCCAGAAGACGCTGGTTTTCTGTCTCAATCGATTTGCGCTCGGCGATGATTTTCTTTAACTCGTCCTCTTTTTTGCCATCTTCTTCCTTGTTGGCGCCAGCCTCCGCGTCAGCCTCCGCGTCCGCTGAAGCGGACTCGCCAGGGGCTTGTTCAGGCAGCGCGGGGAGCTCGTCCAATTTGGGCTGTTTGATGATGTCTTGGTTAAATCGTGTTGTCACGAACAGATAACGGTTGATGCCATCGTCTTTCGCCTTGTCGCGACTCTCTTTGGTCGAGGCCTCACTCTCTCCGCTAGCCTCGTCACTGTCGATTTGCAGATTGCCGAAGCGTAGGACATACTCCACGCCGTTCTGCAACGTGCATGTCAACTCACCCTCACTGGAGAGTAGTTCCGGTTGAGCGCCCGCCGACAAGGCGACCGGCGCGAAACCCATGGCCGCCAGATTGCCGGCCGCCTTGTTTTTCAGAAAGTCGCTACCCGCTTTCAGGTCGGAACTTAGCCCTTCGGGTTTACGCAGCACATCGACGATCAGCAGATCGTCCAAGCCATCGCGAAGCCCTTGCAAGGCATCATTGTTCAGCTCTTCGTTCTCGCCGATCTGATCGTCGACATAGGATGTTGCCGTCTGGTCGTATTTCTTCAAAGATTCCGGAACCCATTTCGAGTCGGTATTGTCGTAGCGGAGCGAAAACTCTCCCCGCTGGTCCCAATTCACCTGGGCGCCTTGAAGCGTTATAAGTAGCTCGGCCGAATAATCCTTGATATGTACCCGACGGATATCGATCAGATTGAGTTGGAGCAGGTCGTCTTCGATCCAATCGTCGAAATTGGTACTCAGTCCGCTGGGATCCAGCGCGACGACATAGACGATATCTTGATCCGTGTTCCGGACGTAGCGTTGGCCTGGGGTGTCTTTTACCGATTTGCCGACGATCATATCGAGCAGCGAATCGCCTTTGCCGTCGGTCATCACCACGCGCGTCCCCACGCCAACGGTTTTGGAGGTCAAATTACCGGCCGACGGACTGAGAACGCCCAGTTCGGCATGCTGCTCCGCATTTTTTGCCGCGACACGGAGGATTTCCAGATCGATCACGCTGTTGGCCGCCTCGCCCATCCGGCGCTCGGCGTCGGCTGGGTAATCATCCTTCGAAGGGATGACCCACAAGCTCTCTTGCTCAGCGACTTCAAATTCGTTGACCGTGGCGGTTTCCTTGTCGAATTTGACGATTTTCAGTTGCTTGGGCGCCTCAGTATCAAACTGATTCAAGATTTGACCGATCTGCTGCTGAACATCGAATGTTTCACCACCAGGTTGGATCGCAAAAGCCGCGAGCAGCGAAAGCACCGCAGCCGCGACGAACATCATCGTTTTGGTTATTTCAGTCATGGTTGAGGATGATACCGTCTTTGTTTGGGATTTAGTGAACCACGAATAGCACGAATAAGTTGAAATATGGAAAGAGGATTCGTGTAATTTGTGCTATTCGTGGTTAATAATTTATCGGAGTCGTTCTTTGCTAATACCTTCACGCTCGGTTTTTCGGCGTCCGAAAAATACATAGAGTGCCAGCAATAGGGGTGGAATCGGGGGAATCAAGATTGCATAAAGCTTGCTGCGGTTCTGCTCCGCGCGGACGTCTTGTTCTAATTGGTATTGAATCTGTTTGACTTTCCGATTGCGGTTGGCTTCGAGTGCTTCGATTTCGGCTTGAAGCTTGTCCTGCTCACGCTGCTGAACTCGATCTTTGAGTTGTCGCCGAGCTGCTTCACTAATACCTGTGCGTTCGTCTATATCAGCAATTTTTTTGTTGAAACGTTCTTGGGCTCCGGCAATCTCGGCTTTAATCTCTTCGATAAATTCGTCTTTATCATTCTCGGCATCTTTGCGATATTTTCGTGTGGCATCGTCAATTTTCGTAAGCGTGCGATGTTTCCGCGTTCGTTTACGAATTTCTACAAACCGGTCTTCTTTGGCCAACACGTCGATCAAGTTGAGGATGAATGTGACATTCTGCGTCGCGGTCAGGAAACGCTGATCGCCACTCTGCCGGATTGCAAAAAAGTCGGGAATTATCCAGTCGATATCCATCACCAACGCGACGTTGATCTCTTGGCCAACGTCTTTTTTATCCGCATCGATTCGGTCAGCCGGATCAGCTTCGGTCGCATCGGCTTGCCCGTCGCTACCCGCCTCAGTCCCTTGTTGCGTTTGGGCCTCGAGCAGCAATTGGTCGTCGGTGGGCAGTGTGCCGTGGATCTGCGCGGCCAGGATGTACGATTCCTTCGTGAGACGCTTACCAAAAACATTGATGTTCGGTGCGCGGCGGTTGAGTGCCATCGTTTCCACGGTACCAGAGGCTTCGCCCGTCGTGGCAAGCCCTTCGAATGTCAGCTTGCTATCGTTTTCAGGTGCAATCGACCCTGGGTATATGAACAACAACTGGTTCAGTCCCGATGTAATGCTACTCTCTTGATTGAACGGCTGTTGGGCGCCGTTGCCCTGGTCGATAAATACCCATTGCGGATCGGACATCGCGCTGACACTGCTTTCAGGTTCATACGCTTGCCAAACAACCTCGGTTGGAATCATCCTCACGCCCAGCAGCCGCCAGAGTTGCCTGATATCGCCCTTCGGCGCCGGCTGCCCACCGCCGAACATTCCCATCATCGGATTCTGTTGCTTTGGCTCCGCGGTGCCGACCGCATATTGAGGTGGAAAAAAGCTTGGGTAAGGATCTTCCAACACGACCGTGTTGGTCCCTTCGCGAATCGCATCGACCAAATGGTCCAACTCCTGAGGGCCTAGCATTGAGGGCTGCACGGCGAGTAGCACGTCGTAATGATCTTTGATCGGCTTGGTGGGGTCGACGCTCGACACGTCGTATTGTTTGCGCAGCTCGGTCACCAACGGCCAGTCGCCGCGTTGCGACTGGGAGGGGTCCATCAACGGGATGCCTGTGTCGACAATGCCCAGCTTGAGCCGCTTGGGCTGCGAGACGGTAGTGATCGAGCGGATCAACTCATACTCGACCGGAATTCCTTTGCCCAGGAAGGGAATGACGATTTTATCGAGGCCGCTGGTGATCGCAGCGGCCATGAATAGCTCTTCACGCGATTGTTCGCTTCCCACGGTGGCAACGACCTGTTGCGGCGTGATGCCAAAGGTTTTCTCCGCCAGCACCGCCTCGGGGCCGTAGGTGGGAATTTCATGTTTGATCACTTTGATTTTCCCACCGCTGAGCGCCTTGAACTCTTGCAATGCCGAGAGGAAGTTTAGCTTCGTTGCCGCGTATTCGGTTGGGACTTGCGGGCTGACATAGGCATCGATTTTAATGTTCTTGACGCTGTCGTCGTCTCGCAGTTTTTTCAATAGTTGAAGTGTGTCATCCGAAAGCGAACTGAGTTGTTCAGAACTGATATCGGCCCGTAGCCAGTTGTGACCTTGCATAAAGGCGGTGACGCCGACTGCTAGAGCAACCAGCGAAAGGGTCCGAACCAGGAAGTGGCTGGAGAGGGCCCGACCTTGCTCGCCAGCCCGCCAATGCCGCTGGCCGATGAGCACCATGCTGAGATAGAGCATCACCACGGCGATCATCAGAAAGTAAACCATGCCACCCAGGCTCAGCACGCCGCGCTGAAAGTCGCGGAACTGCTCCAAAGCGCTCCAGTGGCGGATCGCCTGGGCGAGCGCGGGCTCTTTGATGATCCAGTCGGCCACGCCGAACAGTGCCAACGGCAGATTGAACAACATGCCGAGAATAAAACTGACCGTGAGATTCGCAGTGACAAACGAGGCGACCATGCCGATAGAAATCATCCCGACTCCAATGAACCAATAGCCGATGTAGGTGCTAACAAAGAGTCCAAAGTCGGGATTCCCCAGACCATATTGAAACACGAGAAAAATCGCAAAAGCGGAGAACATCAGCGAAACGGTAAAGATCGCCACGGCCGCCAGATATTTGCCCAGCACCACATCGAAATCACTAGCCGGGATGGTTAGCAGCAGTTCATCGGTTCCCTGGCGGCGTTCCTCCGCCCAAATGCTCATCGTGATCGCGGGAATGAACACCAGCATGATAAACGGCAGCCACTGGCTCAGTTGGTCCAAATTGGCCAAGTTGTTGGAAAAGAATTCCGGAGGCCAAAACGTCGCCAACGCACTGAGCACCACGAAGACACAGATGAACACGTATCCCGTGGGGCTGGAAAAGTAGCTAATCAGATCTCGTTTGAATATCGACTTGAGCACGTGCCAGTTCATGGTCGTCTTGCCTTGGTT
Organism: Lacipirellulaceae bacterium; assembly: GCA_965249435.1. GTDB lineage: Bacteria > Planctomycetota > Planctomycetia > Pirellulales > Lacipirellulaceae > JAJRWS01. The sequence goes on along the minus strand of CBDFMC010000025.1, from coordinate 429,227 downwards.
TGTATAATGCGTGCCGGGTAATAATTCAGGATTGATAGCCACAAAAAACACGAAAAGTCACAAGAAATTTACACATTGTTCTTTGTGCTTTTCGTGTTTTTTGTGGCTATTGATTTGGTAGGGTGAAGGATTAAACGGCCCCGGTTAGTTCGAGGAAACGCTCGTCCAGATTGTGCTGCGAGCTGGTGAGTTGGGCGGGTGTGCCATCGAAGACCAATCGGCCTTCGTGGATGAAGACCACGCGATTGCACATCGCTTCGACCTCTTGCAGGATATGCGTCGAGAGCAGAATGGTTTTCGTTTCGCCCAGTTGGCGGATCATTTTTCGGACTTCACGGATTTGGTTCGGGTCGAGCCCGGCGGTTGGTTCGTCGAGGATCAGCACCTCGGGATTGTGCAGCAGTGCCTGGGCCATGCCGACGCGTTGACGAAACCCCTTGGAGAGTTTGCCGATCGGTTTGCCGATGACTGATTCCAAACGGCAGAGATGAATGATTTCCGACATCCGCTCGTCGAGCGCCCTGCCGAACAAGTTTCGGGCGTTGCCAAAAAAAGTGAGCAAGCTGCGTGGGGTCATGTCGGGATAAAGGGGGCCATTTTCGGGCAGATAGCCGAGCAGCTTGGCACCTTTCAGACGGTCTTGGGCCATGTTGAACCCGGCGACTCGGGCGACGCCGGTCGAGGGGGCCAAGTAGCCGGTCAGCAGCTTCATCGTGGTGCTTTTCCCGGCACCGTTGGGGCCCAGGAACGCGGCAACCTCGCCCTGGTTGATCGAGAACGAAACATCCCGTGCCGCCGCGAAATTACCATAGAATTTCGACAGCTCGACCGCCTCGATCATGGGCGTTTTGGCCGGGCTGGGCGAAGGCTGGGCTACGGTCTGGGTAGACGTTGGTTCTTGGGCGGTTGATTCAGTCATCGTGGGGGGGGTACCTGGCTGGGCCGATGGAAGGTCTGGATCGATCAATAGAAATGATGCCTATTCGGGAACCATTTGTCCATACCCGCCCAGGATATCTTTGGATGAAAGCCCCCGGCTTTGCCGGGGGGTCGCGAAACAATTCACGTTTCTTCCAAGCAAGGCATTTTCCTGTTGAGTGCTCTCCCGCAGGCAACCCCCCGGCAAAGCCGGGGGCTGAAATGAACGGAGAAACAGCAGTTGTAGGCCGGTTACGAATTAGCACTTTCCCGCTTGATCCCGTGCCTGCTTCTCCACAAAGGATCGTCTTTTTCAGGGAAATCGAGGCGGAGGTGAACGCCCCGCGATTCCTCGCGCCGCAGGGCTGCCTGGGTCATTACCCGGGCGACGGTCAGCATATTTTGCAGCTCCCAACCGGCAGGGTCGGGGAGCTGCCTGGCGAGGGCGTATTGGCACCATGAGTCGAGCGTATCGGTCGCCTGCTGCAACTCGGGACCGGTGCGACGGACGCCGACGGCCCGCCACATCAGACTTTTGAGAGAGTTTCGCACGTCGAGCAGATCGAGCCGTTCGCTGGGGGGGTCGACTCGGGCGTTTTTCAGAGGGATGGCTTGAAATGTGTCGGGTTGGTTTAGCGCAGCCGCTGAAGCGGCCTCGCCGGCATGGGCTCCGTAGACCAGGCCTTCGAGTAGGCTGTTCGAGGCGAGCCGGTTGGCACCGTGCAGGCCGCTGCTGGTTACTTCGCCAGCGGCCCAGAGGCCGGGGAGCGACGTGCGTCCATCGTGGTTTACGGCAACGCCTCCGATGATGTAGTGCGCCCCAGGCTGGATCGGGATGCGGTCGGTGGCAATGTCGATGCCAAATTCCCGGCACCGCTGAGTGATGCCGGGAAAACGTTGTCGAACCCAGTCGGCGTCGAGGTGGCTTAGGTCAAGATAAACGCACGGGTGGCGCGTCTTTTCCATTTCGGTGACGATTGCTTGGCTGACGATGTCCCGAGGTGCGAGTTCCGCTCGCTCGTCGACCTCCGGCATGAAGCGGTGCCCCTTCGAGTTGAGCAAAAGGGCACCCTCGCCGCGCATCGCTTCGGTAATCAAGCTACGGCTACTGCCGGCGATATAGAGTACCGTGGGATGAAACTGCATGAACTCCATGTCCAATAGTTCCACGCCAGCCCGATAGGCAATCGCATGCCCATCGGCCGTGGCGACGGTGGGGTTGGTTGTTTCCCGATAAATTTGTCCCGCGCCTCCTGTGCAGAGAATCGTCTGCTTGGCCCAGATAAAAGTTTTGCCATGATGCGGATTCCAAACCAATGCGCCTCGGCACTGGTCTTCATGCGTTAGCAAGTCGATCGTAAAGGTATCTTGCCAAATTTGCGCATGAAGCTCGTTACGGGCCCGGTGAATCATCGCCCTCATAATTTCTTTGCCGGTCGCATCGCCGAGCGCATGGACAATGCGGAATTGGCGATGCCCTCCTTCGCGGCCAAGGACCAATTCGCCTTCCTCCCTGTCGAACTGCGTGCCCCACTCGACGAGTTGGCGGATGTGATCGGGCGCCTCGCGGACCACCATCTCGACCACCTCGCGATCGCACAAACCGGCGCCGGCGGCGAGCGTGTCGGCCACATGGTCGTCGAAGCAATCTTCCGGCGTGATGACGCTGGCAATGCCGCCCTGGGCATAGACGCTGCTCGACTCCCGAAGCCGATCTTTAGTTACCACCAACGCCGAGAGTTGCGGGTCGACCGCCATCAACGCGCGCATTCCCGCGATGCCGCCGCCGATCACCAACACGTCGACAAAATGGTGCGGGATATGTTTGGGGTGAAACGGAACCAGATATCGGGGCACAGGCGAAGACATAACAGATTGCGGGGTATAGAAAACAGCGAGCGTCGACCACCGAGAGCCGGGTCGTCCCCGACCCCGGAATGCCCCAAATTCTAACCGCGGCTTCCGGTGCGTGGCTACGGCTCGCTCTTTTCCTCTCCTCGGGCAATTCCTTTCTCGTAGGCCCGTAGTTGCTCGATATACTCGGCCGGGATACGGACACGGCCGGCATCGCGTAGGTTGCGTAGGTCGTCTTTGCTCTGTTGCGATTGGTATCGCAGGCGGCGATTATTTCGCAAGCCCAGACTGCGGAGCGCAGCATCGAGTTCTTGTTGAGCATCGCTTGCGTCATCGCCGCTGCCGCCCGCTTTGAATTTCAGATTCTTCCATCGCTCGACAAACCGGCGCAGCTCGTCTTGGCTCCAGCCGAGCTTCTCCAGCAGTCGTCGGTCGACTTGCTTTTTGTCCAACTGATCGGCGAGTCGATCAAGCACCAAATCGGTCTGTTGTTTGGCATAGTCGAGGTTGGCCTCGTCGCCACCCGGCTCGCCTTGGTCAGCGGTGGGTGGAGGGGTCGCATCGCTGCCGCCCTGACCGCCTCCGAGCGGTTGTTGCGAAGCGCCATCTTGGCCGCTCTGGCCAGAGGGGGGATTGTCGGGCTGCTGCTGGGGCGATGATTGATTGCCCGCTTGCTCGCCACCGGATTGTTCGCCCGGCTGCCCCGGTTGTCCATCCGGTTGTTCGCTCTTCTCACTGCCGGCTTCGCTCTGCTCGCTACCGGCTTCACCCTTCTCGCTACCGGCACCACTCTCTTCGCTCGATTGGCCCGTTTGTCCGTCAGCCTTTTTGTCGCCTCCTGGGCGAGACGAAGTTTCCCCTTCGCCCGGCTCGGCCGCTTGGCCGGCTCCCTCGTCGGCGGCTTGGTGCTGGCCAGCGCCGCCCTGGCCATCAGCATCGGCCTGTTGTCCTGCGCCCTCTTGTCCGCCACCCGAACGATCGCCCCCCTGTCCGCCGCGGGAGTCGGACTCCTGACCGTCTCGACCTTGGGAGGCAGGCTCGCCGTCGTTCTGAGCCGGATCGCTGCCCTCTTGAGTGGAGACTTTATCGTTCGGCTTGCGGCCTTGTGCTTCGGGGGAACCTTGCTCGTCGCCCGGGTTGTCGCCCGCGCCGCTGGGGCCTTGTTCTGGGGAGATACTCTCTGGGGAGATACTCTCTGGGGAGATACTCTCTGGGGAATTATCGCCGTTCGGTGCGTCGGCCGGTTCCTTCCCGGGCTGCTCACCGTCGGGCTGCCCGCCATCGGGCCGCCCGCCAGATTCCCCGTTATCGGCCGGTTCGTCCATTGGTTCGCCCGCCTGTCCGTCTTGGCCTTCGCCGGCGGGCTGATCCTGCGGTTGAGAGTTTTCGCCTTCGTCTGATTGATTCTTTTGCCAATTCTCCGATTCGTTCAGGTCTTGATTGCCTTGTTGCTCCTCGCCTCGCTCCTCGCCCCTCGCCCCTCGCCCCTCTTGATTCTCATTGGCATCTTGCTCTGCAAAATGATCGGTCATTCGCTCAAAGGCGGAGCCGTCGTCGTCGCCTTCGGGGGAAACTTTTTCCTGGGGTGCGTCGTCGGTGGGATCGTTGTCTGCCGGGGTCCGACGATTCGTCGAATCGCGGCTACCCCCACCCCCACCGGCGTCTTCGCCCTGGTTCGAGTTTTCCTCTTCGCTTTCGGTTTCGCCGCTACCATTCATTTTTTCGCTATCGCCACCAGCACCCTCTTGGTTTCCCTCGCCGCTGTTCCCTTCGCCGTTCTCACCTTCGGCTGATTCTTCTCCCTCGCCACCAGCCGAACCCCCTTGTCCCTGTTCGCCTTCTTCACCTTGCCCCCCCGCGTCTTCGCCCGCATCGGCCGAGGACCGTTTGTCACGATTTTTTTCTTCGTCGGGCGTCTCTTCCGGAAACCGGGCGTTAGGATCGGCTTCGACCACGCGCAACCGCTGCCTTGGCGTGCTGGCGACATTCGGTTCCGGCGTGCGATTGTCGCGTGCCTCGGCCCAGTATTCCAAAACATCGCCTACGCGAAGCCCCAACTCTTGCGGTGTGATCTTCGCCCCACCGGTGAATCGACCGGTATGGTTTTGCGATAACAACACCCGCCCGAGCCGCTCTTCTCCCTGCACTTGTCCGACCAGTCGCACCTCGCCCAGCGCGAAGTCGGGATCGCTGGCTTCGACTTCGATACGGATTTCCTGGTCGAGCCGCACGTCGCTCGTTTCTTCTTCAGGGACGATCAGTCGGATCTCCGGCCCGTAATCGGGCGTCACGTCGATCTGATATTTGGGCGGTTGATTGTTTCTGCGGCCGGTGGGTGTGGTGAAGCGGAGCACGTAGCTTCCGTAGCGTGGAGTTCGCCGATCTTCATTTAGTTCCAGCGAAAATGTGGCCGTCGCTTGTTGACCAGCCGATTGGGGGTCGACGTGCATCGCAACATCATGCCGGCCATCCGCCTCAAAATCGACATACGCCTGCTTGATCGGTTGGTTGGCCAGTCCGAATAGAGTGACCTTGGTGCCTTCCAATGCCCGTAGGTCGCCGGTGGTTTCCACTTCGCGCGACGGGTAGCCGGTGTAGGCGGGGTAATCGTATCGAACTCGCTGGACCACCATCGTCGGCCGAGCAAAGACGCTTACCCGATAGCGGGCTGAGCGTGCGTCGCCCGCTTCGATCCAGTAGTGCAAGCCTTGCTGCACGCCGCCCGAGTTTTTTGCCGGCAACTGACATTGAAAATGGACAATCTCTTCCTGGGTGGGCGAAGAAGCAAGCATGGGAACTTGCTGTCCATTGTGGCTGTCGTCGAACCGCCCATCGAGTTGCTCGCTGGACGTTTGGTAATGGAGTACGACCGGCTCATCCCCATCAAGCCCCAGCACTTCGGCCGAGATGGCGAGCCGCTCGCCGCGGGCAACCGACGTTTCGCCCGGCTCGATTTTGAGAAACTGCACGCGGCTCGGTGCGGCAATGTCGGACCATGGCAACAACACCCGGCTGGCCGAGGCAAACAGATCCTTCGGCGACAGCACTCGATACAACGCGCACAACGCCACCACCGCGACCATCACATAAGCCAATCGCAGCATGGCCGATTGATCGACAGCCGAGTCGGTATGCACCTGCGACAATCGGTTTGCCGCCTGCTGCTCGATGGCTTGAAAAACTTGGGGAGACAATTGCTGACGGCGGCTGCGAAGCAGCAGCAGATTCAGCAAACTGTTCTTCAGCGACGGGCTGTCCTGTTCGATCGTCTGTGCGGCATAGACCGGATTGATTGGCCGACTGACCAACGGCCAAAAAGTCCGCCAGCCATACCAAGCCACGCCAACCGTCAGCAAGGCAAATAGCACGACGCGCGCCGAACTGCTCCACCCTCCGGGAATGATCCAATGCTCCAGCAAGGCGCTGGTGAGCAAAAACAGGAGCAGCCCAATCACCAGCGTGATGACGCCTGAGAGCAGATCGACCATCTTCAGTGCATGCCGCGTTCGTCGGATATGCTCGTCGACAATCCACGGTCGATCAAGTTTCTGTTTTTGCGCGGCGCTGGACATGGGGGGAGAGGGGTTAGGGACTAGGGGATATGAGTCAATACTATAGCCGCGATCTGATAGATCGCCTGCCGCAGGCAAGGTCCATTACCATTATAGGAGTCCTCGGCCAAAAATTTAGACGCCATCTGAGGACTTTTTGTGCGGTTGGTCTGGTCGAAAGTGGGATTTTCCGGAAAATCAGACTCTTTGCCGTAGTTTTTGCCTTGTTCCCGTGTGTCGCGTTGCGACACGGTTATTCCTCAATCCGAATTCCGCAATTGATAGCTCCTTCCGCATTTCGCGATCTTGTGAGTGGCCGCCGGCGTGGGTTGGTGGCGCGGGGTCTTCGCGCGCTGCTGCGATTGGCCGAGGTGCCAACCACCTGGGTTGTTCGCGCTCGAAATCTGCGATATGACCGCGGGACAAATCGAATCCACCAAGCCGGCGTGCCGGTGGTGTGCGTTGGCAATCTCACACTCGGCGGCACAGGGAAAACGCCCCTGGTCGAGTGGATTAGTCGATGGGCTGAGCAACGGAGGGTGCGCGTCGCTATCGTTAGCCGGGGCTACGGCTCGCAAGCGGGATCGCCCAACGACGAAGCGCTCGAGTTGGCCCATGCGCTGCCCGGCGTACCGCATGTGCAACATGCCAATCGCGTGGCTGCCGCTTGCGAAGCGGTCGAGCGACATGGGGCGCAGTTGATTGTGCTCGACGATGGTTTTCAACACCGGCGTCTCGGCCGCGAGTTGGATGTGGTACTGCTCGATGCAACCGAGCCGTTTGGCTTCGAGCATCTGTTTCCTCGCGGCACGCTGCGCGAACCGATCGGTTCGCTCCGTCGGGCGAGTGTGGTCGTGCTCAGTCGGGCTGACATGCTCGATGAAACGGCGCGCGAAGCAATCCGCCGACGTGTCGCCCAACATGCGCCCGAGGCGGCATGGTGCGAAGTGGAACATCGGCCCACAAAGTTGGTCAATCATGCCGGGAAGTGCCTGCCGCTGGAACAACTAACTGGGCACAAGATTGCCGCGTTCTGCGGGATCGGCAATCCGGCCGGTTTTCGGCATACGCTCAGTTCGCTCGGCTGCCGACCGATCGCCTGGCGAGAGTTTGCCGACCATCATTCTTACGGCCCGCAGGATATCGAGTCGCTGCGAGATTGGTCGGTTGCCGCCGGAGCCGACATGGCAGTTTGCACGCGCAAGGATTTGGTCAAACTGCAAGTCGAACAGATCGGCAATGCGCCACTTTGGGCAGTGGACATCGAACTGCGGTTCCTGCAAGGCCAAGATGCATTGGAAGCGAAGTTGAATGCAGTGGTATGATATTGCAGTAACGAAGTCTCAACGTTGTTAGCAAAAAACTAGCGCACGGTGCGCACGCTGATGTTGTTGACCAACCGTTGATAGTTCAACACACCCATGGCCGCGTGCTGGGCTAACTGTTTGCTATAATAGGTACTGCAATGTCCGGCTAATACGACGGCGTTGTCTGTCACCTTCACCGCCAGTTGATGAATACGGCCTGGTAACCGTGCATGAATACGCTTGAGGATCACCGCGGCCAAATGCTGGGCTTGCTCTTCATCAACACATTGTTCTTCTAGGCCAAGCAGATCGCCGTTCTCAGAGATGATTTCTTCAGAGGAGAGAATCGCTTCGATAGCATCCGGAGTGGTCGTGCGATGAAGGCCATTTGAATCTGCCGCCAGAACCGTCAGCAGACTTGCTTGCGCTTGGCGCTTGTCCTTCGCACCGGTCGATCCCCTTGCACCAGGATAACTGAGACCAGAATTTTCCATCTTCCACCCTCCATGAATGCGAGCATCCCAGGTAATTGGCAACTACCGCACCCGCGCCTCATGCTGCCAATCTATTCCTGTTGCCACGCTAGAGTCAACAGGAATCTGTCATTTTCTTTTTTTGCATGCACCGACAGAGGGGACGCGAGCGCATACTGGGGAGGTGTGCCCACTGTGCGACAATGCCCACTGTACAAAAATTACATCGCGGGAAGCTGTTCACAATGCGGTAGCTGATTATATTGCAGGAAGTGGGGGGGAAGACTGCTAGCGAATCTTCCCGATGCTGGCAAGAAATCGAATCACCTCGTCGGCCAATTCGTCGGGCTGCTTGCCCTCTGAATCGAGCACCAATTCGGGTTTGACAGGTGCTTCGTACGGGGCGTCGAGTCCGGTGAAGCCTTTGATTTCGCCTGCCCGAGCCTTTTTGTAAAGTCCTTTGGGATCGCGCGCTTCGCACACTTCCAACGGGGCATCGACAAAAACTTCCAGGAAATCGCCGTCGTCCATGCTCTGCCGGACCGCATCGCGATCGGCCCGATAGGGGCTGACAAACGCCGTCAGCGTGATCAGTCCCGCATCGCACATCAGTCGGGCAACCGCCCCCACGCGGCGGATGTTTTCTTCCCGATCTTGCTGCGAAAACCCCAAGCCAAAACGCTGGGCGAGCGGTTCGCCATATTTTTTGGCTAGCATTTGAGGCGTGGCATTCAGGCCGTGACGCACATTATCGCCATCGAGCAGGTAGCAGTGGACTTTTTTCTCGTGCAGTTTCTCGTCGACCCGATTGGCCACGGTGCTTTTGCCGCAGCCGCTCAGCCCGGTAAACCAAACGACACAGCCGCGGTGGTCATTGAGCTGTTCGCGCTGGGAACGCTCAACTCGATGTGGGTGCCAAACGACGATGGGGTCATTCGATTCGGTCACGATCTGCTTTCAACGTGGTTACCGTGATGAAAGGAATTTTTGTTAGCCGCCGGGCTTGTCCCGGCGCGAAAGTGCAGCGCCGGGACAAGCCCGGCGGCTAACAATTCGTTCGCGTGTTGGATGAAATGATCAGTCGAGAATCCCAGCCAACTCGCAAAGATTCGCCGTAACGACCGGTTGCGGGCAACTCCATACCAGGAAGAACAACGCCTCTCGGCACCAGCGCCCCGCGGGATGCCCCACAATATAACCGGTCCCCTTGGCTGCGGCGAGCGATGCCTGGGCTGCGCGCAGGGCCAAGCTGTTGGCCGCCTTGCGCAGATCTTCGTTGGAGCAAACCGATTCGCCACGGACCAGAGCCATCAAATCGGCGGCAAGCTCTTCGTGCTCTTGGCGCAGGGCGGCCAGCGGTGGATGCAAATCTTCGCGCCGGATTGCTTCCTCGGCGATGTAATCAATGGCTGCTTTGGCCAGGCCGAGTGCGAGCGTCGATGTTTGATGCCCGCCCGTCGCACCCCCTTGGCCGCTTGCCATTACATCCTCGGCCGGGCCAGCCACGAGCCACCGCTCGTCGACCTCGACTTGGTCCAATCGCAACTCGCCCGTGTGGCTGGCGGTGGCGCCGACCAGTTGTGCCGGCTCGGGCGTTGAAACACCGGGCAAGTCGGTTGGCAGGGCGACCAGCAGTTGCTCGCCAGTTGGCTCATCGTCTTTAACCATGGTTGCCGCCAACACGATATTTTGAGCATGAGCCGCGCCGGTGATCCACGGGCTGAACCCATCGAGCAGAAACCCGCCCAACGTGGCCTCGGCCCGAAGCACCGGTTTGGCCAGAAATTGTCGGCTGGTGGTCAGGTGCGAGATACCCACGGTGGAGAACAGCTTGCCCGAGGCCAAATCGGGCAGCAGCCGTTCTTTGAGTTGTTCGTTCTCGCTGCCGGCAAGGCGCCGGCATGCGCCGCTGCGCTGCGTGATGATAAATGTCGTGGTCAAACAAGCGGCACTCAAGGCCAGGTAGCCGCGGATAATGGCTTCCTCATCCCACGCCTGGCCACCCCACTCGGGATCAAGAAACCACTCATACACGCCATACTCGCCGCAAAGCCGCAACTGTTCCTCGGGCCAGTCGCCCGAGCGATCCAGTGCCCCGGCCTGCTCGGCCAATCGCGAGCAAAGTTCCGCAAGCGCGGGGTCATCGGGTGAGGTGATCTTTGATGGGGGCATGCTATCAGTTGGGAGTTGGGGGTTGGGAGGTGCGGGTTGAAGTAAAGCCATAACTCGCGCCTCGCGCCTTACAACTCGCGCCTCTTGTTTTACCGCGTGCTCATATCCGAGCTTCGTCCGCCTGCGGCAACTAGATACGCCTTGGTGACATAGTCCATCACCATGCGGTGGGCACTGAATCGCGACGTGAGCGTGGCAATCGAGTTGGTCATCCGCTCGATCCATTGTATCGGCAAACCATCGGCGTCGCGCTGGTAAAACAGCGGAATCACCTCCTCCTCCAGCACCTTAATCAATTCATTCGCATCGCGATCGTCGCCCAGTTCGGTATCGACGTGCTGGTTGCCATTGCCGATGGCGAAGCCATTTTTGCCATTAAAAGCCTCGGCCCACCAACCGTCGAGCACCGAGCAATTCAGCCCACCGTTGAACACCACTTTCTGCCCGCTGGTACCCGAGGCTTCTAGCGGTCGTCGCGGATTGTTCAACCAAACATCGACCCCCTGGATCAGATGCCGACCGACGTTGATGTCGTAGTCTTCGACAAACACCACACGCCCGGCAAACCGCGGGTCGTGCCGCAGATTGGCAATCCGCTGGATCAGTTTCTTGCCCGGTTCGTCGGCTGGGTGGGCTTTGCCGGCAAAGATAAACTGCACCGGTCGGTTGGCGTCTTCGATTAAAGCACAAAATCGGTCCAAATTCTGCAAAAACAAATCGGCCCGTTTGTAGGTGGCAAACCGACGGGCAAAACCGATGGTCAGCGCACTGGGGTCCAGTGCCGTTCGGGCCACTTCGATGACCGATTCGTCTTCGTTACGGCGGCGGCACTGCCTGCTTATTCGGCGGCGGATAAATTCCAATAAGCGGCTTTTCAGCGCATTGTGCGTTTCCCACAATTCGCCCGGATCGACCGAGTAGATATTTTGCCAAATCTCCGGCTCGCCCATGCGCTGTTGCCAATCGGCATCAAGGTACTTGTCGTAGAGCGCTTGCATCGGATAGGCCAACCACGACGGCACATGCACCCCGTTGGTGATATGCCCAATCGGCACTTCTTCTTCGACCCGCCAAGGCCAGAGATGCGCCCACATCCGCCGAGAAACGTGCCCATGCAGGCAACTGACCGCATTGGCTCGCCGAGACAGCTTCAGCCCAATGACCGTCATGCAGAATGTTTCGCTTTCGTTCTGTGGTTCGACCCGGCCCAGACCCATGAGTTGTTCGTAGGTAATGCCCAGTTCCTTTCGGAGCGGGCCAAGATGTTCTTCGACCAGATTGCCTTCGAAGCGGTCATGTCCAGCTGGCACCGGCGTATGGGTGGTAAAGACGGTGCGATGGGCCACTTCGCGGAGCGCATCGTCGAACGACATGCCATCATCATGCATCCGCTCGCGCATGACCTCAAGCGGCGCAAACGCGCTATGTCCTTCGTTCAAGTGATAAACGCCGGGCGTGATATCGAGTGCTCGCAGCGCTTTCACACCACCGACGCCCAGTACCAATTCCTGGCGGATGCGTATCCGTGCATCGCCGCCGTACAGCCGTGAAGTCAGTTCGCGATCCTCGGGCTTGTTTCCCTCGACATCGCAATCGAGCAGGTAGAGCGAGATCCGACCCACGCGCATCAGCCACACTTTGGCATGAAGTTGTCCGTCGAGCGTGTCGACCGTGACCATGATCGGCTTGCCATCGGCATCCCGGGCTGGTTCCATCGGTTGGTTTTCGACCTTGGTATCGACATACTCTTCCGTCTGCATACCGTCGATGTCGAGATGCTGCTTGAAGTAACCTTGATCGTAAAAGAGGCCGATTGCCACGAGCGGTACATCCAAGCCACTGGCACTTTTGATATGGTCACCCGACAACACGCCTAAGCCGCCCGAATAGATGGGAGCCGATTCGTGGATTCCAAACTCGGCCGAGAAATAAGCGACCGGCTTCGAGCCCAAGACACCCGCCTCGCGTGCTCCCCAGGTGGAGTGCGTATTGCCCATATATTCCTTCAGCCGACGGACTGCCTGGTTGATGCGGCTATAGAGCACCATTTCCGAAGCCCGCTCGGCAAGCTGGTCGGGCGTTATTTCCGACAAGAGAGCGATCGGGTTGTGATCCAACTGCCGCCAACGGACCGGGTCGAGATCGCGAAACAGATTAACGACCTCGGGATGCCAACTCCACCACAGATTGCGAGCGAGCGACATGCATTTGTCGTACAAGGCTTGCGGTGTACTCTCGGTCCAATTGGTTCGTGAAGCGCTAGGAGCGGGAGATATTTCGGTTTGACTCATATTGATTTGCTTCCTATCAAATTATTGCCATGGGAAAGGGGGGTCGGAGCCATTTGCGTAAAGCGAGCGGCAATTGAAAATTTACCAGAATACTAGCACGACGCGCAAGCGAGTGTGTGCGAAACCCACTTGCTTGCGCTGCGTGCTGGTAATTTTTATTCTGCCGCTCGCCTAAAGCACCCTTCGGACCGTTCCAGCAAATGGTTCCAGGCTCCCTTTCCCCCGTATTCGGTTCCCAAACAGACGATTGTACCGGTAATCTGAGCCAATGGCGATGCGAATTTTCCGGCCATCCCAACGAAAGCTCCGCAAAATGCGGGTCTGAACACCAGGAGAACATCGATAAAAGCCGGGGCTGTGATTGCAATGTTGCGGAACTCCTCCTGATGGGGCCACAAAATGCTTGGGCCTGGAGACTCGGCTGATTAGACTCGAAGTAAGGACGATCTTGATGCAGCACTCTCGGTTGAACTCGCAAATCGTTCACTCTCTTCTCCATGGAACCATCAATGTCCCGTTTGGCTAGAATCTATCGACTGCTTGTTACTGCGGCCATGTTGTTTTCGTTATTGTCTTCCAGACTCGCAATCGCAGATATCTCACTCGATAGCCAATTCCGACAATTGACTGCCGAAGCCTCAGCGAATGTCCAAGGTTCGACTCCACCTGATTCATTTGAGCAGGTCAACTCGCCCAATTTCAGCGGTTTTGTTGACGATGCTTTTGTAAGTGTGATCGCTGACAACGGTTTGGCCAATAGCCATGCCATGGCAAGCGCCGAGCAGGAATCGCTCATCCAGCACATATCGGCCGAAGCGCTGGGCATAGGACAGGTAGATCTGAGTCGCACGGGGGGAGGCGCAAACGAGGGGGGGCGCGTCTGGCTCCGCGGTCTCGGATTTCATTTACCAGTTCACTTTGGACATGCCGACAAATTATGAAGTGCTGGGCGAGGTAACGGTATTTGGTGTCGATACCGAAGGATTTGTCGAATTGCGTCGCGCAGACAATACAGAAGTTTTCAGAATATTCGCTACTTCCACCGCAAGCGTGGATGCCGAAGATTCGATCGTCGACTCAGGCCAACTTTTAGCCGGCAGCTACACACTCTCTGCCCAGGTGGATGTTGACCACGGAATCTTGGGCTTGCCCGGAAGTGGTCCTTCCACGGCTGGGGGAGAGTTCGGGTTTGGCTTCGCACTCGACGTGGTGTGGCCGGGCGAAGTAATCAATAGCCACTTCACGATCGCAAATGACCTGACGGGCGAAATCTTTCGCTGGTCCAAAAGTGGTTCGGGGCCTGTGCAACTGATCGAACTTGGTCCCGATGGCGAAGAAACGGTCGTTCAGTTGGAAACTGCTTCGCCGGTGGGAATCGTCCAGAATATCGATACGTTCTCCAGTCCCTTTGCCATCGAATTGGATTACCAATTTCTCGATACTTCGGGCGGGCTTGACGTGGTGCTCGGTGGCCAAACCGTGCTGTCGCTACCGGCACCCGCGACTTTGGAAACGCAAATGCAGCGAATTACCGTGGTGGTAAGCGATCCGGCCTTGTTCGGCCAAGTCGATGTACCGCTGGAACTTGTTTTTGACGGACCAACGGCAGGGCTACAACTGCAGTTAGATAATCTGGCCATGCGATTGGCAGGCGACCTGAATGGCGATGGTTCAGTCGACGGCAACGACCTCAACCTATGGTCGAGTGCTTTTGGCCCTTCAAGCACAGCAGGCGATGCCGACGGAGATGGCGATTCGGACGGCGCCGACTTTCTTCTTTGGCAACGACAGGCCACGGGAAGCTCCGGACCACTAATTACCTGTTAGCGCTCTGTGAACTCCGTCATGCCAGGAGCGTAATTCAGATCTTGACAAGCCGACGTCGTGAAGCACGCCTCTGGCGGCGGCGCTGGTTGGCCTGATCAAGTTCGCGCTGGCGATCTTCGCTGCGATGCTCAGGGTGTGCCTTGAGCCATCGGTCAGGTAGCAGCTCGGAGAGCTGTTCACGCTGGTCCCTTGAAAGCGATTCGAACGGGGTTTGGGCGTCGCCCACCCGCAAGTACTCGGGAACGATCTGAGGAAGCCGGACGAGAACATCGTTGAGATACGGGGTGACGTGGACATGATTAGAACGAGCACTCTGGATAAGCGTGTACCAGACGCATGCCGCGCGACCACCCGCATCGCTCCCAAAAAATTGGTAATTTTTTCTTCCAATAACCGAGGGGCGAATGACTCTTTCTGCCATGTTGTTATCGATCGCATAGCGCCCGTCGGTTGCAAATCGCGTCATCGCGTTCCAACGATTGAGCAGGTAGCCGATCGCTTCGGCCAACTTGGTCGAAGGCCGTACCGTCGGCTGCACTTCGGTGAGACGATCGTGCAGACGGTCAAGAATGGGAACCGACTCGCGCATGCGCACTTGTCGTCGCGTTTCCACATCGGCATCGGCCAGGCGATCCTCGATGTCGTACAGTTGCCAGATCCAAGCGAGCGCCTCGTGCGCAAGTGGCTGCGTTGAGACGGCGCACGCTTCGTCGAACTTCCGCCGCGCATGGGCCCAACAACCCAGATCCAGAAGTCGGCCATCCGATTCCTTGACTAGGGACGTGTAGACACTGTAACCGTCGGTTAATAATCCGCCTTGAAAATCATCAAGTATTTCCCGCGGACCTGCGCGGGATCGATCAAGTCGATAGTCAAATAGTTGGTACGGATGCTGGTCATCGCCAACGTAGACCCAGAGATAAACCAGCTTGGTCGCCCCAGCCCCGGGACGCAGGACACGGGCCGTGGTCTCGTCGGCCCGTACATAAAAACTATCCAGTACTTGGGTGCGAATCAGATCCCACACCGGCAGCAGACGCTCGCCCGTTCGCACCACGGCGTTGCTCAACACGCTGCGGTTGAACCACATCGTGGTGGTGGAACGAAGCTCTTCCTGGAGACGATACAGGGGCAGGTGACGCTCGAACTTGGCGTGTGCCAGCCAGGCTAACGTGCTGGCCCCAAATATCCCTTTTTCGTTGATATTGGGTGGCTTTTCGCTGGTGACGATCTGCTGGCCATCCCGGCTAACAGGGCAACCGTAGGTAAACCGAACGTGCTCGGCGATGTAGGCGCTAGACTCAACATATTCTAGTTGCCGTGAGATCTGCTCGGAGATCACCGTCCGCTTGCCGCCACATCCACAAGGACAATCGAGTTCTTCCGGCGGCAGTGGGTGTTCAAAACGCTGGACCGGCAAGCACTCGGGGAATTCAAAACGTTTGCGCTTCTTACGGCGTTTCTTGCGTTTCGAAGACGATTCATCGTCTGGCTCTTCTTCGTCGGTCGCCTCGTCATCCTCGCTAATCTCGTTGCCCTCGATCGACTCGGGATCAAAAAGAAGCTTTTGATCGGGAGAAGGGATAAACCGTTCACGCCGTGGAGAAAAGAGTGCCTTACGGAGTAAGGTGATTTGCTCTTGCATCACCTCGATGTGATTCTGCAACGATTCAAGAGTTGCCTGTTGCTCGCTATTAACCCTTTTGAGATGTGCGATCTCGGCGCGCTGCACTTCGATCTCTTTTCGGAGTTTGTCGGATTCCATCGACAACGTTTCGGTCCTTGAAGGTGCGTCACGAAATGGCAAATGATCACACACCGTTGGTGTAGAACACACATGTTTATTTATCGACAATTCACGTTGCGCGTCAAGGTGGTTTCCAAGGCGATTGAGTAATTTGTTTTGCCTGCTCACGACGCCACCACTTGCGACGTTTGACACTCGATAGCTCGATGCCTTCCAGCAACAATCGCAGGTCGTCCACATGCAGTGTCAAGTAATCACCGGGGGATGCAATCGCCCCTCCATGGTCGGCGCCACGTAGTGTCTCGGACGTTCCTCGTTCAAGATGCTTGTAGAGGATGATCGTGCCGTCACCCGTGAAATAGAGTACCTTCAACCGGTTGCGGCGTCGGTTGAAAAACAAGAAAAGATCTCCGTCTTCAATCTGTTTGCCAAGCTCCTTTTCGACGATACCGATTAATCCACAAAAACTTTTACGCATGTCCGTGGGAGCCAACGCGGCGAAGACTTTTATTTGGGATGGCACAATCAACATGACGCCACCTCACGCAACGCCTGCAATACGTCCTTCACTGTCTCACAATCGGTGCCGTGAGGCACATCCACAAAGACTCCCTGCTGCGGCAAGTGAATACGCAGCGTGGACGCAGGTGTCGTCCCCTCGATCCGCACAGGCACCAGTTGGGTGCCCTGGACGGCGTTACGACTGGTTTTAAGAGACTTGGTCGAACGGCTCCCCTGCTCTGGGGAGGCTTGCTGCTCACGGAACTTACGCTGCCAGGCATAATAGCTGGTTTGTGTAATCGAGTTCTGGTGGCAAAACGCCGCGATGCTCAAGCCGCTTGAGGACTGCTGTTTCAGTAGGCCACGCCAGTGGGACTCTTGGGATTTGTTTCGATTGGTCATTGTGCTCGTTCCTGGAATAAAGGGAATGGTTCACCTCTATTAGGATAGCGCGCAATTTTGGGACGCTGTTCACAGAACGCTTACCGCCTGTGTACCTCTTGTTTACCTGAATGTTGTCGAGAACAACCTTGGTCTTCGAGGTGCTCCGCTGTACCTCACCGACTTTCTCTCGATACTGACCTCTTTAATAGCTGGAGTCGTGGTGGTCTTTGCGACGACGAACCGGGTTTCCGAAACAATCATTGCCTCACCAAGCGTCAACCCACAGGGTCGATAAAGCAACCCTATTTCTGTAAAAATATTTTGGTGTGATGATCGTCAGTCGGTCTCGTTGTTAAGGTAACATTTTCCGGTTTGCCATTCTTCGTCGACTTCGGCGAGCACAGCGCTGACGAGTCTCAGAAGAGATGCTTCGTTGGGAAAGAGCGTGGCGACTCGGGTTCGTCGCTTGATCTCTCGGTTGAGTCTTTCGAGTATATTGCTGGTTCGCAGCCGGCGGCGATGTGCCGAGAGTCGGGTGAAGACAGTCAGCCCTTCGGGCAGACTCTGCTCCATCCATTCGGCCAGTGTTGGCGCTGTGAGACGGTATTTTTCAACGGTAATCTTTAGCAGCCGGTCGGCTTCGTTGGCATCTTGAGCGTTGAACACGCCGCGAATATCGTCGGCGACGTCTCTACGCATGTCGATCCTGGGGACGTAGGCGACGGCATTTTGCTGCAAGTGGAATTGACAGCGTTGCCATGGCACTCCGGGAAAGACTCCTTTACGAGCCGCCTTGAGACCTTCGTGGGCGTCGCTGGTGATCAACTCCACGCCATGCAGACCTCGCTCGACGAGCGACTGCAAAAACTCTCGCCAGTGGACTTCCGCCTCGCTCAGTTTTGCACTGACGCCGAGTACCGTTCGCTTTCCATTGGGCAACACGCCGACGGCGACCAGCACGGCACAATCGACCACGCTTCCACCGTGGCGGACTTTTTCATAGCGAGCATCGAGGATCAGATAGGATAGTTTGCCCAAGGGCCGCGAGCGCCACGACTCAAGTTCTTCGTCCAACAACTGAGCAGCTCGGCTGACCTGGCTGCTGGAGACGTCTAGCCCGCAGAGTTCTCTGGTAATCTCGGTAACTTTTCGCGTGGAAACGCCCTGGACGTACATTTCGGCAACGGCCAACTTGAGGGCACGTTCGCTACGAACGCCCCGTTCGAGCGATTTCGGATAGAACTCGACGCCTCGGGTCTGCGGTACTTGTAGCTCGACCTTGCCAACGCGGGTATTCAGCGTTTTGGGCTTGCAGCGTTTCCCAGTTATTGGGCGTTGGCGTAGCCGAGCCGCTCGCTCGTCCGCTCGTAGGGTTCTGCTCCGAGCACTTCGCTCCGTTCGATCTTCATTGCCTCATTGACGAGGATCTGGATGGCGCGTGCCATGCCGTCAAAACCGTGTTCGTCGAGGACTTGGATCATCTGGTCGAGTGGGTTAGATTCGGTGGTAGATTCATTGCGGTGGGTCATACGTGGGTCTCCTTTCGCTTGGGTGAAACAAACGGTTAAGAGACCGACTGTGGCCCACCCTTTCAAGGGGGCCGGCCCGGCTTCGCCTTTTTCGCTACGCTCAAAAGGCGAAGCCGGGCCACTCATACGCTAAAGCTATTTACAGAATCAATGGTACACTAACATACGCTTTAGTACGTCGCCCTAGGTGAATGTTAGAGTGAGCTATGAAAAGTGAAAAACTATGGGTAATGCCGTTAATTTGTTCAAAATCTGGTCAGACAATGCCTGTCCGTTGATTGGGGAACCAAGCCTTTCAAAGGCAGAAAATACCTTGATGTCTCGGTTACAGTTGGCACCAAAGGTCGAATTGCATTTGCATTTAGAAGGAGCAATTCCCAGCACAGACCTTTTTGAAATCGCGAGGAATCGCGGATTGTCGGACGTGGCTGAGGTTCGTGAGAAGCTGCGATTCCGGGGTTACAGCGACTTTTTTCGTGCTTGGTTCAGTACCATCGATTTCCTTAAAGTAGCGTCTGATTTTACGTTTGTTGTTGAACGGTTTGTTAAGCGACTTGAGCAATCTGGAGTGGTATGGGCTGAGGTTTTCGTGAGTCCTCCAGACTTTGAAATGAGGGAAAAAGCGCCGATTGCCTTTCCAGAAGTGTTGAAGTTGTGGCTCGATGCTTTTGATCGCATTAAGCAGAGCAATGTAGAGGTCAGGCTAATCGTTGATCTCGTACGACTGTATCCACCATCCAATGCGGCTCGTTGGCTTGAAGAGGTGATTGACTTGCGATCTGGTGATGGCGGTGAAAGAATCATCGGCATTGGATTTGGAGGCCCAGAGGACGCAACGCCTTTGAGCGATTATAGGTCCGTCGTCCGTCGAGCCCGAGACCAGGGACTGCTATGCGTTGCTCATGCTGGTGAATGTGGAAGTGCCCGAGATGTTGAAGATGCCGTTTTTGATCTGCGGGTTGATAGGCTGGGGCACGCTCTTGGCTTGGCATCAAGCAATCGGGCATATTCTCAGGTGCTGCAAAGCCGTTTGCCAGTCGAAGTGTGCCCGTCTTCTAGCATTCACACAGGGACGATCGAACAAATATCTGCCCACCCAATAAAGCGATGGCTTGAAGACGGATGTGCTGTTGTCATAGGTACAGATGATCCGTCACTTTTTAAAACGGAGGTGAGCATGGAGTACCTACATCTGCACCGGGCATTCGGTTGGGGGAACAAAGAATTTCAACGTTTGCTGACAAATGGTATTGATGCAAGCTTAATGCCAAGCTCTAAAGCGAATATATTCAAAGAGCAAATCAATAGACTGTTGTCTTCGTGATTTGCAAGAATGTATCGTTACGCCCCGTGTTGCACGCACCAACGTAAAATCGCTTGCATCACCTAGGCTGGTATCTGTCAATCTTGGGCTACCGCACTCACGACCATTGCTTGAGTGCCAGCATCGATTAGTGGATGGTTATGCATACTCGGTTTCTCTGCCGCAAGCGGGTGTGCAAGCGTTATCGTAGGAAATATAAAGATGAGCATGCAGAACGTCCAAAATTCCCTGGGCTCTAGGCAATGTTATCCCATGATACTCATTCCTCTCATCCCTGCAAACTTGCGATGGATCAGTGTCAAGAGCTTTTGCCAAATCTGCCTGGCTTTTTCCAGAGAATATGCGAAGAGCAATCAGCAGTTTACCCAAATCTTGAAATTGGCTGTACCTTGTGAGTTCTCTTTTGTCTTGCCGACGTAAGCGATCATAACTGTTCACATCACTCTCTATTTGACTGTAGAACGCAACTTCTGGCTCGGTGATTTCCTTGGCTTGATCTTCGGTCAAGTCCATCTTCGCAAGCATCTCCTTCTTTGTCTTGAGTCGAGACTGAAAGTCAGAAAGCTTCTTTACGGTTTTTTCGTATTCTTTATGCGTTCTAATCATCTTTAGTCTTCCTTTCAGCTGGCATATAGAGATTGCAGATTGGCTGTGCCCTTGAAAAAAACCATTAGGTTGCTCGCATCTCTTGCCATTCATGTCTTAAGTGATATTTGGGATTTAAAGGTTTCGGTTTGCAACGGCCTTGTCGAACAATTACTTAAAAACAAGCTTTTTTTGACAGGATAGACAAGATGTACGGAATCATTCGGTTTGAATCCTGTTCGATGGTTGAAAAACTGATCACATTTCAAACAGTTTGGCAAGCAGCAACGTATTGAGCTTACGCGTCCATGAAATCAAATCGTCGAAAGATTTACGCAACTGATGACAATGCTTACACTACTATTCCTGTCCATTGTTTTCGTAGTCGTTTGGCTATTTGCGAATCAAATAAGACGGAAATCCAATCTGTTTTGCTTTGAGCTGCTAAGAGTTTCAATGGAAGGCTTGAAACAGAAAACGCCTGCCGCTCAAGCCATTCCTATTCTTCACCTAAATCACAAACAAGATGCATTGCAATCAACGGATTAAAAGAAATGTCAGTCCTATCCGATCGATGGTCGCTACATTTCAAGTCGGTATCCTGAATATCCTGTTCATCCTGTCAAAAACTATTGCCCTATGAATTAGTCAACAAGGCCGTTTGCAACTACAAACTATGATGGCCGTATCTTTATCACGCCCTTTTGGATGAAAGAACTCTTCCTCTGCCTGAAAGCCGAGGGAAACTCCAGCTCATTGCCAAACCGATCTTGGATTCCACACTCCTGATTCCCCGGATACCCTATCCAGTGAGGATAAAGCTCCACACGATAATGCATCCACATAGGCAATCGGCCCTTGCCCTTATAGAATACGCGGTCATGAGAACTCCAAGTCCAGGCAGAGTGTTGGTCTCGTAGATTAAGTAGTTCCCGTTGATAATACTCCCTTTCCGACCGACTTTGGGAACGGCGCGGGGCGACGAGCGGGCGAGGGAGTTGGCTTGTTCGGTTTTCTGTGGTGGGTCGGCGTTGTTGCGCCGCAGCGCGCGTACCTCGCCTTACGTTTACGAGTTGTTTTCGGTTTTTGCGTCCGTTCCGCGTCAGCCTCCTGAGGTTTTTGCCAGGATCGTTAAGTTGTGACAGAACACGGCGCTGCCAACGGCGGACGTGAAATTCTTAAAGCCGCGAAAACAACAGCGAGCCAGGCGAAATGCTCGCTTTAAGCACGAGATCGTGCCTTCGATTCCGGCGCGCCACTGCTGCCAAATGCCCATCATCGTGTCGCCGAAATCTCGCGTCCGCCGAGGCACGCCCAGGTAGTCGACCTGTTCTTCCAATTCCTCGTAGGTGTCCTCGTCCGGACAGAAGCCCATGTCCGCGGCGACCGTTTTGGGCCGGCTACCGTACTTCTCTTCGTGTCGTTCGAGTACCGTCTCCAGGAGTTCGCTGTCGCTTACATTCTTCTCCAACACAACGTAATCGGTAATGAACTTCTCCTTCGACTGTGTGAGCAGCACCTTGTGACCGAATTCGACTGGCTTGCCACGCCGTCCACGCATGATCAACTCCGCATGAGATTCAAAAATGCTGAACACTTTGTCGGCATTTGGAACCTGCTCTCGATCGAACGCGCGGCGCCGAGCCACTTCGGCGACCTGCCGCATCACCGGCAAACGGTTCGCCAGCGACTGGGCAATCGTCGCCAACTCGACACACGTCGAACGTTCGGCCCAAGCGACGAATTGTTCCGCTTTTTCCAGAGCTTCCTCGACCCGGACGATCAGCGTCTTCATATTCTGGCGGACCTGGCGGAGACGCTTTTTGTTCGTGCTATTCGAGTAACGCGTGACGAAAAGATGCAGATTTTTGATCTTCTTCGCGTGAAATCGCCAAGGACAACGGAGTGGGTCGAGTTCTCGACCAGTCGACATTTCTCGGGCAGCCACGCGATAGACGTCCCACAGCAGGCTGGAGTCGGTCGGCCAGTGAATATTGCATTCGGTGACGGTCGTGTCGGTTCGCACATGTTCCAGGGAGACCGTTTCTTCGGCGACGACGCCGAGGGCCAATAGGTGATTGATCCGTTCCCAAGTCTCGGGCTGAATCGCGCGAAATGCCTTGTTCAGCAGCGTGAAGTCGATGGTCGGCTTTTTCAGCAGGCGGCAAAACCGCTGCAAGGTTTCGCTTTCGGCAATCCGGATCGACGCTTCCCGATAGTCGAGTCCTTCCCGTTGCAAGACGAGGATCGCGCGAAACAGGTTTTCGCTGGTGAAGATCGGCTTTCGGCCGCGTGCCGACGTCGTCTGGCTGAGCTGTTCGAGGTCGCGATGGACCACATCGAGAATCGCGGGCCGGCTGTCCAGCAACTGGCCGAGCGTTTTGTACTCGTCACGATAATCCCGTACCGTTTGGTTGTCGGCCTTCTCGTTGGCCCATCCAAAATCGAGAATCGCTTCAGCTTTCAAACGCATCGCCCGCTTCTCCTTGGGTAAAATGGCTCTTTGATTCGTTCTGTTTTCAATAGGATAACGATGCGTCTTTTTCTTGCTACACCAAAACCGGCCCGCCAGACGAATTTCACAATATTCTGATTTGGGAAACAGGAACAATCTATGAAAAGCTGTCTGAAGGGTCTGACGAAGAACTTGTCGCACTTGCCGAGCGGCATCCCGACGGGTTTTGGGCGGTGCTTGAGATTGTCGTTTCAACGAAACTGAACGATTCAGACGCAACCGTGATTGCGAAGGTTGGGCAGTGCCTTGAAAACTCGGATTTATTGAAAGATAGAAGCCAGCCTGAGATAGCAAGTATCGCCAAGGGCATCCATCATGCTGCAATAGCCACAAATAAATGGCAGCCGTTCGACGAAACGATGGCCCAGGGAATTGCCGCCCTGTGTCGAATTCTAAACGACAAAGCGTTCTCGGGCGACATGGTCAACGCAATCGCCACTACACTCAACACGAAGCCTTCTGAGCCTAAGGGAGATTCAACAACTCCTGAACAGATCGTCGATGGCCTTCTTGTTATGTTCCGTGAGTGCAAATCCCTTGGGCATGAAGGCGTTATTAACAAGCCATTGCCTATTCCTTGTGATCCTGAGGGATGGACAGCCGCTTGCCAACATTTAGTCCAATCAGATCACGAAGGATCGTATTGGCGGCATGTTCGCCCCAAAGCCAGTTTTTCGGACATCACCACGGCGATTCAAGAGGCAGTGTCTAACGGAAAGTTCAGTCAACTTCACATTGATACAATTCTCGTCACGGAAGCGTGTCCGCTCAAAAGTAAGCGTTCTGTGAACAGCGTCCCAAAATTGCGCGCTATCCTAATAGAGGTGAACCATTCCCTTTATTCCAGGAACGAGCACAATGACCAATCGAAACAAATCCCAAGAGTCCCACTGGCGTGGCCTACTGAAACAGCAGTCCTCAAGCGGCTTGAGCATCGCGGCGTTTTGCCACCAGAACTCGATTACACAAACCAGCTATTATGCCTGGCAGCGTAAGTTCCGTGAGCAGCAAGCCTCCCCAGAGCAGGGGAGCCGTTCGACCAAGTCTCTTAAAACCAGTCGTAACGCCGTCCAGGGCACCCAACTGGTGCCTGTGCGGATCGAGGGGACGACACCTGCGTCCACGCTGCGTATTCACTTGCCGCAGCAGGGAGTCTTTGTGGATGTGCCTCACGGCACCGATTGTGAGACAGTGAAGGACGTATTGCAGGCGTTGCGTGAGGTGGCGTCATGTTGATTGTGCCATCCCAAATAAAAGTCTTCGCCGCGTTGGCTCCCACGGACATGCGTAAAAGTTTTTGTGGATTAATCGGTATCGTCGAAAAGGAGCTTGGCAAACAGATTGAAGACGGAGATCTTTTCTTGTTTTTCAACCGACGCCGCAACCGGTTGAAGGTACTCTATTTCACGGGTGACGGCACGATCATCCTCTACAAGCATCTTGAACGAGGAACGTCCGAGACACTACGTGGCGCCGACCATGGAGGGGCGATTGCATCCCCCGGTGATTACTTGACACTGCATGTGGACGACCTGCGATTGTTGCTGGAAGGCATCGAGCTATCGAGTGTCAAACGTCGCAAGTGGTGGCGTCGTGAGCAGGCAAAACAAATTACTCAATCGCCTTGGAAACCACCTTGACGCGCAACGTGAATTGTCGATAAATAAACATGTGTGTTCTACACCAACGGTGTGTGATCATTTGCCATTTCGTGACGCACCTTCAAGGACCGAAACGTTGTCGATGGAATCCGACAAACTCCGAAAAGAGATCGAAGTGCAGCGCGCCGAGATCGCACATCTCAAAAGGGTTAATAGCGAGCAACAGGCAACTCTTGAATCGTTGCAGAATCACATCGAGGTGATGCAAGAGCAAATCACCTTACTCCGTAAGGCACTCTTTTCTCCACGGCGTGAACGGTTTATCCCTTCTCCCGATCAAAAGCTTCTTTTTGATCCCGAGTCGATCGAGGGCAACGAGATTAGCGAGGATGACGAGGCGACCGACGAAGAAGAGCCAGACGATGAATCGTCTTCGAAACGCAAGAAACGCCGTAAGAAGCGCAAACGTTTTGAATTCCCCGAGTGCTTGCCGGTCCAGCGTTTTGAACACCCACTGCCGCCGGAAGAACTCGATTGTCCTTGTGGATGTGGCGGCAAGCGGACGGTGATCTCCGAGCAGATCTCACGGCAACTAGAATATGTTGAGTCTAGCGCCTACATCGCCGAGCACGTTCGGTTTACCTACGGTTGCCCTGTTAGCCGGGATGGCCAGCAGATCGTCACCAGCGAAAAGCCACCCAATATCAACGAAAAAGGGATATTTGGGGCCAGCACGTTAGCCTGGCTGGCACACGCCAAGTTCGAGCGTCACCTGCCCCTGTATCGTCTCCAGGAAGAGCTTCGTTCCACCACCACGATGTGGTTCAACCGCAGCGTGTTGAGCAACGCCGTGGTGCGAACGGGCGAGCGTCTGCTGCCGGTGTGGGATCTGATTCGCACCCAAGTACTGGATAGTTTTTATGTACGGGCCGACGAGACCACGGCCCGTGTCCTGCGTCCCGGGGCTGGGGCGACCAAGCTGGTTTATCTCTGGGTCTACGTTGGCGATGACCAGCATCCGTACCAACTATTTGACTATCGACTTGATCGATCCCGCGCAGGTCCGCGGGAAATACTTGATGATTTTCAAGGCGGATTATTAACCGACGGTTACAGTGTCTACACGTCCCTAGTCAAGGAATCGGATGGCCGACTTCTGGATCTGGGTTGTTGGGCCCATGCGCGGCGGAAGTTCGACGAAGCGTGCGCCGTCTCAACGCAGCCACTTGCGCACGAGGCGCTCGCTTGGATCTGGCAACTGTACGACATCGAGGATCGCCTGGCCGATGCCGATGTGGAAACGCGACGACAAGTGCGCATGCGCGAGTCGGTTCCCATTCTTGCCCTTCTGCACGATCGTCTCACCGAAGTGCAGCCGACGGTACGGCCTTCGACCAAGTTGGCCGAAGCGATCGGCTACCTGCTCAATCGTTGGAACGCGATGACGCGATTTGCAACCGACGGGCGCTATGCGATCGACAACAACACAGCGGAAAGGGCCATTCGCCCCTCGGTTATTGGAAGAAAAAATTACCAATTTTTTGGGAGCGATGCGGGTGGTCGCGCGGCATGCGTCTGGTACACGCTTATCCAGAGTGCTCGTTCTAATCATGTCCACGTCACCCCGTATCTCAACGATGTTCTCGTCCGGCTTCCTCAGATCGTTCCCGAGTACTTGCGGGTGGGCGACGCCCAAACCCCGTTCGAATCGCTTTCAAGGGACCAGCGTGAACAGCTCTCCGAGCTGCTACCTGACCGATGGCTCAAGGCACACCCTGAGCATCGCAGCGAAGATCGCCAGCGCGAACTTGATCAGGCCAACCAGCGCCGCCGCCAGAGGCGTGCTTCACGACGTCGGCTTGTCAAGATCTGAATTACGCTCCTGGCATGACGGAGTTCACAGAGCGCTAACTTGCAATGAGATGCCGCGCAAGCAATTGCAGTTGCCGATACGTCTCGTCCCAAGCCGGTTCCAGCAAACCGAAGCCATTGATGGCAGCTCGAAAGATGCCTTCGAGGTCCTTGTCATCCGTCTTGATATCGGCACTATCCGGTAAACGGTAATGGCGTGAAGCGAACGGATGCACAAGTCGTGTTTCGCTACCGGCTTTGCGAAAGGCACGTTGCACGGGACGATGATACACGCCCGTTATTTCAACGGCGACGAGATGCTCGCGAAGGTCATGTGCTCACACGCTTCGCGGAGTTTGACGGTTGCCTGTCGCAGCTGGGCCTTCTGATGCTCGACGATGGTTGGGGGAATGAGGACTTTGCCGTAGAAGTCATAGAGCATCCACTTGGATCTTGCCTTGGTACAATCGACCGCGACGATGCCAAAGCGTTCGGGGCCAAAGCGTTCGGGGCCAACTTCTCGAACACGTTCCTGGATGATACCTTGAGGCTTTCCGAGTGCGGCTTGAGGGACAGAACGATTTTTGCGATACTTGCGCTTGGCCATTCCAACAACTCCATTGTGAGAGGAAAGTGATATACTTCCCACAATGTGACAGTTGGAATGGTTTTTTGGGTTCTTTAGACATGGAGAACCACATACCAGGGGATATTCTACTTTTTCAAGAGTACTCCGTCTGATAGAATGCTTTGATGCCTAAAACAGCACGAGCGTCGGTCGGTGGAATGGCCTGTCACGGCGACCAAGACTTATGGGAAGGCGACACCCTGCGGCTGCTCGCACCCATGGAAAGACTGTGCCCTACGGCGTGTATGACATTGGACGCAACGAGGCCGGCGTTTCGGTTGGGATTGGTGTGTGACACGGCGGAGTTTGCCATGGCAGCGATCCGTCGCTGGTGGAAGCGGTTGGGGGAAAAACGTCACGGTTCTCCAAAGCGTCTGCTGATCACCGCGGACAGCGGAGGCAACAACAGTTCGTGGACGCGATTGTGGAAAATGGAACTTCAGCGATTCGCCGACAAAACGGGAATGATCATTAGAGGTCTGTCATTATCTCCCAGGAACCAGCAAGTGGAATAAGATTGAACACAGGTTATTCTGCCACATCACACGTAATTGGCAGGAAGTCCCGTTGAAAACGCTGGAAGTGGTTGTTAAGCTGATCGGCGCAACACGATCACGTGAAGGCTTGGAGGTTCACGCGTTGCTGGACAAGAAAAAGTACGAAAAAGGTCGTAAGGTCAGCGATGCCGAACTTGATGATCATTTCGGTAGTTTATTGTTTTGCACGTCCTAACCCGAACAAGCCGGAACCAAAGAGGATTTTCAACAAGGTTCGTACGATTACAAACGTCCGTTTCAGCCTTGAAATTACGTGGTAAATCGATGTGCCCAAAAAAATTCTTGCCGTTTTGCGCAGGATTTTAGTGATAAGATACTAATTGAATTGAATAGGAAAACTTAATAAATTGAAGAATTGCGTCTGTTGTATTACGAACTCTTACACCGCGCGTTGGTGGTAGGCGCCCGCCTCAACCTCCGATCGGCGACTGGGCAAAAGGGAGGTGGAAAACACTTCTGTGTTAATGCTTGGAAGAATATTCCTGCTGATACTATTCTCAGCCGCTTTCGCGGGTTCTCTTGCCGCGCAACCGCCAGCCGGTTCACAGTTGACGCCCGACGAAAACGTCTGCGCCCAATGCCACGGCGAGCAAGAACTCTGGGAAGCTGAACAACAGCGTCTCTATATTGCGCCGGAGGCGTTGGCCGACGACGTCCATTTCCGTAAAGGTGTGAACTGCAGCGATTGCCACGGAGGGAATCCTGCGAGTTTTAATGTTGCCAAGGCTCATGCAGCGCTCATCCCTCTAGACACTTTGAGGAATTCGTGCGTCCGTTGCCATAAAGATCAGGCGCTTGGTTTACTCAAAGGTGTACATGCCAAGGCGGGCGAGAAAGACGAACGGGGCCGAGGGCTGCCGTTGGATTGTGCTAAATGCCACGGCATGAAGCCGCATGCCATGTTGCCGGTCAACAACGACCGTTCACCAGTGTTCCTGAACAACCAAGTTGACATGTGCGGACAGTGCCATCCAGAAGATCAGAAAACCTATGAGAATACGGTACACGGCAAGGGTCTGTACGAGTCGGGACTGTTGGTGACGGCCGTCTGTGCTGATTGTCACGGAGCACACGGCACTTACTACGCAGCCGATCGACGATCTACGCTGCATTCGTCAAACGTCGCGGCGACATGCGCGAAATGCCATCAGTTCATTCAGCAGCGGCTGCAGAACAGCGTGCATGGTCGCGCTGGAGGATTCGGATCGGCTGCGGAACAAATGGACCCGGGCGGAAAAACCAGTCGCAAAACCAGTCGCAAAACCAGTCGCAAAACCAGTCGCAAAACCAGTCGCAAAACCAGTCGCAAAACCAGTCGCAAGCCCAGTCGCAAGCCCAGTTGCACGGACTGCCACCAGGGGCACCACTTCCACCACCCCGATCTGTCCGAGTTCCGGCTGCAACTGGCCAACCGTTGTGGAAACTGCCACGCCGATTTATCTTCGCGCTATTCGCTGAGCATACACGGCGAACTGACGCGGCGAGGCTACACAGCGGCAGCCAATTGTGCCGACTGCCACGGGGCACACGACATCTTGTCGGTCGACGATCCGAACTCCGGAATCGCACCCGGAGAAAAACGGCTTCAGACTTGCCAAACATGTCACGTCCACGTGGTGAAAAACTTCACCGACTTCGATCCTCACGCGAACTTCAAAGACGCGACACGTTCCCCAACGTTATACGCCACCTACGGTTGGATCAAATCTCTCATCAACCTCGCCTTTGGTTTCTTTCTGTTGCACGCCTTTTTGTGGTTTGTTCGAGCGATGGTTCACAGGCTTCGGTATGGAGGGCATGCCACCCTTGTCTCCGAGCAATATGCGTTGCCCCGCTTTGGATCGATTCATAGGGCACTGTACGCTGCGCTGGTCGTTGCCTTCCTCGGTCTGACTTTGACCGGATTGTCTCTCAAGTACAGCAACCAGAATTGGGGACAGTTGCTGGCCCGTGGCTTGGGTGGCTTCCGCAGCGTGAGCGTCTGGCACCACTTCTTTGCTGTAGTGGCAATCATTGCTTGCGTGGCCCATCTTGCGCGGGCCGCCGTTAGGATCGTCAAGCTCCGCCGAAAGCAGACTTGGAAAGCCATCGTCACGGGTCCAGATTCGCTAGTTCTCGGCGGTCGGGACCTCCGCGACTTTTGGGGAATGCTCGGCTGGTTTTTGGGGCTCAAGCGAAAGCCGAAATTCGAGCGGTGGACCTATTGGGAGAAACTCGACTATTGGGCCTTCTGTTTGGCGGCCGGTCTGATTGGGATCAGCGGGCTCATGCTCTGGTATCCTAACCTGTTCTGTCTTGTCTTCTCGGGCAGCGTCTTGAACGTAGCCCAACTGGTTCATTCAGAGTTTGCTATTTACGTGGCCAGTTTTCTATTTCTGATCCACTTTTTCCACGCCCATTTTCGCCCCGAAAAGTTTCCCATGGACCTGTCCGTTCTGACAGGCTTGGTGAGCTTGGAACACCTGAAAAAGTATCGTCCGGAATATGTCGCCCGACTGGAAAGGGAAGGCGAGCTCAATCAATTACAGAGGGCGGCGCCATCCAATCGGCGTCTCTGGCTCACTGTTCTTGGCGGGTTACTGGTTTTCTCGCTGGGGTTATGCCTGTTGGCCGTAACTCTACTGGCTAGTCTGAGTGAATGAGGAGGACCAGGGAATGCCCGAAAAAGAGCCATTTACCGAGGCACAAACGACGGCCGATGCGGCGGTCTCTCCCATCAGCACCGGCACGGCAGAGCCAACTAGCCCGACCGTCCAACGAACATTTTGGCAGCGGGTGCGTTTGAACGCGTTGCGTGTCGCGGCCGTGTTCGGGGCCTTCCTACTGCTATTGACCCTGCTGACCGGCGGCGCGGCGACTTATACGTCGCGACCGCAATTCTGCCGCTCCTGTCACAACATGGAGCCGTATTACGATTCGTGGCAGGAGTCGAGCCACAAGGACGTCTCCTGCATCAAGTGCCATTTTCCGCCCGGTGCCGGGGAAAAGATACGTGGAAAGTTGATGGGACTGGTCCAACTGCTGAAGTACGTCACCGAAAGCGCCGGTCCTCGTCCGGCCGCGGAGATCGCAGACGCCAGTTGTCTGCGATGTCACGACACACGATTGCTTTCCGGTCGCGTCGAGTTTCACGACGTCCCTTTCGATCACCGCCCCCATCTGTCGGGGTTGCGACACGGAAAACAGCTGCGCTGCACGAGTTGCCATAGTCAGGTCATGCAAGGCCAACACATGGCCGTTACCACTTCGACATGCTTTTTGTGCCATTTCAAAGATGGGCTTTTCAACGAGGGATTAGGAGCCTGCACCCGCTGTCATCAAATTCCGGAAGAGACGTTTGACCTGGGAGGGGGTGTGAAATTTAGCCACGAATTGGCGTATGAGCGAGGAGTTGACTGCGCCAGCTGCCATGGCGACTTAATCCGCGGCAACGGCGAGGTCCCGCTCGAACGGTGCATCGTGTGTCACAACCGCGAGGACGATCTGAAAAAATTCGACGACCACTTATTCCTGCACCAGAAGCATGTGACCGATCATAAGGTCGACTGCCTCGAATGTCATTTGGAGATTTTGCATTCGTTGGATCAGCACAAGATTGAGCATGCCGCTGCTGACTGCAAGTCGTGTCACCCCAACCAACACGGAGAGCAGGTTCGGATGTTGTTGGGTGAGGGCGGTAAGAGCGTCCCCGCACAGCACAACAACATGTCGGTCGCTCGGATTGCCTGCCCGTCGTGCCATCAGGTCAAGGAAGTCTCTCCTACGGGGACCGTTCTGTGGAAAGCTTCGACGGAAGCCTGTACTCAATGCCATGATGTGTCGGCCGCAGAAAGACTCCAAGCTCACCACGAGCAACTGAAAGGTTCTCTGGTGGAGATCGAAGCCAGTTTATCGCGTGTTGATGAGGCCTTCCGAGCGGCCAACCTGAACGAAACGCGAGCGGCAGAGATCGAAAAGAAGTTGGGGGAACTGGAGGACGACTTGAATTTCATCCGTGTTGGTAACAGTATTCACAATGTCCACTACGCCGCATCGATCATCCGAGCATTGGTGAAACAATTGAGCGAGATTTGCCGCGAGCTGAACATCGAAGAGCCGCAGGTGGTCCTGCCTACAAAGATCGAACTGCCGAAATGAAATCGCTGATGTGGATAGCGCTGTTGATCGTGCCGGTGGCCGCGGGCCTAGATGCCATTGCCCAGTCGCCGGTTGGCTCGCAGCTGCCGCCAAACGAGAACGGCTGCGTTGCCTGTCACGGCGACCAAGACTTATGGGAAGGCGACACCCTGCGGCTGCTCGTACCCATGGAAACTCTGACCGAGGACGTTCATTGGCATAAGGGAGTCAACTGCCACGACTGTCACGGCGGTAACCCCAGTAGCTTCGATGTTGCGAAAGCTCACGCGACGCATGCCGACGACGCGAAGACCGGGGTGCTTCCGTTCAGGTCGCCGCTCAGCCACGTCAAACGCACGCCATCGCGTCTCAAGACTCAGATCCGTCTCTGTGGTAGCTGCCACCAGGATGCTTTAGAGACGTACGAGGCAAGTGTGCATGGGCATGGGCTAGAGCAATCAGGGCTGGTTGTCACCGCTGTTTGCACCGATTGCCACGGTGGCCACGGCATCTATCCAGCATCGGATCCACAATCTCCTTTGCATGTGACCAACGTCGCCGCGACCTGTGCAAAATGCCATCGGTTTATCGAGGAGCAAGTGCAGCGGAGTGTGCATGGCCGCGAGGCAGGACTGGGAGGGGAGACCAATGAGCCTGCGCCGGGTGGGCAGATAAAGCGAACTGCAAGCTGTACCGATTGCCATCGGGGACACGACCTCCCGCATCCCAGGTCGCCGGCTTTTCAACTTGGAATGGCTGATCGCTGCGGCGATTGCCATGCGGAACTCTCCACGCGCTATGCCAAGAGCCTGCATGGGCGGCTGACCGAACTAGGCTACGTCCCTGCAGCCGAGTGCAGCGACTGTCATGGTTCGCACGACATTCTGCCGGTTGCAGAAGCTGGTTCTCGGCTTTCCAAGGTCAATCGGCAGGAGACTTGCCGGCAGTGTCATGCTGATGCCGGCAGCAATTTCCTGGACTTCGACCCCCATGCCGACTCCCACGACGCCTTGCGCAGCCCCACTCTTTATTGGGTGGACCGTGGGATCACGGGCCTTTTGATCGGGGTGTTTGCCGCCTTCGGTTTGCACACGCTCCTCTGGTTCGGCCGCAGTCTGGTCAGTTTCCGCCGAGATGGGCGTCCCAAACGTCCTTTGCCCGGCACACCTGCCTATGTCCGGTTCAAGCCCGTCCATCGCGTTGCCCATGCCGTGCTGATGGTCTCGTTCCTGGGGCTGGCGCTAACGGGGCTGCCGTTGAAATACAGTGATTACGGCTGGGCGCATACGCTGTCCTGGCTGTTGGGCGGATTCGCTTCAACCGGTCTCTGGCACAGGATTTTCGGCCTGGCGAATGTCGGCTGCCTCTTGTTCTACTTCGTGTGGATGCTGGGTCGACTGGTCGTCCGACCCCTGCCCGGAGATGGCCGGGTTAGCCGAATTTTCAATTCCGATTCCCCGATACCCAACCGCCGCGACGCTAAAGATTTCTGGCAGATGCTCCGCTGGTTTGTTGGGCGCGGGCCGAAACCGACCTTCGAGCGATGGACGTATTGGGAAAAATTCGACGTCTGTGGAGCCTGTGCGGACACCATTCTCATCGGTTCGACAGGCCTGATTTTGTGGTTTCCGACGCAAATCTGTGCCCTGTTGCCGGGTCAAACGCTGAACGTCGCCTACCTGATCCACGGAAAACTGGCTCTGTTGGCGACGGGATTTGTCTTTGCAATCCACTTTTTCAATACCCATTTTCGACCAGAAAAATTTCCGATGGATATGTCGATTTTGACCGGCATGGTCAGTGTCGAAGAATTGCGTGAGGAACGCCCGGAATATTACAAACGACTGAAACGCGAAGGCAGGCTGGAATCGCTCCAATCCACGATTCCGTCACGCGGTTCGTCCTTCTTATTCGCCCTGGTTGGGATGTTCGCTCTAGTTATTGGCCTGGCACTGCTGGTCGGCATCGTGCTGGGATTGTTTGCTTAGTTGGACAGCGCCACTTTGGACGAAGCTAGCATGACTAAGTGCTTGCTACCCATTTGTTTGCATGGTTCCTTTGGGAATGTTCTTCTGGGAATTTCGTGGGGGGATTTTCAGGGGACGGGTGCTCCGAGCATCATGTCCTGTAGGGACTTTTGATAATAGCCCAGCGATTTATCGCTGGGTTGGCGGAGAGATGCGCCGGAGAGTCCCGTAGGGACGGCTGAAGGTTGATTGGCTGGCTCAGGCTTGCATCTTTTGTTGTGATTCAGCCGTCCCTACGGGACTAGGAAACACTCGATGTCGTCAACCCAGCAGTAAACTGCTGGGCTATTATCAAAAGTCCCTACGGGACAAAAAAGCTACTTGTTCGTCGCGATCTGCCACGAAAATTCCTCCGGAAGGTTTCGTCGTAACTCAGTACAAATTCACCACTTAACCATGCTGTCATTGCTCAAAGTGGCGCTGTCCAATTAGGGCTCGTACGGAAATAAGTTGCCGAATTCCACGATGTTGGAAATCCGAAGCACGAAACAAATCAGAAATCCGAATCTCAAATGTCAAAAACCGTGCTGATTTGCAGATTTTTTCATTCGTGCTTCGGACTTAAACGGCAACATCGGGTAACTTATTTACGGACGACTCCTTCGGAGGGTGAGCGATCTACTTGGTGTTGGCCGTCCAGCCGATCGAGACATTCAATTTGTGTGGTGGGTCTTCCCGATTGCTTGTTTGTATTGTCTGGAAAAGTGGCTACAATCGCTAGCGGTCTGTGATTGTACGACACGCTTCTTCTTATGAATGAACCTTATTTGGAGCAAACCCTCAGTGGAAGACAAATGTGACACATGTGACAAATGTCCGCGACGGAAGTGGCTGATCCATACGCTGGTGGGCGTTAATCTGGCCACCATCGGAAGCTTGCTGTACCCAGTCGTGCGATTCTTGAGTCCGCGCCGGAGCACGCGGCATGGAACGCTCAACGTGATCGCGCCTTATCGGGTTGATCAATTGCGACCTAACGCGGAAGGTGAGTGGCCAGCGCCTTTTGAATTTGCAGGAAAACCGTGCGTACTGGTGCGAACTCCCGATGGCGAAATCAAGGCATTCAACGCGATCTGCACTCATACCGATTGCACAGTGAAGTACCGCCCCGACGAGGGCGACATCTTCTGCAGTTGCCACGGCGGGGCTTATGACCTGAACGGTCGAAACATTGCCGGGCCGCCACCCCGACCCCTCGAGCCCTACAAGGTGATCCTCCGAGGGAAGCCCGGACAGGAGGAAATCGTTGTCACACGCGCCTGAGAAATCCACCGACCTGCCAGTCGCACGCCACATTGATCTCGGGCGTTTTTTCTACGATCGCATGGGGATGAGCGTTTTCGCTAGTCTCGCAGCCAAGAAGCGAGTTCCCATTCACCGATGCACTCCGTTCTACCTCTTAGGGGGCATGGCGCTGTTTTTGTTCGTCGTCCAGATCGTCAGTGGCGTGTTACTTTCCTTGTACTACAAGCCCTCTCCAGATCAGGCTTTCGAGAGTGTTCAGGCGTTTATGACCGAGGTCGACTTCGGTTGGCTCATCCGCTCGGTTCACTCTTGGGCTGCTAATCTATTGATCGGCATTCTTTTCCTGCACCTTTTGACCGCCTATATGATGCGGGCTTACCGTCGACCTCGTGAACTCACCTGGGTGTCGGGGATCTTGTTGTTGGCGCTGTTCACGGCTTTTGGATTCAGCGGTTACTTGCTTCCGTGGAACCAACTGGCATTTTTTGCGACTCGCGTAGGGACTGCCTTAGCGGGAGTGGTTCCCGTCGTTGGGCCAGACTTATTGTTGCTCGCACGCGGTGGAGAAAATGTTACCGGCGACACACTCAGCCGATTCTATGCACTACACGTGGCGATCTTGCCTTTGCTGACACTGGGCATGCTGGGTTTTCACTTGTTTCTTGTGCAGCAACATGGAATGAGCATTCCGGAGCGAGAGGCCAGACGTTTCAGAAATCCTGATTGTGTTCCAACCATGCCTTTCGTTCCCGACTTTCTGTTGCGAGACGCCGTCGGGTGGTATCTCGCCTTAGGGATGTTGGCGGCACTGGCGGCACTTTTTCCCTGGGAGCTTGGAGAAAAGGCCGACCCCTTTGGTTCGGCGCCCGATGGAATCAAACCGGAGTGGTACTTCCTATTCATGTTTCAGGCCCTCAAGCAGATGCCAGGCCACGTGTTGGGTATGGAAGGTGAGATGCTGGGAGTCCTGTTTTTCGGCGGCGCTGGGCTGGTGATCTTCCTGGTCCCTTTTTTGGACCGAGGACGAATCAGCCGACTCGTGTTGAACATCTTAGCAGCGTTGGCCGTGGTTTTCTTCATCGTCATGACCGCATGGGGTTACTTCGACAAAAATAGTTTGAGGTTGATCTTGGGAGCATCTCTCTTTCTTGGTGTGCTGTTGCTGACAATTTTGTTCTCGGATCGCGGAACGCTAGCGAGGCGGGCTCTCTGGTTTTTGGCTGCGTTGTCAGCCTTGTTTTTGATCCTCGGTATCTCACGGGAACTGTACCAATGAAAGTACTGCCAAGATATTTCGTGGCGATCGTACTCGGTTCTGCCGTGACATTGACCTTTGCGGCCCAGGAGGACGATATCAGTCACGATGAATCCGCTGCTTCTGAGCCGTTGACGGAGGAGTACTCCTGTATGTTTTGTCACGGCAAGACGGGCACGCTTTCGGGTGCGAAAAAAAATGCGCACCTGATTGTGACCGAGGAAGATTTTGCCGAAGATATCCATTGGCAAAAGGGGCTCCGCTGCCATGATTGTCATGGAGGCAGCCCTACGCTTGATGATTTTGTTGATCATCGTAATGATCCGAGCTACCGATCCATCGCATCTCCGCAAGATATCCCGAGTTTCTGTGGACACTGCCACTCGAATACCCAAACCATGAGACGTTACCGACCCTCGCCAAGGGTCGACCAGGAAACGGAATACTGGACCAGCGGCCATGGACAACGACTTCAGGAGAGTGGAGATGCGAAGGTAGCCACTTGTGTCTCTTGCCATAGCGGCCATGGCATTCGGGCTGTTGGTGATCCGGAATCCCCGGTATATCCGACGCGTGTGGCTAAGACTTGCGCCACCTGCCATTCAGACGCGGAGTTGATGGCCGATCGAGAGTATCATGGTCGCCCGCTCGGCCACAGCCAACATGCGTTATGGAGCAAAAGTGTGCATGCTCAGGCGATGAAGGAAAAGGGCGACTTAAGCGCCGCCACATGTAACGATTGCCACGGCAATCACGGCGCTGTGCCACCAGATGTCGATTCGGTAGCCAATGCATGCGGCACTTGCCACGTAAAGATAGCCCAATTGTTTTCTCAGACCAAAATGAAACACCGCTTTGAAGAGGCCGATTTGCCCGGCTGCGCCACCTGCCATGGCAACCATGAAATCTACTCGCCGACTGACGAAATGCTGGGAATGGCCAGCAAGGCCGTATGCACCCGGTGCCATGAACAGGGTAAACACGGAGCTACGCTAGCTGGAGCTGGAATAGCCAAGCAAATGCATGAGGGACTCGTTGACCTAGTTACTCGAATCGGTGCCGTTGAGAAGAAGTTGGACAAAGCAGAGCGGCTGGGGATGGAGATTCGAGGTCCTCGGTTTCGTTTACGAGAAGCGAACGACGCCCTAACTAATGCGAGAACTCTTGTGCATAGCTTCACAATCGCACCAGTGCAAGAGGCGATCACAAAGGGCCTAACCGTCACCTCGGAGGTCGATGCCAAGGCCAAGGCAGCCCTCCGTGAATACACCAAACGGCGTGTTTGGCTGGGTCTCTCCCTCGTGCCAATCCTTGCCGTTGTGATCCTGCTTGTACTCTACATCCGCGTCACACCCAACGGATGAGAATAGGCAACTCTTGACTCGACAAACATGGATGAGAGAAACCTGGAGGGATGAGGTCATCCCTCCAGGCAGGTTCTTGTCCTCGCGATCACTTCAAATCCGAGAGACTCGCACCGAAGTTGATGTGAAAGACCTGTCCGTCCAAGGCGAGTGCGGGAACCGACTCGACGCCTAGCGTTTCCGCTTCGGAGAGGCGATCCTTGTCGGCGCCAAGGTGTACGGCCTCAATGTCGAAGCGGCTCGTGTCGAGCGCACTGAGCACGGTTTGTTCTGCACTGACGCACACGGGGCATCCGGCGTGGTAGAATGTGGCTTTGCTTTTCATCTCGTGGTTCCTTTCGTGTTGAGTGGTTTACCGTGGTCCTCGACCACAATGCTTTGAAGGATATGCCACCAACGAAGTCGGGCCAAGAAGGTACTTTTTGGTAAGGTAGGTGCATGATGGTTCAAGAAGGCTCATCGCATGACGTGCCATCCTCGTTGCAGGCTGGAAGCAGTCTTTCCGTCGGTTCCATGGTCGAGAGCATCATCGGATGCAAATGGTCGGTCCGCTTGCTTCGGCTGATTGCCGATGGTTGTAGCCGGCCCAGCGCGTTGCTTCGGGCAAGCCCCGACCTGTCGACAAAGGTGATGAACGAGCGGCTACGGAAGATGACCCGATTCGGCATCGTGCAGCGTACCGTGTTCGGCGAGAAGCCACCCGTGCAAGTAGAGTACGAACTGACATCCTTCGGCCATCGCTTCATGGGGATTTTGAACGAAGTGCGACTGCTCCAGGAAGCCCTTGACAATGGGGACATCCCAGGCACTTAGCTGTCAGCAGCCATCTGTCAGCGATCAGCCAGAGAGCGGACTACTACTTCTCCTTAGGCGAGCGGCAATTGAAAATTCACCAGAATACTAGCACGACGCGCAAGCGAGTGTGTGCTAGACCCACTTGCTTGCGCTGCGTGCTGGTAATTATTATTCTGCCGCCCACCTAAGTGCTTGGTAAATACTCATCTGCCGCTCGCCTTGCGCGAACGTTAATCTTGGTGTTGGTGCATTTTTCTCTGAATTTGGGACTGCTCTGATGCTAGTGCTTTGTCAGAAAACCTCAATGATGCCGTAATGTGAGCCGTAGGCGCTAGCCTCGGACGTTTAGGTTCAATGTTTTCGCAGGTTCGCCCGACGCTAGCGCGTTCGGCTCACTGTTTTCTGACAAAGCACTAGGCGCGTAATCCAGCGCGAAGCAGAATGGAAGTGAATGGCAATATCCTTTTGCCGGCACACTTTTTCTGCGAGTCTGTTCTCATGCCGCGATGGGCACCTGATCTTCTTTTGAATCGGCAAGGCCTCTCACAACGTGGTCCTCTGCTGATCGCCGGTGGACTGGCTTGGGTGCTGCTTGCCCAGCTTTGGCCGGGGCTGCCTTTCGTTTCCGCCTTGGTGCTGATCGGCTGCGGAACATCGATGCAGTTGGCCGATCGGAAAAGAAGCAATCTAATTCTGGCAAATCTTGCCGCTTACACGTCGGTTGTCAGCCTAGCGATTGCAGCGCAGTGGGATTTGGTTTTGAAACCGGTCACGGGCCATCTTGAGGTTGTAATGCTCGTCGATCATGCCGTGGCCATTGTGTTGTTGGTGCTATTGATGCGATGGTCGGTTATGGTTGCCACCAGCGAATCGTAGACTCACGGCTGATGCTCATTTGCTCATTTCAACGGAGCGATGAAGTAGCCGCTATGCGCCCGCCGGAACTCGTGTAGCTCGTTCCGGCCTACGAAACACACCCAACTCACTCCGAGCGCCAAGCGACGCGATCGGGTCGCTGGGGACCCAGTGCGATTCCAATCCAACCGTTGTCGATGGCCATCTGTGTGACCATCAATCCCTTCATTCGTGGATCCTCTTGCACTCGGGCGGCTAGCAGGGGTATCTGCTGACCTTTCCGCAACAGTTTGCCAAACACGCTGTGAAGCACCACTCGCGGGCCGGTGAGCAAGCGTCGGCCGGAGAATTGCAGCGTGGCGTCGTGAACCAACGTCACCTGCAAGCCGTGGACTTGCGGACGGAAATGAGCATGGACCCGGAAGTTGCGGATTTTATCCCGGCCGCGGGCCAGCTTCTTGATGCTGAGGATCAGTTCGACCCGGCCATCTTCGAAGCGGATGCGAATCGCATCGTTCGAGGGGAACTCGACGATCGCCTTGGTTGCCAGGTCCTCGGGTCGCTGGGCGTCTGGTCGTTGCAGCTTTTTAGCGAGCGTGTCAAAAAGCTCGCCGATCGTCATTCGTCGGCCATCCAAACCAAAACCGGCTGCGGCGTTGTTCAGGGCCGACTCGTGCAGTTGCACACTCGCCAAGCTATCGGATGGTGCCAACGGTCGGAGCGTGTGGGCAGCCAATTGGTTCGCGCCGGCGAGCCGTAACCGCATGACTGCCCGATCTTCGGTGGTGTAGAGGTCGACCGGTTCGGCGACCAGGGCTAACTGCTCCAAGGGAGCGAGCACGTGATCGCGGAATTTTTGTTCCAAACGGTGGAGTTTGAGATTGGCCTGCTGGTTCATCCGCTGCTTGGCGGTGCGGGCAACCTTCGATTTCACCTGAGCCATCGCTCGAGGCTGCGATTTGCGGTGTTGCTTGCGAGCGATGTTTTGTAGCAAAGGTCCGACAAGCGGTACCGGATCGAACTTGGTTTTCACGTCGACCAATCGACCTCGACCGCTAACACTCGCCTGAGCTGGGGCAATTTGCATGCCGTGCATGTCGATCACAATTTGTTTGCTGGTTTCGTAACGCATCTGCGCGGCATTGCGAAACCGAGCGGGCCACGATTCGCTAGAGGTTCGAGAGCGCACATCACCTCGTGCCTCAAGATCGATCCGCCAGGCACTCGGATCGGGATGCAAACGGACGAGGAGTTCGGTACTGGTGTGCGACCGCCCCTGGACTTCGACGCCTGCCACCGTTTCGTGCACAGGAGATTCAATCGCTTTCTGTTGAGGCATCATGCGATTGAGCAGCTCGCCGGAAAGCGCGATTCGCATGTTGGCACCACGATACTGCCGGTCCAAATGATCAGCCAATGCGACGAGCGGTGCTTTGCCTGTCCATCGCAAACGCTGTCCGAATTGGGCAATGTGCCGGCCATATCCGCTCAGCCCCGTTTGCTCGTATCGTTCCACCAGTGTCGCCAGCAACTGCAAATCAACGGGGCCGGCAGCCCAGGGCTGCAAATTTTGATGCAGCGCGCGGAGCGGCTCGGTTGCCAAAAATTGCCGTTGGGCCGCTGTTAAACGCGAGTCGGCCATTCGAGCAAGCACGCGTTGCGATACGCTGCGCTTGGTCTTCCGATGCTGCGGATCATCGCTGCTTGTGAGCGCGTCGATTGCGTCGATCATTAGATAGTCTCGCCAAGCTGCTGCTTGCGCGTCATTGCCTATCAACCGAGTCAATTCTTGTAACGCTTGCGACAACCCGTTGTCGTCTGCAACGGGTTCTATTCCAGTTTCTGATGACGATTCGGCAGGCACCAGCAGCACGCGCCAAACACCCAACCGCCTTTGCAGTGCCTTTGCGGTGTGCAACCATTCCTTCTGCAAAGCGATCTCTTTTGTGCCAATCGCCTCGCTGTAAGCCTGGGTGGCTAGTTGCTCGAGTTCATCAAGCAGCGATGCAACATCCGGCTCAGCGTCTGCCGAAGTCTCGGTCAATGGCGAAAGTCGACGGAGTATGTCAGCCACCCACTCGACCACCGGGTCTTCATCAGTCTGTTCTGACAACTGGGTCTGCTCGGATAATTGGGCCTGCTCGGATAATTGATTTAGCTGGGCAATCAAGGCCTCCGGTTGGCTTCGTAAGATGGGGCCGTTGGTCGGTACCGCAGGAAGCGCGATCGGCAGACCGACGGGTACCGGTTGGCTTTGCCCTGTTGGGACATCACGACGTTGGTCAAGCTGCTGGCCACGTTCGGGAAGCAAAGCCAAGCGATCGTTTTCGCTCGAAACGCGTATGGTTGATCGGGCCCGTTCTGTTGGACGCGCCTGCTCGATCGGATGAGACGGCAATTCGATTTGCTTCGTTCGGTCGACGAGCGAGGCCAGTGCATCGCGTAGCTTGAGCAGTGAGTCGAAATTAAATTCTCGCGGAGTGGGCAGCGGTTCGGTCGGCAAGGGGCCGGATAAATTGGGACCAACGGGGATCGTCGCTTGCAAATCGAGCGAAGTCTCTTCGGCTAGGTCATAATCGTCCTCGACAATCAGAGCGAAAGTTGGATGGACGTCCGAATCCATCGCGATTGGAAACGCAGGGGGGCAAACCGGATGGGGTAGCAGCGACCTGGTTGGGTCGACCATCCGTTGTGATTTCAGTTGGACCACCCGGCTACGCCGATCGACTGGCGGTTTCCGCATGAATGTTCTTTGTGCGGTGGCCGTCTGATCTTTTGATTCGCCCCGTCGCAGCCGTTCCCACGATCGGGGCGAGACGACGCTCAGAAGAAATAAACAACCCAAGATGGCTAAATAGGGCCAAATGTTTTTTTTGCGATTCCACCGCATGCAACAAGGCCTCCCGCCCATGGTGAATTAAACGAGTGTACCGGCCAGCGCAGGTACACCTATCTGTAATGATCGGTTTGCGGGGCCGTGCAGTTTGAGCGAGAATGCCTTAGGATCGGGGTACTGCGAACGTTGTCAATGAATGGAACTCCCCTGTTAGGGGTAGGTTTTACTGTTTAGGCTCCTGCTGGGTAGAATAGGGAGAGTTTGACGTTGCCAGCATTTGTGCAGTGCGAGCGGCTGATCGGGGTCGAGGACGACCCGGCTCGCAATTACCAACCACCAAACCATGCAATCAGACGACGAACTTTGCCTCTGTTTTCACGTGACCAAGCGCAAGGTGGCGAGCTACTTGCGTCTTGAGAAACCGAGGCGTGCGAGTCAACTTGCCCAGTGCTACGGCGCGGGGACAGGCTGTGGATGGTGCCGTCCATTTTTGAAGCGGATGTTCGACGCAGCCCTGGCGGGCGAAGAAGAGCCACCAACATTGCCCTCCGCCGATCAATATGCCAGTGGACGCACATCCTATGTAACATCAGGGCGAGGCACACCGCCGCCTGACGCAACCCCGATCGAATAAACGACGCTCTCGTGCCTGTCACTGCCCAAGGCAAGCGATATACCAGCCCACAGCGCAAGTAAGTCGGTTTTCCAAATAAATTAACTCGCTTGCGCGTCGTGCTTGTATTTGATAAATGAACGATCTACCGGCAACCCTAAATATTGCTTTCGCTTGATTCTAGACTCACGGCATGTTATAAGCGAATATTAGGGGCATAGGGGTGTCGAGCTAGAGGCAAGCAGAGATCAAGGCCATGTCGAGCAATACGTCGAGCATTACCTTGCGAGTTTTGGACGGTGCTGATCGGGGTCATGTTTATGATGACCTGTTGCCGCCGATCACCATTGGTCGCGAGGAAGGCAATTCGGTTCAACTCAATGATGAGCGAATTAGTCGCTTTCATCTCAAAATCCAGGTGGATCAAGACAAGCTCGTGCTGACCGATCTGGAAAGCACCAATGGCACACGCGTCAATGGCGAAGACACGCAACTGAGGCTACTGCGCTACGGCGACGTCATCTCGCTTGGCCGATCGGTGTTGCTGTTTGGCACACGCGATCAAATCACTCGGCGCATCGAAGAATTGCGCAGCAGTGGGCTTGGCGACACGGGCGAACTCACCGCCGAGCAACTCGCCCAGCGGGTCGATTCCTCTTCGCTCAGTTTTGAGCTGCGGCTAGGGGCGTCGGAGGACTTACAAAACACGCTGCACATGCCTGTTCCTCCCGAGTTGCCAACGAATCTAAGCCCTGGCCAATCGGCCCAGGTTTCCGAACTGCTCGAATATCTCCACCTACGCGCACGGCAGCTAGTCCAAGCAGCTATTGTCGAGGAAGACGAAAACCAAGTGAGGATCACGTTTTCCCAATGGCAGGAATTGCTCGACATCCAATCGCAACTGGCCGAGTACCTGCGCACGATTGGCAATCCGGGCGAGGATGCATGAAAGTTAGCCGCCGGGCTTGTCCCGGTGCGTATTTCCCGGTGCTGCTCGCGCCGGGACAAG
This sequence comes from Lacipirellulaceae bacterium, assembly GCA_965249435.1. GTDB lineage: Bacteria > Planctomycetota > Planctomycetia > Pirellulales > Lacipirellulaceae > JAJRWS01. The sequence continues at coordinate 385,497 of CBDFMC010000025.1, read as the reverse complement.
CCCGGCGGCTAAGGCGACATTTTTGTGTTATTTGCAATCGAACTTCTGCTGCTCCCTGCTACAATGGCGGTTTCGCAAAACCTGCCACCGTATGCTAGGAGGGAGCCACCTTGACACCGCCGTTTGTTCATCTGCATTGCCATAGCCATTTCAGCCTGCTCGATGGGGCCAGCCCGATTCGTGGACTGGTTGATCGGGCCAAAGAACTGGGCATGAACGCCTTGGCGCTGACCGATCATGGCAATCTCTACGGGGCACTGCAGTTCTATCAAGCTTGCCGCGATGCGCAGATCAATCCGGTGCTCGGCTACGAGGCATACATCGCCCCAGGCAGCCGCTTCGACAAGGGTGGGGCGGCTAGCAGCAAGGACTCCAGCTATCACCTGACGCTGCTCGCGCAAAACCGCACCGGTTTTCGCAATCTGGTAAAGATGGCCAGCCGGGCATTTCTCGAAGGCTTCTACCACAAGCCACGCATCGACCGCGAGTTGCTCGCCGCGCATAGCGAGGGGATCGTCTGCCTGAGCGGTTGTGTGTCGGGTGAATTTTCGCGGGCGCTCATCACCGGTAGCGGCGCGGCGACCGAGGACCAAATCACCAAGGCAATGGAAATCGCCGCCTGGTTCCATCAGGTGTTCGGCGACCGCTATTTCATCGAAGTCCAAAACAACGGGCTCGAAATCCAGCGTTCGGCCATGGAAGCGGGGGTTGAGGTGGCCCAGCGCATGGGCTTGCCGCTGGTGGCCACGAGCGACGCCCACTACGTGCGGCAAGAAGATGCCGAGGCGCAAGACGTGCTGCTATGTATCAACACGGGAAAATTCCGCACCGACACCAACCGCATGAAGATGGAGGGCGACCAGTTTTTTCTCCGCAGCCCGGAAGAAATGGCCGCCGCTTTTCCTGGTCACGACGAAGCGCTTCGCCGTTCGCAGGAAATTGCCGACACGGTCGACATCGATCTCGACCTGGGCAAGCGTCATTTCCCCACATTCCACCCGCCCGAGAATAAGTCGACGGAAAACTATCTCCGCGAACTTTGTCTTGCCGGCTTAAAAAAACGATATGTCAATCTGCCCGAACGGTGGGAAGGCGACGAGCTATCTACCAAAGTGATGGACCGCCTGAATCGTGAGCTGGGAGTCATCGACAAGCTCGGATTCAACGACTACTTCCTCATCGTCTGGGACTTTGTTCGGTTCGCCGTCGAGAAGAAAATCCCCTGCACGGCCCGAGGCTCGGGCGTCGGTTCGCTGGTCTGCTACGCGCTGGGGATGAGCCACGTTTGCCCGCTGCATTACGATTTGTTATTCGAGCGGTTCCTCGACGAGAACCGGCTGGAAGCGCCCGATATCGACATCGATTTTTGCAAGGAACGCCGCGGCGAGGTGATTCAGTACGTTAAAGATAAATATGGCGAAGCAAATGTTGCGCAGATTGGCACGTTCGGCACGCTCGCAGCTCGGGCGGCGATCCGCGACGTGGGACGCACGATGGGGCTCCCCATCTTTCGCGTCGATCAGATCGTCGCCATGGTACCCGATCAACTCGGCATCACGCTCGAACGGGCACTTCAGCAGAGCGAAGAACTTCGGAAGGCTTGCGAAACCGATGGCGAAGTCCGCGAGCTGATCAATTTAGCCCAGAAGATCGAGGGCTTGGCGAGAAATGTCGGCACCCATGCCGCGGCCGTGGTGATTGCCGAGAAGCCGGTCGACGAATATGTGCCTCTGCAACATGTGAAGGGCAAGACCGAGGTCATCACCCAATGGGCGATGGGCGACGTGGAACGGGCCGGCCTGCTGAAGATGGATTTTCTTGGCCTGCGCAACTTGACCATCCTGGCAGCGAGCATCGAACTGGTCGAACAGTCGCGCGGCGAGCGGATCGATCCCTACCAGTTCCCGCTCGACGATGCCGAGACTTTTGCGCTGCTTTGCCGCGGCGAGACCAAGGGCATCTTCCAGTTGGAAAGTGGCGGCATCCGCGATTTGTTGCAGCGAATGAAGCCGGACGACTTTCACGACATCATCGCCACCAATGCCCTTTACCGCCCCGGGCCGCTCGAAGGGGGCATGGTTGACGATTACATCGAGGTGAAACATGGCCGAAAGCAGGCCGACTATCCGCATCCGGTGATGAAAGAGGTGCTACAGGAAACGCACGGCGTGATGGTTTACCAAGAACAGGTGATGCGGATACTCAACCGATTGGGTGGCATCCACCTTTCCGACGCCTACAAGTGCATCAAAGCGATCAGCAAAAAAAAGCTGCCCACCATCGCCAAATATCGGGAAGATTTTCTCCAAGGCGCACAGGAGCAAGGTCTGGCAAAGAAAAAGGCCGAAGAACTCTTCGGCATGATCGAAAAGTTTGCAGGCTACGGCTTCAATAAAAGCCATTCGACCGCCTACGCACTGATCGCCTACATGACCGCCTATCTGAAAGCCCATTACCCGGTGGAGTTTATGGCAGCCCTGTTGTCTTGCGACATCTCAGGCCGAAATTTCAAGAGCAAGGATGCGCTGGTCGAGCATTTGGAAGATTGCCGGCGGATGCAGATCGAAGTGGCACCCCCTTGTGTGAATCGCTCCGATACCGATTTCAAAGTGCAAGATGGCAGTATTTATTTTGGACTTAGCGCAATTAAAGGCTGCGGCAGCGGAGCGGCTGAGGCGATTGTCGCAGCCCGAGAAAAAGATGGCCCATTCAAAAGCCTATTCGACTTGTGCGAGCGGATTGATGCCCGATTGTGCAATCGCTCGACAATCGAATCGCTAATCAAGGCTGGCGCGTTCGACTCGCTCGGGGGCCATCGGGCACAAGTCATGGCCGTGCTCGATCGTGCGTTGCAGTCGGGTGCGGCAACCGCGGCCGATCGTCGTAGCGGGCAGAAAGGCCTGTTCGACGCACTCGACGAGGAAGAAGAAACGGGCGTCGCAGACGATCTGCCACAAGTTGCTCCACTCTCCGAAAAAGATCAGCTAACGATGGAACGCGAGGTGCTGGGCTTCTATCTGTCGAGCCACCCCTTGGCCGAGCATGAGCAAACTTTGCGGACCTTCTGCTCGCATTCCAGCAAAAGCCTGGCAAACATGCAACATCGTGACGAGGTGATGCTGGGCGGCATGATTGCCGCGATCAAGTTTTCCCACACCAAAAACCCTCGCCCGGGAAGCACGCAGACCAAATACGCCATGTGGGACCTGGAAGACCTCGACGGCATGGTCCGCTGCATCATGTGGCCGGAGCAATTTGCCGAGCATGGCGAGTTGGTCCAGCCCGATACGATTCTGGCAATGCGAGGCAAGGTCGACCGGCGTCCCGGCAAGGAAGAAGTCAATCTGATCGTCGACGAGTTGATCCCGCTAGAACAGCTACCGGAACGATTTTCCAATGCGGTGGTCATTCGCGTCCGGGAAGACGTTCACGGGGAGCGAGGCCTGGAGCAGCTTCGTGAGATATTGCGAGGCTATCCGGGCAAAAAGCAATTACGGCTTCGCCTCGATTTAGCAACCGGGGAGCAAGTTTGGATCGACAGCTCGTGGCCCGGCGTGGAGCTACAGCCGGAGCTACGCGAACGGGTCGACGGGCTTTTGGGCGAGGGGAACCTGCGTCTGCAGAGCGCCCCACCCCGCCCAACCCAGCAGGCCAAAAATGGCCGTGAACGAGCAATGGCCCGTCGTTGAAGGTAGAATAGAGTTCCATCAGCCGCTTGCGGCTTAGCGAATAAACCAAGCGAAAGGCCCCAAAAACCAATGGCAAGAATCAAGCGAATACTAGTCACCGGCGGCGCCGGGTTTCTTGGCTCACACCTTTGTGATCGGCTGGTCGACGACGAACACGATGTGATCTGTTTGGACAACTTTTTCACGAGCCAAAAAACAAACGTTGCCCATTTGCTCGATCGGTCCAACTTCGAGCTGATCCGGCACGACATCACGCAACCGATCTTTCTGGAGGTCGACGAAATCTACAATCTGGCCTGCCCTGCCGCACCGGGGCATTACCAGTTCAATCCGATTAAGACAATGAAAACCTCGATGCTGGGGGCTATTCACACGTTGGGCCTCGCCAAGCGGTGTCGAGCGAAAGTGCTGCAAGCCTCGACCAGCGAAGTTTATGGCGACCCCGAAGTCCATCCCCAAACCGAGGATTACCGAGGATCAGTGAATCCCGTGGGACCTCGGGCTTGCTACGACGAAGGGAAGCGGGCCGCGGAAACACTGTTCGTCGATTATCACCGACACAACCGGGTGAATGTGCGAATCGTGCGGATATTCAATACCTATGGACCACGCATGCATCCCTACGATGGCCGGGTGGTGTCGAACTTCATTCGCCAGGCGCTCGCTGGAGAAGATATCACGCTGTTTGGCGACGGCTCGCAGTCGCGCTCGTTTTGCTACCGCGACGATCTGGTCGAAGGGATTCTCCGCATGATGAATGGTCCGGACGAGTTCATCGGGCCGGTGAACATTGGCAACCCGGATGAATTCACAATTCGCCAACTAGCGGAAATGGTGATCGAAATGACCAACTCCAAGTCGAAGATGGTCGAGCGCCCCTTGCCCGCCGACGACCCGACGCGTCGCCGACCCGACATCACCCTTGCCAAGGAAAATTTTGGCTGGCAGCCCGAGACGCCGCTCCGCGAGGGGCTGGAAAAAACGATTGCCTGGTTTCGCACAATACGGCTGGACGATTACCGCGCGCCGACGCCCAACTATTGATGACCTTAAACAGTTAGCCGCCGGGCTTGTCCCGGTGCTTCACTCGCGCCGGGACAAGCCCGGCGGCTAAGGCAAGCGGCAGATGAGAATTTACCAATCTTAACCCGACGCGTAAGCGAGGGAATTACCCGGTTATCCTCAGTCCCTCGCTTACGCATCGGGTTATCAAGGTAAGTTCTTAACTGCCGACGCGGCTAACACACCAACATGCAGCATACATCCGCAAACCAACATGCAACATCAATCGCGCTAAGGTACTAAGGAGTATTCGCCGAAAGTGCCGGGGCTCTACCTGGTCCAATGAGTCGAACCATCAGCGGTCGGGCAAAGCAAAATAATATCAAGCCTGCCACAATGCCTCCGATATCAGAGAGCCAATCCAAGCCATCGCACTGCCGGCCGAATGGAATCTGTGTGATTTCATCAAACAAACCATACAACGTGCCGAACAGCCAGACAGCGAAGTAATGGGGCGGTTGCAGAATGCCCGCGGATAGCTCCCAACTGCCCAACAAACAAACCGTAAGGATCAGATAGGCGCCGACGTGGCAAAGCTTGTCATGATAGGAAAACGATTGAGGCCCGAACTGGGGGAAGTGGGTACCTAAGAACATGCCCGCTAGAACAAGGAGTGTGATGATGCGTGCCTTGAAAGCGGCGCGGCGGATACGTTCTGGTGATAGATTCGTATAGTCTTGCATGGAATATGTTTTCAAGGAGCCTATTTTCAGAGAGACGTGCCGCAGAGAACAGATTACCCAGTCTACTCAAACCTTAGTCTCGGGCAAAGTGCTGGAAGAGTTGAATTAGAGAGCCCAAATGCTGATTGCACCGGTTCCCCTACGCAGGGCAAGGCCAAACCGTTCGTCTGAAAGCATAAAGATTCTTGGTCTAAGCGAATGCTATGTGTGCCAGTCACGAACATTACATGCGTCTCGCCCTAGCCGAGGCCGAGTTGGCCGGGGCAGCCGATGAAGTACCCGTCGGGGCGATCATTGTCCAGGAAAACCGAGTGCTAGCTGCTGCGCACAACCAGCGAGAGCAGCTTCACGACCCTACCGCCCACGCCGAGATGATTGCCGTCACGCAAGCGGCCAACGCGCTGGGAAGCTGGCGGTTGGAGGGTTGTACCTTGTATGTCACGCTCGAGCCATGCCCCATGTGTGCGGGAGCCATTGTGCAGGCACGGATTCCGCGGGTAATCTACGGTGCCCATGATCCCAAAGCGGGCGCCGTCCGATCCTTATTCCAACTGCTCGACGATCCGCGATTAAACCATCGAGTTGAGATAACGGGCGATATCCTGAGCGAATCGTGTGGAGAATTGTTATCGAAATTTTTTCAACGAAAACGTCGTTTGGGGAAGAAGTGAGCTTTTAGCGGTTAGCCAGAAGTTGGTTGTAAGAAAGTGATTGAGATTTCCTCTGGCTAAATGCTGACCGCTGATAGCTTAGACGCTGAGTTTGGAAATGCGCTATGCCTGAGAAAATATCCTCCATCCTAGTAACCGGCGGGGCGGGCTTCATCGGTAGCACTTTTGTGAGGCAATGGCTCCGCCATGAGCAGGAGTCGATTGTTAATCTCGACAAGCTTACCTATGCCGGTTCGCGAGAATCGCTCGATGGAGTTTTTGACGACCCAAAACATTGTTTTGTCGAAGGTGATATTGCCGACGCGCGGCTTGTCGGCCGACTGCTCGAAGAGAATCGCCCTTGGGCTATCGTCCACTTGGCGGCCGAGTCGCATGTCGATCGGTCGATCAACATGCCGCCTCAGTTTGCGATGACCAACGTGGTGGGGACGTGCGTATTGCTCGACGCGGCCGTGAAGTATTGGCAATCATTGGACCAAGCCCGACAGCAACGATTTCGGTTCTTGCTGGTTTCCACCGACGAAGTCTTTGGCTCGGCCGAGCCGGAGCAGCGATTTAATGAGCAAAGCCCGTTGGCGCCCAATTCGCCCTATTCGGCAACCAAGGCGTCCGCCGAGCACTTGGCAAGGGCGTTCAGCCATACCTATGGCCTGCCGGTGCTGACGGTGAATCCGTCGAACAACTATGGGCCACGCCAATTGCCCGAAAAACTTATCCCGAAAATGATCCTGTCGGCAATCGCCAATCATCCGTTAACAGTCTACGGCGATGGTTTGCACCAACGCGATTGGTTGCATGTGGACGATTGTTGCCGAGCGATTCGCCAGATACTCCGCCACGGGCAACCGGGCGAGCGCTACCTCGTTGGGGCAGATAATCGCCTAGCGAATTTGCATGTGGTGGAAACAATCTGTGATCTGGTGGACAAAATGACGAAGGGTAAGAACCGCCGGCAACTAATTTCGTTTGTCCCCGATCGTCCAGGACACGACCGTCGCTATGCGGTCGATGCCACGCGCCTGCGAAATGAATTGGGCTGGCAGCCCGAGGTGCAATTCGACACGGGACTTCGCGAAACGATCCGGTGGTATCTCAAGAATCACCGCTGGATCGAGCAAGCTGCCCAGTCGCTCAGGGGAGCCGCAAAGTCTCGATGAACCATTTCAGCCCCCGGCTTTGCCGGGGGGTTGTCTTCGGAAAAATGTTGCTTTTGGGAAAATGCTCTCGGGGAAAAGCCCTGCTTGGTAGAGATGGAGATCGTTCCGCGACCCCCCGGCAGAGCCGGGGGCTGAGATTGCGGCTTGGCAGTTCCACCACCCAATACCCAACCTATGCGGGTTATACGATCCACAAGCCATATTGTCCCCTAGAAATGCAATGATCCTGGCATCCCCGCCCATCGGCATCTGCCTACAATAGAAGCTCCGCCACACTTTCCCGTCGCTAGTGTGGTATATTTTGTTGCCGGGAGCCGGAAAACCGAATAGAATTAGGTTATTGGCTGGGGCTGTGTATTTCGGCGCGCGTGTGGCAATGCTGCCGGAACCGTGTCATGTTAAGCGAGGGTAGAACCGATGTCGAAGAAAATCATAATTCTCAGCGTCTGCCTCCTGGCATTCGGCCTCAATCAAAATGGGGCCTCGAAGGCTCATGCCCAATCGGATACCAAAAGCTCGAGCGCCTACACAAAGTCAAAACTTAACTCTATCCGGTATCAGAACAGTACATCCAGGTTTAGCAGCCAGCGGTTCCAAAATAAGGCTTTCAGCAGCGCAGTCCCGCGGTTGAATAACAGGAGTGTCACTCAGAACTTATTCAGTAGCCGTACGAATCGCCCGAAGCGAAAGCCATTTTCCTCGATCAGTCGCGGGTCATCGGTGACGCCGTATTTAGGTCTAGGGGGACTCCAAACAGGTGGTGCTCCCAATTATTATACCAATGTCAAGCCAAGGCTGGACCAGCAACGACAAAACACTCAGAACCAGCGCCGCAACTTGGCCGTGCAACGTCAGTTGAATCAAGTGGCAGCCCAAGCGCCGTATAATCCGAAAGGCTCTGAAACATTGGCCCCCACCGGCCATGCGGCCGTGTATCTAAATTTAGGCGGCTACTATCCAGAAACAAGATGATTGACTCGCTGGTGAGCGAACCGCTCCGGTATGGCGCGGAGAACGTCACGGCGCAATGCCCGAAAATTCCCTCGGTCAAAAAGCACTGCGAAGCAAAGAATTTCAGTGGACAGGCATCGCTTGTTCTGAAAACGCACCTTTTGCCCCAGCCAAGCACGTTAGAGTTACCCGAATGCAGGAAAACGGTTGGGCAGAAACGATTTTGCGAAAGGTACGCTCAATCCGGATGCACCCAATTTATGCACGAAATTATTGAAGGGTGGCCAAAAATAGTGCGTGCAATTGGCTTGGCAATTTGTAGAATGGGACTCGTTGTTTGTGTCTGAGTGGGAGAAGAGGTTTACGGTTGGTCGTCTAACTTGCAGCGGCAATGATTGCCGTTTAGACAGAGCACCGGTTTCCCGGGAACCGGAATGACAGACTGACTGGGCCGATAGGTACTCGCTTCGACACGCCCCGATGGGGCCCCATCATTTTTTCTACACAAGTCAGACAGACCCTGACTCAAGTCCATTCGAAAGGCAGCACATCGCAAGAGACCGTTTTACGCCGTGACATGTCGATCAACAGTATTAGCTCAAGGCAAGTTCATTGTCAGTCACGGCCTGGGTTCCACTACAGCCTGAGCCTCACTGCTGGCACACGATTTACCAATCTTAACCCGACGCGTAAGCGAGGGAATTACCCCGTTACCCTCAGCCCCTCGCTTACGCATCGGGTTATCAAGGTAAGTTCTTAACTGTCGACGCGCCTTAAGTGTTCTTGCCGGAACTGCGCGGAGCTTGTTCCGGCCTACCTGTTAGATTCTCAACCATTCAAAAATCGACCATAAACCGAGTGCCGAGGATGGTGTAATGGCCAAAGGTAAGTCCCGCGACGGGCGCATGCTCGTCGATTTCCCCGTAGATGGCATTCAGTTGCATTCGGGCATAGGCATTCCAGTACCAGTTAAGCCCAAGGGTGTGGCTTTCGCCGACGCCACCGAGTGTGTCGTCGTCGGAGAAGTCGGCAAACGACCAACGGTAGGCGATTTGCCAAGCGCCCCAACCGCCACGGACGCCATCGCAGCAGGTATCAACCAAGAAGAAATTTTCCAGCGGCTTGATTCGGCCAAGGGTTCCCGTGCGCCGATCCCATGGCATGTGCTCGCCGGTGAGGAAGTAAGACGCATACGCATAGCCGCCGTGAAAGTGCGGATCGGAGCCCCCATTGCGGTCGAGCCAAAGGTTTTGATACTCGCCCACAAGTTGCAGCGGACCGAAGTTCCAGACGTTTTCTAAGCCGAGCAGGCCATAGTTATCCGCGCCGTCGATCTCGCCCGTGTCGATCCAACGAGCGACGGAGCGAGCTTCCGGACGCGCGCGAAATCGGGCTTCGTTGGTGGCGCGCCCCGGTCGATTGCTGCCGTCGGGATCGGCTGCCGTTCCGGAAACGGCCCAGTGTCCATAGCCGCGTCCACCGGATGATTCGTCATACCAAAATGTATTGGCCAGCCGGCCGGCGAGTTCCATTTGGTAATGGTCGCTGATGTAGCCGCCTTCGTCTTGGATGAGCCGCTGGTTGAACACGCCGTAACGCCAATTCCACGACTCGTTTTCGGAAACACCATAAGACTGGATTCCAAATCGCCGGGCGTCTTGGTTGATCGCTTCGATAACATCGGGCCGCTCAAGAAACACGTTGAACCGGCTGCTATTGAGATGGTCCAATCCGTAAGGCCGTTTTTGATTTCCTACGAGCACCGTTTGCAAGAACGGTAAGTCCTTCCAACCGAAATAGGCATCGCGGAATTCACTTTTGTTGCCGCCGGCAAATTCTATTTCGATCTTGTAGAGCATGGTTTTCCACAAGTCGCCCTTCACACCAAATCGCAACCGGCGGAAACCAAAACGATCTTGCGGCGAGATAGTCGGATCACCGCTTTCAAACGCATTGACCCCGGGTGAGTCTCCGGGAAAACCCCAAAAGTCGGCATGCACCCGCCCGCTGATTTTCATCGTGGCCTCGCCATGCCCGGAGTTGACCACGGTTTTCATTTCCTTTTTCAATCCGTCATAGTCTTCTTGCAAGTCGCCGTACTGCGTATCGAGATGGCCGTAAAGCGTTTCGAGCTTTTCAAGACGATCATCGACCGTTTCACTGGTATCGGGCAACGGTAGCAGGAATGACGTTGTCTGCGGTGCGGCAGCCCTGGCAAACATGGTGGATGCCACCCACGCCCATAATGTGAGCATCGTCCGCAATTTGGCAGAATAGTATCTCATGTTGCATCCTCTGGATAATAGCTGGAGACTGCCGTCGCGTTTTGTTGCAGCGTTAGATCGTTAGCCGCCCGGGCTTGTCCCGGCGCTACTTTGGCGCTACCTCGGCACTGCTCCGACGCGCCGGGACAAGCCCGGCGGCTAACCGATGGTCCCGGTTTCTCCGCGAAGTGAATCGGGAAATGCGGATTCTCCGGCCTGTGCCGCCAATGCATAGATCGGCAATCTGTGCCGCCTAGAATTGTTAAGATATCGTGAACATTCGCGTTTTAACGCGACATGATCCTGCTCAGCTCGGAAAAGCGGAGAGGTCTCGCCAGACAACAGAAATTGCCAAGGCCGCAAAGTTTCGCTTGCTATCGCTTGCGAGTTTGGGGTCGCGGCTTGGGGGCGACATTCACCGGTTTGGCCGCCTCCGAGAGAAACGCAAACAGGTCGGCCACCTGCTCCAGTGTGAGCGGATTCATCAGCCCAGCGGGCATGACCGATTGTCGGCTCGGCATGATGTTGTCGATTTGCTCGTGAGCAATCTGGAGCTTTTGTCCATCGGCGAGCAGCAAAGTGATGCCCGCTTGCCCGCGCGGAATGACCAGCCCGGAGTAGGGCCGCCCATTCACAATGACCAGCTTGCTCGCATATTGGTCGGAGATCACATGGGATGGATAAACGATCGACTCGAGTATTTCTTTCCGTTGGAACCGTTGGCCGAGCGTCGTCAAATCGGGCCCGAAGCCATTGCTATCGCTGGGGCCTAAGTTTTTGCAACGGTGGCAACTGGCGCACTGTGCCGTGCTGAAAACCTCGCTGCCCCGGGCAACATCGCCCGCTTTGCCGGCGCCAGTTTTTAGGTGGGCTAGCAGTTCGTCGTAGCTCCATTTATCGTTACCGGTGTCTTGGGGCAATTCCGCGGGGGCTTCCTCGGGAAAGGTTTGCGCGTACCACTGTTGCCATGCGGCGAGTTGGGCTTCCCAGTTGGCTCCCGCACTGGTTTTTTTGGCATTGGGCGATTGGGCACCGGACCAGTGTTCAAGCAGGGCGATCGCATCGGACGCACCGTTGCCGCGCAACCGCAAGCCTTGCAATAGAACGGTGCGAAAGGGTTCTGCATCCTGCGGGCGATGCGGCACTTTGGTTAGCGAAGCGAGTACCTCACGGGCCACGGTTCCTTCGACCGTTTTGAGCGCATCGACCAGGTAGGGCCAGTTTTCTTCGCCGGGCTGCTGCGTGAGCGACATTGCCACGGGCGTGCGGCGCTCGGGCTGATCGCGGTAGACCGTTCGCAAATAATCGAGCGATGCCGGCTCACCGCTGCGGCCGAGTACCGCGACGATGCCGACTTGCAGTCGTCGGTATTTGTCACTCTCGGCGCGGAGCGGCTCAATCCGCATGTCGAGTTGTCGCAGGACAGCAAGAATCTCCCTGCCCGGATTGGCAGGCAGTTTGGCCAGCACCGACAAGGCCGAGGCGGGCCATTGTTCGCCTTGTGCCAATAGATGCTGCCGCTCGTGGGTCGGGAGCTTCGCCAAAAAATCGCGTGCGAATTGTTCCACATACGCACTGACGCTGTACCCACCCTCGACCGTGCGAGCCGTTTCATAAAAATTTAGCAGCACCAGCTTCGACTCCGTTTCCCAACCCGACTCAAGCCGACCGGCATACGCACCGATGTGCAGCTTCTCTTCCAGCGGGATGTCGCTTGCCAGTTGCTCCGCCATGCGGGCGGTGGCTCCAGGCTCTTGCAGATAAACGAGCAGCCGAACGAGTTCGCGGTTTTGCGGGTGATCCTTGGTGGGATAAACTGCGAGCAAGGATGACGAAAGCTCGGGGACATCACGTGCCGCCAGCTTTCCATGAATCAGCGCCAACTGCACAACGCGCAGCAATTCAACCGATGGCTTGACGCTTAGCATTTCCTCACAACGCCCCAGCACCTTCCGAGCCGTTGCCGCATCCCTCTTTGCAGCGAGCAAACCAACCGCGCCACGGAGAAACAGACGCCCGTTCGCATCACTCAGCACAAGGTCTTCCCACAAGTCGGTCGGCGTCATTTCCAGCGCCCGACGTGCGGCAAAGGCGACAAATCGATCTTCATCAGCTAGCAATTTTACGAGCGCCTCGGCAAGCCGATTGGGGCTTGAGTTGGGGTGTTGATTGGGGTGTTGATTGGGAACGCGTCGCATGAGCGTTTCACACGCCACTCGGCGCACCTGTGCATCCTCGTCGGCCAACATGGCCACGAGCCGCTCGCCCACTTGCTCATCGCGGCTGGTGAACATCAACCGAGCAGCTTTTCTACGCACTGCCGGCTCCGCATCGTTCGACAGCGATAGCAATAGCGCATCGGTCGGCCGAGGTCCGTAGAAGATCATCAAGTCGACCGCTCGCAATCGTTCGCTGGGGAGACGGTTGGCGTCTTTGCAAGCCGCGATCAACTCGGGCGCCCACTGCTCGCCCAGTTCTCTTTTCACAGTAGCAATTTTCGCTCGAGCCCAATCGGCATTGAACTGTGGCTGACGCAACGCGCGGTCGACGCCTTCGCCCAATTTGTCTGAAACATTGACAAGTTCCGTATCCGCTTTCCCTTCCCATCGCAACCGATAAACGCCGCCGTCGGTGCCGCGGCCACCAGTGCAAAAATAAAGTGCTCCGTCTGGCCCCACGGCAAGGTCCGTCACGTTCATCGGTCGACCTTCGACGAACACTTCATCGGTTGCCTTGTAGGTTGCCCCATCTTGCTTGAAACGAATGCAGTGAATTTTGCCCGTAGCCCAATCGCAGGCGAACAGTGCGCCTCGATACGATTCGGGAAAAGCGGTGTGATCGTAGAATTCGACGCCTGTGGGCGAGCCAGGTCCGATGTCGAGCGTTGCCGGTAGGCTGTCTAAATAGTACGTAGGCCACTTGGCCCAACCGCTACGCCAGCCCAACTCGGCCCCGGCCGTGATATGATTGATTCGCGTCGGCCGATACCAGGGGGCGCCGAGGTCCCATTCCATATCGGCGTCGTAGGTGAATAGCTCACCATCGGGGCTAAAGGCAAAGTCGTAAGCGTTGCGCAATCCGCCGGCGACCAATTCCACAAAGCTGCCGCTGGTATCGGTGCGAAACAAGGTTCCACCCGGGGCGGGAATGCCGACGGCATGGCCTTGTGGGTCTTCGTAGCGCGGCCGAACGAGGTCGCCCTCGTACCAGTTGCGATAGGGGCTCCGTGGGCTTGGCCGAAGGCCAACCCGCGCATGGTTGCCGACGATCACATAGAGCATCCCATCAGGCCCCAGCCTGATCGCATGGGGGCTATGCTCGCCCTTCGAACCGCGAAACGGCACCAGCATCGTGATTTCCTCGGCCTTGCCGTCGCGATCGGCATCGCGCAGCCGGTACAGCGCGGATCCTTCCAGCCCATCGCCCACGGCAAACACGCGTGTGCCCAAGGCCAAAATGCCTTGCACATTTTTGATTTTGTCACAGAAGATATTGACCGTATCGTGGTCGCCATCGTGGTTGCTATCGACGATCCGCAATAGAGGGCCACCCTCTTGCGATGCCAGGATGTTTCCTTTCGCATCGAATGCCATCGCAATGAGCGAGCCGGTATCTTCGTCGCGCATGACCCGCTTGATATTAAACTCTTGACCAATGATAAACCGTCGACCTTCACCAGCAATGACAACTTCATCACCCCAAGGGAGCGTTGCGCCCAGCGTTCCGTAGTTCACCGCGGCAATCCAATCCTTGTCGGAGAAGTTGGGAAGAGTCCACCCCTGAAATTCTCGGATGCTAGTCTTCCACGATTGGTCGGTAGAAAAACCTTGGAACGTACCTCCCCGCTCCTTGATGATCACGCGAGCCACAAGCCCCGCTGCACCTTCGTCGGTATTGGTCGCACGCACAGCCACGGTATTCTCGCCCGATTTGAGCAACTCGGTCACATCATGAATCTGCATCTGCCGCCAATCGTTGCCCGTGGCGACCGGTTGGCCGTTGACAAACAGTTCGAACCGGTTGTCGGCCGAGATTTGCACCTGACCCGCCTCCGGATTGGCGATGGTAAAGGTCTTGCGAAAAAAGCAATCGCCCACCGGCACTTTGTTCTTGGTCTGCGATGGCGACCAAATCCATCCGGCGTCGATGTCCGTTTCGACGTCCGCGGTCTTTGCACTCTTTATTACATCAGTTGCTCTATCCTCGGCACAGATTGGTAGAACAAAGAAAGAACTCAGCAAGCAGAACATCTGCAAAACAACGATAACAGCCTTCATGGCCACCTCGTATGGATGAAAGGATTTTTGTAGGCCGGAACTGCGCAGAGCTTGTTCCGGCCTACTTGATCGACGCTCGAAAAACTCACAACGCCTACTGCGCGGGAATTGGCTGCGTACCATAGCAGCGAGAGTAGCTAGGCGGCAACAGAGTTTGGTCAGATTGCTGCTCAACCTACCAATTGCTAGCAGTTGTGAAGGTGCGCATTTCAGCCCTCGTCTTTGCCGGGGGGTCGCGTAACAGTCCACACCTCCACCAAGCAAGAGCAATTCCCCGAAGGGAATTTCTCACGAAGGCAACTTTCCCCCAAAGGTAGCCGTTCACGGAATGAAAAATATTGAACCACGAAGGACACGAAGAGCACGAAGAAGTCAGAGGACAAATCGCTTGTTCCCGCTTCTCAGCGAACTCAAACGGAAAACCCATTCGGAGGAAAAACACGAAGCCGTGGGGATTTTGAGGGGCTAGGGTTTAGGGGCTAGTCCCTAGCCCCTAGTCCCTTTCCGTGTGTTTCGTCTATTTCGTGGTTTTCTTCTCTTCACCTTAAATAGGTTAAATTTGCACCCTCATCGACTTGATTGGATAGCCTCACGAAAATTAGAATTCTATTCTTTGTGTTCTTCGTGCTCTTCGTGGTTCATTTTTCTTCCATTCCGGGAAGAACCACCCCCAAAGACAACCCCCCGGCAAAGCCGGGGGCTGAAAATGAGGCTCTTTCACGGTCAGAGGCAGCCGCTAAAATTTACGAAGAACCTAAATATCATCAACCCGAATCTGCCGACCCGACTCATCCTGGCATTCAATCTTTACGTACTCAGGTGAGATATCTTCGCGGCTTACAATGAGCACCCGTAAGTTTTGTTCGTCTTCCAGATTCATCAATTCTCGCCGCTTGCGGTTGTTCAGGTAGCTCGATACCTCTTCTTCCACGGTGACCGTAATCTGAGCAATTTTTTCATGCTGGCAGCAGATGATCAGCTTGCGAATGACTTCCAGGGCCATACTCTCGGCCGATTTGACCAGGCCCGAACCACTGCAACCGGGGCACTCTTTGTAAACACTCCGCTTCAAACTAGGGCGGATTCGTTGGCGTGTCATCTCAATGAGGCCGAACGGACTGGTACGAAGGATTTTGGTACGGGCCCGATCGCGTCGAACCGCGTCGCGGAGTGTGCGCTCGACGGTGCGCCTGTGTCGGTCCTTTCGCATGTCGATAAAGTCATTGACCACCACGCCACCCAGGTCGCGGAGTCGGAGTTGCCGGGCGATTTCTTTTGCTGCGATTTGGTTGAGCCGGAAGGCCGATTCTTCTGCCGTCCCGTCGGTTCGGAAGCTTCCACTATTCACGTCGATGGCGACGAGCGCTTCGGTCTGATCAATCACAAGCGATCCACCGCCACGCAGCGGGACCTGCCGTTGATTGATGCGCGTAATCTCGTCGTCCAGCTTATACTTGTGAAACAGTGGTTCCTTTCCATCATACAATTGCAGTCGATTGGCATAGCGGGGCATAACAATCTGAAGAAACTCTTTGGCCCGTTCGTATGCGTCTGTTTCGTCGATATAGATCGTATCGACTTCGCTGGTGAAGATATCACGGATGGTGCGGATGATCATGTCACTTTCTTCGTAGATGTCGACCGGCGCGGCGCATTTTTTTATCCGTCGCACGATCACTTTCCACAGCCGCAGCAGATAGGCTAAGTCTCTCGACAATTCTTTTTTCGTTCGGTCGGTACCGGCGGTACGCACGATGAATCCCAAACCTTTGGGTGGATTGAGCTCTCGAAGAATATTGCGTAGCCGGCGCCGTGCATCTTCGTCTTCGATTTTGCGAGATACTCCAATGCGGCCCAGCGCGGGCATGAGCACCAAATAACGACCTGGAATGCTGATATAGGTCGAGAGCGTAGGCCCTTTGGTACCGATCCCTTCTTTGATGACTTGGACAAGCACCTCATCGCCGCGGCGGAAGATTTCTTGAATTGGCGGCTTGAAACGAGGCCGCAAACCGGGCGGCAGACGTCTTCCACCCGACTTGGAACGCCCGTTGGCTCCACCGGATGAGCCCGCTTCTTCCTCGCCGCGATTACCAGCACCGGCCGAACTTCGTCGTGCAGTTTGCGAGCCGTCCGGTTGAATTGATTTATCCGGGTCATAGCCACCCTGTCGAAAATATTGCGGCTCGACGTCACTAATATGCAAGAATCCGTTCCGCCCCACGCCGAAATCGACGAAGGCGGCCTGAATACTTGGTTCCATGTTGACGATCTTGCCCTTGTAAACATTTCCCACGTAGTTGTCCTGGCTGCTGCGCTCGACGTAGAGCTCTTCTAGCAAACCATCTTCAACAATCGCAATCCGGCATTCTTCCGGTTGCGCTACGTTGATCAGCATCTCCTGCTTCATTGTGTTACTTTCATTTTCTTTTCTCGCAGGCATGACCGATGATTTCGGCCGCCGCGGTCTTGATTTGGTTGGTGAGTCTGTTAGTTGGGTCATACTTTTGAAGCGGTTAGCGGTTAGCGGTTAGCCAGAGTCAAACCGGATGTATCTCGATCACTCTTCTGACTAAATGCTAACAGCTAATAGCTAGCCGCTCAGTGTCATACGGGTAATTCTGGAAAGACGTTTGACAACTCTTCTTTCATATAAGTTCTGATATCACGGGCATTTTCCAACGTAAGCACACGCTCAGCCACACGCTGGCACTGCTCGATCGTAACACTACGGCATACACGCTTAATTTCTGGCACCGCAACGGGGGCCGCACTGAAACTGCGCAGCCCAAGCCCAAGCAGCAACATGGTGTACTGCGGGTTGCCGCTCATCTGACCACACATGCTGATAGGCACCTTGTGCTCGTTGGCAACACGCAAGGCCATCTCGATCATGCGGATGACTGCCGGATCGGCGCCCGTGTAGAGGCTTGCCACATCCTTGTTGTTGCGGTCCACCGCCAAACAATACTGAATGAGGTCGTTCGTCCCGATGCTGAAGAAATCGACCTCTTCGACAAATCGATCCATCATCATCACGGCCGAAGGAACCTCGACCATCATACCGACATGAATATCACGGTCGAACGGAATGTTTGCCTCTTCCAGATCTTCCATCGCGTCGGCAAGCACCATCTTGGCTTGGCGAAGCTCGAGCATCGTGCTGATGAGCGGAAACATCACACGAATGTTCCCCAACACGCTGGCGCGTAAAATGGCTCGTAGTTGCGTGCGGAAGAGGTCGCGATGCTTGAGCGAAAGACGGATGCTGCGCAGTCCGAGGAACGGATTGCGTTCGTCTTCCGGGTCGGGCAAAGTACGCATTTTATCGGCACCCAGGTCGAGCGTACGCATGACGACCGGCTTGCCGTTCATCGCTTGGGCAACCGCAGAATATGCCTCGTAGTGGTTATCCTCCGTGGGTTCTTCGTCCTGTCCTAAGTAGAGAAATTCGGTACGGTACAGTCCAATGCCATCGGTCCCCCGTTCCCGGCATTGCTCGACTTCGTACGGAAACTCGATATTCCCCAGCAATTGCACACGGACGCCGTCGGCCGTTTCGGCGGGCAGTTCTCGCAACGTCTCCAACTTGGTGGCGAGTGTGCGTTGTTCCTCAGCTTCGTGACGATATCGGGCGACCGTTTCCTCATCGGGGCAGAGGATAATGAGGCCCTGGTCACCGTCGACAATCACGGAGTCGCCGCCCGAAACGTCGGTCAGAAAGGCCCCAACCCCTACGACCGCCGGAATACCCATGCCCTCGGCCACAATGGCGGTGTGGCTTCCTGGCCCTCCAATCTCGGTAACGAATCCCAGTATAAAACGAGGATCTAGATTGGCCGTTTCGCTGGGGGTCAGGTTATGTGCCAAAATAAGCACTGGCGAGGTGACATGGCTGAGTTCTTCACGACGCCTCCCGAGCAAATTACGCAGTATGCGTTTTTCAATATCGAAGATATCGGTCACCCGCTCAGCCATGTACTGACTTTCGAGCGACTGAAAGACTTTGGCATAACGCCTCAGCGCACGACTAACCGCATACTCAGGTGTATACTGCCGATCGCGAATCATCTCACCGAGTTCTTCGCGTAGCCGCCGATCACGGAGCATCTGCAGGTGGGCAGAAAAAATGGCCGCGTAGTCGTCGCCCAATTGCTCGGCGACCTGCCGGCGGTTGTTTTCAACCTCTCCCTCCGCCGCAAGCAAAGCACGGTCAAGACGTTCGAGCTCCTCGTCGACCGCATCGCGCGACAGAAATCGCCGGGGGATTCTGAATCCCTCGTTATCCAATACGAGTGCTTCGCCGATCGCCACACCGGGCGAAACAGCGATGCCTTGGAGATGTTCCATGGCATCCTCATCACAACGGCCTGCTGCATGCAATTGGCAATGAGTCCGCTGCAGCGGGGGATCATGCGAAAGGATAATTCAGCCGGGACAGAATTTAGGTGGTAACCATGAGAGACTGTCCTGCTAAAATCCCGGATGTTCGTAAACAGAAACGTGTCGAAGACAGGTTTCTCAATTCACATCCCAATACAAAATCCACGCTGCGCGCCAGCCAATCAGTTCTGTCGCCAGGCGTTGTGTAGTTTTCTTTGGCCAAAAGCGAAGGCGGGCATCGCACCGTTGTGTGCAACATTCTCGTGGTGCTCTTTACAATCTAGCACCCGACTAGCCCAATCTCTCCTGGCTCAGTGTTTCATCTGTTGTAAAATCTCTGACGACCAATTTCTCCAGCGATTCGATCGCTTCTTGGGCGTCGCTGCCTCGTGCCTCCAGAACCAATTCGGTTCCTTGGGTAGCACCCAAGGTAAGCACATGGAGGATGCTTTTGGCATCAACACGCAGGTCGTCGCGGATAATTTCAATATCCGACTCAAACTGTAAAGCAAGTCGCGAAAACAATTCCGCAGGCCGCGCATGCAAACCTTGCGGATTGCTAATGACGACCGTTTTCTGTACGACTTGCTTGGTCATGGTTTTACGTATCTCAGGCAATGGCTCGATATAAGGTCTCTTAATAAAAGCCAAGCGGCACGAGTTATGAGACGCGTGTTAAGGTGTTATTTCTTCAACCCGCGCCTCCCAACTCACAACTATGCGTTACGAGACAAACTGATTATTGTCCGCTTCTTCTAGCAACTGCCAAACATCGTCCGGCTTTTTGCTTTGCTTGAGAAAGCTACAAAACGTGTCATCTCGTAACTGTCGAGAAATATTCTCCAACGCTCGTAGATGATCGCCCGGCCGATCTGGCGGCGAGATGAGCAAAAATAGCAGGTGGACTTTTTCGCCATCTAAACTGTCGAATTCGACACCCGACTCGCTAATCGCCACGGTACTAACCAGCTCACTGACGCTCGGATGTTTTGTATGTGGCACGGCGACGCCGCGACCAATCCCGGTGCTTCCCAGTTCCTCGCGTTTCAGGATGGCTTCGACAATACTATCGAATTGATCTTCGGTAATTTTTCCAGCTTCCTTCAAAGCCGAGGTCATCGATTGAATCACCGCTTTTTTGTCGTTTACTTCAATGTCTGTGCGAATCGCTTCACGACTCACAAAATCAACAAACTTCATATTATTGAACTTCCTTTATTTAATCTATTTAGTGCCATGGACATAAGAATTATGAGACGCGAGTTGTGACGAATAGTCTTTCAACTCACGCCTCGCGCCTTCCAACTCATAAAAAATGCTTATCACGTTTCATCCGGCTCCGCTTCCGCTGCGACATCCTGGTGACGCGCATCATGGTTGCGACTGCGCTGTTGTACGCGATTTTTGTACTTGCGTAGTTGCTGCTCGACCTTGTGTAAGGCGTCATCGACCGCACTGAGCAAATTGTCCGACTCGCCATGGGCCATAAAATCGTGTTTGTGCTCGGCGGAGACCTTCACATCAACTTTTGTCGATTGCTGATCCTTGAGATCAACGGTCAGTTCGATCGATGTCAATCGCTCAAAGAAACGATTTAATTTATCCGCCTTCGCTTTTAACTTCTTCTGAGTTGGCTCACTCAGATGTCCATGTCGCGTGGAGATGCTTAGCTGCACAGATTAGACTCCTTAGGGGTAAACATGTACTCTTGTACAGTATTTTGAGTGGGCTTGACTGGATATGCCTAATCGGACCATTCCCAAAAGGGTGGCCTTTAACGACCAAGCTCGTTCCTGATTTTAGCGGGTTAAGGCCATTGCTACAAACGGACTCTTTTACCGGGGAAAAACGTGCTTTTTTGGGCAGGGGGAAGTAGGCAGGGGGGACTAGGCGGGAAGCAGGGGCGTAGAGAGCGATGGATAGATGACAAGGTTTGGCGTTTTTCCTGTCCCCTACCCCCTTAAGGAAGCAATTCTCCCGATTCCAGCCTTTTTTGCCAAATGCGAAGTGCGCGTTGGCGCTGACTGGAATTGTAAGTTGGGCGGTAGCCACCGATCGACTTGCCTGTGATCTCGTGTAGGTTGTGATACGCCAGAACACGATAGTCGAGGCTATCGCTATCCAACCAGCGAATCAATTGGCTCATCGCGCCGTTGCGGACTTCTTCGGGCGTCGTGCCGATGGACTGGGCATTGTAACCTCTTACCATCTGCATCAAATCGTCAGCCGCGGTCTCACCTCGCAGTGTGACAAATGCGTCATAGATGCTGTTTGCCGCATCGGGACTTAACACCATCGCCTGTCGCAGCGTATCGATGTGTGCCTTCCAGGCTGCTTTCTGCTGACCATCGCTGAGCGCTTTGACAAATGGCTCGAACTCACCGACATAGACGCTACACTGGGCTGCAAGAGATCGAACTTCTTGTCGTCGGCCGCGCTGTTGCGGATCGTTTAATTCCAGCAAGCGAATTTCGACCGGCTCGCCAGGCGGGAGTTCGTCGTCGAGCACCGTGAGGGCCAGACGCTCCGAGGCGGTGACCGGCTCGCGGTCGATCCAAGGGGGTAATTCTTCGATTGATTTTGGCGATTTGTCGACATGGTCGGCCATTTGCCACATGGCAGGGGCCTCGATGGTTTGCTCTTCGTTTTCGCCGATTTTCTGCAGCGATCCACTCGTGAGGTACCAAGTGGCAACGATCGGTGCCGAAACCTCTCCGGCATGGTTGCCGGGTACATACTTGCGACGGACTTCCAGGGCCAAACTGGCGGAATCGCCCAAGCGAAGTCGACGGATCTGGTCGTCGATGATCAGCACCAAACCGTTGCCACTGAGGCCGGCATTGAATAAGACTCGACCAAACACGATTTCCATAGCGATGTCCGTTTTTTCATTCCGCAACGGGCCCTCCTGGTATCCTTCGCCCAAGGAGGTTGCATCGATTGGAAGTGAAATTTGCGTTCCACCCGATAAGCTGACGTTGAGACCGGCCAGTACCACGGGCGAGCGGAATTTTGGCAATGCGAGAAGCCGTTCGCCCGTATGAAGCTCACTACGAGGCAGTACACGGACCCAGGCATTTTGCTCTGTGTCGAATCGCAACATGACATCGTCGTTCCCCAAGTAGTTTCCGATTCGGACCGGTTTTTTTTCGGCTGGTTCCGTGGTTGTTTCGGCTGGCTGCTCCGTTTCAATCGCGTCTCGAACTCCATCGCTTGTTGAAGCAATGTTTGCGGTTTCCCCATCTCCCTCAGCCCGATCAGTTGCCCGTATTTGGGGGTCCAAAACTTGTTCGGATTCGGTTAAATCGGGGTTGGTTGGCAGCGCATCTGGCTCTGGAATTTTCAGAGTGCCTAATGGCTCGGTAGCATTTTCCGATGTCGGATCGCCCTCTTGCGGTGAGGGTGTTAGCATCTCACCCTCAGGGACATCGATAACTGGAAGCCCCTCTTGGACATCAGTCCGCGTTTCTTCCGTGACGTTGTCTGGGTTGGCAGACGGAATTTCGGGGGCTGGGCTGCTCGGCACAAAGGGAGCTGCCTGCGAGTTGGGGTCGACTTCCTCCTCGGTGCTCGCAACAGAATCCGCGGCGGATGGACTCTCGACAGGCTCACTAATGACAGGCTCACTAATGACAGGGCCGCCGACCAGTATTTCTGCAGCAGCGCCCACAAGATCACTCGGCAAATCTTGGTCGACAGACTCCCAATAAGCCATGTATCCAGCCACTCCAAGAATCAAAACGGCCGCGACCAACCACTTTCGACTTCGCCGTTTCGATCGGGCAGCAGCCTGCAGGTAGTCGGGAATTTCCGCCTCGGCTGCCTGATGAATTGGGGAGGTTTTATTTTGTTGGGTATCAGAAGGTTGGGCTTCAACGACTTCTGCCGCTTGCTGCCGTGAGTCGTGATGGGCCGGCTCGATACGCAACTGCTTGCCGCTGGCAAGCCCGTCGGGCAAAGCATAGATTCGCTTTCGCACCGCCTCATTAACCTCGACCGGTTCACCCAACACCATCGTCAGCACATGGTGGCAGGAAGCCACCTCCGCCAGGTGCATGTCGGACTCAAGGCAAATACGCTCAAAATCGGCAACCTTTTCAGGTGCCATCGTATTGTCCAAATACTCGGCGACCATGTTCGCATCGAAGCCGCCCTTGCTCGTATCGTCGGTGTGTGACTCCAGCACGTCGGGAGCGCTCAACCGGAGCCGGCGGACCGTATCGCGCGATCGGTGGATCAATTCCGATGCAAAATCACTCGATTCGATCTTCTTGCCCAGTGCCTCATGGTCGGCCGGGTCGAGGATATCATCCATGTAAGCCAATAAAGTGCGAAGCGTTAATCGCATGGTATTTCTCTTGATTTACGATTTGCAGAAACATTGACGGAGCAACTCTCGGCGCAAGCCGTTTCGCTCCACAACCCGACGCTAGCGCGCCAGCGGCTCACATCAAGCTGAACCGCCGTTACTCTAGTTAGTGGCAATCGACGGGCATTTTCGTACAGAAATTTTGCCAAGAAATCGCTTTGCTGCCACAAAGGACTAGCCTATCACTTGATGAGATAACAAGTTGTGTCGAGAAATCACCGGCCTGGACGAACGGAAAAATTAGTGACCGGTTGGCCAAAACGTCCGCTGTCGCAGCAGCGCGGGCTTGGCGGCGTGCCTTGGAAAAGCCAGCAATACCAACACCGATCCACCCAGCTGCAGTCCGGCTACCACCAGCGGATGGAGCGACCCTTGCTCGGCGGGACGAGATTGGAGAACGGTGCTGTGCTCCCACCCATAAGCGGTGCGGACCCAACTGGCATCATTCAATCGCTCTCCCTGAGCACGTTCCATGCTATTGAGACAGCTACTCAATGCGGCCACGATCAGGCATGTTATTAGAGTTCGGAACAAAGGTGACAACCTTGCGGAAAAGAGTGTGGGAAGCGTTGGTGGGCTTCGCGAAAAAGAGCGGGCACCCCCGGCGTGGGCCCCCCAACGTGGGCCCTGGTTGGAAGGAACTAACGCAAGCGGTGTTCCTGGCGTCGATGGCCCGTGGCAAACATCTGGGAAAACATCGATGAGAAGCCTGGAAAACAAGGAAACCATCTTGTTTTCCGGCAAAAAGCGGGAGAGGCCCCCTGTTGCCGAATACCAACAGATATCCATGGGGTTGATGCTGAAAATCAACGTCTGGATCGAGGTTTTATGATTCGATTACTTTGGGCGCGAGACAGCCGTGGGCCGCGTTGCGGCCCGGCTGGTGCATGAAGAAGCATGAGAGTTTGTGTGGTCGGGGCAATCGCAATTTCTTCCCGAGTCGTTTTTATAGTTCCATTGTGCTTGTCCAGAGTAGAGATAGGGAACAATTTTCCGCAAACTGTTTGGACGGTGTGCAAGCTAGCGTGTAGAATTGATTTATCTTCTCCCGGTGGTTCATTACGAATCGCGATTCAATATACTTTTCCAACGATAAAATCTATTCCGATGAATGTTCTACTGAGAAATCGGCTGCAGCGCGTCAGATGCGAGGCGGAAGGTTACCTCGAATTAGCGATGCCCTTGCACGCCCTCAAGGCTTTGCAACGAAACGGCAAGATGGTGCATAGCGATGCCCGGGGATGCTATCTGCTGGGCGAGAGCCTGCGCGAATTGCACCGATATCGAGAGGCGATTTTTCCGCTGAGCCGTAGTCTCGACCTAATCCCCGACGACTTTCACGTTTGCCTGGCGCTGGGTTGGTGCTACAAGCGGGTTGGCCAGATCGATCGGGCGATCGAGTCGCTGGAGCTTGCGTTGGATGTTGAGCCGGGCGAGGCGATACTGCATTACAATTTGGCTTGCTATTGGAGCCTGGTTTCAGATCGACGCCGAGCGTTGCGTTATTTGGCTGAAGCGTTGGAAATCGACGGCAACTTCCGCGATTTGGTCCACGGCGAGGCCGACTTTGATCCGCTTCGCAACGATCCGCTTTTCCAAAGTCTGACAGGGTTGCTGGGGTGAAAGGGAACGATCCGCTTTCAGCCGTCAGCTATCAGCTGAGACGCTGAGTTTAGGGACGACCGATAAATAACTTCCCCATTTCCAGGAGAGGGTTCAGGGTTCAGGAAAAAGAGGAGGCAAGGTTCGAGAATTGCATTGCATTTATGTAATGAACCCTGAGCCCTACCAGTTGCCTAACCCGCCAAACGAATGGCCTGCTGCTGGGACTGGTAAAGCTCGAGCACCTCTTCGCCCAATGCCTGATAATCGGCAGCGCCTGCCGATTGAGGCGCGTAGTGGAAAATCGATTGCTCGAAGCTGGGGGCCTCGGCTAAGCGGATGTTGCGACGTATTCTCGCTTGAAATAGATGGGCATGTTGCCAAGCGGGATTCGATGAACTTGCGTCGCGGAAAAATTCCTCGACATCCTGGCTCACTTCGGCGGCCAACCGGGTTCCCGATTCGTAGAGGCAGAGCACCACGCCCGCAAGCCGTAGCCGATCGTTCAGACGCCTAGCCACCAAGTCGATGGTCTGCAGCAATTTGCTCAACCCGTGCAGTGCCAGAAAATGGGGCTGCAAGGGGAGAAAAACATCGTCCACGGCCGAGAGGGCGTTGATGGTCAAAATACCCAACGACGGCGGGCAATCGATCAGCAGATAGTCTAAGTCGTGCAGATCCGTCATTTTGTCGCGTAGGATTACCTCTCGACCCACCACCCCCGCCAATTCAACTTCCGCGGCAGCCAAGTCGATGTGCGAACCGGCTACCACTAGGTTTTCCTCTACCGTTTGCCAAATCTCGGCGAGCGTCATGTCGCTGGTCAGCAGGTCATAAGTGGATGGCTGTTTGCGATCGGGCCGCAATCCCAGATGCAGCGAAGCATGCGCCTGGGGATCAAGATCGATCAGCCCGACGCGCGCGCCTTTGGCCGCCAAGGCGGCACTAAGATTCACGGCCGTGGTCGTTTTTCCCACGCCCCCTTTCTGATTGATGATCGCGATCGATCTCATGCGCTTCGACCTTTCCAGCAATAGAGCGTGCATCGCACCAGGCACCGACAGATAGTGATTCATCCAATACAAGACCGTCGCGCAAGCGAGTGAGTACTGAGTATGTTGGAGGACTCACTCACTTGCTTGCGCTGCGTGCTAGTATATCCATCCCTTACATTCGCCCTAGCACGGCAGCAGAAACAGGGCTGCAGATTATAGAGACCCTCCCCAGCGCATCCCAGACCACTCTGCAACGCGGTGCTAGCATTTTTCCGGGAACAGCCCTGTCGCTCGTTCCGGTCTGTAAGGCGACCGGCGGGCTGTTATTTACCAAATACAAGCCCGTCGCGCAAGCGAGTGAATACGACTGGAGAACCCACTTGCTTGCGCTGCGTGCTGGTATATTCATTCCTGTCGCTTATCAAAAAACTCTTTCTCCAACGACTGGAAATAGACGGTCATCGGCCCAACCAACGCCGGGCAAGCAATCCGGGTGATCGTTTTGCTGCCGGCGGGTAATTTGCCTAGCGTGAAAAAATCACTGGAAAACAAAACGGTCACGGACCGGTTTTCCGAGTGAAAGCGAAATCCCCAAGCCCAGGGGTTGCAACCCCTGGGCTTTGTCGTCGTGCTTTGGTCCCAATCGAAATTGCGATCTTCGACCAGTGCGCTGCGAAGATGCGTGAGTCCTTTGGCCTTGGAGATGTCGTAATGCGAAGCAACACGCTGCCCAGCCAACCGGCCCCCTTTTTCTTTTTCGAGTTTCAGCAATTCCACCTGGGAAGGCCCGCGCAACAACCGGGCCGCTTCGGGACCCCAGAATTCGGCTGCCAGATGGGTCGAAGCATAACGAGACCACCACCCGACTGCCGCGGCTACAGCGGCCAAAGCACACATCAACAGCACTAATTTGTTTCCCGACTTCTGCATCAAACCCTTATCCCTTTGCTTTCCCGTGTGTTTCCGTGTGTTGCGTTGCAACACGGCTGTAGCGACTGCCTTTTCACGCCCGCCACGCCCGCTATACTGACGGTTCTACCCGTTCAGGACAAACCCCCTTTCGACAAAAACCTAACCTTTGTGAATTCAAGATGGCTGATAAATTTGATCCCTACCGCGAAGCGTTGGTCGTTGAGGTCGAGACCGAGTGGCCTGAGCAGTACGACGATTGGAGCCTTGATGGTCGCACGCAACTAGCCCGACAGCTACATGACAATCCCGAGCAGGCGTCGCATTTGGAATATGTGCGAACGCACACCGGGTTCTGCCGTCGCATCCTAGTTACGGCCGACGATATCGAGCGGTTGTCTTAGTGGCTGTCCCAGTTCCAGTGCCGAGTGTAGCGACCACCCCGAAAGTAATGCCGTGAATCACGATGTTCAAACCTTGCAAGTCGCTTTGGGTGACCGCAGTTACGATATTGAAATCGGAAGTGGGAATCTGTCCTGTTTCCCATCCTTTCTGCGCCAGCGGTGCCAAACCGACCATGCCGTGCTGATTACCGATACGGTGGTCGATCCGCTCTATGCCGACCAGTTGGGCGATCGGTTGGTTGCCGGCGGATGGGAAGTGCATGTGTTGGTGATCGATGCCGGCGAACAGAGCAAGTCGGCGGATGTGGCAATCAATCTTTGGGAAACGATGCTCGCCGAGGGGGCTGATCGCCAGTCGGTGGTCGTTGCGATGGGGGGTGGTGTGGTGGGCGATCTGGCCGGGTTTGTTGCCGCCACGTTTGCTCGCGGCGTGCCATGGGTGCAAGTTCCCACGACGCTGCTCGCGCAGGTCGATAGCTCGGTGGGTGGCAAGGTAGGCATCAATCTGCTCGGTGCGAAAAATATGGTCGGTGCTTTTTGGCAACCGCAGGGCGTGCTTGTCGATGTCGACGTGTTGAAGACATTGCCCGAGCGCGAATATCGTGCAGGCCTCGCCGAAGTGGTGAAGTATGGCATCATTCTTGATGCGGAGTTTTTTGCCTACCTCGAACAACACGCAGACCAAATCAATGGTCAGCAACCTGACGTGGTGGCGAACATTGTCCGGCGATGCTGCCGACTGAAGGCCGATGTGGTCGAAAAGGACGAGCGCGAAACCACCGGCTTGCGCGCGGTGCTGAACTACGGCCACACGTTCGCCCATGCCTTCGAGGCGGCCGGCAGCTATGGCACGTTGCTCCACGGCGAAGCGGTTGCGATGGGCATGGGCTGTGCCGCCCGGCTCGCCGAGCGATTGGGCCGCGTCGACGAGCCGTTTGTCAGGCGGCAAAGCAAGTTACTCGAAGCATTGCACCTGGAATCGACGCCGCCCGAGTATTCGCCCGACGAATTGCTGCGACTGATGTATCATGATAAGAAAGTCGACCAAGGAAAATTGCGATTCGTCTTGCCCGACCGCCTTGGCCACGTCGAATTGGTAGAGGATGTTCGGCCGGATGACATCGTTGCGGCACTGGAGCCGAGCGAATAAAGTTGGTTTGTTAGCCGTCGGGCTTGTCCCGGCGCGAAGAAGCGAAGAAGCCGCGCCGGGACAAGCCCGGCGGCTAAGGTGAGCGGCAATTGAAAATTTACCAGAATACTAGCACGACGCGCAAGCGAGTGTGTGCTAAACCCACTTGCTTGCGCTGCGTGCTGGTAATTTTTAGTCTGCCGCTCGCCTAACTGAAATAGAATTTCAACGATGACCGTACCAGTCGATGAAGCAGGAATCGCTGAAGATGATCAGCTCCGCGCACACCTTTGCCTGGCGCTGGTCGAAGGCGTTGGCCCACTCGCGCTGAGCCGACTGCTCGATCGGTTTGAGTCGCCCGAGCGCGTGCTTTGCGTTTCGCAGTCGGAGCTGCAATCGGTAAAAGGCGTTGGGCCAAAACTGGCTCGACGGATTGCCGGTGCCCGAGAAGAAATCGACGTCGACGCCCAGCTCACCCTGGTCCGCGAACATTCGCTCGGCATGCTGTTGCCGACGTATGACAACTATCCTCCCATGCTGAAGGAAATCCACGACCCGCCTGTCGTGCTCTTCACCCGTGGACACATGAAAGAGAGCGATCAGTTGGCCGTGGCGATTGTCGGCACACGTCATGCTTCGCGCTATGGACTCGACCAGGCAAAGATGCTGGCCGGCAGCTTGGCGCATGCTGGTATCACGGTCGTCAGCGGCATGGCTCGGGGAATCGATAGCGCCGCCCATCGCGGGGCGCTGGACGCCGGCGGACGGACGATCGCCGTCTTGGCCAGCGGCGTGCTCAATCCCTATCCGCCCGAAAACGGCAAGCTCGCCGAGGAAATTGCCTCCAGCGGTTGCGTATTGAGCGAAGCAGCCCCGACGATGCTGCCGCTCAGTGGGATGTTCCCCCAACGCAACCGCATCATCAGCGGACTTTCGCTCGGCACGATTGTTGTCGAAGCGCCAGAGCGATCCGGAGCGCTCATCACCGCCCGGCACGCAATGGAACAAGGCCGCGAGGTATTCGCCGTGCCCGGTCAAATCAACAGCCGTGTTTCGCAAGGCCCGCACAGCCTCATCCGCGACGGGGCAAAACTGGTCACATGCGTCGATGATGTGCTGGAAGAACTGGGCCCGCTGGTCGAAGAAACCACTCGCGACAATGGCACCACCATCCGCACACCTGCCGAACTGAAACTCAACGATATCGAGCAACGCGTACTACAAGCGATCGATCCGGCCGGTTCGCTCGTCGACGAAATTATTGCCACGACTGGTTTGCCGGTCCATCGCGTCTTGTCGACTGTCAGCGTGCTGGAGATGCGTCGCCTGGTCCGCCGCCTCGGCGGGAATCGTGTGGCTCGGGTGTAGCGAGTGGCGAATATCATCATGCAACCGTGCATTGCTTGATGGCGTGACAACAATCAAGAAGACCAAGTTCGGCGGTAGATTTCCGGGGACCCACATGCGCAAATGTGGGTTGGAGACCGAGTGATCGCAAACCATAACTTGGCCAGGCAGCGGTTTTCAGGACACCCGTAGCCCCAGTATTCGCTGCAAACCATCTTGCGATGGAGGGGCTTGCCCTAGCTTGAGGCCTCCTGCCAACGGCCAGCACCATGGCATAGCACCACCCACCAGAGGGGCATGTGGCACAATCGCTCAACTGTTGCAGGATTGACCACATCATCGTCCGCACTTGAGACACTCTGTCTGCCGATAGCGTGGTAACAATTGCAAAAATGGCAGTCGTTTCTTCGTGCAAAACGGAGCGAACTATTCGTGTAACATTTGCGTAAAGGAACGTCTGCAAAGGCTTTGCGCTATCGCTAGCGTTGCCATCCTCATGTTGCTAGCCACCCGATGGCATGGCAATTGCTCTCACATTCGTCGCAATCGCCCCTAAACAGAGCATTAAGGAAGGGGGCGATGGCAGGTCGGTTTCCCCCGACATTTCCCGCGACCCAAGGAATCGCAACTGGTATGATGCGAGGGTCGGAGGGTTCTATTCCAGACGGACAGAGAGAAAGGAAATTCTCTCCGGTAATCGTCGAACTCTCTTCAAGAGGAGTTCGTAATGATGTTGAAGCACGACACGGAAGAATTGAAAGGCTTGGACCACAACAATGGCTTCGAGCGGCTGGACTTTGAGCAAATGGGCGATGAGCAGTTGCTGCAGGAATACCGGCTGACCGACAGCCAAAGCTTGTTCGCCACGCTAGTGAAGCGCTACGAACGCGAGCTGTACAACTATCTGCGGCGATTCCTGGCTGACGCAGCCATGGCCGAGGATGTGTTCCAAGCGACTTTCTTACAAGTGCATTTGAAACGCGATCTGTTTGAATCGGGCCGTAAGTTTCGGCCATGGCTCTACACGATTGCAACGAACCAGGCAATCGACGCCCAACGCCGGAACCGTCGCCATCGCCGTCTGAGCCTTGACCAAACTTACCAGAACGGGACTCAAACTGGCAACAGCGGAGGCACGGGAACGCTGATGGATGTGGTTGTCGGACGCGAAACAGATCCGGCAGATTTATTCCAACTGCAGGAGCATTCCGAGTGGGTTCGCCAGGCAGTGACGAGCCTGCCGGAGCCGCTGCAAAAGGCAGTTCGGCTGGTTTACTTTCGGGGGATGAAGTATCGTGACGCGGCAAAAATCATGTCGATACCCGTGGGAACCGTCAAGAGTCGATTGCATTCGGCAATACGACGTCTTGGAAAATCATGGGATGACAAGCACGTTTCGGGAAGTAGTCAGTAGACAGGGATCAGAGGTCAGGGGTCCGAGGTCCGAGGTCAGAGATCCGAGGTTGTTGGAAAGGTTTTTCATCGTCCTCCGTCCTCTGGTCTCCCTCCTCTGGTCTCGGTCCTCTGGCCTCCCTCCTCTGGCCTCTGACCCCCGCCCCCTGCCGACTGTCCACTCTTCTACCCGGGGCATGCAGGGATGAGAGAACAGTTGCTCGCCTATCTGCTGGACGATCTCTCTGCCGAGGAGCGGCGCTCTGTCGAAGAGCAGCTAAAGCAAGATCCTCAATGGCGACAAGAACTCGATCGACTACGGACATGTCTGAACTGCTCTGGCGCTGCCAGCGCCGACACGGATGATGCTAACACAGTGAAGCCGCCCGCCGATCTGACGACCCGCACATGTTGCCTGGTTCAGAATGCAAACACCCGTCAGAATACAGACTCCGCCGGTGCCACCCATGGACAAACTGTCGTGGCCATCACGCCGGAGACGTCGACTTGCGGTCAAAAACGGCGATGGTCGGTCGCTGATCTGGCGGTCGCTTTCGGTGTGCTGGCAACCATCGGCATGTTGCTGCTGCCCGCGATCAACCGAAGCCGCGAGTCATCGCGGCGAGTGGCATGCCAGAATAACATGAAGCAACTCGGCTCGGCATTGGTCCACTATGCCGAGCAGCACCGCCAGGGGTTGCCCCGTGTGAAACTCAACGAACATGCCGGGATTTTTGTGCTCAAATTGGGCGACAGCGGCATGATCGATCGGCCCCGGTTGGCCCGACTGGTTGTTTGTCCGTCCTCACCATTGGCAGACAAAGTTTTCACAAAAACCATCGTCATTCGCGTGCCGACCCGTTCGCAGTTCGAGGCAACCACGGGCAGATTGCTCGTGAAGATGCGCCGGCAAATGGGTGGGAGCTACGCCTATCGTTTGGGATATTTCGAACACGGCACTTATCACTACGTCAAATATGTGGGCCGTAGCGA
The DNA here is from genome assembly GCA_965249435.1 of Lacipirellulaceae bacterium. Classification (GTDB taxonomy): domain Bacteria; phylum Planctomycetota; class Planctomycetia; order Pirellulales; family Lacipirellulaceae; genus JAJRWS01. The sequence continues at coordinate 353,220 of CBDFMC010000025.1, read as the reverse complement.
CGCGCCGATGCTGGCTGACGCACCCTGCGAACAGACCGATAAAAAAGAGCATGGAAGCCAAAGAAACATCGCCAACCATGGCGTTGCGATTCACCATGTTGCCAATCATGGCGGCTGCGGACAGAACGTGCTCTTTCAAGATATGAGCCTCCGTTTCTGCACCAATTGTGTCAACGTCGACACGGGCGACGACCTCTATCGCAACACCGCAGGCAGACAGGCCGCAGGCAGCCACCCGCGCGACGTGGTGCTCGGCCGAAGCGAAATCCGCCCCGACGGCCTCACCGAAATCTCTTGGCCGTGATCGGTTCAAGCTGCGTGTGCTCTCGATATCCGTGAAAGAAACGTCTTCCAATATCTGGTTCTTCAGGGAATTTAGTGGCTATTGCTGACGGTGGCGATGAAGAAACCTCATTTCAGCCCCCGGCTTTGCCGGGGGATTGCCTTCGGGAAAATCCTCTTGGGGAAAAGTCCTGCTTAGTAGAGATGGTGATTGTTATGCGACCCCCCGGCAAAGCCGGGGGCTGAGATTGCGGCTTGGTAGTTCTCCTTTTTACACCAAAATCTAGCCGCTAAAATTCCTGAAGAACCCAATACTTGAGCTTAGCATCTGCATGACCGTTCACGAAACGAATGTCACCGTCCCCGTCGAAATCGGCCGAAGCGACTGGCTTTGCCAGCTTCACTGGGCAAACAAAAAAGCCGCCGACCCTCGCGGGCAAGCGGCTTTTGATTTTCCTTTATTGGCAAGGATTCGCGCTATTCGCGAGTAACTTGCCACGGTCGAGGACAACACGGCGCGCTTCAAAAAACTAGCGCCTCGCAACTCATGCTCAATACATCTCATCCATGCCCGGTGCGCCGCCTGCTGGCGCCTTGTCCTTTTTCGGGGCGTCGGCAATGAGTGCGTCGCTGGTCAGCATCAACGTCGCGACGCTCGCCGCGTTTTGCAATGCTGTGCGAGTGACCTTCGTGGGGTCGATGACGCCTGCTTTGACTAGGTCTTCGTAGACGTCGGTCGCGGCGTTGTAGCCATTGTTGCCCTTCAACTCGGAGACCTTTTCGCAGATGATGCCGCCGTCTTGGCCGGCGTTGCTGGCGATGGCGGTCAGCGGGGCTCGGCAACTACGCAGCACGATGTTGTAGCCGATCTCCTGATCGTGCGTCGCATCGTCGGCCTGTTTTACCTTGGTGCTGGCACGCAGCAGGGCAACGCCACCACCAGGAAGAATGCCTTCCTCGACCGCTGCACGCGTGGCATGTAGGGCGTCTTCGACACGGGCCTTTTTCTCCTTCATCTCGCTCTCGGTCGCAGCTCCGACATTCACTTTCGCAACGCCACCGGCCAGCTTGGCCAGTCGCTCTTCGAGCTTTTCCTGATCGTAGTCGCTCGAGGTATTATCGATCTCGCGACGAATCTGGTCGATGCGGCCTTTGATGTCGCCGCTCTTGCCGCCACCCTCGATGATCGTCGTGTTGTCTTTTTCGACGATGATCTTCTTAGCCCGACCAAGCTCGCCGAGGCCGAGGCCTTCGAGTTTGATACCGAGGTCCTCGAAAATCGCCTGTCCACCGGTGAGCGTGGCAATGTCTTCGAGCATGGCCTTGCGGCGGTCGCCAAAGCCGGGCGCTTTTACCGCACACACATTGAACGTACCACGGAGTCGGTTGATCACCAGCGTGGCGAGTGCTTCGCCATCAATGTCTTCGGCAACGATCAACAACGGCTTGCCGGCACCAACCACTGCTTCGAGCACAGGAACCAAATCTTTGACGGTGCTGATTTTCTTTTCGTGGATCAGCACGTAGCAATCTTCGAGCACACATTCCATCGAGTTGGGATCGGTGACGAAGTAGGGCGACAGATATCCACGATCGAACTGCATGCCTTCGACCCATTCGACGTCGGTGGCGAGGCTCTTGCCTTCGTCGACGGTGATGACACCATCTTTGCCAACTTTTTCCATCGCCTTGGCGAGCATGTCGCCGATTTCCTGGTCGCCGTTGCTGGCCACGGTCCCGACTTGCGACATTTCTTCCGTGGTTTTGATCGTGACGGCCATCTTGTGCAACTGGGCGGTGATATCCTCGACCGCCTGCTCGATGCCCTGCTTCATTTGCACGGGATTTACGCCCGCGACGACCGCTCGAAGGCCTTCGTTGAAGATCGCTTCGGCCAACAAGGTGGCGGTGGTGGTGCCGTCGCCGGCGACGTCGCTCGTCTTGCTCGCGACTTCCTTGACCATTTGCGCACCCATGTTTTCATAGGTCTCTTCCAGCTCGATTTCCTTGGCGACGGTTACGCCGTCTTTGGTCACCGTCGGCGAGCCGAAGCTTTTTTGCAGAATCACATTGCGGCCTTTGGGGCCCAACGTGACTTTGACGGCTCGGGCCAATTTACCAACACCGCGTCGCATCGCATCGCGGGCTTCTTGATCGAAGGCAATCATTTTTGCCATGAGTGGGGTTCCTTTGTAGGGGGGGGTATGAGTTGTTAGGCGCTAGGCGCTAGTTATTCATTGGCAACCAGCGCCTAGCAACCAGAAACTAGCGCCTATTCAACCACTGCCAAGATGTCGCTTTCGCTCATCAACAGATATTCTTCGTCGTCGATTTCGATGGTTTCAGGGGCGTAGCTGGTGAAGAGCACTCGGTCGCCCTTCTTCACTTGCATCTCGCCGCGGGTGCCATCGTCGAGCAGCTTGCCGGTGCCAACGGCGATGATCGTGCCGCGTGAAGGCTTGTCTTTGGCACTATCGGGAAGCACAATCCCGCCCGCGGTGATGTCTTCCGAATCGTCGCGCTCGACGACCACTTTGTCGCCCAGGGGTTGCAGCGTGACCTTGCTCTTTTTCTTGGTAGCGGTTGCCATAGGGGGAATTCCTCCGGTTGGTAAGATGCGATTAGCTTTCAGCGGTTCGCTGTCAGCTTTTGAAAACGAAACTGAGATCGTGGGGTTGCCTTTTTCTCCGGCGGCCGCTTGTGGTTTAGCCAATCCCCCATGAGTGCGCAGCAGAGGCGCACTAGCAATGGGTTGGAATGCAAGCGGCGCGCCAATGTGGCCAATCGTGATAAGTGATGATCTTGTAAGGGATTAGCGGGCCGCTCGCGGCTTAGCACGCACTGCCAAATTTGACCCGCCGAGACAAATAGCACGGAGATTGGCCGCGGGTCGCTGCCATTTTGGCAGGCCCCATTTTGGCAGGCCCAGCTAAGCCGCAAGCGATGAGGCAAAACCGCCGCTTGCGGCTTAGCCCAATAACTGCCAAGCGACGACCGCTACGCCCAGCGGGATCAGATAGTATGCAAACATCGCCAGTCGGCCCTGCCGTACCCAGCGGATTAGCAGCGCCAGCGTGGCCAAGCCAACCAGCATCGAAACGACAAACCCCACGGCAAGCGTCGCCGGCGGGGTGCCGGTGGTGCCTGCTTTCCAGGCGTCGAGCATTTCCAGCACACCAGCACCCGCGATGGCGGGAATCGCCAGCAGGAATGCGAATGTCGCGGCCGCCTCGCGCTGCAGGCCTACGCCAAGGCCGGCGGCGATGGTCGCCCCGCTACGGGAGATGCCGGGCAGCAGCGCCACCGCTTGCAACGCCCCAACAGTAAGCGCCCGTTGCCAGGATAGTTGTGTGTAGTCCAAATCACCCGGTATTCGCTTTGACGCCCATAGCAGCCCGATCGCGGTCACCGGGAACATGCAGCCGGCCAGCAAGACGTTTTGCAAAACCAAATTGCTCATTTCTTCCGGCAACACTTTTTTGATAAACACCCCAAGCACTGCCGCAGGAATGGTACCCACAATCATCAGCCATAACACATGCCGATCGCTGCCCAATAGCCGCAACACTTCGCGCCGGTAAAACAGAAGCACCGCGGCCAGAGTTCCCAAATGCAATACAATGCTGACTTCAATCAGATCTTTCGCAGGTGCTTGCCCAAATGATTCGAGCAACCGGTTCACCACCACCAAATGCCCCGAGCTACTCACCGGGAGAAACTCGGTAAGCCCTTGCACAATAGCCAGCAGGATGATTTGCAGCAGAGACATGAGGAAATGCGGATCAGCCGCGTCGCAACGCGACACACGGCGCATGACGGAAAAGCCGTACCCTAACGCAATGCACGGCGAATGGACAACTATAGCTCGCCACTAGCCCCGCGCCTGCCGCAAAGATGGCGACTTCATTATTATTTCATGATTTGATAGAATGTAACCGTTCACGGGATGGAAGAAGAATGAACCACGAAGAGCACAAAGGACACGAAGAATAGAATCCAATAGTCTATCAAATTGAGTTAATGAATGTGCAAATATGACCAAGCTTAGGAGCGGGAGTAAGCGATTTATCCGCTGAATCCTTTGTGCTCTTCGTGTCCTTCGTGGTTCAATCTTTTTCATCCCGTGAACGGTTACGATAGAATAACACGCAGCATGAGTCGATCATTCATGTTCGCAGTGTACTGAGAAGAATTGCGGAAATGCCAATATGGGTATCCGATTCCAATGCCCCAACGGGCACAAGCTGCACGTCAAGGCATTCCTGGCTGGCAAGCGGGCGATATGCCCCCAATGCGATGCGAAAGTTCTCGTCCCCAGCGCCGGCGACGTTGCCAACCGTGGTCAGGCGATTCCGACGGAGCCATCTGCAACGGAGACCCCGGCCCGCCCCGAACCAATCTTGCCCGACGCGCCTCCAACGGCTTCGATCGCCTACCGAACAAAATTAAAGCGCCGTCAAAAGCGGCGAGTCCAGATCACCCTGTTGCTCACGGCGATTGTGGTCGTGCTGCTGGTGGCGTTGGTGGCGGTTGTGCTGCGCTAAATTGCGTGATGTTTTTGGAAGTCGAATCGTGACGATGTTCCCAATGAAAGCCCCCGGCTTTGCCGGGGGGTAGCCCAACGATACGCCCCGCCAACATACGCACACCGTCATGCTTGGCATGATATTCCCTTGCCGCCAGAACATCGTCGTCGGTAAACAACAAACGGCGGAAGGGGATGAATCGGAGGACGGAGATTGGTCCGTCGAGGAATTTGGGGAAGTGGAAAGCGAACCGTAAGGCCACCCCCCGGCAAAGCCAGGGGCTTTCATGAGGGGGCCATCATCAAATTGTGAACTGGCAATCTCAGCCCCCGGCTTTGCCGGGGGGTAGCCCAACCGATACGCTTGACCAAATAACATCGTCACAATAGAGCAGATCAATCCCCACGACCCAAATCCCGCATTCCCTTATGATCCAAGCTCTCGCACTGCTATTAACCACGTCGCTCACTTGCGTCGGCTTATTGTCTGCTTGGGCAGCAACTTCGTCGCGACATTGGTTTTTGCGGACGGGCACGTTGGTTGCCGTGCTCTCGCTGCTGCTGTTGATCCCGGCGTACGAACCGTTGGTCGCGTTTGTGTTGCAAGGCATGGTCGTCGTGGCAGGCGTGCAATCGGCCCGTTGGTGGCACCGGCGAAAAGGGGGCGAAACACATCCGCCGCGACGGGCACAATTTTCGCTCGCCACGATGCTGCTCGTGACCGTGTACATCGCCATCGCCACGGCCGTGGCGGTGCAACTGCGCGCATCGGAATTATTTGACTGGCAAAACGTCGTGCTGATCGGTGTGGTTTCGGGACTGGCGACACTCTTAGGCCTGTGGATTGTTCACGGCCGGCTGGTTCGATGGGGGCTGCGCATCGCACTGGGGTTCGTGTTGGCGCTGAGTCTTTCGCTGCCGCTGGTGTGGAGCATTTGGTTTGTTCCATCGTTTGTCATGTATTTTATGTGGCCCCAAAATGATGGCCTTGCCACAATCTGGGTGCTGATCATCGTTTGCATTACCTCGATTTTATGCGTCATTCTTTGGCTCATTGCTGGATTCGCGGTGACAGGGCCAATAGCGGCCCGCAAGTCGCCCCGTTTCAACAACCGCTGGAAGCGTGTCCTTGCCCATTGCGTGCTGTTCTTGCTAGCCATCGTGCTTTTGGTTCCTCCAACGGGCGTGTATTACCAACTGATGACGCCGCTGCCGATTCCCAAGCCGGAGATGCCCGATCCCAACGGTTGGGACGACTTCGACGCGGCAGGCAAAATGGTTGAGAACTCAAAAGTGCTGGGAACCATCAACAATTACGACACGGCCACACAAGCTCAACTTTCCACGGCAGTCAAAGCAATGGCTCCGGTCTACGAGCGATTGAAAGTCGGTTTAGAGAGACAGGTGCGTTGTCCAGTAGATTTCGATGGTTTTGGACTCAATTTCGATTCGATCCAATCCATGCGATCGCTGGCACGCGCTTTGGCAGGTCGTGGACGTTTGGCAACAATTGAAGGTCGTATTGGCGACGCGGCAGACTCATCTCTGGTGGGCATTCGCTTTGGCTATGCGATCCGCCGCGGTGGGCTGATGGTTAATGCACTGGTAGGGGTGGCATGCTCGGGTATTGGTCGCCGTAGTTTATATGATGTCCATGAAGAGCTTTCCTCATCGCAGTGTTCAAGGCTGATCTCAGAATTGAGCCAACTGGAGAGACAGGCAAAACCGGTGGAAGATTTTGTCCACCGTGATCGAATCTGGTCGCAACATGCCTTTGGCTGGCATAACCACCTCATACAAATCTTAGAGGACATGACCGAAGAAGGCTCACTTTTCGGTACAATAGAAGCATTTTGCAACGCTTTCTGGCGCGAACGCGCGGAAATGCGTCTGCTGCGATTGGAGCTAGCGATTCAGGCCTGGCGAGTGACACACGACCGTTTGCCCAAATCGCTCAGTGAAGTGGTTCCCAAATACATGGATGAAATCCCCGTCGATCCGTTTGATCCGGATGGCGGCTTGTTGCGCTATCGTCGGACCGATGATGGGTATGTGCTCTACAGCGTTGGACAGAACTGCATCGACGATGGCGGAGTCGCACCGGATTATGAGACTGGTTGGTGGGATCATAACACAGGTGACCTGCGGCTCGATATCTTGTATGCCCCCGACCCGGAGCCTGCGGAAGAGGATGAATCGGAGGACGAAGATTGGTCCGTCGAGGAATTTGGGGAAGTGGAAAGCGAACCATAGCGCTACCCCACGGCAAAGCCGTGGGCTCTCATGAGGTATGCGAACCAACAACCTCAGCCCCCGGCTTTGCCGGGGGGTTGCGCAACGATACGCCCCGCCAACATACGCACTCCGTCATGCTTGGCATGGTATTCCCTTGCCGTCTGCAAATCGTCGTCCGTAAACAACAAACGATGGCAATATCCTTTGGTCCAGATGCGCCCGCGACCTAACCGCTGACGCATGCGGTTCTTCAATCGCCCAACCATCACGGCCACCTCGTCACGGTGGGCTGCGATCCAATGCAAATGGGTCGACTCGGCGACCGCATCGGTGAGTTGATACTCGAATTCCTTGGCTGCTTCGACCAATGCCGTGAAAAGTGTTTCCTGCTCGGTTGGCGAGAAAATGACAACCGGCATCTGCATTTGCTCTTTTGCAAATTGTTCTAACTTCGGTTGTGTTGGAAGAAAAATACCTTGCTCGATATAACCTCTCGCATCGCCTGGCAGCCACGAGCCGTGGCTAGTCGTGGTTACGAATGTTGCGATTGGGTCGGTGTACATGACGATCAGCGGTGCTTGATGTATTGTTGTGGCGGAATGCTAACGTAAGGCCACCCCCCGGCAAAGCCGGGGGCTTTCATTGGGGGGGGTAGCCCAACTTCAACCGCTAACTTCTTCCAAAACGCCAGTGTGCCGACCAGCATCGTCAAGCAAAGCATCGTCTGGCCGCTGACCACGGCGAGCGATGACCAAACAACCACGCCCAGGGCAAGCATCCATGGCCGTGACAACCGGTGCCATACCAACCATGAAAACGTGATCAGATAGAGCGTTATGAGATGGCTCCATGCGGCGATGAGAATTGGATAGTCGACGAGCCACCAAAAATCGACCAGCGGACCGCCCTCGCGCGAGGCGAGTAGCCAGACCCCCTCGCCAGTCCACCACACCTCGGCCGTGAGCTGTGCAACGCCCATCATCAGATGGATGATGGCCAGGTGGATTTGGATGAGTCGCAGCGAAACGGTGTTGCAAATCGCAGGCTGCGGCTGTGCGTGTGGCTTGTCGGTCCGCTTCTGCCAAAGCGTTTTGATCGACAGCGCGTCGCCCGAGCGGCCGATGCAAAGATAAACCAGCAACATCGACAGCACCAATTCCGCCTGGCCGGTGAGCACCGGCGCCCGATGGAAATAGGAAAGTAGGACGATCGTTGCGCCAATCGACGTCCATCGCGTGCGGATGCCCAGCGTGAAGAGCAGCACGACCAACATCCCCAGCCCATGGACCCCCGGCAACTGCGACGCGGAGACGTAGTTTAAGTACGACCAGCCGCCGGGATAGAGCGTTTGCATCACCTCGGTCGGCAACATGCCATCCGGCCCGAGCAGTCGGTGCAGGTCCAGCCCGTAGGTGGCCAACATGTACAAACCGATCCCACCGACGAGCAGGCGCAGCCAAGCCAAGGTTCCTGGGCCGGTGGGCAGAAACCAAAATTGATTCCATCCTTGTGCCACTTCTCGGACAACTTCCGTACGATATTGTTGGGCAGTGGTTTTCATTTGGCCGTTTTTGCGGTGTTGGGTCCAACCTCTCCAGTATCCAAAACGACTCCGGCCGTCAGGTTTTCTTCTTCTTGGAGCGCGATTCGTAGCTCTCCATTGGCACCCGACAGCAGACGGGTTTCAACAACGACTTCTGCTTCCATGGAGAAGTCATCGGGGTTGTCGATTTCAAGCGGCACAGGCGACCAGCGCAGGCAGCGGAGTGTATGCGTGCCGGGTGGGGCATCGATTTCTCTCAGCAGACGCCGGGCCACGCCCACTGCCAGCAAGGTTTGGCTGTGCGGATCGCCCTCGAACGCCACGGCCAACTCATCGATTTGAAAAGCCAGATTCTCATAACGCCGACGACGGATTCTTGGCCAAGTGGACTCGTCGGGGAGTAGTATCTCGCTTTTGCTTGATTCCGAGGACTCCCCTTCTGCGGGTACTTCTTCTGTGGAGATTCTGTCGAGCGCGAATTGCAACTGATGGACCCCATCTTCGGGAGCCCCATAGGTCAGCGCATCATCATACGCCTGGTCCATGTTTAGCAGTTGCAGGTAATCGGTTACCAGCGGCACGCTGCGCAGCGATGTGCGTAGCGGCGACTCGTAGCCTGCATTGCTCACCACTCCGATCACGAGTGCGATCAAGTGCAGGAGGATTAACCCGGAAATCGATTTTCGCCCTAATGGAAAGTGCGAAGTTTGCGTTGTCTGGTTATTGGCCATGGATGGTTCTTCCGAGAATTGAGTGGCTGTTGTTCGCAAAAAGCATCTCAACCCCCGGCGTAGACGCTCACGCCGAGCATTTTCGATGTCTGCACCAGCGTCGTGAAGATGTCCATCGAACGGGCGGCGCGCGATCATGCGTACTTGGAGATCCGACGCGTTGTTGTGCAACGGAACACTCGGCACCGAGAGTACTGCCGGCAGTTCGTCGCTACTTTTCCCTTAGTGTTCGCGCACAAATAACTTGTACAACTCGGATGCAGATACTGAACTCGTAACACTTTAGCCATCTGCAGTTACTTAGGATGATTAACCACAGAGAACACGGAGGAACACGGAGGAAAATGAATCCTAGATGCCCATCCATTGAAAGAAATGATAGAACCTCCGTGACCTCTGTGTTCTCTGTGTTCTCTGTGGTGATTTTCTGATTCGCTGCATTTGGCTAAAGTGTTACCGATATTTGATATTCGGATTTTAGTTACAAAACTTGTTCATGTTATTTCTGCGCGTACCCTTAGCTCGACTTTTTCCGTTTTTTGAGTACTTCAGATCCCCAAATTGGTATAGGTAAAAAGGGCCTCCTTGGTTCAAGCTTTTGACTTGTAACAACCAAAGTCTTGAGCAAGGAAGCCCTCATGGTTCGCGTGCCGCACGATTTCAAGCCGTTACTACAATGTCTCGTTGACACCTTTCACCGGCGAACGACGGCTCGACGATTCGTTCTGTTCTTCCTTGCCGCTATTCTAACAACAGGCGACCGAACTGTCTCTAACGTACTCCGGTTGTTGAGCTTGATTGAGACGGTCAATCCGTCGACCTACCATCGTCTGTTTTCTCACCGTCGCTGGCAATCCCGGCCCTTGGCCTACGCGATTGCCCGTTTCGTCCTTGATCGGTTCATTCCCACCGGGACGGTAAAAATCTGCGGTGACGAAACGGTGGATGGTCATCGCGGCAAAAAAGTTTACGGCAAAGCCCGACATCGCGACGCAGTTCGCAGCGCCAACTCGCACACCGTCTTTCGATACGGACACAAATGGTCCGTCTTGTCGATCCTGGTTCAATTACCTTACACCAATCGTCCCTTTGCCTTGCCGGTGCTGGTCGCTCTTTATCGCAGCAAGCAGTGCAACGCTGATGAGGGGCGTCGCCACAAAACTCCCGTGGACCTGATGTGCGGCTTGCTAGCAACGCTAATGCACTGGTTTCCCGACAGAAAGTTCGTTCTTGCAGGTGATGGAGCTTATGGAACTCATCAGATGACACGTTTTGCCTATAAACATCGAAAACGATTGTCGCTGGTAAGCAAGTTCTCGGGTGACGCAAGTCTGTTCGCGCCGCCACCCAAACGCAAGAACCCCAAAGTCGGTCGACCACGAGTCAAGGGCAAGGCCTTACCCTCACCGGCCGAGGTGGTTGCTAGGAAGAAAAAGGGGAAACGCTTACGTGTGCGGTGGTACGGCGGCGGCTGGCGAAATGTCGAAGTGATCACGGGCAAGGGCCATTGGTATCAGAGTGGCAAAGGCGCGATCGAAGTATTGTGGGTGTTTGTCCGTGATCTCAGCGGCACCCATCGAGATGAATACTTTTTCACGACCGATCATTCCATGTCTGCCAAAGCAGTCATTGAAATGTACGGCGGACGCTGGAATATCGAGACCACGTTCCAGGAAATGCGTGAACACCTTGGACTGGAAACAACACGCGGCTGGAGTCGCCAGACGGTGTTGCGAATGGCGCCCTGTCTGTTTTGTGTGTACACGCTGGTAGTGATCGTTTTTGATACGATGCCGTGGTCCAATCCACACGTCCGACTGAAGCACTGGGTTGGCAAGGAGCAAACGACATTTTCTGATATGATCATCAGTGTTCGACGCTATTTTTGGATGGAATGGATTTTTGCATGGGTGCCTGGAGGCGAGGTCGTGCAAAAATTATCCAAACCCTTGCGAGTTGTGCTAGACTTCGGGCTAGCCCAAGCCGCCTGACGGAAAAAGTCGAGCTTAGCGTCAGCTAGCAGCGGCCAAAGATGGTTTGGGAATTCCCATGCGGGTGGGAGCGAATCCGGGATAAAGGCCTGATCTGGCCCCATTTGATTTCTACGGGGAATAACCTCCCGGGACTTTAATTTGTAAAGTGTTTGGTATCCATGGGTTACATCGATTTTATCAATACCATTTTGATTTGGCTCGGCAAATTAGAAATATAACACCCAAAATTTTAATTTGCGAGCCGAGCTGATAAAAAAACTTCGAAAATCTGCTAAATGCCCGGCTTTGGGACTGAACTGCGATTGGTCTCTCGATCGTGGACAGCAAGACTCGTTGAATTCATCCAGAAGACCGAAGTAGCGGGCGGCACAAATCCTTGAATACTCGGCCTGTAAAACATAACGTTTGAGCCTGATCGCGCCGATTCTATAAGCTAGAGAGAGTTTGGCATGGTGGGAGCCTGTATCGCTTGTTTGGCTTGACAGGCTGAATTTGTTGCCCGGATTGATGCCCTGACCTGCATAGGCCGTTGGTCTCATGCCTGACAACAGGTAACCTTATTATTAGAGTTTTCCTATCTGCGGAAGAGTCGAGAGTTATGAGGCATAAGTTGAAGAAAAAACACTTTTAACTCGCGACTCGCGCCCCTCAACTCACAACGAACCATCCAATCGGTGCTAGCGATCCAATACCACCATGAATCAGCCACTTCGACTCATTCTTGCGATCCACAATCACCAGCCTGTCGGTAATTTTGACCACGTTTTTGAGCAGGCTTACCAAGAGAGCTATCGGCCGTTTCTCGACGTGCTGGAGCGCTATGAAAGTTTGCGAATCGCCCTGCACACTAGCGGTTCGCTCATGGAGTGGCTCGACCAGCACCATCCCGAGTATGTCGACCGACTGGCCGGGCTGGTGGCGTCAGGACAGATCGAGATATTAGGCGGCCCGTTTTTCGAACCGATTCTTCCCATGATCCCACCCCGCGATCGCGTAGGGCAGATCGCATGTTACACCCAGTGGCTGCAAAATCGGTTGGGCGCTACGATCCGCGGCATGTGGACGCCCGAGCGGGTATGGGAACAGTCGCTCACCAGCGACGTGGTCCGGGCGGGCATTGGGTTCACGATTCTTGACGATTTTCACTTCAAAAATGGGGGCCTCACCGAAGAGGAACTCCTCGGTTACTACGTCACCGAAGACGACGCCCATCTGCTGAATGTTTTGCCGGGCAGCGAGCGGCTGCGCTACCTGCTGCCATTCCAGCAGCCCCAGGCGGCAATCGACTATCTGCGCGAAGTGGCCGAGCGACATCCGGGAGGGGTCATTGTTTTTGGCGACGATGGCGAAAAATTTGGTACGTGGCCCGGTACTCACCAGCACGTCTATACCAACGGTTGGCTGGCGCAGTTTTTCGAGGCACTCGAGTCCAGCCGCGATTGGCTGCGTGTGACAACGCCCACCGAGGCGATTGAAAGCGTGCCCCCGTTGGGCAAGCTGTATATCCCCGAGTGCAGCTATCGTGAGATGACTGAATGGTCGTTGCCGGCGTCACAGATCAACCGGTTTGAAGATGCTAAACAGAAGCTCCAAGAAAACGGCTCCTGGGAGGGCATCGCCCCGTTTGTCCGCGGCGGCTACTGGCGAAACTTCAAAGCAAAGTATCCAGAAACCAACACGATGTACGCCCGAATGCAGATGGTCAGCCGCCGGTTGCAAGCCGCGATCGAGTCGGGTGCCTCGGGCGATCTTATTGACCAAGCACGGTTGGAGTTGTACCGAGGCCAGTGTAATTGCAGCTATTGGCACGGGGCGTTTGGCGGCGTGTATCTGCCACACTTACGCAATGCCATCTATCAGCATTTGATTGCCGCGGACAATTTGCTCGACCAGCATGAAGGCCGAGGTTGGCAGCCGGGGAGCGAGCCATGGGTCGAGCTTTCGGCCGACGACTACAACCTTGATGGCCGCGCGGAAATTCGGTTGGCCAGTAACCGGCTGCTGGCGCTAGTGACGCCCGTCGATGGCGGGCAGATTTACCAGCTCGACGTGAAGAGCATCTGTCACAACCTGCTGGCGACTTTGGCCCGGCGTCCAGAAGCCTATCACCGCAAAGTGCTCCAAGGGCCATCGAGTGGTGGCGATGGGGTGGCCAGCATCCACGATCAGGTGATTTTCAAGCAGGAAGGCCTCGACCAGCGATTGGATTACGACGCCTGGGCGCGTAATAGCTTGGTCGACCATTTTGTGGCAGCCGATGCGTCTGCCGAGGATATTGCCGCCGGTCGGGCAGCGGAACTCGGTGATTTTGTGCATGGCACCTACGAAGCCAAACTCCGCCGTAGCGACGAGCGTGTGCAGCTACAGCTAACGCGGCAAGGAAGCGTGGCCGAGCGTCCGCTGTCAATTACCAAAGGCATTACGCTTGATGCCAGTGGCGAAATGCTGGAGATTGCTTATCTGCTGGAGGATATTTCTAGCGACGCGACTCTCCACTTTGCCCCGGAGCTAAATTTTGCCGGTCTGCCCGGCGGAGCGGACGACCGTTATTTCCGTGATTCGAATGACCAGCCGCTGGGCCAACTAGGTGAACCACTGAATCTGATCGGCGCTACCGAACTGAGCCTTATCGACGAGTGGCTCGGCATCAAGGTTGGCTTGCAGCTCGATCGTCCCACGGCAATCTGGACCTACGCGGTCGAAACGGTGAGCCAATCGGAAGGCGGTTTCGAGTTGGTGCATCAATCGGTGGTCGTCCAACCGCACTGGATCGTAGTTCCCGACGCCCAAGGTCGGTGGAGCGTCACAATGCAGTTGGCCATCAACACCGGGCGAGCCGAACAGCGGATGAATGCCCCTGAAACGGTTGCGTCTGTCTGAACGCAACCGTTCACAACTTATTGGAAGAAAGGTCGTCTTGCGCAAGATGACGCACTGCGACGACGAAGACCGTATCTCCGCGAACTTCGTACACAGCGCGATGGGTCGGCTTTTTGCCGAGGCCGTAAAGCAGTTGCCGCACGGGATAAGACAATTCGTAGAGATCGTTTTCGCGCGCCAAGCCATGCTGCTCTGGATTATCACCTAACAAGTCGATTGCCTCTTCAAACCCCTCTAACCATCGTGAGGCCTGATCCGCGTTGCGGTGTTCAGACCACCAACGCGCGCAGGCCACAAGCTGTAACTTAGCCTTCGACGTGATCAAGACCTTGGTTTTCATCCAAGGCCTAGTTGCCGGCGAACATCGGCGAAGGTATCAGAGACCGACGCTACGCGACCGGCGTCGATGTCGGCGTGACTCTGGTGGATGTCTTCGACGGTCTCCTCCGTCTCGCGGCGGTTCGCCTCCCACTCACCTGCCAATTCAACAAGAGACCGGGCTTCATCGTGATCGAGCTTTTCACCGGCGAAGCGATGAAAAGCTTGCAGATCTTCTTTGGTTACGGGCATAAGTGTTCCTCCATCGTTCATAGTAGCACAAAAGACTCGAGTCAATCGAGAGCTGACCCCGACTCGCCCCGAGCCACGATCCGTAAACCGTTGCTGAATAACTGCTTACAGCGAATGCCCCAACATGGCCTCTGGCCTGCAATACTCGACATACTCTTGCGACTGGTTCCCGAACTGCAGCGAACCGCTTCGAAAGTAAAACTTTTCCGAATGGCATGGCGGCAGAAACTCAAAAAAATCTCGGGAGCGCTGCCCAAAGGGGGGGCGATTCTTGTCTATACTGGCCATAAGGTTGTACCCGCTCTACACGTTTTGGTAGGCCGGAACGAGCGGTAGCGCTGTTCTGGCGATGCGTACAGGCTGATGCCGGAACTGCGCGGAGCTTGTTCCAGCCTACGCGAGCTTAGGAGTGGCCGATAAATAACTTCCCGGTTTTCAGTAGGCGGTAGGAATTACGGTGTAATTCCAATCGGGCAATACGTCTTCGAACTGTATGGGATCCAAGTCAAGGAAACGTTCGCTCGCTTTCCGTTTGAGTTGATAATCCTTGTTGAGTACCGCGTAGGTGACTTTCAGCCCGGTGCGAGTCCACACTCGTCGAAGGCATGTTGTGACGATGTCAAGCGTGCGAAACACCACACCGGACCAGGCGCGAGTGACATGAGAAAAAAGACGGTGTTCAATCGGGTTATACTTCGAGCAATGCGGTGGATAATGGGCGACGCGAATTGGAATGTCAATCCGGTTGACCAATCGTTGCAGGTCTTCCTTGAAAATGTGGTGACGACAGTTATTGCTTCCTCCGCCATCGCACAGCAACAGAATCGACTTGGCGTCGGCGTACGTCCGCTCGCCGTGGCGTTGCCACCACACACGGAAGCTGTCGCAAGCGAATTGACTCGTGTCGTGACTGACTCCGAGAGTGAGGTGCCCTGTGTTACGCTTCAGGTCGTACAGCCCGTGCGGGATGACCTTGCCGTCCGCGTAACTGGGAAAGTCGTGATCAAATACGGCATTCGCACCATCGGACCACGACTGCCCGGTACGGAAAAACTCGCCCAAAAGCTCCTTTTTCTTGGTGTCCATGCTAATGATTGGGTTGGGAGAGTCGAGGTATTGTTGCCTCAGTTGGGCAATGTTCTCGAACTGCTCGTTGCGGAAAGGGGTATTTCCCATCGCTTTGGTTTTCTCGGCCTGCCGCTTGTGGAAGCCGAACTCATCGAGCAAGCTTCGCACAGTGTCTGGACAAACGGGCGTTCCCAGCCGATCGAGCTCGTGGGCAATCTCCGTACTCGACAAATAGGTCCACACCACGTCTTCACGCATTGGATCGCCTGCCGTATGGTCAGCAACGACCTGGCGAAGGTTGTTCTCCAGGTCAGGTGCAGCAAAGCTAGCTTTTTTTCGACCCCCCTTTTTTTCGAACCCGTCCTTCGGCGTCATCCACCGGCAATTGGCTCACCTCATGGCGGCCATTCCGAATCGTTTTCTCGTCACAGCCCAGCACAGACGCAACGTACTCGACGCCCCCATGCCCCAGCTTTTCCGATTCTACCGCAGCGTAACGGCGGCGGTCTTTCTCGGACAATGAATCATAAAACGCCTTCATGTGTCCACAAACTACCGACAGATAGGGAACCATGGCTTTCTCCTTCGCCAAGAGAATGGGGGACCGCTCACCCTGGAAGTCTAGCCAATTCGAGAAAAAAAGGGATGTTATTTATCGGGCGGCCCTTAGGATGATTAACCACAGAGAACACGGAGGAACACAGAGGAAAATGAATCCTAGATGCCCATCCATTGAAAGAAGTGATAGAACCTCCGTGACCTCTGTGTTCTCTGTGGTGATTTTCTGATTCGCTGCATTTGGCTAAAGTGTTACCGATATTCGGATTTTAGTCGCAAAAACTTGTTCATGTTATTTCTGCGCGGACCCTTAGTCCTTCGGCCTCTTGAAAAGGACACGACTCATGAAGATCACAACAGCTTTCGCATTTGTGTCGCTGGCGCTCTCGTGCGCCTCCGCCGCTTACGCCGACACGTTCGGCAGCCTCGGCAACACGTTTGACATCGAGTTTGTCATGATCGGCAACCCGGGCAACGTCGCCGACATGACGGGCAACCCAGCCTCACCGCATCCAACCGGCTCGGTTCGCGAGCCTAGCAGCTTTGGTTTTCGCGTGGCAAGTATCCCTGAGCCAAGTACATCGTTATTAGGAGCTTTAGCAAGCGTGGGATTGTTGGTGTGGCGGCTTGCTGCTTAGCAAAAGAACCCATGCACCACATCTTCCGCGAGTTCCCTCTCTCCAAACCCAATCGACGCCAGAACCGGCACGCTGCACCACTGCGCGATTTCCTCACCGTTGCTCTGCAGACTATCATCCTCCTCGCACAGCCCCGTTTGATTTAGCACGATACCAGCGATGGGCAATTGTGGCATCACCGTACGAGCCGCGAGAACCGTTTGCCGCGTGGCATTGATCGACCCCAACTCGTTGGCCGCGACGATCAGCAATGGCAAACCCAAATCGGCGGCAAGCTGGGCGTTGTCATCCTTGTCGCTAATCGGCGACAGGAGCCCGCCGGCACCTTCGACCAGCACCATGTCGCACGTGCTTTGCCAATGCTCGAATCCATCGCGTAAAAGTTTGCAATCCACCTGATGGCCTTCTTCGGCAGCCGCCCGATGCGGCGCGAGCGGTGCGAGAAACATCTGCGGGCAAACAAGCGAGAGTTCTCCCGAACGATCAGCCGCTTCCCAAAGCCGGACGGCATCATCCGAGATAAGCTTGCCCTCTTCGCCCCGATGGCATCCGCTGGCCACCGGTTTGTAAACGCCAACACGACGCCCGCTCGCAACCAACGCCCGGGCAAGCATCGCCGCCACATGCGTTTTGCCAACGCCAGTGCCGGTGCCGGTGATGAATAGTCCTGCGGTCAATTCATCTTCCTTTGCGGTGTTGCCGTGTGGTGCATCGCCGTGCGTTGGGTGCCGTGCGTCGCGTTGCGACGCGGCTACAGCACCAAAAATTCTTCCACCGCGTCGCGCATCGCGTTGCGGTCGGCGTCGGCCGCGGTCCACGTTTCATAGGCCAGGGCCGTTTGTTCGATGTAAAGCGTCAGCCCGTCAATTGTTCGGCACCCGTGTTTGGCAGCCTGGCGCATGAGCCATGTGCCTGGCGGATTGTAAACCACATCGGCCACGGCGGCCGTTTTCGACAGCCGATCAATGACGATGGGCAACTGGGCATCCGGATCGTGTCGGCCCACGGGCGTGGCGTTGATCAGCAGTTGGCAATTTTCTTCGATGGCGTACAATTGGTCCGAGGAGAGTTGTTCAACCCGGCACTGGGCGAGCGGAGTTTCTTCCAGGAGCGAATCTTTCAACGGGGCGACCGATTCGGTCTGACGGCAAACAAATACCAACTCACCCACCCCGGCCAGCGCGAGTTCGGCCGCGATCGAATGGGCCAGCCGTCCTGCGCCGATGATCGTCACCTGCGCACCGGCAATGGTCACTGCCGGCTTGGCAAGTTGCCGGAGCGCAAGCCCCTCGGTATTCGCCCCATGCAGCCGGCCGCCAACTTGCGAGACACAATTCACCTGGCCACTGAGCCTGGCCGCATTGGAGATCTCTTCCAGATAGGGGAGCACGGTCGCCCGATGCGGTGGCGAAAGCAGGATGCCCCGAAAGCCGAAAATCCGCGCCCCTTGCAAAGCCCCCTCAAAATCTTGAGGCGAGATTTCAAACGTCAGAAACCGCCAATCGACCCGACCCGCGTCGAACGCCTTTTCCAGCATGTATTGCGTAGGATTTCCCGCGACGGGCATCCCCATCAAACAACAAACATCCTGCTGCGGTTGCGCGGCCACGGACGGTTCTCCGGCGGAGTAAAAGTTGACGGGGAGCAGAACCATCCATTCTGACGTGCATCCGTGCGGTTTTCAACGCCTGATGTTGAGCGCCAGCGGCTGGTTGCCTAGTATCGTACAAGTAAAGATTCACCGTTTTTGGCACGAATCCGTCCTGGCGGACGGCGCTAACGACAACGCAACCTATTTTTCAACGCAATTCCGTTAGCGCCGTCCGCCAGGACGGACTACGACGCTACTGCTCGCCACTTGGCCGAATCGGTTACTTTTTTTTCTCCATCCGAAGAACAACAACCATGCCCCCCTTCCGCGACCGACCGCTGACTTGGTTGTTTATCGTTGCGACAATTCTCGTTGATGTTACGGAGGCGTTATCGTTCGAGTCGGTGCTGTCATGGTCAATTATCGGCCAATTATCTGCCGTTGCAATTTGGACTGTTATGAGCAAAGCTCATCGTCTGGCACGGGCAGGAGTTTTTCTTGCGGTGGTCAGTTTGATCGCCGGGCCAGCTGCAAGCACGGCCAGTTGGATATTTCCCAAAAACTTTTTCCTAACCTTACTCGCTGTTTACGCCGTTTGTGTTGTCCTGGCAACGTGTCCTATAGCTCTGTTCCGCTGCTGGATGCGATCGCGTAAGGGTTCTGCAAAGGGAAAAAAGCCTTGGCAGTTTCCTCTCATCGAATTATTCGGATGGACGATTGTCGTCGCCTACGCAAGCTTTGCTTGTCGCTTCCTTAATAGTGAAACTATTTGGCGGGTTGAAACCTTTGAATATGTACTGCCGCTGGTTTTCAACGCAGTACTTGCAGCCATGATTTTAGAAGGCACGACTCCAGCAGGGTATTGGTCCAGGGTGGTCGTATTTGCCGCCGCATCTCTAATTTGGATGTTGTGTATACCTCTTATTCCGTTTATTGCGTTTCACCCCGCCGTGATCGGAGAGCTTAGGGCACACTCTACCATTGGAAGTTGCTATCTCATTGCTTGGTCTACCGTCCGAATGTTGGACGAGCGCCGTCTCGATATGCCCAAACAGACCGATTCAGAAACGGTAACGGCAGTTCGTCGAGACCGCCAGTAGCACCCCGGCAAGTCCAAACAGGGCGAACGTACACGGCTCAGGCACGGTCGCTTCACCAACGGCACCAGCGGCGATCGACACCGCATCGAGTTCAAAATTCATCTCCGCGATAGTCCCATCATCCGCGACGCTGAAACGGATGTAGCCGACTTGCGATAGGTTGGTGCTGGAAATATCGAGCCATGTGCCGCCGCCCGAACCGGCCAGCAGATCGAGGATGTCGGGACCCGCCGCGTCGGAATAAGGCAATCCATCAAAACTGCTCAGCGACCCTGAAAATGGCTGCTGGAAATCGGTCGGGCTACTTCCTGCGGTGACTGAAAACGGATTGGCCAAATCGGTGAACCCGTTGGTCGGTACATCGAACGCATTGGTGCCCAGGCTTTCCCAGTCCGCACCGTTTTCACTAACCTCCACTAGCGCACTATCGATTCCGAACGCAACGGGTGGCGAACCAGCCTGGCCATTGGGAAAATTGGCATCGAGCATGCCGACATTCGTAAACACTCCAATTTCCGGGCCACCCGCTTGCGGCTTCGCAAAATTCGAGAGCCGCAGCGTAAGCCACCCTCCTTCGCCAATGGAAATAATTTCGGTCGTCAAAAAGGGGGGATTAAATGGCGACACAACGCCAGGAAAAACACCTTCGCCGGTAAAATGCTCCGGTTCGCCTAGCGGTGCCGCCAGGTCTGTAAAACCTGCCACGGGGGCTGTCCCCGGTGCGTACGAAACCACTTCCACCGCGTATTGTGCTGCCACGCGACTAGCTGAGCCAAACATCGCACAGGTTGCAATCGCAATGAAAACTAACCAAAGTTGACACTTCATAAGACTTTACCTTACCTTTCTTAGAGAAACAGAGAAACAAAAAAACAAAAGTAAAAACGCCAGCTTCGCAGCCGAGGGTTCAGGCACCGCCCGTGTGGCCGCGGTCGCGCTGGCCATCGCACCGAAACCTGCTTGCCACAGATTCAGATCGACTCCATCGACCATCTCATCGCCATTGGCATCGCCCTGCGAGCGGGTCGCGCCGGAGGTGATGCCGAAGCCTCGTTGCCAAGCGAGAAAATCTGCGCCGTCAATGTCGTCGTCCGAGTCGAAATCGGCCGCGAGCGGAGCTTCCGCCGCGTGGGGGTTTTCGGCAAACGCCGTAAATGGCGGCTGAGGGTTCGGATCCAACAACATGAAAGCCCAGCTATCCCAATCGCCATCGGCGAGCGTCCGATTCGCCATGCCCCCAATGTCGGCAACCCACTCGCCACCATCGAATGGGCTTGCGTTTCCATTGCTTATTCCGTAATTCCAAAAGCCGGTAAACCAACCTTCGGCGTAATAGTCCGCTGCATCTGTCGACACCGCGGCAGGAGGGGGATTGTCTGGCAGACCGCTGAAGGCAAGTCCGTCGGCGTCGAAGGTTGTTCCATCGCTGATTGCAAACTGGGAGTCGTTGTTGTGGTCGTAGCCCAAACCGTACAGCGCAACTCCAAACGAGCCAGGCGCACTTAGCTTGGCAAAGAACCGAATGTCGGACTCCAAGATATCTAGCAGCATATCTTCGCCTGTTGCCGAACCGTCCCAACGATAGCCCCATACGAGCGCTTCATCGACCGCGCTGGCATGGTCCCAGTCAATCACGAGTGCCGCGTGGTTTGCGCCTTGGCCAATCCAGTAGTCAATGTCATCGAACGTCGAAACGCTTTCCGCCCACGTTGTCGAGGCGACGAAAAACAACAATAGGGTGTTGATTAATTTCGAATGTCTTGTGGTGCTAGGGACCATCGATCAGCTCTCCTCCAGCACGCGTGAGAATGGCCAGCAGCGCCGACTGCTCAATAGATTCATTTAAGAATTCAACATGCCCATCGCAATAGACGACTCCTGCCACCTCGGGGTGCTGGCTGTAAATTTCGTTGTCGGCTGTTTGGTTGATGCGGGTCTCTTGCCCTTGAGCCATGATGTTGTTTCCATTGGCCCATTGGGCCTGGTACGAGACTTCGTATAATTTCCCTCGGTACTCTGCTTCGGTAGTACGCCGGACACTTTCGGCTGCAATCACGGTGTGTGCCAAACCATCGGTAATTTCGGCAGGCTGAGTTGGCCATTCATAGATCAATACGCCCATGGCCCGAGGATGCCGCAGATATTTACTATCGGGAGGGGCATTCCAGGCGGTACCCTCAATGCCCGACATGCCTCCATAATCGGTGGGCGCAATTTGACCGGAAAGCAACGGCTCACTAGGTGAACTGGGGCAAAGAAACGTAGAGATGACCGTGGAAACCGCCTCACGGTTATCTGCGTGATAATAGGGCTTGGTGAGGTCATACAGTTGCAACACCTGTTGCTGCTCCATGAAAGACAGGAGTTGAAGATTCCAGGAGGTCCATAGGGGATTCTGTGGATCCTTTGGGAAACGACATTCGACGCAGCCAATGGGGAAAGTGCGATACGCGACCTCGTATCCAGAGAGCCCGATGCCGATTTGCCGCAAATTGTTTTGGCACTGCGTCCGACGAGCCGCTTCCCGGGCGGCCTGCACCGCTGGCAGCAAAAGCCCCACCAGCACGCCAATAATGACAATCACCACAAGCAGTTCGACGACAGTAAAACCAGCCGTGCTGCAACGCAGCACACGGCGCAATACGCAACGGCGCAGCACACGGCTATCACCGCGCACAGCCCACCCGCGCACCAAACAATCACCTTTGGAAACCGGCAAGAACACAACAGCCATCCTGCAGCGAACAATCCGCCGCGCAGCCAATCAAACTTGGCAGCGGGAGAACATCAAGCAGCAACCGTCCCTAGCGGTTTGCCACATCCCAACGCGTTGGTAGGTCTTCTGACTCCCAAGCCACCTGCGAAAAAAAGCCTTCTCGCCCTCAATACTAAACCCTCGGCTTTGCCGAGTGGGATTTCATAGTAGGGCAATGGCAAATAAGAATGTCTCGCAGCCACGTTTTTTCACGACGCGGGCTCAGTCACAGCGGCGGGGCCGTCCCGGACTTGCACCGGAGTTCCCTGTTGCGTCGGCCGGGCCAAACAGGACCCAGGCCGACCACCAACGCACGATCAATACTCGCCGCAATCTACCGCAAACCGCTGGGGCTGTCAAACCACCCAAAAACCAGCGGAATACGCGAGATTCTGGTTCGACGACTTATTTTCGCTATAATGGTGGGTACTGGCAAAGATCACTTCGATAGCCAACTTTAGGTGAGAGATTTACGATGGGTAACTGGGAGAACTGCAACGTGGTCCAGCGCAGTCCGGACGTTGTGAGCGGCGCATGGGTGTTCCGTGGAACTCGCGTGCCGGTTGCCGCCTTGTTTGAAAACCTCAAAGACGGCGCTTCGATCGACGAGTTTCTCGCCTGCTTTCCTGGAGTCGAGCGATCGCAGGTCGAGGCAGTCCTCGAACACGAAGTGGCTGCCGCCGGCTCGTCGCAATCATGAAAATACTCTTCGACCAGGGCACGCCCGTGCCGCTTCGCGACCAACTTCCTGAACACGAGATTCATACGGCCTATGAACTCAGATGGTCGCAAATGCGAAATTGAGAATTGTTGAACGCGGCTGAGCAACATGGCTATGGAGTGCTAATCACGACAGACCAAAACTTAAGTCACCAGCAAAACTTGTCTGATAGAGAAATTGCAATACTTGTACTATCGTCCACCTCATGGCCAAAAATCCAGCAACGGATCGACGATATCCAGGACGCAGTTCGATCAATCGTTACTGGTGACTATGTCGAGGTTATAATCTAGTTTCTCAAGTACCAGGCAAATGCCTGTCATAAGGCGAGCGGCAGATGAATATTTACCAAGCACTAGTTGGGCGGCAGATTAAAAATTACCAGCACGCAGCGCAAGCAAGTGGGTCTAGCACACACTCGCTTGCGCGTCGTGCTAGTATTCTGGTAAATTTTCAATTGCCGCTCGCCTTATCACTCTCGAAGACAAACTTACAATTCACAACGCTTTTCTAGACCGGAGATTTCGGCCGTGAAACTCAATTATTATCCTGAGACAGATTCGCTTTACATCGATCTGTGCTCGAAGTCAAGCGCTGACAGCCGAGAGATTTCCGATGGCGTAGTCCTCGATTACGACTCGCAAGGAAATCTAGTCGGGATCGACATCGACAATGCGAGTAAGAAGCTAGATTTACAGGAGGTGGTTACCAGCCACATTCCACTCGCCAATGCCTAGTGTTGACGGTGGGCCTCGTGAATTTGGCTCATCCTACAATATCCAGCGGAATCGTCATTGGGGAACTGCTCTAGTAGTCAGAGATTTCATGCGGAAAGGTGAGTCAACGTGAGCCCAACCATTCTTCGAGAAGGTGGATACCGTTACTTCTTCTTCTCGCGAGAAGAGTTACGCATGCATGTGCATGTGCGTTCAGAAGAGGGCGAAGCGAAGTATTGGCTCGAGTCGAACGTTGAATTGGCAAAGAACCATCGGCTAAAACAGTTTGAATTGCGACAAATCGAATCCACAATCAAGGCACATTACTATGAGTTCGTCAAAGATTGAAAAAACCACTTCGCAAATTGAGGTCACCAACATCTCGCCGCATGGGATATGGCTTCTTGTCGAGGCAGAAGAACTTTTTTTACCCTACGACGAATTTCCCTGGTTCAAGCAGGCTTCGGTCGCCGAGATTTTTGAGGTCCAAGAAGAGTCGCCGGGCCATTTTCATTGGCCCAAGCTAGATATCGACCTCAGCCTCAACTCGATCCGCCACCCGGAACGGTTTCCGCTTAAATACCGGTAGGATGTGAACAACTATGCAATTTCGTCTTCGGACTCTATTTCTGACAACGACTGTTGTGGCCATCATTGCCTTTACTTTTACGCTTGGCATCGTGGAGGGGGTGTTCACCCTGATGTTCTTCGCGGCTATCTTTGGTTCAAGCAAGAAGGATCAATTGATCTCCAGCATCATTTTTGTGATTTTATTGGTAGGAGTCGGCGTTTTTTCAAAGAACTCCCTACGAACCGACCTGGGACGACTGAACAACGGCGAGACTGCATGTGTGAGTATATTTTTCACAGGCAAAGATCAAAAACGACAAAAAGACGTTTATGGGCTCCTAGTATCTGAAATGTCCTCTGGAAAAGCCGGCGTGATTTGTTCGAGTAGAGGGTCCGGGGTTCCGTTTTTCCGCGCGGGATGTATTGAAGTGAGATTTGACAAAGAACAACTGGCGGATATTGAAGCCGAGGTCCGCCAGAGGATTGGTGAGAAATTCCCCAATCTGACCGTGTCGATTGAAGGCCACTCGGCATTAGGCACAAAGGGCCGACCCCGTCCATGAATTTGATAAACGGTATGGGCTTCATCGGTTTTCGTGTTGCAAGAACTGTTGGATGGTTGGTTCAAGTTCCCATAGGATGGATAGAACAAGGTTGTTTATTCCAACGCGTCGATGCTTTGGGAATGAGCATTGATGGCGATCGGTTTTCTGTATAATCACTTGTGGGCTGCGTGTTTGGTTGTGCATATCTGGATAATCATCGCTATTTGGTGAAATCATGGGATTGGAAGGCGTTGAAATCGTTTTAGATGTCGAAGACCACTTTGGCATCACGATCACCGATGACGAGGCGGGGCTCGTGCGTACAGTAGGGGACCTTGTTGCGTTAATCCGGTCGCGGTTTGACACCGCCTCTTCGGCTCAATGTCTTGCACTTCCGGCATTTCTCTCGCTGCGACGACTTGTTCGGGACGTTGTCGGCGACAATAGTTTCCGCGTACGCCCCAGCCAATCTGTGGTGGCTCGACTATCACCCGCACATCGCCGTCAATTATGGCTGCGTTTGCCCGAGCTACTCGGCACCTCGCCGCGACCACTTCAGCATCCGCAACCTATCCGTGTGATACTGATTTGTCTATCCGCTCTATTGTTAGCCGGTGCGATTGGAATTGCCGCGATTGATTGGGAGATGTTGCCACTTACGATATTTTCTGCGTTTGCACTGATTCTGCTGTTGCATCTGGCTACTTCCTGGCTACGGATCATCCCCCAAGTTGGCTTGGTGACGTTGGGTGACATCACTCGTAAGATTGTTGGCCGGACGGCTGCCACGACGGAGCTTGTTCTGGCGGATGATTCCGCAATCCTTGCTGAACTTCGACCCATCGTGGTGGATATACTTGGGGTGGATACCGACGAGGTTGTGCCAGACGCACGTTTCGTGGAAGACCTTGATGTGGGTTGATGATTTTCCAGGCAGGGCTTGCTGATTTAGCTTTGTAGAACTGGTGCTCGTACCCATTTTTGTGACTTAGGTATTCCAAGGCCAATGAAATAGACATGACATGACAGAAAGCACCAATCTGCCCGTCGGGTGTATACAATGAGCTTGCTATTGTTTATGGATGAAAGCGGACATGACCATAAGCACATGCCGTACGACATACGCGGCGGTATAGCGTTGCAAGATCGCAAAGTCTGGCCGTAAAAACTACAAGAATCGTGCATAGGAAATGTCCAATGACTAATGTCTAATGACCAAATGATAGGTTCTTCAGGGAATTTAGTGGCTATTACTGACTGTGGCGATGAAGAAGCCTCATTTCAGCCCCCGGCTTTGCCGGGGGGTTGCCCTCGGGAAAAAGTTGCTTTTAGGAAAATGCCCTCGGGGAATAACCGTGCTTGGTAGAGATAGCGATCGTTCCGCGACCCCCCGGCAAAGCCGAGGGCTGAGATTGCGGCTTGGTAGTTCTCCTTTTCACACTAAAATCTAGCCGCTAAAATTTTTGAAGTAACCCCTTCCGATGCCTTCCAAAGAACCCGAAATTAGCCTTGGCCCTTTCGATTTTCGTCCCGCTGCGGTTCGTATCCAGGGTCGACCGCCGCTGGCCGAGTGGCAAGGCCCATTGCAATTTGCCCTCTGGTGCCAACGGGCCAGCCCTTGGTGGATTGGCGATATGATCAACTCGGGCGAGGATTTGTTCGGCGAAGAGTTTGCCGAGGTGTGCGGTGGGACGTTGTCAACCGAGATGGTTAGCCGCTATGCTTCGGTTGCCCGACGTGTGCCAGCACGCAACCGTCGGCCCAATCTTTCCTGGTCCGCCCATGCCGCGGTGGCGCGACTGCCTCACCCACTCCAACGTCGGATGCTTGCCCAAGCCGAAAAACTTGGCTGGAACAGCGACGATCTGCGAAAGAAAGTGCGAGAAGCAATAGCCAAGGGGGAAGACAGAAGGGGGAAGGCGGAATAAGGTCAACTTCCCATTCCGCATTCCGAAATCCGAATTTTTCCCAATGCCCTATTCCCTACCAGAACTTACGACGATCGCCTTGGTGATGACTTTCGGTAGTGTGCTGCAAGGTGCCGTGGGCTTTGGGTCTGGGCTTTTTGGGGTTCCGTTGCTGGTACTTACCGGCTTTTCGGTGGCTGAGGCTGCGACGATCAATCTTACGTTGACCAGCGTGCAGAATGTGGTCGGTGCTTGGCGGCTTTGGCCGAACGTGGAACTACGCCAAGTGGTTCGTCCCGTGTTGCTGCGACTTGGTGCGATACCGGTGGGAGCTTACGTACTGACGGTCGCCAGCGTGCTCTCGCCAAGTCAGACCAAGCAGATGATCGGTGTCGTGCTGTTCACGATCATCCTTTGCCTTCTCACGATCCGCCCAAGTCCGCGCGATTGGCTCTCGGTTGGTTGGGAAATTCTCATAATGGGTGCATCTGGATTCATGCTGGGTTTCGCGTCGATCGGCGGAGCACCGATGGTGTTGTATGTCAACGCGCTCACTTGGTCGGCCGACAAATCACGGGCGTTTCTGTTTTTTTGCTCCGCCACGGGTGCTCCCTTCGCCGGAGTATTGCTATGGTGGAATTTCGGCAACCAAGTCCTCTCCGCCGCGCTGGCCGCGCTGATGATGATGCCGCTGGTTTTCGCCGGTCTCTGGTTGGGTTTACACCTGGGGAGTCGTTTGAACAAAATGTTTTTTCGCCGGCTGACCTATGGGCTACTGCTGGCAGTGGCCATCAGTTCGATCGTTGGACCGCTGCTTTTGGGCCATGATTGAGCCCTGTGCCGCCTTGGAACCCAGCGCGACAACGCCGCAACCAAAGAAAAATAGCCGCGAAAACCACAAAAATCATGGCCCGCGAATCACGCGAATTGGCGCGAATGAATCGGGAGGATGACAATCATTGACATCCACGTGATTCGCTAGCAATGCTGTTCCTTTTCGTGGCTGTTGTAAATCTTTGCGCCAAACAAAGAATTTGACCGTTAGCAACACAGAAGATGTAGGAGTTTGTCCTTGCGGACGGCGCTAACCTATTTGCGATGGTAAAATGTCGCGCCATCATTAGCGCCGTTCGCAAGGACGGACTCGCGCAAAACAGGGGGAAACATCACCTTTACAAAATCATAACACTTTAGCCATCTGCAGTTGCTTAGGATGATTAACCACGGAGGAACACAGCGCGGCCGCTGGCCGCAACCAAAGGGGAATAGCCACAAAAAACGCAATAAGGCACGAAAAGAAAGAACTAGCCACGGATTGAACACGGATGAAACACAGATCAAAAGGGAAAGGAACATACATCCTCCTTTTTGATCAATTCGTGTAAATTCGTGTTTAATCCGTGGCAAAAAATATACTTTCTTTCCGGCTTTTTTGTACTACTAACGATCAATTTCTTTGTGTGGCGCAAAGATTTTTCGACAGGATCAGCAGGATAGTGGTCCATTGGATTCGTCCCGTTTATCCTGTAAATCCTGCTCAACATTGGTTGTTTGGTTGCAGCCAGCGGCTGCGCTAGGATTTTAGTGTTTTTTGTGGCTATCAAAAAGTGCGTCAAGAAAACAAGCTTTTACGGGTTTGTCTTACAGAGGAACACAGAGGAAAATGAATCCTAGATGCCCATCCATTGAAAGGGGTGATAGAACCTCCGTGACCTCTGTGTTCTCTGTGGTGATTTTCTGATTCGCTGCATTTGGCTGAAGTGTTACACAAAATCATATTCTCCGCTAATGTCGAAGTGAACGTCTCGCAAAGGCGCTAAGACATCGGCACCATCGCCGCCTAATCATGCTCGCAGTGCCCGCAATCAGCAGGAGCCAAACAGTGGCTGGCTCTGGCACTTTGACGCCTGTCTGCATACCCGAAATAGCAGCAATACTTGACGAGCCGTAGGCTGACTGCCATAACAAGAAATCGGTGCCACTGACAAAGCCGTCGCCATTGGCATCGCCATCGGCCAGGGTTGCATCGCCCGCCGGGAATTGTCCGAAGCCTTGCTCCCAAACGGCAAGGTCGGCCCCATCCACGGTGCCGCTGGCGTCAAAATCGGCCGGTGTTTCTACGACCGTCAGCAATGAATTGGCCGTGATATCGGTCAATCGCTGCGTGATTCCATTTGGCCACGCAATGAGAATCTCATCCACCGTTGTCACGCCGTTGCCAAGACCAAAGTGGGCGGTGAATTCGCTCTGGGCGAGATAATGAGACCCGGCATTCACTTCCCAAACCATGAAGTCCGATGGATTATTCAGGTCGGGCGTAAATTGGGTTGAACGACGAGGGTCGCCATTCCGCGGCAAACATGTCGAGATAACCGTCTCGGTCGTAGTCTCCCAGGGAAATTCCCGTGCCGTAAAGAAGGTCCGTGCCATTGTCCAGCGCCGCCCCGCGCTACACCCCCTCTTCGGCAAAAGTACCGTCCCCTTGGTTGATGTACAAAAGATGATCGGTTTGTCCAACGACGGTAACGTAGAGATCCAGATCACCATCGTTATCGATGTCGCCCCAGGCAGCCCCATTGGTCGAAGTATTGATGGGAGTCGGGCCGAAAGCAGTTGCCGAGACATCGGCAAACTGCCCATTGCCGAGATTGCGGTAGAGAATATCGGTGTTGTCCGAGCGAGTCACAAACAGGTCGACCCACCCATCGCCATCATAGTCGCCGGCGGAAGCACCGCCCGTGTGAGCAATCACATCGGCACTACCAAACACCAGCGGCGGCCCTTGAGTATGGGTTATTCCCGCTGCCAGTGTCACATCGGTGAACGTGGGCGGCACGGCGGAGGCGGTTGGATGATCACACCACATTGCCATGTAAATCAGAAAAACCCCCAACCACCTCGAACGAAAAAAAAGAGAAAAGTGCATAACCGTATTGACCCCCGAAAAGTTTTTCCCCCTAAATGATTATCTCCTTTTGAAACGCAATCCCTACAATATACAGTAGTTCCAAATTATCTATCGATCAAACCATAGCCCTCGCCGCAAGCCGTGGGGCTATCTGGGTATCGTCCGACTTACAAAACCCCACGGCTTGCGCCGGGGGCTGAATTTGGAACGACTGATATAAGCAAAAAAGCAGCGATGTATAAAAGAAGCCGGGATGAAGGTTCTGGTACAGCCATGTTGGTACTAGAGCTCGAATTGCTGAAATTTCTTTGCCACGCCAAAAAATCTTTGCCATCGCTGTCGCCGTCCCCATCGGCATCGGAAAAACGGTTTTGGCCGAAGTCGCCCTCCCACTGACCAAGGTCGTCGCTGTCGACGTCGCCATCGTTATCAAAATCACCTTCTAGCAAGGGAAGATAGACAAAGTCGTTAATCACCACTTCCACTTCCTCGTTATTGAGTGGCGCGGAGAACGGGTCAATAACCCAGAGGTTGAAGCGAAAGTTTTCTGCGCCGGGTTGAGGAACGATATGGTTGGTGGCCAGGTTTTCTACGTACTCATATTGATGGATGATTGCCGAGGGAGGAAAGTCCGTCGGCGAATGATGGCCAAGCAGTGTAATAAATTCTATCTTCCCAGGCGACCAAGTGAAAAATCGCGTGAGTTCCGCGTTCTGACTGAGATCGGGTAACGTGATGCGATCGAGGTTGTCCGGTGTAGCAAAGTAGGGCTGTACGACCGCTTGCGAACTGATGGGATCACTCGGATTGCCCCAGCGGGAATCTTCAAAATCGATTTCACGGTTAGGCGCATCTGGAATGCGAGCGTCGTCACCTGCTGTATCCCAAGTAAAAGCCCCAAACGTAACATAGGGATTCAAGATGTCTTGTCTGGTGGAGGTCTGGAACATATAGGTGCCGTAGCCCAGGCTTTCGTCGAGGATCACCTCCGATGCGAACCATAATGAGCCCGCCTTGTGGATCGTGAGGTGGAGCCCCTCTCCATCGGACCAGACGACATCAAGGCTCGCTGAAAATCGGTTGCCTCCAGGCCCAACGGGAAAAAATGATTCTTTGATGTTCCAGGTCCGTGAGGCAAATTCAAGGCTAGCCGCACTGGCAAATGAGACTGGAACGTGGCACAGAGCGATTGCGGCTGCCCAGCAGCAACCGACCAGCAACCATTCATGACGATTGGAAATTTTCATGCGTTTGTTCCGTGACATTATCTCGATCGGAAGCAGTAGCGAGTAGCATGTGCGTGGGTGGATGAAAGGGTTATTCCTCAAGAGGACCTTTAACCGTTATGTTATTGACCCGTTCGCTGCTCAGAACGGAGTACGGGATATCTACAAAATTCACGTTGGTCAAATCATCAAAGCCTACATCACTCAGTGGCTCGCCGTTCAATTGGAACTCTCGTTTCATGACATCACCACGAGCATACGCCACCTGAATGCGCCGTCCATGGGCAACGCCGCTAAACTGGCATGTATCAAACGGCATCCAGTTCGCTGGCGCAATGCGGAGATGGTCCATTGCCGGTTCAAAACCAAACACATATCGAACCAACAGTTTCAGTAGCACGTTGGAGTTTCCCGTCTGTCAGTCGTTCATGCTTTGACCCGTCAAGTTGAGTTGCGGGTTATGCACATATGAATTGGGCATCACAAAAGGTGTGTGGCTAGGGTCTTTGTGATGCGGCGAAAGCGAGACTGTTGATTGAGGGGAGGGTAGAGGTTGCGTTGGGGGATGACTTGCATGCGTTTCGGGGCTAGGTTGGCGACAGAGGTGGGGCAGACCGAAGTGAGTTAGAAAACTTCCGTTTCTACAGTCGGTCGATTTCACCGACCGGAATTGCGGTAGATGCCGAACGACCAAGGAAACGCCCACCCTAGCCGTGAAGATCTATTCAGTGCTGGGCATCGGTGGCCAGGACCGGTTTGTCATCGATCTGATGGCGCAGCTTCAGAGGTCTTCTTCACCGCTTACAGTTCCGCCAAACAGTCCGAGAGAGAAGTTTGTCCAACTTCCGCTTCGAAACAAACGGGCGAAGTCGCTTCGGTGTACTCAACCCGTGCGATTTAGGCTGCCGGTGAAAAAGAGCATGCGAGCAAACCGAAGCAGACACTAGCTAGTTCCTGTTTCCCAAATCAGAATATTGTGAAATTCGTCTGGCGGGCCGGTTTTGGTGTAGCAAGAAAAAGACGCATCGTTATCCTATTGAAAACAGAACGAATCAAAGAGCCATTTTACCCAAGGAGAAGCGGGCGATGCGTTTGAAAGCTGAAGCGATTCTCGATTTTGGATGGGCCAACGAGAAGGCCGACAACCAAACGGTACGGGATTATCGTGACGAGTACAAAACGCTCGGCCAGTTGCTGGACAGCCGGCCCGCGATTCTCGATGTGGTCCATCGCGACCTCGAACAGCTCAGCCAGACGACGTCGGCACGCGGCCGAAAGCCGATCTTCACCAGCGAAAACCTGTTTCGCGCGATCCTCGTCTTGCAACGGGAAGGACTCGACTATCGGGAAGCGTCGATCCGGATTGCCGAAAGCGAAACCTTGCAGCGGTTTTGCCGCCTGCTGAAAAAGCCGACCATCGACTTCACGCTGCTGAACAAGGCATTTCGCGCGATTCAGCCCGAGACTTGGGAACGGATCAATCACCTATTGGCCCTCGGCGTCGTCGCCGAAGAAACGGTCTCCCTGGAACATGTGCGAACCGACACGACCGTCACCGAATGCAATATTCACTGGCCGACCGACTCCAGCCTGCTGTGGGACGTCTATCGCGTGGCTGCCCGAGAAATGTCGACTGGTCGAGAACTCGACCCACTCCGTTGTCCTTGGCGATTTCACGCGAAGAAGATCAAAAATCTGCATCTTTTCGTCACGCGTTACTCGAATAGCACGAACAAAAAGCGTCTCCGCCAGGTCCGCCAGAATATGAAGACGCTGATCGTCCGGGTCGAGGAAGCTCTGGAAAAAGCGGAACAATTCGTCGCTTGGGCCGAACGTTCGACGTGTGTCGAGTTGGCGACGATTGCCCAGTCGCTGGCGAACCGTTTGCCGGTGATGCGGCAGGTCGCCGAAGTGGCTCGGCGCCGCGCGTTCGATCGAGAGCAGGTTCCAAATGCCGACAAAGTGTTCAGCATTTTTGAATCTCATGCGGAGTTGATCATGCGTGGACGGCGTGGCAAGCCAGTCGAATTCGGTCACAAGGTGCTGCTCACACAGTCGAAGGAGAAGTTCATTACCGATTACGTTGTGTTGGAGAAGAATGTAAGCGACAGCGAACTCCTGGAGACGGTACTCGAACGACACG
Source organism: Lacipirellulaceae bacterium (assembly GCA_965249435.1). GTDB lineage: Bacteria > Planctomycetota > Planctomycetia > Pirellulales > Lacipirellulaceae > JAJRWS01. The sequence continues at coordinate 320,014 of CBDFMC010000025.1, read as the reverse complement.
AAGAGAAGTACGGTAGCCGGCCCAAAACGGTCGCCGCGGACATGGGCTTCTGTCCGGACGAGGACACCTACGAGGAATTGGAAGAACAGGTCGACTACCTGGGCGTGCCTCGGCGGACGCGAGATTTCGGCGACACGATGATGGGCATTTGGCAGCAGTGGCGCGCCGGAATCGAAGGCACGATCTCGTGCTTAAAGCGAGCATTTCGCCTGGCTCGCTGTTGTTTTCGCGGCTTTAAGAATTTCACGTCCGCCGTTGGCAGCGCCGTGTTCTGTCACAACTTAACGATCCTGGCAAAAACCTCAGGAGGCTGACGCGGAACGGACGCAAAAACCGAAAACAACTCGTAAACGTAAGGCGAGGTACGCGCGCTGCGGCGCAACAACGCCGACCCACCACAGAAAACCGAACAAGCCAACTCCCTCGCCCGCTCGTCGCCCCGCGCCGTTCCCAAAGTCGGTCGGAAAGGGAGTATTATCAACGGGAACTAGCTAGGGTTTCCTTGGCAGATTAAGTGCAGTCTACGATACATCGGTGGCAGATGTCGATTAGAATGCAACCCTATTCTACGTTATGGAACTAGCAGAAACGACTGTGTACCGAAAGGTTTTCCGTTGATTTGCAACGTCACATGATGCGTCCCAGGGTAAAGCGTGTAGGTCGTCGCGTTGGCCCGTAGCAAGTGTCGCTTGCTTACCGTGGCTGATTTACCTTTAGAGATGCTGAGCTGCTTGAGTTTATGGACCCTAGGAGACCAAGAGCCGTTCGCCTTCACAAAATCAATGACATAGTCGATCATCAGCGTCTCGTCACGCATCGCAGTCACTGTGAAGGAGAATTCGATTGCTTGCCCCGTCTTGATTTCGGAAGACTTAATTGCAAATCCTGCGACTTCAATCTTCGGGTTTGGCTTGAAGCCAAGAAATTGGAGTGCCTGTGAATTACCATGCTTCACGAGGGTTCGTAACGCGTGCTTACTCATCCAATGAAGTTCTGATTCCTCTTGATTGCCCTTCTGTCTCCATCGTTTCAGGGCGTCTAGGACCAGCTTTGGTTGCGTTTTTGCGATGTCGTTTAAATGATTCGAGACAGAACGCGTTACAAACCGAGTGGGGTCGTCGTGAAGTGTATCGAGCAGTGGTAGCGGTGTTATCACGTCGATTGACAAACGCTTTGACCAGGGAAGTAGTGGTCGCGTACCTTCGCTAACCAATCGCCGAATGTGGTAGTTCTTGTCAGTCGACCATTTTGCCAGTTCCCCCAGAGTCTCTTTCGTGTGTGTATTGATAAATGCTCGTATCGCATCCTCCATCGAAATACGTTGAGTTAACGCTTTGAGCGTCTCTAGTGACAGTGTTAGGTGTTTTTTCGCGAGCCCGTTCCGAACGACAAATTCACCGAGTGGAGTAAAGATAAAGTCGCCAAAGTCATTGTCAGTCTTGGTTGGGTCAAGCGGCGGTGGGAGAGCGGACACAATCTGATTGGCAGCAATTCGGTAGTCAGCAGCGAGGTAGATTTCTAGTGTGTTCGCTATATGAATAATCCGTTCCTTCAACTCTAGTTGCTTCAATTTCCTCATCGTATCTCGCACAAAACCTGACGCATTAAAGCCATCGTCTGACGTGTAAAATAGTTTAGCGAGATACTCTACTCGATTCTTATTGAACAGTTGGTCCTTGAGGCTGAATCTCGTTTCCTTTTGTTCGCTATTCATCGTTCTCTATATCTCTTGTAGGTTGTTGCCTTTGTACAGTTTCACTCGACAATGCTGATCGATGTGTTTCTTGGCTTGACTCGCCTCAGACGGTCGACGCTTGGGTAGTTGTGACTCAGGACGACGAGGCTTTTTTACCGGAACATTCTCGTGCTTCGCTCCATCAGCCGGGAGGCGATAGCGTGCTACTCGTACGTTGCAAGCGACTGATGCACCATTTCGCCCAAGGAGGCGTCTGCCGAATCCATGTCCATGACCGCAAAAAACTCGCGGCACCCGGTCGATTCTTTTCCTAACTCCATCATCTTCTCCGCATCCTTCATGCTGCGAAACTGCACGATATCCAGATAGGTGCCGTCGCTCTTTCGCACAAGCTCGCGGCGTAGCACACCGGGTTGATGGCTCACGACATCTCGCTGAAATACTTCGGATGCAGCAAGCAAGTCTTCTTCCGTTTTTCCTTCTGCGAGTTTGATCGGCGCAATGACCGTAATTACACCGGACGATTCCTGAAATACTCCGCCAACAGCTTGAGGCGGCGAGTCAACGTCCAGGCCACGTCCGCAACCTAACATTAGGCACATTCCATATCCGATAACGACAATTGAAAATCCACGAAACATCTTTACTCTCCCATGATTGAGGTTAGTTTCCAAGGCGGTGTCCGCCAGCCTCTCTAGAGCATATTGCCAAATAGGACATTTTATGACATATTTAATTGATGCCCCGCAACTCAACCATGGACCGACTCCAACGCTTGGACTACCTAGCTGCGCGACTTAAGTCAGATGGGCCGCTTGTTGTTGCAGTAATTGCTGAGGAGGTTGGCGTCAGCATTCGAACGTTGAGTCGCGATATTCAGATTCTTCGTGAGCGTGGTCTGCCTATCGAAGCTGATAGAGGCCGGGGTGGGGGCGTGAGGCTGCGGTCAAGCTGGGGAATTGGTCGTGTCAACCTTGATCACGCAGAGGCAGTCGATTTACTAATGAGTTTAGCTGTTGCGGAAAAAATGAAATCGCCGCTATTGATGGCCAATCTTAGCTCAGTACGACGGAAAGTCATGGCTTCATTCAGCCCATCCGTCAAACTAAGAATCAACAAGCTAAAGTCACGTATCCTGATTGGGGAATCAGCTTCACCATTCGTGCTGTCATTTTTTTCGGTACCAAAACCTGCCGTTGTTGAGCCTCTTCACCAAGCGTTCTTGTCGATGCATGAAATCGCCATCAACTATCGGTCAGAAAGTCAGGCAAGGACAGTGCGCACCATTGAACCTCACTACCTACTACTAAGGAGTGGCCGATAAATAACTTCCCGGTTTTCAGTAGGCGGTAGGAATTACGGTGTAATTCCAATCGGGCAATACGTCTTCGAACTGTATGGGATCCAAGTCAAGGAAACGTTCGCTCGCTTTCCGTTTGAGTTGATAATCCTTGTTGAGTACCGCGTAGGTGACTTTCAGCCCGGTGCGAGTCCACACTCGTCGAAGGCATGTTGTGACGACGTCAAGCGTGCGAAACACCACACCGGACCAGGCGCGAGTGACATGAGAAAAAAGACGGTGTTCAATCGGGTTATACTTCGAGCAATGCGGTGGATAATGGGCGACGCGAATTGGAATGTCAATCCGGTTGACCAATCGTTGCAGGTCTTCCTTGAAAATGTGGTGACGACAGTTATTGCTTCCTCCGCCATCGCACAGCAACAGAATCGACTTGGCGTCGGCGTACGTCCGCTCGCCGTGGCGTTGCCACCACACACGGAAGCTGTCGCAAGCGAATTGACTCGTGTCGTGACTGACTCCGAGAGTGAGGTGCCCTGTGTTACGCTTCAGGTCGTACAGCCCGTGCGGGATGACCTTGCCGTCCGCGTAACTGGGAAAGTCGTGATCAAATACGGCATTCGCACCATCGGACCACGACTGCCCGGTACGGAAAAACTCGCCCAAAAGCTCCTTTTTCTTGGTGTCCATGCTAATGATTGGGTTGGGAGAGTCGAGGTATTGTTGCCTCAGTTGGGCAATGTTCTCGAACTGCTCGTTGCGGAAAGGGGTATTTCCCATCGCTTTGGTTTTCTCGGCCTGCCGCTTGTGGTAAGCGTTCTGTGAACAGCGTCCCAAAATTGCGCGCTATCCTAATAGAGGTGAACCATTCCCTTTATTCCAGGAACGAGCACAATGTCCAATCGAAACAAATCCCAAGAGTCCCACTGGCGTGGCCTACTGAAACAGCAGTCCTCAAGCGGCTTGAGCATCGCGGCGTTTTGCCACCAGAACTCGATTACACAAACCAGCTATTATGCCTGGCAGCGTAAGTTCCGTGAGCAGCAAGCCTCCCCAGAGCAGGGGAGCCGTTCGACCAAGTCTCTTAAAACCAGTCGTAACGCCGTCCAGGGCACCCAACTGGTGCCTGTGCGGATCGAGGGGACGACACCTGCGTCCACGCTGCGTATTCACTTGCCGCAGCAGGGAGTCTTTGTGGATGTGCCTCACGGCACCGATTGTGAGACAGTGAAGGACGTATTGCAGGCGTTGCGTGAGGTGGCGTCATGTTGATTGTGCCATCCCAAATAAAAGTCTTCGCCGCGTTGGCTCCCACGGACATGCGTAAAAGTTTTTGTGGATTAATCGGTATCGTCGAAAAGGAGCTTGGCAAACAGATTGAAGACGGAGATCTTTTCTTGTTTTTCAACCGACGCCGCAACCGGTTGAAGGTACTCTATTTCACGGGTGACGGCACGATCATCCTCTACAAGCATCTTGAACGAGGAACGTCCGAGACACTACGTGGCGCCGACCATGGAGGGGCGATTGCATCCCCCGGTGATTACTTGACACTGCATGTGGACGACCTGCGATTGTTGCTGGAAGGCATCGAGCTATCGAGTGTCAAACGTCGCAAGTGATGGCGTCGTGAGCAGGCAAAACAAATTACTCAATCGCCTTGGAAACCACCTTGACGCGCAACGTGAATTGTCGATAAATAAACATGTGTGTTCTACACCAACGGTGTGTGATCATTTGCCATTTCGTGACGCACCTTCAAGGACCGAAACGTTGTCGATGGAATCCGACAAACTCCGAAAAGAGATCGAAGTGCAGCGCGCCGAGATCGCACATCTCAAAAGGGTTAATAGCGAGCAACAGGCAACTCTTGAATCGTTGCAGAATCACATCGAGGTGATGCAAGAGCAAATCACCTTACTCCGTAAGGCACTCTTTTCTCCACGGCGTGAACGGTTTATCCCTTCTCCCGATCAAAAGCTTCTTTTTGATCCCGAGTCGATCGAGGGCAACGAGATTAGCGAGGATGACGAGGCGACCGACGAAGAAGAGCCAGACGATGAATCGTCTTCGAAACGCAAGAAACGCCGTAAGAAGCGCAAACGTTTTGAATTCCCCGAGTGCTTGCCGGTCCAGCGTTTTGAACACCCACTGCCGCCGGAAGAACTCGATTGTCCTTGTGGATGTGGCGGCAAGCGGACGGTGATCTCCGAGCAGATCTCACGGCAACTAGAATATGTTGAGTCTAGCGCCTACATCGCCGAGCACGTTCGGTTTACCTACGGTTGCCCTGTTAGCCGGGATGGCCAGCAGATCGTCACCAGCGAAAAGCCACCCAATATCAACGAAAAAGGGATATTTGGGGCCAGCACGTTAGCCTGGCTGGCACACGCCAAGTTCGAGCGTCACCTGCCCCTGTATCGTCTCCAGGAAGAGCTTCGTTCCACCACCACGATGTGGTTCAACCGCAGCGTGTTGAGCAACGCCGTGGTGCGAACGGGCGAGCGTCTGCTGCCGGTGTGGGATCTGATTCGCACCCAAGTACTGGATAGTTTTTATGTACGGGCCGACGAGACCACGGCCCGTGTCCTGCGTCCCGGGGCTGGGGCGACCAAGCTGGTTTATCTCTGGGTCTACGTTGGCGATGACCAGCATCCGTACCAACTATTTGACTATCGACTTGATCGATCCCGCGCAGGTCCGCGGGAAATACTTGATGATTTTCAAGGCGGATTATTAACCGACGGTTACAGTGTCTACACGTCCCTAGTCAAGGAATCGGATGGCCGACTTCTGGATCTGGGTTGTTGGGCCCATGCGCGGCGGAAGTTCGACGAAGCGTGCGCCGTCTCAACGCAGCCACTTGCGCACGAGGCGCTCGCTTGGATCTGGCAACTGTACGACATCGAGGATCGCCTGGCCGATGCCGATGTGGAAACGCGACGACAAGTGCGCATGCGCGAGTCGGTTCCCATTCTTGCCCTTCTGCACGATCGTCTCACCGAAGTGCAGCCGACGGTACGGCCTTCGACCAAGTTGGCCGAAGCGATCGGCTACCTGCTCAATCGTTGGAACGCGATGACGCGATTTGCAACCGACGGGCGCTATGCGATCGATAACAACATGGCAGAAAGAGTCATTCGCCCCTCGGTTATTGGAAGAAAAAATTACCAATTTTTTGGGAGCGATGCGGGTGGTCGCGCGGCATGCGTCTGGTACACGCTTATCCAGAGTGCTCGTTCTAATCATGTCCACGTCACCCCGTATCTCAACGATGTTCTCGTCCGGCTTCCTCAGATCGTTCCCGAGTACTTGCGGGTGGGCGACGCCCAAACCCCGTTCGAATCGCTTTCAAGGGACCAGCGTGAACAGCTCTCCGAGCTGCTACCTGACCGATGGCTCAAGGCACACCCTGAGCATCGCAGCGAAGATCGCCAGCGCGAACTTGATCAGGCCAACCAGCGCCGCCGCCAGAGGCGTGCTTCACGACGTCGGCTTGTCAAGATCTGAATTACGCTCCTGGCATGACGGGGTTCACAGAGCGCTAACCAGCCACGGACAAGCAGGGTGCGCCGATTGTCTATTGCGTGGGTAACAATGTTGGCGGCATCAAATACGCGCTGTATCGGCTGATCCATGAATGCGATTACGCTGAGCGGACGTTGTCGTTTCCTCGGAACTTGCGGTTGGCCGTCAGTCCGTTTCTCGAGAACCGCATTCACATCCAATCGCTGTCGTGGAAGACTGGCGACCGCGAGGCCAACGCCAAGTTCTTCTGGAACTTCTGGCCTGACGAGAAGGTCGATTGCATGGTCCGCATGCACGACTTTTTCGGTTTCAACGGTGTGGAGGGGAGTCCGATCAGTTTTCCAGCCGGGGCGGGCGATGTGCCACCGGAGACAACCGAACGGCTCTCGATTCGCCTACTGGACGAACAGCGCCGGATCGGCGGCAAGGCAGTTGGCTTCCTTTGGGGCTCGGCGTTGTGGGAGGGCCGCAAGTTGCAGCGTCACATGTGCCTTTCCGACCAAGAGACTGGAGAACGCATGCGACAAGATTATAGGCGCATGGCAGAGAAGCTTGGCCTCCACATCGACGCCTTCGTTTCCCATTGGGCCGATCCGGGCGGCTGCACGGGCGTTGATTGTCAGTGCACGGTCCGCACGCCCCAAGAGGCCCACATGGAACTGCTGGATCTGATGCGACGTAAGAACCCGCACGTCAAGGGTTTCTTCTCCGTCTGGAACATTGAACCCACCGTCGGAGTCCCACCCGAAAAGCGCGGTTACTGGAAGTGGAGCGGCACAAAGGATATCCAAGACATTCTTGACTCAGGCATCCTGCCCGCAGAGGCCGGCATTTGGGTCGGCAACCCCAATGGATTCAGTCCCGATCGGTGCCGTGCCATCGCGGCGTCAGGCCGCACGTTGGGTATCTGGATGTGGTACTTGGCCGACAACGAGATCCGACCATGCCTCCACGTTCACTGGAAGCAGGTTGCCCGGTACTTCCGTGATCTCGTGAAGACTGACTACGGAAAGCAAATTGTGTGGCATCAAATCGAGGCCAACCGGCACGGCGATTGGAACACGATTGGCTTGGCCGTCGGTGGCGCAGCGATGATCGATCCCCACGGTGACCCGAAGGAATACGCCCGGGAGTTCTGCGCCAGCATCGTCGGCGCTGCAAACGCCGAGGCGATGCTTGGGATATTGGATGCTGTTGGCAAGACCCGTTGCCTCTACCACCGCAACCACGGTGGGCGGCGGTTCCACGATCACGCCGGTTGGGGCTCGGACGATCCACAGGCCGACATCGCGCTGATCAAGAAAGCCCTCGAAGAGCTCGACCAAGTCAAGCTGGACGAGAACCACGTTCCGAAAATCCCTTACGTCGAGACAGTCTTCAACCCACCGGTGATGCTGACCGACCTTCGCAAGCACTTGCGGAACATTGTTCTGCACAACGAAGCACGAACCAAGCTGTTGGCTGCCATGTCCACCGAAGAATTTCGAGCCCAGCCTGAAGAAGTGCAGAAGGACCGAATTCGGAATCTCGGCAAGCAGTTGGCACCTAAGTTCGACACGACCGGCATTGGCCGCTGCCCAGAAGGCATGCTCTGGAGCCGACTGATATCGCGGTCTGGCGAAATTCCCGATACGTCGACGAAACCGGAATTGGAAGGGAGATAGGGACTTGACAGTACGATGGAAACTGTCGATACGGACAAGAAAACGGGCCAGAACTGAATGGCATTAACATTGCCGTAAGCCCTTGTCCACTCAGGACTTCCGAAGAGCCCTATTTTTTGGGTACATCCGTCAATCGCATCCTCGTCAAAAACGCCAACAGATCGCGCAGATCGTCGACGGTCATCAGCTTCTCCAGCCCATCGGGCATGATCGACGTTTTCGAGGGCATTTGCTCATCGATCGTTTCGGTTCGCAGCTCAAACACCTTGCCGTCCTTGTCGTAAAAGAGGATACGGTCGCGAGATATCGCTTGCGGAAGCGTCTGGCCGAGGTGCAGTTTGCCATCGTCGGTTTGAATCACCCATGGCACGTACTTGGGCGCCATTTCCGCACTTGGCTGCAGGATCGACGTGAGGATATGGCGGCGGGATGTTGTGCGGCCGGCGGACGGAATGGGGTCAATCCGGCACTTGCAGGAATGCATGACCTGGAAACTGTCGCCGCCCACGAGATCGGCCATTCGCTCGGTCTTTCCCATCGCGATGAGGCAGTGGCGAATGTCCCGCCCGCAAACTGGACACCGGCCGGCGTTTCCCCGTTTCTTGCTCCCCCGGCCCCGGCAGTCGGAGGGGTCGACTTCATGAACAGAACGATCGCAGCAGCTGCAACGATCCGTGACCTGACGATGGACGATTGGGCAGGTGCGAAGTTCCTCTACGATCCAATGAACCGGAATCCAAGCGTGGCACCGGAGCCTTTGCCCGGTCCCATCGCGGGCATGGGTGCGCTGAAGCTGCTGCCCACCGGAGCAGACGACTTGGCCCTCGGCATCGACGTCGCCAAGTTAGGGCTCGGGAGGGATCCCGTGACGACCCTGCCCTTGGGACAACTCATTGATATCTTCGCGGCCGACTTCTCGATGTTTCCCCCTCCACCCGAGGGCCATACCAATATCGGTGGACCGGATTCCGGTGGTCAGAAGGCGGTCGATATCGTCAGAGATCCTGCTGGCAACCCGCTGGCTTACACGCAAATTGTGTTCTCTTGGAACCCTGGAACGGATGGCCCAGGGATCATCGACGGCACACCGGACCCGGTGGGCGGTGCTTTTGCCGATGGGCTGATTGTTGCCGGGGTCGACATCGTCTTTAACACCGACCTGTTGAAGGTGAAGTGGCATGTTAATACTGAGATCCCCGAACCAGCTACGCTCGCGCTGCTGGCCTTCGGCGGGCTGATGCTCGGCGAGAAGCGGAGATTCGCAAGGGAGCCCGAACGAGCAAAACAGATTCGGGTGCAAAACGACGAAGTATCATCGTGACAGTTTTGGCAAGTCTTCAAACACGGATGGCTAGGTTCACACTGTCGAACCTGCTTGCCGAAGTCGGTCAATGGCTGGATACCGGAAAGTCATTGTTCGACCTTGAACTGGAAGCCATCCAGGCAAAAAGAGCTCCGCCGATCCACGTCGAACCTGCCTGAGTGCAGTTTCTAAGTCTCATGCGGACCCGCAAAACCCGTAAAAGACTGCTTTGCGCAAAATGGGCGGCTACCTTCGCTGGTCGCCAGAAGCTACCCCTTTGCGATCAATTGGACTACACAATTCACTAGCCTGAACTGAGGCCGGTGATTTCACCGCTGTGAGTTGGATCCACAACGAACCCGCAGCGGGTGATGCAACCGCCAGCAAGAAGAAAACGCTGTAGGTGAGCTCGGTCTATTTCACCGAACGCACTTGCGGTAGAACCGCTCCAGGCAAGGTTTAGGCCACTGAAGAGATATCGCTATGTGCCGATCGCGAAGGCGGGCATGAACCCCGACGGCACTCAAGTGGCGCAACCTGAGCGAGTTAGCCAGCTTCTTGGTCGATTTCTTCGCTGCACTAAGGAGAATGCTCGACGAGTCGCGTCAAGTGTGCAATTACGCTACATTGGTGAAGAGAATGCATGGAGTGAAAAGTCTACGTTCGATGCGAGTAGGTGGTAGCCGCACGACCGACTGCGATGGCCCAAGACTACGGTTGAATTGCGTCAATCCCCTTTATCGCATTCTCAAACTCTCCTTTCGACCGTAGACGAAACTCCTGACCTGTTGTACGTGCACGTTCGATTCGATCGCAACGAAACGTACGGACGTCCTCGCGTAAATGGTCCCAGGCGAGTATGTACCAGACGGGATAGCTTAGGGCCGCCCGATAAATAACATCCCTTTTTTTCTCGAATTGGCTAGACTTCCAGGGTGAGCGGTCCCCCATTCTCTTGGCGAAGGAGAAAGCCATGGTTCCCTATCTGTCGGTAGTTTGTGGACACATGAAGGCGTTTTATGATTCATTGTCCGAGAAAGACCGCCGCCGTTACGCTGCGGTAGAATCGGAAAAGCTGGGGCATGGGGGCGTCGAGTACGTTGCGTCTGTGCTGGGCTGTGACGAGAAAACGATTCGGAATGGCCGCCATGAGGTGAGCCAATTGCCGGTGGATGACGCCGAAGGACGGGTTCGAAAAAAAGGGGGGTCGAAAAAAAGCTAGCTTTGCTGCACCTGACCTGGAGAACAACCTTCGCCAGGTCGTTGCTGACCATACGGCAGGCGATCCAATGCGTGAAGACGTGGTGTGGACCTATTTGTCGAGTACGGAGATTGCCCACGAGCTCGATCGGCTGGGAACGCCCGTTTGTCCAGACACCGTGCGAAGCTTGCTCGATGAGTTCGGCTTCCACAAGCGGTTAGCGCTCTGTGAACCCCGTCATGCCAGGAGCGTAATTCAGATCTTGACAAGCCGACGTCGTGAAGCACGCCTCTGGCGGCGGCGCTGGTTGGCCTGATCAAGTTCGCGCTGGCGATCTTCGCTGCGATGCTCAGGGTGTGCCTTGAGCCATCGGTCAGGTAGCAGCTCGGAGAGCTGTTCACGCTGGTCCCTTGAAAGCGATTCGAACGGGGTTTGGGCGTCGCCCACCCGCAAGTACTCGGGAACGATCTGAGGAAGCCGGACGAGAACATCGTTGAGATACGGGGTGACGTGGACATGATTAGAACGAGCACTCTGGATAAGCGTGTACCAGACGCATGCCGCGCGACCACCCGCATCGCTCCCAAAAAATTGGTAATTTTTTCTTCCAATAACCGAGGGGCGAATGACTCTTTCTGCCATGTTGTTATCGATCGCATAGCGCCCGTCGGTTGCAAATCGCGTCATCGCGTTCCAACGATTGAGCAGGTAGCCGATCGCTTCGGCCAACTTGGTCGAAGGCCGTACCGTCGGCTGCACTTCGGTGAGACGATCGTGCAGAAGGGCAAGAATGGGAACCGACTCGCGCATGCGCACTTGTCGTCGCGTTTCCACATCGGCATCGGCCAGGCGATCCTCGATGTCGTACAGTTGCCAGATCCAAGCGAGCGCCTCGTGCGCAAGTGGCTGCGTTGAGACGGCGCACGCTTCGTCGAACTTCCGCCGCGCATGGGCCCAACAACCCAGATCCAGAAGTCGGCCATCCGATTCCTTGACTAGGGACGTGTAGACACTGTAACCGTCGGTTAATAATCCGCCTTGAAAATCATCAAGTATTTCCCGCGGACCTGCGCGGGATCGATCAAGTCGATAGTCAAATAGTTGGTACGGATGCTGGTCATCGCCAACGTAGACCCAGAGATAAACCAGCTTGGTCGCCCCAGCCCCGGGACGCAGGACACGGGCCGTGGTCTCGTCGGCCCGTACATAAAAACTATCCAGTACTTGGGTGCGAATCAGATCCCACACCGGCAGCAGACGCTCGCCCGTTCGCACCACGGCGTTGCTCAACACGCTGCGGTTGAACCACATCGTGGTGGTGGAACGAAGCTCTTCCTGGAGACGATACAGGGGCAGGTGACGCTCGAACTTGGCGTGTGCCAGCCAGGCTAACGTGCTGGCCCCAAATATCCCTTTTTCGTTGATATTGGGTGGCTTTTCGCTGGTGACGATCTGCTGGCCATCCCGGCTAACAGGGCAACCGTAGGTAAACCGAACGTGCTCGGCGATGTAGGCGCTAGACTCAACATATTCTAGTTGCCGTGAGATCTGCTCGGAGATCACCGTCCGCTTGCCGCCACATCCACAAGGACAATCGAGTTCTTCCGGCGGCAGTGGGTGTTCAAAACGCTGGACCGGCAAGCACTCGGGGAATTCAAAACGTTTGCGCTTCTTACGGCGTTTCTTGCGTTTCGAAGACGATTCATCGTCTGGCTCTTCTTCGTCGGTCGCCTCGTCATCCTCGCTAATCTCGTTGCCCTCGATCGACTCGGGATCAAAAAGAAGCTTTTGATCGGGAGAAGGGATAAACCGTTCACGCCGTGGAGAAAAGAGTGCCTTACGGAGTAAGGTGATTTGCTCTTGCATCACCTCGATGTGATTCTGCAACGATTCAAGAGTTGCCTGTTGCTCGCTATTAACCCTTTTGAGATGTGCGATCTCGGCGCGCTGCACTTCGATCTCTTTTCGGAGTTTGTCGGATTCCATCGACAACGTTTCGGTCCTTGAAGGTGCGTCACGAAATGGCAAATGATCACACACCGTTGGTGTAGAACACACATGTTTATTTATCGACAATTCACGTTGCGCGTCAAGGTGGTTTCCAAGGCGATTGAGTAATTTGTTTTGCCTGCTCACGACGCCATCACTTGCGACGTTTGACACTCGATAGCTCGATGCCTTCCAGCAACAATCGCAGGTCGTCCACATGCAGTGTCAAGTAATCACCGGGGGATGCAATCGCCCCTCCATGGTCGGCGCCACGTAGTGTCTCGGACGTTCCTCGTTCAAGATGCTTGTAGAGGATGATCGTGCCGTCACCCGTGAAATAGAGTACCTTCAACCGGTTGCGGCGTCGGTTGAAAAACAAGAAAAGATCTCCGTCTTCAATCTGTTTGCCAAGCTCCTTTTCGACGATACCGATTAATCCACAAAAACTTTTACGCATGTCCGTGGGAGCCAACGCGGCGAAGACTTTTATTTGGGATGGCACAATCAACATGACGCCACCTCACGCAACGCCTGCAATACGTCCTTCACTGTCTCACAATCGGTGCCGTGAGGCACATCCACAAAGACTCCCTGCTGCGGCAAGTGAATACGCAGCGTGGACGCAGGTGTCGTCCCCTCGATCCGCACAGGCACCAGTTGGGTGCCCTGGACGGCGTTACGACTGGTTTTAAGAGACTTGGTCGAACGGCTCCCCTGCTCTGGGGAGGCTTGCTGTTCACGGAACTTACGCTGCCAGGCATAATAGCTGGTTTGTGTAATCGAGTTCTGGTGGCAAAACGCCGCGATGCTCAAGCCGCTTGAGGACTGCTGTTTCAGTAGGCCACGCCAGTGGGACTCTTGGGATTTGTTTCGATTGGTCATTGTGCTCGTTCCTGGAATAAAGGGAATGGTTCACCTCTATTAGGATAGCGCGCAATTTTGGGACGCTGTTCACAGAACGCTTACCGTGGCTGAAACGAGATAGAACCCGTCGTGTTCGACCTTCTTCTCCGGCAGAGCAACGCCAACTTCTTCAGACGTTTTTTTGGAGCAGAGGATGAGTTTCGGGCCCGCTCGCTTCAATGCCGCGTGGATGTCGACCACCTCGGACCGCACGCCGCAGCGGCTTGGGAAGTAGTAACCGATAAACTCCGTGAGGTAGGGCAGGCTTCGAGCCGTCACGTCCATGCCAACGATCGGCACAACCGACGGCGAGGCGATCACCGACGGTTGGTCATCTGCGAGGCTCCTCGAAGCAACAAACCAAGTTGCAAAGAACAGGACCATCACAACGAGACGCAGAAGATTGCGAGACACAAGGCACCTCCAATTTATTGTCGCGGAACGGAAAGATAGTCAGCGGAGAAATGGGCTCGTCTCTTATGCACGAGTCTTTTGTATTAGTCCGCATGCTATCCACCCCAATAACAATAGTCCCACATTCTTCGAAATGCAAGAGCTTGTAAAGTATCTCGATATCTTCTCAACCGCTAGCAGCAGCGTTTTGAATGGCCTGGGCTAGAGGCGGGAGTTCGAATCGACGACTGATCCGGTCGCAAAGGTAGGCGTAGGCGCTGACGCCATGGATCTTCGATGTTTGCACCAGCATCGTGAAGATGTCCATCGAACGAGCGCCGCGAGCACTACGGCTGTGCAGGCTCACGTCGCGACGACGCGCGCTCACACGGGCTTGAAGTTCCGACGCGTTGTTGTGCAACGGAACACTCGGCACCGACAACACGGTTAGCAACTCCGTTTTCTTCGCCGCCGTCTTGGCAATGCGCTGGTCGAGCGCATCGTAGCCCGTTCGAGTCGAAAACAATTCGTCGAATTCGAGTCGGAGTGAGGCGGCCTTCTCGGCGTTTGGACCGGCGCGATAGCGTTGCAACGAACGATAGTAGTCCCAGTAGCGGTCCAAGAACGTATCAAGAAGCTTCACGTGCCGAGGCGCCACGGGAGACAATTTCTCGTAGTGCCTGCCCGCATGGATCCAACACAGGGCCAATCGCTCTGTCAGCAACTTGAACTGACCGGCGTCGTCGCATACGATCGTCTCGACGACCGGCACGGAAGTCTGATGGCGGTAGTAAACAATCGCTGCCGCCTGTTCGATGGCGGTCCGCAACGGCCGGTTGCCCTGGCCGAACCAACCGTCGAGCAACGCCTGGAGCGGCGTTTTCTCGAACTGCGTCTCGCCAATCGCTTCGAGAGATCGTTGCCATTTGTCTGGAATGTTGAACTCGGTTCGTAACAACTCCAGCGTCTCGGTGCCGAACTGCCCATATTTCTGACTAAACTGTGCAAATCACTCGTGTTTTGCAGGACTTCCAGCACCGTCAGGCGATCTTTGCGCTCGTGTGTGAAGTAGGCTGCGTAGAACGGATTGCAAACGATGTGCGTGTGCCAGAACTGGCCGTCGACGCGTGCCGACGTGTCGTCGGTCTGCTGATACGGCGTCGAGGCGAGTCCCGCGTGGACGATGTCGTCGAACTCTTGTCTGAAGTCAACAGAATCAGCGCCCGCAAGTCCGCGCCGAAATCACCCACATCGTAGCCGCTGGGGAGCGCTCCGCGAAAATACTTTTCCTGAGCTGACGAATAGTAGACACTTCGCTGAAAGCGAATGTTGCGAGGTTTGATCTTGATGTCCTGGACGATCACCTCTTCGTCTTCCAAACGCACCGCGTCAGGAGGAAGTTCTTTTGGATCGACTGGACACTTGATCGTCTCGTGGATCGTGAGGTCTTTGAAGGTACGGCGATCCTGGGCAGAAAGCGGTTTTTTGACTTGACGTTTGCGGCGATGTTTTTCCGACGAGTGATCGGAGTTGGGCTTGGGGTCGCCATCTTTGCCGGTCGTCTTCGCTTTCTTCTTCTGGTCGAGCTGTAGTTTCAGCCGCTGGACCTCATCGACAAGCGATTGCTTATCGGAACTGAGCGCCTCGACGACGTTTAGCAACTTCTCGACCGCCAACTCCGCTTCGGGCGGAAGATCTCCCGCCGAGGCCAGAAGGTCTTCGATCTCGCTGAGTATCTCCCGAATGTCTAAACTGCTCATGCCACAATTATACGCAATAAACAGCCGCGGCTACTGCTAGCGGTTGAGAAGATACCAGTTTTTATTGTGTATTATTGACTGTGCGATTATGTCACAGTGTGTGCCAGAGGGAGTTCGGTGCTCGCCATTTCGCAATTCCAGCCCCCGGCTTTGCCGAGGTTATCTGGCGGGAAGGTATCGCCACGGTTTTTTCCGGCATAATAACACCGCGGTGTGATTACTCCTCGGCAAAACCATGGCTGAAAATACTCATCGAGACTTCGCAGGTCTCCCAGGTGTTGGAATAGGCCCCCAGGGCGGGGAAACAGCAAAATCTGCCCGGCCACTGTTTATTCTCACCCTTTTCTGCAAGAATCTACACGTTGCCCCTGCATACGACGTCATTCGATCATGGGTGGCCGCTTCTAGTGGTCTGTCCAGATTGAATTTACTGGTAGCTGGATTCGCAAGAATTCAGCCGCTTTTGGTCAGAATCTGAACTTTTGCAAGTTCAGCTACTAGTAAACTCGTTGTGGACAGACCACTAGATTGACCTCCTGCTGACTCGGAAGAGACGAAACTGTAATGAAAGTAACGACGGTTAAAGAAATTTTCCCGGGCGAGCGGCGTGTGGCTCTTGTGCCGCAGGTGGTTCCGCTGCTGACGGGGGCTGGTTGGCAAGTCACAATCGAATCGGGGGCCGGCGACGCGGCCGGTTTTATCGATGACCAATATATCGCCAAGGGCGCGGAGATCGTTGCGGATCGTAGCGATGCCGTTCAGGCTGCCGATGTATTGCTTCAAGTGCGCACCTTGGGTGCCAATCCCGATGCGGGTCGTGCTGATTTAGAAATACTGCGAACTGGCCAAGTCGTCATCGGCATGGGTGACCCGTGGGGCCAGCCTGCCGCCATCAAGGAACTGGCCGACCGGAAGCTGACGCTCTTTGCGATGGAACTGATTCCGCGCATTACGCGTGCCCAAAGCATGGATGTGCTCTCGTCGATGGCAACCATCGCCGGCTACAAAGCGGTGCTGCAAGCGGCCGATCATCTGCCGAAGATGTTTCCCATGCTGATGACTGCCGCTGGTACTTTAACCGCTGCCAAGGTGCTGGTAATCGGCGCAGGCGTTGCCGGTTTGCAAGCGATCGCCTCGGCTCGGCGGTTGGGCGCGGTGGTGAAAGCCTACGACGTACGGCCCGTCGTAAAAGAACAAATTGAGAGCTTGGGAGCAAAGTTTGTCGAGTTGAATCTCGACACGGCCGGCGCCGAAGACCAGGGCGGCTATGCCAAACAGCTCACCGACGCCCAGCAGCAGCAGCAACGCGAGCAGTTGGCTGACATTATTGCCGAGTGCGACGTGTGCATCACCACCGCCGCGATTCCCGGCAGACCGTCGCCGCTGCTGGTTATCGAAGATGCGGTGCGCCGGATGGCACCCGGCTCGGTGATTATCGATCTGGCAGCCGAGCGAGGCGGCAATTGCGAGTTGACCCAAGCCGATCAAACCGTGACCGCCCATGGAGTGACGATCCTGGGCCCGACGAATCTCGCCAGCGAAGTTCCCAAACACGCCAGCCAAATGGTTGCGAAAAACCTGGTAACATTCCTACTGCACATGACCCAAGATGGCCAATTGAAGATCGACCTGAAAGATGAAATTGTCCGTGACACCTTAACTACCAAGGATGGCCAGGTGCAAAACGAGCGGTTGCGAGACATGCTCGATTTGGGCCCGCTCGTTCAGCCCGCAACGTCGGCACCCGCCGACCACTTGGTCAGCGACGCGTAGTTGGCCCATCCGCAATCCGCCGTGTGTTGCGTTGCAACACGGCTATAACTTTCCTATCGTTCAACGTATTTTGCAAGCAGAAAACCCTAGCTCCTAACCCCTCCTACTCGCATGGACTTAATCACCGGACTTACGATCCTTGTGCTGGCGATCTTCGTCGGCTTTGAAATTATCACCAAGGTGCCGCCGACGTTGCACACGCCCTTGATGAGCGGATCGAACGCCATTAGTGGGATTACCCTTGTCGGAGCACTACTCGCCGGTGGCGGGTTTTGGGGCGGGCTGCTTGGCTTCCTGGCGATTGTGTTCGCCATGGTCAATGTGGTCGGCGGTTTCTTGGTAACCCATCGCATGTTGGCTATGTTTCAGAAGAAGAAATAATAGGCTTTCAGCGGTCAGCTGTCAGCCAGAGAGCCTTTTTCTGGCTGACCGCTGACAGCTTACCCTAATCGTTTCAGAAAAAGAGATAATCGCCGTGCTACACTCCTTGATTGATAAATTTTTGCTGGCCCAGGACGACACGATTCCTGCCGAAATCGTGGAAAGTTTGGCCGAGGCAGTCGACGCGATTCAGATGCCTCTGCCGGGCGTGCGATGGGACAACATTGGCTATCTCGTCGCAGCCGTGCTGTTCATCTTGGGCATCAAAGGCATGACCCACCCGCGCACGGCCGTGCGCGGAAATCTGACGGGTGCTCTCGGCATGTTGCTTGCGGTGGTGGTCACGTTGCTGAAAACCGACGTCGGTCTGCCAATCATGCTGGCGGGCATGGTCATCGGAGCGGCCACGGGCCTCTGGTTTGCCACCAAGGTGCAAATGACGCAAATGCCACAGTTGGTCGCCCTGTTCAACGGGTTCGGGGGCATCGCGTCGGTGCTGGTTGCCGGAGCGGAGATACTCAAGGAAATACCGACGATGGTCGATTCGAGTGTCACGGGCGTGGCGGCCGGGTTGACCGGGTTGATCGGCTCGGTCACCTTCACCGGTTCGCTCGTCGCAGCCGCCAAACTGCAAGAGTTACCGCAGTTCAAAAAACCGCTTTGCTTCAGCGGACAAAAGATTGTCAATGCCGCACTGTTTTGCATCGCGCTGGTGCTAATTATCGCGATGCGCGACGGCACCGCCACCGAGTTTTTCCCGTTGGTGTTCGTCGCGCTGGTGCTCGGAGTGCTGCTGGTCACGCCCATCGGCGGAGCCGACATGCCCGTGGTGATCGCCCTGCTGAATTCCTACTCCGGCCTTGCCGCTTCCGCTGCCGGGTTCATCATCAATAACAACGTGCTAATTATCGCCGGCGCGCTGGTCGGCGCTTCAGGCTTGATTCTCACCAGCATCATGTGCAAAGCGATGAACCGTCCGCTTACCAACGTGCTGTTCGGAACGATGGAAGCCAGCGGCGATGCACCCGATGCGGACGAAGTCTACGCCGGAAAAATCAAAAGCACCTCGGCCGAGGAAGTGGCCATGCTGCTCGATGGCGTTCAGCGGGTGGTGATCGTGCCCGGCTACGGTTTGGCGGTCGCCCAAGCACAACATGTCGTACGCGACTTGGCCAACCTGCTAGAGAGCAAGGGCGTTGCGGTGGAATATGCTATTCACCCCGTCGCCGGTCGAATGCCAGGCCACATGAACGTGCTGCTGGCCGAGGCCGATGTGCCGTACGAACAGCTCAAGGAAATGGATGAGGTCAACCCGACGTTTGCTCAGTGCGATGTCGCGATCGTTATTGGTGCCAACGACGTCGTCAACCCGGTCGCCAACACCGATCCCAATAGCCCGATTGCCGGCATGCCGATTCTCAACGTGCATGAAGCCCGCACGGCCGTGGTGATCAAACGGAGCTTGAGCCCCGGTTTTGCCGGCATTCCCAACCCGCTCTTCGCCGCGGACAATTGCCTCATGCTTTTCGGCGACGCAAAAAAAGTGCTCATCGATCTTGTCGCCGCGATCAAAGAGGGTTGAACGGACTCTTGTTTGGAGACGTTCCCATGTTGCATGTTGGCCCGTGACAACATGTTGCTTGAAAGCATCATCGGGCGATGCTTAATTTCTGGAGTCCGGCAGCAATAGTTTTGCTGGATTTTGGCCTCGCCGTCTGGGACAATAGGAGTTGGTCCCTATGCCTTGCCGGCTGGCATGTTGTTTGCGGGTTGATGGGTTCACAACTCTTCTCTTCCCCTTTCTTCCATTCGTCCGACATGCAAAACATTGCAAAACATCGCTGCCCGGCCAAATTTATCGCTGCGGCAGCCTGCTTGATTATGCCCTTGGCATCCAGTGCGCAGTCCAGCGAATCGGTGACCATAACAACGGTAGATGGCCGCGTGCTCGCCGGGCAGTTAGACAGCCGAACCGACCAGATGCATCTTTGGGTCCGACATGAAAGTGAACAGATCATACTCGCCACGCCCGTGTTGTGGTCTTCCATTGCCTCGGCCACTGTGGGTGAGGAACCGGTCGATGCAACAGCACTCCGCGAGCAACAAAGCGACTTGGCCTCAAGTGGCCCCTTTGGATTCCTGGCCATTTCGGGCGAACCCGCAGAGTCGACAGTCGATGAGCCATCTGCAAACCATCCCATACCATCTGAAGTGACGGCCATCGAAGTCAGTGCGGCTTTGGTTAATCTGGATCACGACGTCGAGCCGGATGGCTTCGAGGTGGCGATCGCTGCGCTCGATCGAGAGGGTCAAACTGTTCCTGTGCGAGGAACCCTTTATGCCCGTCTGTGGGGCGAGCGGCACAACAGCCACGATGGCCGCGTGATGATGGAAGACTTAGGCCGTTGGACCAAGCGGGTGCAACCGGCCGATTTTCTCGATGGTGTGGCAACACTCCGCTTACGTTTTCGCACGGCCAATCCGGCCCACGATCTCGCGCTACTACACAATGGGCTGCTCAACGTGCGACTCGGTGCTTACGGACACGGCAATTTCGAGGCCAGCGTCTCTGTGCCACTTCGCCACTTTGAACCATTCCGCGATCACGTGCAATTACACAAAGGGAGCCGCTATCTTCACGGCGAACTGACCGAGGGTGCCCGACGGTTCCCCACCCGACATCTTGCTCCAGGACGCTATGGTTGGGATCGTTTTTAGAGTCTTAGGCGAGCGGCAATTGGAAATTTACCAGAATACTAGCACGACGCGCAAGCGAGTGTGTGCTAGACCCACTTGCTTGCGCTGCGTGCTGGTAATTTTTATTCTGCCGCTCGCCTTACTCTAACCACCAACCACACCCTTCACCCGTTCGACAGTCACCGGCTGAATAACTCCCTGCTCGGTCACAATAGCCGTGATGAGCGGGGCGGGGGTGACGTCGAACGCCGGGTTGTAGACGCGCGCGCCGGCCGGGGCGGTGACTCGGCCGAAACCGTGTGTGATTTCCTCGGCGGGGCGCTCTTCGATGGGGATGTCGTCGCCCGATGGGATCAACAGATCGAATGTTGTGGTCGGTGCGGCAATGTAGAATGGAATGTCGTGTGCCCGAGCGAGCACGGCCAGTCCGTAGGTGCCGATCTTGTTGGCCGCGTCGCCACTGGCGGCAATGCGGTCGGCACCGGTGATAACCGCCTGCACGCGGCCTTCGCGCATCACCTGGGCGGCCATGCTGTCGCATAGGAGCGTCGCATCAATGTTTCGCTGGAGAAGTTCCCACATCGTCAGCCGAGCCCCTTGCAGTAGCGGGCGGGTTTCGTCGGCGAAGACCTGCGGCCGTTTTCCCTGTTCCGCCAAGGCGAAGATTACCGCCAGCGCGGTGCCATCGCCGCCGGTGGCGAGCGCTCCCGCGTTGCAATGCGTGAGAATGCCTGCCCTCTTGGGGACTCCTGCTTTGTCGGAATGATCCCCCTTTTTATCGAATAGATGCGTGAGCAACTCCGCCCCATGCTGTCCGATTGCCGCGCATTGCCTGCGATCTTCTTCATGGATCAATCGGGCTTCGGCTAGCAGCCGTTCGGCCATTGCCGCGGGTGCCCTTGCCGCGGGCGAGGACGCCGCGGCTCGCTCTGCGACGCTGCGCATCCGGTCGAGCGCCCAAAATAGATTCACTGCCGTGGGCCGACTGGTGGCCAAGTAATTGCAAGCCTGTTGCACTTTTTCCACAGCCGCGTCGCAACGCGACGCACGGCGCATATCGAATTGCTTAGTTCGCGTGGGTGAATTGGCCGTGGGCTGGGGCACCGTGGGCTGCGTTGCAGCCCGGCTGTGGGGAAGCGATAAGCAAACGCCATAGGCTGCCGCACACCCGATCGCCGGTGCTCCACGAACAGCGAGACGCTTGATCGACTGCCAAACGTCTTCGACCGTGTGACAGTCGACCTCGACAATTTTCGTTGGAAGTCGTGTCTGATCGAGCAACACCAGATGGCCATCGATGCCGCCGGACCAACGGAGCGTAGCGTGTCCTGTACTCATGCGGTTATGATACTCATAAGGTGATGCGCACTCATGCAGTTATACTTCAAAGCGAGAATCGCAACTGAGTCCGAACGTCTCCGCCACGGCATGGTTCGTCACTTGGCCGGCATGAATGTTGATCGCTCGGGCAACCGGCGGCAGGCCGCGGGCCGCCTGCTCGATGCCTCGTTCCGCGATTTCGATCACCCAAGGCAGCGTGACGTTGCAAAGCGCAAACGTACTCGTTCGGCCTACCGCGCCAGGCATATTCGTCACACAGTAATGCACTACGTCGTCAACGATGAACGTGGGATCGCTATGCGTGGTTGGCTTGGTCGTGGCAATGCATCCGCCCTGGTCGACGGCGACGTCGATGATCACGCTGCCTGGCTTCATCTGCTTGAGATCCTCCTCTTCAATTAAACAGGGGGCCTTCGCGCCGGGGATTAAAACGGCGCCGATCACCAAGTCGGCCCGTTCGAGCTGTTCGCGAATGGTGTGGCGATCGCTGAACAGCACGTCGACGTTGGGCCGCATCACGTCGGCCAGGTAGCGGAGCCGATCCATGTTGATGTCGAGGATCGAGACATTGGCGTTGAACCCGGCCGCGATTTTTGCCGCGTTGGCGCCAACCACGCCGCCGCCGAGAATGGTGATGTTGGCCGGTGCGACACCCGGCACACCACCGAGCAAGATGCCTCGGCCCATTTGCGGGCGTTCCAGATACTTAGCGCCCTCTTGGATACTCATCCGCCCGGCGACTTCGCTCATGGGAGTCAGCAGAGGGAGTTGGCCCCCATTGTCGGCCAAGGTTTCGTAGGCTACCGCCGTGGCACCCGACGCCAGCATGGCCTCGGCGAGCGGCTTGTCGGCAGCAAAATGGAAATAGGTAAAAACGGTTTGCCCCTGGCGGATCAAGGGCCACTCGCTCGGTTGAGGCTCTTTTACTTTGATAATCAAATCGGCCTGGGCGAATATCTCCTCCGGCCCGGCAACCATCTCGCAACCTTGTCGCAAATAGTCGTGGTCTGCCAGCCCCGATCCAAGACCGGCCCCCACCTCGACCAGCACGCGATGCCCGCGTCGGGTGAGTTCTTCAACTCCCACCGGCAACATTGCCACGCGATATTCGTCCCGCTTGATTTCTTTGGGGATACCGATAATCATGGTTAGGATTCCTGAGCATTGGCCAAACAATAACTGTCGTGTACTCCCCTACTCTTAATCTTAATCCTACTCTTAATCCTAATCCTGTACTTTCCGGCTGCGCAAGCGACGGAAAGGAGAAAGAGAGCGATTGAGATTAGGATTAAGAGTGAGATTGGGATTATGAATGTAGGATTAGGATTAGGTGCTTGCAGCGTAGTGTAACATGCAGCGCAGATGAAGCCCCCGATTTTGTCAGAAAACCCTGAGCCGAACGCGCTAGCGTCGGGTCTCCCAGTGAAACGCAATTGCCTGGCACCACCCGAGGCTAGCGCCTACGGCTCAGGCATTCGAAGGCGAGCTTTGCATGACCGTCCAGCAAAACCAAAACCGCATCTGGCTGCCCATTTTGATCATCGTGGGGGGAATTGCCGTTTGGGGAATCCTGCTGGCCCTGGGGGCCTATCTGGGACTGACGGACGAAGCACCCAACTTCGACGCAAGAAGGGCCGGCATTATGCTGGCGGCGACTGGCGGATTTCTCCTCTTTTGGCTGGCCGCCTTGGCTCTGCGAAGCCGTCGGCTCAAACACGAAAAACAGCAGAAAAACCAAGACTCAGGCGATCGGCCCGCGTAAGAGAGCACCCGTTTATTTCACCTTTCATTCCGCAATCCGAATTCCGCAATCCCAAATCATTCCTCTCCCTTGTCGGCCCGGGACAGAAGCGGTAGACTCAGGGATTCTCAATAAACTGGTGTTCTAACGATATTGGACGCAACCCGATGAAACTCCATCTGGCTACGCAAAAAACCTACATGGCCAAGCCGGGCGATGTCGAGCAGAAATGGCTGCTAGTTGATGCAACCGACAAAATCGTCGGTCGATTGGCGAGCGAGATTGCCACGCTGCTGATGGGCAAGCATCGTCCAACCTACACACCGCACGTCGACACGGGCGACTACGTGGTGGTAATCAACGCAGAAAAGGTCACGTTCACCGGCAAAAAATGGAAACAAAAAAAATATACCTGGTACACCGGCTACCCGCGGCAACGATCCGTAACGGCCGAGGTTCGGCGCGAGCGTCAGCCCGAGTTGATTCTTCGCGAAGCGGTTCGCCGGATGTTGCCCAAGAGCAAGCTTGGCAGGGCCATGCTCGACAAACTAAAAATCTACGTCGGATCGGAACATCCACACATTCCCCAGCAACCCGAGCCAACCGAACTGGCGATCAAAGCCTAACGAATAGAACTCAAACTGCTGGCCGTCGAGCGGAAGTCGGTCGGTCGGCAAGCAAGCAAAGGATGACACTTTATGGCAGCTGCGAAACCTGTGGAAGAAGCCCTCGGTACCGGTCGCCGCAAGTCGTCGGTTGCCCGCGTGAGAATTCGCGATGGCAGCGGCAAGATCACGATCAATAAGCGCGAGCTTGAGGATTTTTTTAAGATCATACAGGACCGCAATCGGGTCGTTGCCCCACTGGAACATTGCGAGGTGCGCGACAAGGTCGACATCATCATCCGCGTGCATGGCGGCGGCACCACCGGCCAGGCAGGCGCCTGCATGCAGGGCATTGCTCGGGCACTGTTGAAGCACGACAGCGACCTGACCGAGAAGCTCCGCGAAGAAAACTTCTTGACCCGAGACCCACGCATGAAAGAGCGAAAAAAGCCGGGCCTGCATGGTGCGCGACGTGGTACGCAGTTCTCGAAACGATAGGTAATGAGCCGTGCTGCAACGCAGCACACGGCAGCACACGCCTTGCTCTTGGCTTTCAAATCCTGTGCGATACTTGGACTCTTTGCTGGGGTTTACTCTACCGGTAGGGTAGAATAACTCCGAACGGGAGAGCTCCAACATGCACTGTTCGCCGTGGCGTTTTATTTTGATCGGGTGGGTGGCCGTTGGCTTCTGCTCAGCCGGTCCGATTGTCCAGGCCAAACCCTCCGCCGCTCGGATTGCCGGGCGCGTCGACGACGCGATTGCCAGGCAACTTTTCTCCGACGAAACAGAACTTGCGCCGCGCACAGGCGACGCCACATTTTTGCGACGGGTTTGGCTCGATTTGGTGGGCGATATCCCCGCACCCGAAGAGGTGATCGCCTTTTCGATCGATCCTGCAAGTGACAGGCGGCAACGGATTGTCCGACAACTGCTCGACGATCCACAGTTCGGTCAGAACTGGGCCCGATATTGGCGCGATGTCGTTTTCTACCGCCGATTAGAAGATCGGGCGATCATCTCGTCGGGCGCCATGGTGGCCGACCTTGCCGAGCGATTCAATAACGATATCGGCTGGAACCGTATCGCCACAGAATTCATCACCGCCTCGGGCGACGTGCAAGAGGTCGGCGCGACCGCCATTATGATGGCCCAAGGTGGCCTAATCGAACAGACAACTGCCGAGGTTGCGCGAATTTTTCTTGGCATTAGTATTCAGTGTGCCCAGTGCCACGATCATCCGTCCGACCGTTGGAAGCGAGAGCAGTTTCACGAGTTGGCTGCCTTTTTTCCTCGGACCGGGCTGCGGCAAGTGCGCACGGCGACGCGTCGCAGCTTCGAGGTGTATGTGAACAATCGCAAGGCACGACGCCGCCGACCAAACAACTCGAATCGACCTCAGACCGAGCATTTTATGCCCGATCTGGAAAAACCTACCGCCCTGGGCAAGCGAATGGCGCCCAAGTTTTTTCTCACCGGTGCCAGTTTGCCCACGGGCAAGTCCGATGCCGAGCGTCGCGGGCAACTTGCCGAGTGGTTGACCGACAACCGGTGGTTTGCAACCGCGATGGTCAACCGCATGTGGGCGGAATTGGTCGGCGAAGGTTTTTACGAATCGGTCGAAGATATCGGCCCCGACCGCGAGGCGATTGTTCCTGCCGCGGTCGAATTGCTTTCTGAGAAATTCCGCGAGAGCGGGTACGACCTGAAATGGTTACTCGAAACCATCTGCTTGACCGAAGCGTATCAGCGCCAGTCTCGCCCGCCACGCGGGTCGGGGGAAACGCCCTTCACGGCCAACGTCCCGTACCGATTGCGAGGAGATCAGCTATTCAACTCGGTGCTGTCTGTTTTGGAAGTGGATGAGTCGAGTGATCGACAAGCCCGTCGTGCGGCGAGAAGAGGCGGCCCGGCTCGGATGGTTTTTAACGGCGTGTTTGGCTACGACCCAAGTGTTGCCCGCAATGACATCACCGCGTCGATTCCGCAGTCGCTTGCGCTGATGAATGGCAAGCGGATCAACGGTGCGCTCTCTGAAAAAAACCAAAGAAACATGTTAGGACGACTACTGCGTGAAGTAGAAGATGATGAGCAAATCGTGGTCGAACTTTATTTGCGATGTTTCTGTCGGGAGCCCTCGCCCGTCGAACTGGCCCGAGCATTGGATTACCGAAATGAAGTCGGCCGGCAGTTAGTCGCCTACGAAGATTTGCTCTGGGCATTGGTCAACTCAGCCGAGTTTCAGCATCGAAGATAGCCGTGCTGCAACGCAGCACACGGCGCATCACCAACAACCCCAACCCCAGCCACTAACCCCTAGCCACTAATCCGTGTGTTGCGTTGCAACACGGCTTACACCAACCCGTGTGTTGCGTTGCAACACGGCTTTCACCCACCAACCACCATGCTAAAACATCACACAAGTCTTGCCCTCCACAACGGCCAAGTCGCCAGCCGACGCGACTTCTTGCGACAGATTTCCGCGGCAGGCCTCGCATCGGGCGCACTGAATTGGACGGACATCATCAGCGCGTCGGCTGACGATCTGCGCCAGCGTGGTATGGCGTGCATTCTGCTATGGATGCAAGGCGGCCCGTCGCAATTGGAAACCTTTAGTCCCAAGCCCGACCATCAAAACGGTGGCGAGACCAAGGCGATTGAGACGAGCGTCAGTGGCATTCGGATTGCCGAGAACATGTCGCATTGTGCCAACGTGATGAAGGAGCTGGCTATTATTCGCTCGCTGACCAGCAAGGAAGGAAACCACCAACGGGCAACCTATTTGTTGCACCATGGCTATTTGCCGATGGGTGGTGTGAAGTTTCCGACGCTGGGGGCGAATGTGGCCGATCAGATTGGTAACGCGGCCTGTCAATTGCCCAGCTATGTTCGAGTCGGCGGCCGATTGGCCAACGCAGGCGGTGGCGGATTTTTGGGCGTCGACTACGATCCGCTCGTGCTCACTTCGGCCAAGCGCCCGCCAGAAAACACCCAGCCGACCACCGGCGCGAAACGCTATGCGCGTCGGTTAAAGCTGCTCGATTCAATCCAAACCGATTTCGCCGCCAGCGAAGGGACCGAAGCGGTAGCCGATCACCAGAAGCTGATTAGGCGTGCATCCGAGATGATCGGCAGCCCCGACATGGAGGCATTCGACCTGGAGCGAGAACCGCAATCGATGCGCGACTCTTACGGCAACAGCGAGTTTGGCACAGGCTGCCTACTCGCCCGTCGGCTCATCGAGCGGGGCGTCACGTTTGTCGAAGTTACCTCACGCGGTTGGGATACACATCAAGACAATTTCGAGCGTAGCCGCGAGTTGACCGGGCAAATCGACCAGCCGATGGCACAACTCGTTACCGATCTGCGCCAGCGCGGCATGATCGACCGCACGCTGATCGTCTGGATGGGCGAATTCGGCCGCACGCCACGGATCAACGCACGCGGTGGCCGCGATCATTTCCCCAAAGCGTTCAATGCCGTGCTCGCCGGCGGCGGTGTCCGCGGCGGGCAAGTCGTCGGTCGAACCAACGAAGCCGGAACCGAAGTGACCGATCGGCCCGTGACTGTCAATGACCTATTCACCACGATCTACCACACGCTGGGCATTGATGCGACGTACGAAAACATCAGCCGCATCGGCCGGCCAATCAAACTGGTCGACGGCGGGGAAGTGGTGGGAGAGTTGTTTTCGTAGTACCAGATACGAGAGTCCCGTAGGCCGGAACAAGCCTCGCGCAGTTCCGGCATCGGACGCTACGCCTGCCGGAACTCGCAGGGCTCGTTCCGGCCTACAAATCTACGAATCTTGCGATCAAATTTCCTCAGACGCCACGATAATCACTTGCGAGTGTTCCGATAACTTTACCGCGGGATCGAGTGGTCGAACTAAACCGTTTTCCACGATGCCCATGATTGCCACGGGGTGACGAGGTTGCCGGCTCAGGTGAGTCTCGACAGGCGACGTGATCGCATCGGTTGGCAAATCAAGAGGTGGTGGCAAAGCTGGCTCAGCGGCGATCTGCTCGCCTCGTGCTCGACGCCCAGTGCTACGTTGGTCAACTTTGGGAGTTGTCATGAGGGGGTTTCTCAAGGGCCAATCTCTAGGATAGCCTGTTGGTGCAGCACGATCAATGGCGCGCCACTGGACAAGAAAACAGCTTGCTAAACAATAATTCATGCGTACAATGTACATATGGGCAAGCTAAGCTTTCAGTGGGACGCAAGGGAGCAAAAGTCCAACCTGAAAAAGCACCAGGTTTCCTTTGACGAAGCGAGCACCGCTTTTTACGATGAGCACGCCATCCAATTCTTCGACCCAGATCATTCGGAAGAGGAAGATCGATTTATCTTACTTGGAATGAGTATCAAACTACGGACACTCGTCGTTTGCCATTGTTTTCGAAAAGATGAAACCGTCATTCGCCTGATTTCAGCAAGAAAAGCAACAAACACGGAAGAACAAGAGTATTGGAGCCAAAGAAAATGAGAGACCAATACGATTTTTCAAAAATGAAAGGGCGTAAAAACCCTTATATCAAATATCTGAAACAACCGGTGACGATGCGGCTGGACCGAGATACGGTTGCCTATTTCAAATCGATGGCGGAGGAGACCGGGATTGGATATCAAAGTCTCATCAATCTTTATCTGCGAGATTGCGCAGTGCATGGGCGCAAGTTGAATATGGAATGGTTGTCGTAGGTGCTTGCTAGGGAGTCGTAGGCCGGAACAAGTTGTAAACCTGCCGTGGCGTGCCCCGCGCAGTTCCGGCAAGGCGACCTCCAACCACCCGTGATCTCCAACCGCCCGCTGCCGGAACTCGCAGGGCTCGTTCCTGTATTGGTTCAGCGTAAAATTGAGTATTACTGGATTGCTAATTGTGTGCAACTGAGCGGACTAAAGGCAGTATTTTCCGGATTGAGTTTATCGCATTGGGCCAAAAACGAAGGCATCTGGTCGTTGTGCGGGGTCTCACGTGGCCCTGGAGCCAAACATTAACGATTCGATCATCGTCCCTGCCAATCCGGCTCTGGAACCGGCAACAATCTCAATTTCCTTGTGGGTTCAGTCCATTCCGGAAAACCATATTCGTGTTCTGATCGACAGCACCCATGGAACTGGTCAAGCTGGTTGGGCATTGCAGTTGAATGCCGCGAACAATGCTTCGTTTGCCTACGGAAACGGTTCGACGTTTCCTGAAGTGACCGCCACGTCACTTATCGGAGATGGCAAATTCCACCACGTCGGCGCGACTTTGGATGGAACGACGATGCGGCTGTATGTCGATGGAACGCTCGAATCAACTTTGCCTTATTCGGGTACGCCCAAGCCTTCCACTCGAGACATTCAGTTAGGTAACCATCTCAGAGTGAAAACTACTGCTGACCTTGAACGGTATAAAACACTATTTTCACCGGATGGGCTGTCGGCCATCGGCTTTCAGCAAGAAAACCGATGGACGAGGTGCATTTTCTGGCTGATAGCCGATAGCTGACAGCTTTCACTCTGAGTAACCTACCTTGCAACCCTCGCAGCATAGCGATTACCAGGCCTCAAATTACATCTCAAAAGTGCAAAACTAGAACTTAGAAACGGGTGTGCAATTTCAATAGACGCGATGCACTAGGCCGCGTGTTGCGAAACTTCTTCTGCGGAAGCGCATCCCGCATCAACTCCGCAATAGGATGCCAAGGCGGCAACCACTTGGGCATGTTCTGCCGAGGTCAATTCAGGGAATACCGGCAGGCTGAGAACTTCCTTGGCCGCTTGTTCGGTATGCGGCAAGCTGCCCGGCTGGTAGCCCAATCGTTCAAAACACTTTTGCAAGTGCAACGGGATCGGATAGTAGATTGCCGAGCCAATTTTCCCGTCGGCAAGCCATTGGTTCAGTTCGTCGCGACGGCCATCGGGCACACGAATCGTGTATTGGTTCCAAACAGAGTCGCAGCCCTTGGCCACCTGCGGGACGACCAAGTGTTTTGCTAGGCCCAGCCGCTCCAGCGCATCGCGATATCGCAGGGCATGGCACGCTCGGGCCGCGGACCAATCGTCCAATCGGGGGAGTTTCACATTGAGCACGGCCGCCTGCAAGGCGTCGAGTCGGCTGTTGACTCCGACGAGGTGGTGATGGTAACGCGGCTGTTGGCCATGGTCGCGCAGCGTGCGGAGCTTTGTCGCTAGCTCTGCATCATCGGTGGTGATCATGCCACCGTCACCAAAGCCGCCCAGATTCTTGGTTGGATAGAAAGAAAAGCAACCGAGGGTGCCAAGTCCCCCAACGCGCCTACCATGATATTGGGCGCCAATGGCCTGCGCCGCATCTTCGACAATCGGGATATCGCCCGCGGCGGCAATGTTCGAAAGGGCATCCATGTCGGCACTCTGCCCGTACAAATGGACCGGTAGGATCGCGCGAGTGGCGGAGGTGATTTTCCGCTCGACATCTTCCGGATCGATGTTGAACGTCTCGGGAAGAATGTCGGCAAAAACCGGCTTGGCTCCCAACCGGGCCACAGCCCCTGCAGTAGCAAAGAACGTAAAACTGGGGAGCACCACCTCGTCGCCTGGACCAATACCCAGCACCATCAGCGACAGCAGCAACGCGTCGCTGCCCGATGCGCAGCCTATGGCATGTTCTGTCCCGCAATACTCGGCGATTGCCCCTTCAAGCTGCCGGCAAGCCGGTCCTTGCACAAAGGCCCCCGAACGCGTTACCTCAGCCATGGCCGTATCGATCTCCATGCGAAGCGGTTCGTTCTGCCGATTCACATCCAACATGGGCACAGGTAGCGATGGTGATTGATTCAAAGTGCGCTCGGTCATCAATTATTCCTCAGTTGGGTCTGCGACGAAGAAGGCCGTCATCCTTGTTTTTCAAGGGGTGTCCGTGGCATCAGGGACCGCAGAGATTAGAGATTGTCGCCCAACCGGTCAATGGCGGAGAAATGAGGTCCGCTTGGATGCTTGGATGGGCTTGGATGCTTGAACGAAAGGAGCCGAGTGCTAGCAAACATGGCGACAGGGCGATGCAACAGGCGGCACGGCAGTAATTGTCCTGCACTAGCCAAAAAACAGCGAAAAAGAAGTGGCCGCGAATGACGAGAATCGGCGCGGGCTATCTTCCTTGGGTTGCGGCATGCGGCTGCGCTGGGTTCTCTGCGGTAAAATCATATCCGTAGTTGTGTTTCTCGCAGCGTAACCGTTCACGGCTTGAGGCCGAGAACGACTACCTCGCAGCTATCCTATTTCAGACGGCTGAATAGCTAGTTCCTGTTTCCCAAATCAGAATATTGTGAAATTCGTCTGGCGGGCCGGTTTTGGTGTAGCAAGAAAAAGACGCATCGTTATCCTATTGAAAACAGAACGAATCAAAGAGCCATTTTACCCAAGGAGAAGCGGGCGATGCGTTTGAAAGCTGAAGCGATTCTCGATTTTGGATGGGCCAACGAGAAGGCCGACAACCAAACGGTACGGGATTATCGTGACGAGTACAAAACGCTCGGCCAGTTGCTGGACAGCCGGCCCGCGATTCTCGATGTGGTCCATCGCGACCTCGAACAGCTCAGCCAGACGACGTCGGCACGCGGCCGAAAGCCGATCTTCACCAGCGAAAACCTGTTTCGCGCGATCCTCGTCTTGCAACGGGAAGGACTCGACTATCGGGAAGCGTCGATCCGGATTGCCGAAAGCGAAACCTTGCAGCGGTTTTGCCGCCTGCTGAAAAAGCCGACCATCGACTTCACGCTGCTGAACAAGGCATTTCGCGCGATTCAGCCCGAGACTTGGGAACGGATCAATCACCTATTGGCCCTCGGCGTCGTCGCCGAAGAAACGGTCTCCCTGGAACATGTGCGAACCGACACGACCGTCACCGAATGCAATATTCACTGGCCGACCGACTCCAGCCTGCTGTGGGACGTCTATCGCGTGGCTGCCCGAGAAATGTCGACTGGTCGAGAACTCGACCCACTCCGTTGTCCTTGGCGATTTCACGCGAAGAAGATCAAAAATCTGCATCTTTTCGTCACGCGTTACTCGAATAGCACGAACAAAAAGCGTCTCCGCCAGGTCCGCCAGAATATGAAGACGCTGATCGTCCGGGTCGAGGAAGCTCTGGAAAAAGCGGAACAATTCGTCGCTTGGGCCGAACGTTCGACGTGTGTCGAGTTGGCGACGATTGCCCAGTCGCTGGCGAACCGTTTGCCGGTGATGCGGCAGGTCGCCGAAGTGGCTCGGCGCCGCGCGTTCGATCGAGAGCAGGTTCCAAATGCCGACAAAGTGTTCAGCATTTTTGAATCTCATGCGGAGTTGATCATGCGTGGACGGCGTGGCAAGCCAGTCGAATTCGGTCACAAGGTGCTGCTCACACAGTCGAAGGAGAAGTTCATTACCGATTACGTTGTGTTGGAGAAGAATGTAAGCGACAGCGAACTCCTGGAGACGGTACTCGAACGACACGAAGAGAAGTACGGTAGCCGGCCCAAAACGGTCGCCGCGGACATGGGCTTCTGTCCGGACGAGGACACCTACGAGGAATTGGAAGAACAGGTCGACTACCTGGGCGTGCCTCGGCGGACGCGAGATTTCGGCGACACGATGATGGGCATTTGGCAGCAGTGGCGCGCCGGAATCGAAGGCACGATCTCGTGCTTAAAGCGAGCATTTCGCCTGGCTCGCTGTTGTTTTCGCGGCTTTAAGAATTTCACGTCCGCCGTTGGCAGCGCCGTGTTCTGTCACAACTTAACGATCCTGGCAAAAACCTCAGGAGGCTGACGCGGAACGGACGCAAAAACCGAAAACAACTCGTAAACGTAAGGCGAGGTACGCGCGCTGCGGCGCAACAACGCCGACCCACCACAGAAAACCGAACAAGCCAACTCCCTCGCCCGCTCGTCGCCCCGCGCCGTTCCCAAAGTCGGTCGGAAAGGGAGTATTATCAACGGGAACTAGTTACGAATATCTTATACATCCACGAAGTTATCCGGTGCCCGTTTCAAGCTCACTTGTGATCGTACGTCGCGCACCAGTCGAATCAGTTCCCGACGGCTAATGATTCCGACCAAGTGACCATCCTCGACCACCGGATAGCGGCGAATCGAACGCTCGCGAAACATGGCTGCCAACTTGAAAGTCGAGGTGTTCGCTTCGACGGTCTTCAAATCACGGGTCATGTAATGGTAAACTTTGTTCTTCTCGGTGTTGAAATCGTCCACCATATCCAACACGTCGTACTCCGTGATGACACCCAGCAATTGATTTGCTGAGTCGACCACGGGCAAACCGCTCAACCCGTGACGCAACATGAGGTCGATGGCATGCTCGACCCGATCGTCCGGGTCAACGACCACCACATGCGTGGTCATAATATCTTTGGCTGCAAACATGGCATACTCCGCTAAGTCATGAACAAAATAAGACGGACTGTCAAAAGCATAGCTTTTTCTAAAAACGCTTGGTTTTCCGCCTATTTAACAGGTCATCGAGAGAGCTCCTGGCAAAGCGAGCGAGGAGGCAGAGGAGTCGCGAGTTATTAGGCGTAAGGCGAGCGGCAATTGAAAATTTACCAGAATACTAGCACGACGCGCAAGCGAGTGTGTGCTAGACCCACTTGCTTGCGCTGCGTGCTGGTAATTTTTATTCTGCCGCTCGCGTAAGGTGCGAGCGAACGAAAAAGCACCAGAGCTGGCAACTCATTACCGCAGCGGAAACAGTCCTGCTTTGTCGCCGTTTTCCTCAATCAGCCGGCGCATGGCTGTTTCCTGGTTAGCCAGCGCTCGTTCGGCCGAGTTGCGAACTCGCCGGTCGGCAATGCCATGGGCAAACCATGGGGCATCGGTCTTGATCTCCTGCGTCAGCCATAGCTCAACGCGCGTGTGGTTCTCCTCACGTACCAGGCTGGTGCTCATCGCATACCCCAACAGCCGCTTGGAGCCTTCAACAAGATTCACTTTCGACTCGATCGAGTCGGGCATAATCACCACATCCTGTTCTAGCTCGACGATTTCCTGGCCGATGTAGTCATCCAGCGTGCGTATCTTCAACGTGCCTTGCAGTTGCAGTTTCCAATCGGGGTCGCTCGATAAAATGTTTTTCAGGAGGGCCTTGCCAACCTTTTCCTCCCCGATGCCCACACTACCATCCTGCCAATGCTGCTCGACAAACTCGCTGCCGCCCCCCATGGTGGTTAGCGCTCTGTGAACTCCGTCATGCCAGGAGCGTAATTCAGATCTTGACAAGCCGACGTCGTGAAGCACGCCTCTGGCGGCGGCGCTGGTTGGCCTGATCAAGTTCGCGCTGGCGATCTTCGCTGCGATGCTCAGGGTGTGCCTTGAGCCATCGGTCAGGTAGCAGCTCGGAGAGCTGTTCACGCTGGTCCCTTGAAAGCGATTCG
This sequence comes from Lacipirellulaceae bacterium, assembly GCA_965249435.1. Classification (GTDB taxonomy): domain Bacteria; phylum Planctomycetota; class Planctomycetia; order Pirellulales; family Lacipirellulaceae; genus JAJRWS01. The sequence continues at coordinate 285,346 of CBDFMC010000025.1, read as the reverse complement.
AACGGGGTTTGGGCGTCGCCCACCCGCAAGTACTCGGGAACGATCTGAGGAAGCCGGACGAGAACATCGTTGAGATACGGGGTGACGTGGACATGATTAGAACGAGCACTCTGGATAAGCGTGTACCAGACGCATGCCGCGCGACCACCCGCATCGCTCCCAAAAAATTGGTAATTTTTTCTTCCAATAACCGAGGGGCGAATGACTCTTTCTGCCATGTTGTTATCGATCGCATAGCGCCCGTCGGTTGCAAATCGCGTCATCGCGTTCCAACGATTGAGCAGGTAGCCGATCGCTTCGGCCAACTTGGTCGAAGGCCGTACCGTCGGCTGCACTTCGGTGAGACGATCGTGCAGAAGGGCAAGAATGGGAACCGACTCGCGCATGCGCACTTGTCGTCGCGTTTCCACATCGGCATCGGCCAGGCGATCCTCGATGTCGTACAGTTGCCAGATCCAAGCGAGCGCCTCGTGCGCAAGTGGCTGCGTTGAGACGGCGCACGCTTCGTCGAACTTCCGCCGCGCATGGGCCCAACAACCCAGATCCAGAAGTCGGCCATCCGATTCCTTGACTAGGGACGTGTAGACACTGTAACCGTCGGTTAATAATCCGCCTTGAAAATCATCAAGTATTTCCCGCGGACCTGCGCGGGATCGATCAAGTCGATAGTCAAATAGTTGGTACGGATGCTGGTCATCGCCAACGTAGACCCAGAGATAAACCAGCTTGGTCGCCCCAGCCCCGGGACGCAGGACACGGGCCGTGGTCTCGTCGGCCCGTACATAAAAACTATCCAGTACTTGGGTGCGAATCAGATCCCACACCGGCAGCAGACGCTCGCCCGTTCGCACCACGGCGTTGCTCAACACGCTGCGGTTGAACCACATCGTGGTGGTGGAACGAAGCTCTTCCTGGAGACGATACAGGGGCAGGTGACGCTCGAACTTGGCGTGTGCCAGCCAGGCTAACGTGCTGGCCCCAAATATCCCTTTTTCGTTGATATTGGGTGGCTTTTCGCTGGTGACGATCTGCTGGCCATCCCGGCTAACAGGGCAACCGTAGGTAAACCGAACGTGCTCGGCGATGTAGGCGCTAGACTCAACATATTCTAGTTGCCGTGAGATCTGCTCGGAGATCACCGTCCGCTTGCCGCCACATCCACAAGGACAATCGAGTTCTTCCGGCGGCAGTGGGTGTTCAAAACGCTGGACCGGCAAGCACTCGGGGAATTCAAAACGTTTGCGCTTCTTACGGCGTTTCTTGCGTTTCGAAGACGATTCATCGTCTGGCTCTTCTTCGTCGGTCGCCTCGTCATCCTCGCTAATCTCGTTGCCCTCGATCGACTCGGGATCAAAAAGAAGCTTTTGATCGGGAGAAGGGATAAACCGTTCACGCCGTGGAGAAAAGAGTGCCTTACGGAGTAAGGTGATTTGCTCTTGCATCACCTCGATGTGATTCTGCAACGATTCAAGAGTTGCCTGTTGCTCGCTATTAACCCTTTTGAGATGTGCGATCTCGGCGCGCTGCACTTCGATCTCTTTTCGGAGTTTGTCGGATTCCATCGACAACGTTTCGGTCCTTGAAGGTGCGTCACGAAATGGCAAATGATCACACACCGTTGGTGTAGAACACACATGTTTATTTATCGACAATTCACGTTGCGCGTCAAGGTGGTTTCCAAGGCGATTGAGTAATTTGTTTTGCCTGCTCACGACGCCATCACTTGCGACGTTTGACACTCGATAGCTCGATGCCTTCCAGCAACAATCGCAGGTCGTCCACATGCAGTGTCAAGTAATCACCGGGGGATGCAATCGCCCCTCCATGGTCGGCGCCACGTAGTGTCTCGGACGTTCCTCGTTCAAGATGCTTGTAGAGGATGATCGTGCCGTCACCCGTGAAATAGAGTACCTTCAACCGGTTGCGGCGTCGGTTGAAAAACAAGAAAAGATCTCCGTCTTCAATCTGTTTGCCAAGCTCCTTTTCGACGATACCGATTAATCCACAAAAACTTTTACGCATGTCCGTGGGAGCCAACGCGGCGAAGACTTTTATTTGGGATGGCACAATCAACATGACGCCACCTCACGCAACGCCTGCAATACGTCCTTCACTGTCTCACAATCGGTGCCGTGAGGCACATCCACAAAGACTCCCTGCTGCGGCAAGTGAATACGCAGCGTGGACGCAGGTGTCGTCCCCTCGATCCGCACAGGCACCAGTTGGGTGCCCTGGACGGCGTTACGACTGGTTTTAAGAGACTTGGTCGAACGGCTCCCCTGCTCTGGGGAGGCTTGCTGCTCACGGAACTTACGCTGCCAGGCATAATAGCTGGTTTGTGTAATCGAGTTCTGGTGGCAAAACGCCGCGATGCTCAAGCCGCTTGAGGACTGCTGTTTCAGTAGGCCACGCCAGTGGGACTCTTGGGATTTGTTTCGATTGGTCATTGTGCTCGTTCCTGGAATAAAGGGAATGGTTCACCTCTATTAGGATAGCGCGCAATTTTGGGACGCTGTTCACAGAACGCTTACCCATGGTGACAATATCCTTGGCCGCATTGGTGCGAACCATGATCTTGCGGACCTTGGTAAAATCCTCATCGATGACAAACGTCCGCAGGGCTGTCTGCTCAGTGGCATATTCGCCGCGGAAGATGAGCCCGGCAACAATAGCCAAAAGAAAAACCGCCACCGGGATGCCAAGAAAAAGAAGCTTGCGGTTGCGGTTCATGGTTCACGTTAAGAAAAACTAGGCTCGGGCATGGCGAGTTTGCTCTGCAAGAAATTGCCAAGTCGACTCAGGCCACGGCGCAGGTTGAGGTTCAGGAAGTCCCGAGCGACGGCGGCTAACCTCCAATGCAACTGCATCGCGACAAACAAGTTCAAACTGCTCAGCTCGTTGCTGAAGGGTTAGAGGTGGATTCTCCTGCAGATTATGCGCAGCGATCTGATCGTCCAATGTTGGCTGTCGCTCGTCGTTAGGGAGAATTCTGTTCGACATGGCCTTGCCAATTCGGATTGCGGATTGCGGAATAATCTGAAATTCCGCATTCCCACTTCCGCATTTAGCTACATCCCATGCTGTTGCCGCAATTGTGGCACAGGTAGCAGTTGCCGTTGCGCACGGTGATGGCGCCGCAGTTGTCGCACGATGGGGCGTCGACTTGGAAACCGGCGAACTGGTCGCTACGGGTCGGTTGTTGCGACGACAAGTCGGCGGCTTGGGACATCACGCCAGCCCGCTCGAGCTGCTTGCTGCTGACATTGCCGTTGGCGTGACCATTGGCATGGCCGTTGGTGCCAACTGGGGAGCGTGCCTTTTCGGCTTTCAGCTTTTGACTTTTGGCTGTAACTTCCTGTCCTGTTTCCTGCCCGCTGTTCTTCTTGATAGCGGGCTTGGGCTCTTTTTCAGAATCATCCCCCTTTGTCCCCGCCCCAGGGCCAAGTGCCGAAGGGAGATTGCCCAGGCTGGCTTCTTTGTAGCCAGGCAAAAACTGGATGCCCAGCCAGCGGAAAATGTAGTCGATCACGCTCTTGGCAATTCGGATATCGGGATTTTTGGTATGGCCCTGTGGCTCGAACCGCATGTGTGAGAACTTCCGCACATAGTCTTCCAGCGGCACGCCGTACTGCAAGCTCATCGAGATGGCCGTGCCAAAGGCATCCATGATCCCGCCGATTGTGCTTCCCTCCTTGGCCATCGTGAGGAACAACTCGCCCGGCCGGCCATCTTCGTACAGGCCGACGGTGATGTAGCCCTCGTGGCCCGAGACGCTAAACTTGTGCGTGACCGATTGCCGCGTATCGGGCAGTCGCTCGCGGCGTGGCTTTCGGGCATTTTTGTCTTTGGCCTTATCCGATTCGGTGGACGTGCTGAGGGGCTGGCTTTCTTTCGAGCCGTCGCGATAGATGGCCAGTGCCTTGATCCCCAGCTTCCAGCCGTCGGCGTAGGCTTGGGCGATTTCTTTGGGCGTCGTGTCGCGAGGCATGTTGACCGTCTTGGAGATCGCCCCGGACAAAAACGGCTGAGCGGCAGCCATCATCGTCACATGGGCCTGCCACGGGATGCTGCGCGTGCCGTTGCGCGGTGTGAATGCGCAATCAAAGATCGACAAGTGCTCGGCCCGAAGATCGTTGGCACCTTCGATCGTATCTTCCTTGTTGATGTGATCCAAGATCGACTTGATCTCGTCGCCGTCGTAGCCGAGCGTCTCAAGCGCAAGCGGCACGGTTTGGTTGATGATCTTCAGCATCCCGCCGCCGGCAAGCTGCTTATACTTCACCAAAGCGATGTCCGGCTCGATGCCCGTGGTATCGCAATCCATCATAAAGCTGATCGTGCCGGTGGGTGCCAGCACCGTGGCCTGGGCGTTGCGGAAACCATGCACCGGGCCGGCATCGAGCACTTTTTCCCACACATCGCGGGCTGCGTCTCGCAAATACTCGGGACAATCCGTTCCAATTTTTTGGACCTCGTCGTGGTGCATTTGCATCACATTCAAAAACGGCTCGCGGTTTTCCTCGTACCCGTCGAACGGGCTAACCGCCTCGGCCAATTCGCAACTGGCCAGATTGGCCGCACCATGCAGCAGCGAGGTGATCGCCCCGCAGACATCGCGACCTGCATCCGAGTCGTACGCCATCCCGCCAGCCATCAGCAGGCTACCCAGGTTGGAATAGCCCAAGCCGAGCGGACGGAACCGATGGCTGTTGCGGGCGATCTCGCGCGTGGGATAACTGGCGTGGTCGACCAAGATTTCCTGAGCAACGAAGAAAATACGACATGCCTTCTGGAATTGCGACGTGTCGAACGTACCATCCTCACCACAGAACTTCATCAGGTTGATGCTCGACAGGTTGCAGGCGGTGTTGTCGAGGAACATATATTCGCTACATGGATTACTAGCATTAATCCGCCCGCTATTGGGGCAGGTGTGCCAACGGTTGATCGTCGTGTCGTATTGCACGCCCGGGTCGCCGCAGTGCCATGCACATTCGGCCATGCGGCTGATCACATCGCGGGCCTTGAATGTGGGACCGGGTTGCTTGGGGTCGGTTACCCAATGCGTCGTCCAGTCGGCATTCTTTTCGACCGCTTGCATGAAGTCGTCAGTCAAGCGGACCGACAGGTTTGCATTTTGGAACATGATCGAGCTGTAGGCTTCGCCGTTGAAGTTCGCTTCGTAGCCGCCCTTCTCGATCAGCACGCGGGCCTTCTGCTCTTCTTTCCACTTGCACTCGATGAATTCCATGACATCGGGATGCCAGACCTTGAGCGACTGCATCTTGGCCGCCCGGCGCGTTTTGCCGCCCGACTTCACCACCGCAGCAATCTGGTCGTACACCCGCATGAACGACAACGGCCCGCTCGGCCGACCGCCGCCAGAAAGCTTCTCGCGGTGCGAACGAAGCGTGGAGAGATCGGTGCCTGTGCCCGAGCCAAACTTGAACAACATCGCCTCGCTCCGCGCGAGTTCCATGATGTCTTCCATGTTGTCTTCCACATGCTGGATAAAGCAGGCCGAGCCTTGGGGATATTCGTACGGATTCTCCGGCTGCACCACGCTGAGCGTCACCGGATCCCAACGCCAATTGCACTTAGAACCCCCGACCCCATACTGATGGAACAGGCCCACATTGAACCACACGGGCGAATTGAACGCGCCATGCTGATGCAAACAGAGCCAGGCCAAATCGCGATAGAACCGCTGGCCATCTTCGTTCGACGCAAAGTAGCCGTCGGCGAGTCCCCAGTCGGTGATCGTGCGAGCCACGCGATGGACCAGTTGCCGGACGCTGGTCTCGCGTTCGTCGGTTCCGACTTCGCCGTAGAAGTATTTACTACAGATGACGTTGGTCGCCAACTGGCTCCACGAAGAGGGGACTTCGCAGTTGGTCTGCTCGAACAGCACCTCGCCATTCTCGCCCTTTATCGCCGCACTGCGAATCTCCCAGGTGACGGTGTCAAACGGATCGGCCACGTCTTCCGGGCAGAAGGTTGCATCAATCTTCAAACGCCCGTGGAATCGCTTGGTGGAGGTTGGAGGTTGGGGGTTGGGAGTTGGGGGATTTCCAAGCCGACGACTTGTCGTCGTTTGGGTTATCGTTGTTCGAGCAATATCGGTAGCAGCCACGGGGAACCTCCTGTTTCTTTGAATTCGGAAGGAGGAAGGGAGGAAGGCGGAAGATTCATCCTTCCGCCTTCATCCCTCCGCCTTCATCCTTCAGTGCGGGGCATCCATACCTCAATGTACATACGTGCAGTCGTTTTGCAACTTAGATCGGCCACTCCAACCGATCACCTGCACAAGATTTAGGGCCACGGGGGCCAAAACCCGCAAAAAGCGAGTGGAAATCTTCTTAAAAACACTACATGTTGTGGACGATGCCCTTTTGTCCACAATATCCTGTTGGTCGAAGAGGATGATCTTACATGGATCGGAGCCAGCGTCAATCGGGTTTCTGGTATTCCCTAAACTGCTATCATACAAGACTTTGTGGCATTTGTGAAGTTTTGGGCAACGTCTGCTGAGCGTAGGATAAAGGGGCCTTATTGGGCCATTTCCAGGTGTATTGCATCAATTTCCTGTACTTTCGGTGAATGCGTTCAAGACAGAATAAAAGTTTTGAAAAAACTTCTAAATGAAATTTCTCGTTTCGTGCATTCTAGCCATTTGGCCATGAAGGTTTGCAATGGTGGTTATCACTCTTACAATGACAGACAGGGATGAGAGCGCACCCTTTGGTTAAAACAGACGGGCATGCACTTACGTTAGTCCGTGGGATCGAATAAGGGGGCAAGCAGTCTTGTTAGCTCGTAAACGTCCTGATATTGGGTGGGGAGATCTGGCTTATGGAATAGCCTGCTCCATAGCCCACCGGCGGCCATTGAAACACGGTGCCGAGATTCCAAGCCAGTGGTTTCCTGTAAGCGAATCGATTGTGTGTCTTTCTGTTCGCAGTGGGTTGGACCTCCTGCTGCAAGCTCTCAATCTGCCACGTGGAAGCGAGATCATCATCACGTCTACTACCATTCCGGACATGCTGCGGATCATCGAGCACCATGGGCTTGTCCCCGTCCCCGTGAGCATCGATGTCCGCCAACTCGAACCGATGGCTATGGAAATCGAGAGCGCCGTCACCCCAAAAACTCGCGTCATACTGGTCGCCCATTTGTTCGGTAGCCGCATTGAGATGCAACCGATTATTGACATCTCAAGACACATCGGAGCCTTGGTGATTGAAGATTGCGCACAAGCGTTCGTAGGCTGCGAATTCTCTGGACACCAAGAAATGGATGCAGCCCTATTCAGTTTCGGCCCGATCAAAACGGCAACTGCTCTCGGAGGGGCGGTCCTACGCATTCAGGACGACTCTCTTCGTAACCACATGCGCCAGTTGCAATCTGGCTATCCAAAGCAAAACAGACTGGGTTATATGCTGAGGTTGGTGAAATACGCACTTCTGAAGGTGGCATCCATACCACAGGTATACGGGATCATCGTACGATTGATACGCACCTTGGGCATAGACCATGACTCTCTTGTAAGTCAAATGGCGCGCGGATTTGACCGCCACCACTTTTTCTCGGCCATTCGTCAACAACCGTGTGAACCGCTAAGGCGAATGATGGCGTACAGGATCAGCCGGTTTGATATTGAGGGCAAACTTCGGCTAAATCGCCGAGTGCGAATCGGCAAGCGTTTGCTACGATGTCTCACCAATTCGGCACTTAGTTTTCCCGGAAACAGGAATTGCACGCATACTTTTTGGGTCGTTGCTGTGCGAGTAAAACAATGCTCACTTTTAGTTCGCTCCTTGAGAAACGCCGGTTTCGATGCAACGACACGATCGAGCTTGTGCGACGCAAAAACAAGTCCTGGCGATAAGACGGATCGAAACGGCAGTCGGAGATCCTGGCTACTCGATACGATCTTTCTGCCCACCGACCCAGCAATGTCTGCGCGAAGTTTACGGCGAATGTGCCGCGTGCTGAAGGCTTCGAGCACGGGATAGCATTCCGATGCTCCCTCTTAACACTCAAAACTGTGGAAGGTTATCGGTTCACATCCGCGGGCAAAAGGGTAAAGGGTTCACCCCCTTTGGGACGAAGCACTCGAAAATCGCGCTCGTCTAATGTAAGAACCCGATCGATTCCTAATTTTTCAGCTGTTACAACCACTGCCGCGTCCGCCAAGCCGGGCTTGAGATCTTGATAGGTGGAAAGAATCTCACGGCAGCGAGCAGCGTCTTGTGGGGTAAACGGTTCAAGCGCATAAGCGCCGCTGGCCAAATCATCCAGGAAATCCAACTCGGCATTGACTCCAAGATACTCCTCCAGCAGGTAGTCCAATTCGGCGAGTAGGACCACAGGGAGTATTATTGCTCCCGGCTCGGATTCGATCACCTGCCGTACCGCAGAATGATGCGCATCATCGAGGTCATAGAGAGCGTAAATCGCTCCGGAATCGGCGATCACTGTCATCGCTTCTCGTGGACCGCCCTCTCCTTGGCCACCCCCTCCTTGGCCGCCTCCCCCTTGGCCGCCTTGTGAAAAAGTTCTTCGGCTCGTTCGGAAACGTCGGAACGGCCACTGCGATGTTGTCCCATTCCCTTGGGCAGTGTGCGTTCAATTTGGCGTGTATAGATTGCCAGCGCTTCACGGATCAACTCCGCTTGGCTGCGACCTTGGGCTCCGGCGAGTTGCCGAAGCGTCATAGCCGTTTGGGGATCGAGATAAACAGTCGTCTTTACCATGAGAGAATTATACCATAGGTGGCACCATATATCCAATGAATATGTCGTTCTAGTGGTTTGTCACAGCCAAGAATTAGGATTGAGCAGATTAGCCCGATTCGGGCATACTTGATTTGACATAACCAAAACAACTTTGTAACGATATCGGCCGAAACGGCCCCTTGTTTCAGCCACGCTAACCTTGGGCTGCCTCGCTCGATTGATCGGCAGCAGGCGGTGCTCCGGATGGCCGTTTTGGCTCGGCGTCGGTGCCGGGGACGATCAGCGGACTGGGTGAGTTTTCTTCAATGATCCGTGCAAGTTCGTCGGCATTGATCACTTCTTGCTCCATCAACTGGTGGGCGGTGGCGTCGAGCGCTTTGCGGCGCTTCGCCAGGATGTGACGCACGCGGTCGAGGCCTTCGTCAATAATGCGCTTGACCTCCTCATCGATCTCGCGTGTGGTTCGCTCGCTATGGCTCTGCATTCGCGGTCCCTCGCCACCTGCTAAGAAGGGACTACGGTTGCTCTCGCGGAAGTTTACTCGGCCTAGGCGACTCATGCCGAAATCCATCACCATGCTGCGGGCGATATCGGTCGCCCGTTCCAGGTCGTTTTGCGCGCCAGAGGAAATATCCTCGAAGACGATCTCTTCAGCCACCGTACCGGCGAGTAGCACTTGGATACGGCTTTCAAGTTCGCTTTGGGTCATCAGGAACCGATCTTGCTCGGGCCGTTGCATTGTGTAACCCAGCGCCGCCAGTCCGCGGGGGATGATCGATACTTTGTGGACCGGGTCGGTGTTGGGCAGCGAGCAGGCGACCAGTGCATGGCCGCTTTCGTGGAAGGCGACCCGCAGCTTTTCGTCTTCTTGCATGATCCGCTGTTTCTTTTCCAGCCCGGCACTAGAGCGTTCGACCGCTTCGTTGAGTTCCTCCATACCGACCGCCTTTTTGTCGTTCCGAGCGGCGAGCAGCGCCGCTTCGTTGACCAGATTGGCCAAATCGGCCCCGACGAACCCGCTGGTAATCGCAGCGACCTGCTTCACGCTCACCTCTTCATCGACCTTAATGTTTTTCAGGTGGACGTTGAGGATATCCTCTCGGCCCGCGATATCGGGTCGATCGACCAGTACATGGCGGTCGAAACGTCCTGGTCTTAACAGGGCGGGATCGAGCGTTTCGGGTCGGTTGGTTGCACCCAGCACGATGACGCCGCTGTTGGTTCCGAAGCCGTCCATCTCGACTAGCAGGGCGTTGAGGGTTTGCTCGCGTTCGTCGTGGCCGCCGATCTGGCCGCTGCCACGGGTTTTTCCGAGTGCATCGAGTTCGTCGATAAAGATAATGCAGGGGGCCCGTTGCTCGGCTTGTTGGAACATATCGCGGACCCGGGCCGCGCCGACGCCGACGAACATTTCGACGAAGTCCGACCCACTCAGTCCAAAAAATGGCACGTTCGCCTCGCCGGCAATGGCTTTGGCGAGCAACGTTTTCCCTGTCCCCGGTGGGCCGACCAAGAGCACTCCCTTGGGAATCCGCCCGCCGAGCCGTTGGTAGCGTTCGGGGTTTTTCAGAAAGTCGACCACTTCGCGCAGCTCGTCGGCCGCTTCGTCGATGCCAGCCACATCGTCGAACGACGCGTCGATGTCTTCCTGGGCATAAAGCTTCGCCTTGCTTCGGCCAAAGGCCATCGGCGAACCGGCACCACCCATCCGGCGGATCATCATCAAGAATAGCAGCACGAACATGCCGGTCAGCAGCAGCATCGGCACGTAGGCCAGCAGGGGGTTTGGTTCATCGGTCACTTTGTACGGAATATGGTTATCTGCCAGCAATCCAGCGAGCCGTCGTTCGTTTGGCAATCGCGTGGTTTTGAATCGAATATTTTCCGGATCACTAAAATCGGCAGACGTAATGGGCTGGTCGCCATCGGACTCTGCGGAAAGTTCGGGGAGCGAGGCCGTGCGGCGATTCACATAGCCGGTCACTTCGGTCAAGCCGACCTCGATCTTGGTCGGGGCGCTAAGCCGGATTTTCTGTGGCGTTTGGTCACTCTTGTCAACGATTTCAATGTAATCCAACTCCTCGGTATTCTCGGGATTGCTAACAACGATCAGTTGTTCCATGTCGCTCCAATCGATCCGCTGTTGTTGCGTGCCCGTCAACATGGGAACCAGTAGCAGCAGCAACACCCCCAGTCCGAGCAGATACCACACCATATTGCCCGACTGGGCGGCCGGTTTCTTATCCGTTTTTTTTTCTTGGTCCGGTTTCCCGTTATCGTCAGGCTTTTCCATGAATTCTCCAATCGGATGACATCAACAGCCGCTAGCGGCTTAGAATGTATAAAACTACCTGCGTCCCAATGTGAGCCGTAGGCGCTAGCCTCGGGCGCCATGGGATGGAGGTTATTTCCCTGGGGCACCCGACGCTAGCGCGTACGGCTCACTCAAGTTCAAAACACGTTCTTAGCGAGGAAGCCTACCCCCATACTAAGTTAGCCTTCACAAAAACTCAACGAAGCCCCAGAACGAAGCCCAAGTTTGAAAGAACCGACGAGCAGGTGCGTGCGTCTTGTCCAGAACGAAGGATCGCCCTAAAATGGTCCGTTCGGCCGCATATCAGTCCCGACAACTGGTATCATCATTACGTTGCCCAGGGGGCAAAGGTGCGGTGAAAAAAGAGGTCCGCGGTCAGAGGTCGGAGGCCAGGAAAACGGAATCCGCACCGATCTGACCCCTAAAGCGACCGTTGGCCGTAACCAAAGAGGAATGGGTTCAGGATTCAGGGTTCAGGACCTTGGATCAACACGTACACCGAGATCCTGAACCCTGAACCCTGAACCCTGAACCCGACACAAAGCCGTAACTCACAAGAGCTTACAATGATGCGCGCATATTGCAGAGTAAGACTCTAACCCCTAACCCCTCCCACCCATGCCAGAACAACCAAAACAGGTCGCGGTACTCGGTTCGACCGGCAGCATTGGCCTGCGGGCGCTGGAGGTAATCGCAGCTAGCGGAGGCCGACTTCAAGCGATCGCTCTGTCTGCCCACAGCAAACTCGACGAGTTGGTTGCCCAGGCCCGGCGACATCGGCCGCGATGGGTTGTGGCGACCGATGCGGCTGCCTCCGCGGCATTCGATTGGTCGGCGCTACCCGACGATTGCCAAATGCTCGAGGGGGCCGACGCGCTGGACGAGGTGGTCGGTCGAGATGAAATCGATCTGGTGCTCGCCGCGATTATGGGCAGCGCTGGGCTCCACAGCACATGGCAAGCACTGGAAAGCAAGAAAACGGTTGCCCTGGCGAACAAGGAAACGCTGGTCATGGCCGGGGCGTTGGTTACAGAGCTTGCCAGTCGGCAAGGTGCTTTGCTGCTGCCGGTCGACAGCGAGCATAGCGCAATTTTTCAGGCCCTGCAGGCGGGAAAACGGGCCGAGGTCGAGCGGCTGGTGCTCACCGCCAGCGGCGGGCCGTTTCGCCATTGGACCACGGAGCAACTGAAACAAGTCACCCTTGCCGAAGCACTCGATCATCCCACCTGGGAGATGGGTCCGAAGATCACGGTCGATTCGGCGACGATGATGAACAAAGCCCTGGAGATCATCGAAGCCCATTGGCTCTTTGGCATCGAGGCGGATCGGATCGACGTGGTGATCCACCCGCAATCGATCGTCCATTCGATGGTGGAGTTTGTCGATGGCTCAGTCATTGGCCAGCTGAGTCCGCCTGATATGCGATTGCCGATCCAATATGCCCTGTACTACCCCGATCGGGTAGCAGGCATGGCCCGTCGGGTCGATTGGACGGAGGGGATGATCCTGGAATTCGAACCGCCCGACCCCGAGCGGTTCCCCGCCCTGGAGCTTGGCAAGCAGTGTGCCCAGGCGGGGGGCAGCAGCGGAGCGGTGCTCAACGCGGCCAACGAGGCCGCGGTAGCGTTGTTCCTGCAAGGTGAGCTACACTTTACGGAGATCGTCCCGGCCTGCCGGAGCGTTCTCGATTCACACAATTTTGAGCCGAGCCCGTCGCTCCAGCAGCTTGTTGCACTGGACCAGTGGGCCCGAGAGGAGGTAGCACGTTGGGTATGTGCTTAGTTGCATCCGCTGTCACGTCACTTGACTTATTCGCAACGTCGGGGCTCGCAACGTCGGGGCTTGTCGCAGCATCGGGGCTTGGCCCGCTGCTAGTTGTCATCCTGCAAGCCGCTTTGGGTTTGGGCGCGGTGATATTCGTTCACGAGCTGGGGCACTTCGCGGTCGCAAAAATGTGCGGCGTGAAGTGCGAAAAGTTTTTCATCGGCTTCGATATCGGCGGTTACAAAATCAGCCGTAAGTGGGGTGAGACCGAATATGGCATCGGCATCTTGCCTTTGGGTGGCTATGTGAAAATGCTCGGCCAAGACGACAACCCCGGCAACATCGCCGAGCAGGTCCGCGAGTCGCAAGCGAGCGGCGAGCAGACAGGCGACACGAAAGAAATCGTCGGTCCGGATGGCGAGACTTTTTTGGTCGACAGCCGAAGCTATCTGGCCAAAAGCGTCCCGCAGCGGATGGCGATCATCTCGGCCGGCGTGATCATGAACGTAATTTTTGCGGTGGTCTTTGCCACGATTGCCTATCGGCTTGGCGTTCCGTATACACCTTGCCTTGTATCGCAAACCACGCCGGGGGCGCCCGCTTGGCAGGCCGGCATCCGCACGGGCGACGAGGTGGTACGGGTGAATGATATCGACAGTCCGTCATTTACAGAGTTGATGAGCAGCGTCATGCTCGGCGATTTGGAAAATGGCGTGCCCTTCACCCTTCGTCGTGCCGAGAGTGGGACAGAAAAACAAATCACATTGAAGCCGGAACAAGGCAAAGGCTTGGCCAAGGTCGGTATCTTTGGACCCATGTCGCTACGGCTCGATAAGGAAATGCCGGTTATACCCAATACGCCCGCGGCCACTGCTTCTGAATCCTTCGAGGCAGGCGACGAGATTGTCGCCGTGGCCGTAGGTGGTGAAGCGAGTGAGGGCGCGCAGCGCCAGCCGGTGCAAAATTATCGCCAGCTCATGGCCCTGTTGATAAAATATCGAGATCAACCCTTGGATGTGACCGTCCGCCGTGGCGGCAAGCCTCCCGCCGGCGATCGCTTTGGCCCGCTGGAGGGTGGCGAGGAGAAAACCATGACCATCGGCCCCAGGCCGCTTCAGCGGCTCGGCCTGGTCATGGAAATTGGCAAAATCACTGCCGTCCAGCAAGGCTCCCCCGCGGCTGAGGCGGGAATCAGGCCGGGTGATTTTATCGATCAGATCGACGAGCGTAAAATCGGCGGCCTCCCCACCGCGACACGCCCATTTGGGATCCGGTCGCCTTGCCCGAGCAATTGAGCCAGTTAGCCAGCCAAAATCGCAACGTGCAACTGGCCGTCCGTCGCGCGGCATCCTCCAGTGAAGGGCGTCAAGAGACGGAAATTTTGTCGATCCCCTTGCGGCAAGTCGATTGGCTAGAGTCTTCACGAGTCCCGAACGATCCGCTTGCCGCGTCGGCGCTGGGAATCGCCTACCGGGTGCTGAATCGCATTGATGTCGTCTTGCCAGGCAGCCCCGCCCAGCAGGCGGGCTTGCAGAGCGGCGACGTCATTACGCAAGCCGAATTTATCCCGCCAGCCGAAAAAAAAGATACGGCGGATGAAGACCCCATCAAATTTGGGAAAGAAAACCAGCACAACTGGCCTGCGTTTTTTCATGCCTTGCAATGGATGGACGCCGGCGCCAAGCTCAAGCTTTCCTACCGACGCGGCGAAACGACCGAATCGGTCGAACTCGAACCGGTCGCATCGGCCGACTATTTTTTGGCCGAGCGTGGTTTTCGTTTCCAGTCGATGAAACGGCTACGCATTGCCACGACCTTTGGCGAGCAGATGCAACGTGGTGCGCGGGAAACGATCAACTCGCTCGGCATGGTTTTTCGGTTTCTGCGAAAAATCGGCACGCAAGTGCCACTCACGTCGCTCGGGGGACCGGTACTCATTGCCAAAGCGGCCGGCCAATCGGCCTACGAAGGCGTGGGCAAGTTGCTATTGTTTCTCACCATGCTTAGCGCGAATCTGGCCGTGATCAACTTTCTGCCGATTCCACTACTCGACGGGGGGCACATGGTCTTTCTGGCTTGGGAAGGGTTACGTGGCCGACCGGCGAGCGAAAGGTTTGTCGTGGCCCTGCACACCGTGGGGTTTGTTTTCATCGTCTCGCTGATGCTGTTTGTCCTAGCGCTCGATTTGGAAATCATCCCGAGGAATTTGTAGCGCCATTTTTACAACAACAGCACATCGATTTCCTCCCCCGCTTCCAGCCGATAATCGCCCGCCGCGAGCACGGCCAACGCGCTGGCGTGGGTCAGCGATCTGATGTCGGCCGAGCCTCGCCAGTCGAGCGGATCGACCGTGGGCAAACCGGCTCGCCGCTGTCCAAAATTCAGTTTGCATGGCTGATAGCTGGGCCGACCTCCCCGATGGGCAAGCGGACCGGTAAGCACACCACGAACGGGCGACGGCCCCGCAAATGGTTCGCCCGAGAGCGCCTCGAGTGCCGGCTGCACAAACAGCTGATACGACACCAGCGTACTCACCGGATTTCCCGGCAGCCCAAACACAAGCGTCGCCCCACGATTGTCGCCTTCGCGCACGCCAAACCACAGCGGTTTGCCCGGCTTCATGTTCACCTTATGAAACACTTGCTGCACGCCCAACTCTTCCAGAACGCCCGGCACCAAATCGAGCACGCCAGCCGACACTCCACCCGAAACCAACAGCACATCGGCATCGAGCCCCAGCTCGATTCGCGCCCGCAAATCATCCTTGTCATCGAGTCCGATGCCCAGGTCGATCGTTTCGAAACCCCGTAAACAAAGTGCCGCGAGCAGCATCGGACCGTTGCTGTTGCGGATTTGCCCTGTCGCGAGCGGCCCATCGCAATCGACCAGTTCGTTGCCCGTGGGTAGCACTGCCACACGCGCTCGGGGAACTACTGGCACACGCGCTTGCCCAATCTCGGCGAGCAGTCCAATGTCGACTGGCCGCAACCGCCTGCCTGATTCAAGCACTTGCTGATCCGAATGAAAAGCCGAACCACGTCGCAACACACAATAGCCCGACTCAACACCGACCGCTGGCGAGCGAATGGTTTCTTCATCGATTTGCTCGGTCTCTTCCCATTTCACCACCGCATCGGCTCCATCGGGCACTGGGGCGCCCGTCATCACACGAATGGTTGTCCCCGGTTCGACGGCGTGATGAGGCACCTTGCCGGCAGTTACCTGCTCGATTACCCGTAACGTCGGGGTAGAATCATTGACAGAAATCGCATAGCCATCGACCATCGACTTGTCGAATGGCGGCGAATCAACCCGGCTAACCACCGCCTCGGCCAAGCGCAGACCGCATGCGCTCTCTAGCGGCACCTGCTCCACAGGCAACGGCCGGGCATGTTGGCGGACATAATTGAGTGCTTCGTCGACTGAAATCATTGCTGGCTTGATTCTCTATTTGGGTTCTTCAGGAAATTTAGTGGCTACCGTACGAGGAAAGCATTTAAGCCCCCGGCTTTGCCGGGGGGTTGCCTTCGAGGAAAATGTCCTTCGTGGAAATGCTCTGCTTGTTGGAAAGGAGGACTGTTACGCAACCCCCCGGCAAAGCCCGGGGGCTGAAATTGTGACTTGGGCATTCTCCTTTCCACGGCAAAATCTAGCTATTGAAATTCCTGAAGAACCCTATTTGTAGGCTGGAACAAGCTCCAGCCTACGGTTACTTCGATAGCGCTACAGGCCGCCTCACGTCACTTGTAAAAACTGCTTCAAGATTTCCGTCCCCACATGGGTCAAAAAACTCTCGGGGTGAAACTGCAAACCAAAAAGCGGATACTCGCGATGCCCAATCGCCATAATCTCTCGCGCTGCACCGGGCTGCTCGCTCCAGGCCGAGACTTCCAACGCGTCGGGTAATGTGTCGGGCTGGATCACGAGGCTATGGTACCGTGTGGCCTGAAACGGATTGTCCAGCCCTCGGAATAGTCCGTCGCCGTTGTGGTGAATCAGGTCGGTCTTGCCATGCATCAGCCGGTCGGCCCGGACAATTTTCGCCCCAAAGGCCTGGCCTATCGATTGGTGTCCCAGGCAAACGCCCAACAGGGGCACCTTGCCCGCCAATTTCTCCACGCACTCGATCGAAATCCCCGCTTCGTTCGGTGTGCAGGGTCCTGGCGAGATGATCACCCGGTCGGGCTGCCGAGCAAGAATTTCGTCGACCGTCGTTTGGTCGTTGCGATCGACACGTATCTGCAAACGGCCATCGATCTCGCCCAGTCGTTGGACAAGGTTGTAGGTAAACGAATCGTAGTTATCGATAATCTGGATCATATTGGTTTGTACTACTAACGATCAATTTCTTTGTGTGGTGCAAAGATTTCAATAGCCACCGATTGAACACGGATGTAACACGGATGAAAGAGAAAGAAGTACGGTGTCTCTGTTTTGATTTTGCATCGGTGTTTTAAATTTGCACTTTCTGAAAACTGAAAAACCGCAATAACAATTGGAACACTCATCGACGCTGATCTGATTATCAGCGAAGACTAGCGTGGGTTAGTGTTCTTTTTTGTTAGAAAGTGTCGTTTAAGCTTGTCTGTGTTCAATCCGTGGCTGAACAATCTTTTGTGTCTTTTTGCGTTTTTTGTGGCTATCCTTTCTTGATTGCGGCCTTCGGCCGCGCTGGGTATTGTAGCGGTCAAGGCAAGCATGCGCGAAGCGGCCGGGTTGTGAAACCGGGGTGTTTTCGATTCAATGGGTACCTCTGAGTATGCTGGCTATTTCCAGCAAAGTTTGAACAGGAGCACCAAGACAACATGGATAAGGTCATCGCAATCGCCCTGGGGGGTGCAATTGGGGCGGTCTGCCGGCACTCCGTCAATATCGTCTGCTTGCGATGGCTCGGTGAGCGGTTTGACTACGGCACGCTCGCCGTCAATGTCCTGGGATGCTTTTTACTTGGGCTGCTGATCCCCATCGGTTTGACTGAAGAACCCCGCTGGGGAACGGTACCCCATGCAGCCATGACGGTCGGATTTCTCGGTGCGCTGACCACCTTCTCCACATTCGGCTACGAGACGGCCCGATTTTTCGAGAGTGCGCAACATCACTTGGCCATGCTCAACATTGCGGGCAACTTTCTGCTGGGGCTGGCTGCCGTCTTTGGTGGTTTGCAGCTTGGGCGATGGCTCTGTTCGTGAAAGCTGTCGGCTAAGCCGCAAGCGGCTGGCCAATAACCTCATCTTCGGCATATTCTTCACAACCGACCTGAAGGGAATCGCCCAAGCTGCGCAATATCCCAGCGCAAGCCCTTCTGCCTCGACCTATCTTTTGATTGTTCGATGCTTTGTTAGGCAAAGTCCAAGAGGATTGCCCTATCGGCGAATGACAACCGTTTCTTCCGTAGGGCTTTAAAACAACCACACGCCCATGATCCATCGCAACAATCAAGCGACAGAGACTGACATGCAGCTCGTGGCTGATGCGCCCTCAAGCACAAATGAACTGCAGCGCATGCAGAAGGCACTCCGGGAAAAGGACGCCCAAATTTTGCAACAGCAGAAAATGGATGCGGTCGGCTCGTTGGCGGGAGGTGTCGCGCATGAATTTAACAACTTGCTACAAGCCATCCGTGGTTACACTTGCTTCGCCCGTGATGCGATAGAAAAAAACACCGAGCCCTACCGCGATTTGGAAAAGGTGATCTTTGCTACGGATCGCGCCGGCATGTTGACTCGTCAACTACTCAATTTCAGTCGTAGTGATTCCTCAGAGCCACAACGTTGCTATGCCAACGAAATCGTGGAGGCGCTCGTATCGCTTTTGCGACCGCTAATTCCCGTGACAATCGAGATGCACGTCAATTTGGAACCTCATGATCCGCGGTTACATGCGGATCCACAGCTTATGCAGCAAGTCCTCTTAAACCTCTGCATCAACGCCCGCGACGCGATGCCCGACGGAGGAAAGCTAACCATTCGCACCGAGCAGGTATACATTAGCGAGTCTGAGTCGGATGGGCATGCCGAACTATTGCCGGGCCGTTATGTCCGATTCCTGGTTACCGACACGGGAAGCGGAATCCCTCGGGAAGTACAAGACCGCATCTTCGAGCCGTTTTTCACAACCAAAGAGGTTGGATCGGGCACCGGACTTGGCTTGGCAATGGCCTATGGTGTGGTTCAGCGAGGTGGCGGGCTACTAAACTTTTACACAGAAACGAACGATGGGACAACCTTTCGGATTTACATGCCCATGAGCGAGGAAGATGACATGAACCAGATAGAAAATGACCAAGAAAACGGGTCCCGAGACCAGTTGCAGGGAGATGGCGAGTTGATATTATTCGCCGAGGATGACCAATTGGTTAGCGAGGTCGGTCGCCGTATGCTGTTAAGGGCCGCCCGATAAATAACATCCCTTTTTTTCTCGAATTGGCTAGACTTCCAGGGTGAGCGGTCCCCCATTCTCTTGGCGAAGGAGAAAGCCATGGTTCCCTATCTGTCGGTAGTTTGTGGACACATGAAGGCGTTTTATGATTCATTGTCCGAGAAAGACCGCCGCCGTTACGCTGCGGTAGAATCGGAAAAGCTGGGGCATGGGGGCGTCGAGTACGTTGCGTCTGTGCTGGGCTGTGACGAGAAAACGATTCGGAATGGCCGCCATGAGGTGAGCCAATTGCCGGTGGATGACGCCGAAGGACGGGTTCGAAAAAAAGGGGGGTCGAAAAAAAGCTAGCTTTGCTGCACCTGACCTGGAGAACAACCTTCGCCAGGTCGTTGCTGACCATACGGCAGGCGATCCAATGCGTGAAGACGTGGTGTGGACCTATTTGTCGAGTACGGAGATTGCCCACGAGCTCGATCGGCTGGGAACGCCCGTTTGTCCAGACACTGTGCGAAGCTTGCTCGATGAGTTCGGCTTCCACAAGCGGCAGGCCGAGAAAACCAAAGCGATGGGAAATACCCCTTTCCGCAACGAGCAGTTCGAGAACATTGCCCAACTGAGGCAACAATACCTCGACTCTCCCAACCCAATCATTAGCATGGACACCAAGAAAAAGGAGCTTTTGGGCGAGTTTTTCCGTACTGGGCAGTCGTGGTCCGATGGTGCGAATGCCGTATTTGATCACGACTTTCCCAGTTACGCGGACGGCAAGGTCATCCCGCACGGGCTGTACGACCTGAAGCGTAACACAGGGCACCTCACTCTCGGAGTCAGTCACGACACGAGTCAATTCGCTTGCGACAGCTTCCGTGTGTGGTGGCAACGCCACGGCGAGCGGACGTACGCCGACGCCAAGTCGATTCTGTTGCTGTGCGATGGCGGAGGAAGCAATAACTGTCGTCACCACATTTTCAAGGAAGACCTGCAACGATTGGTCAACCGGATTGACATTCCAATTCGCGTCGCCCATTATCCACCGCATTGCTCGAAGTATAACCCGATTGAACACCGTCTTTTTTCTCATGTCACTCGCGCCTGGTCCGGTGTGGTGTTTCGCACGCTTGACATCGTCACAACATGCCTTCGACGAGTGTGGACTCGCACCGGGCTGAAAGTCACCTACGCGGTACTCAACAAGGATTATCAACTCAAACGGAAAGCGAGCGAACGTTTCCTTGACTTGGATCCCATACAGTTCGAAGACGTATTGCCCGATTGGAATTACACCGTAATTCCTACCGCCTACTGAAAACCGGGAAGTTATTTATCGGCCACTCCTAAGGGCAGGCTACGAAGTATTGACCGCCGCCGATGGAGAAGAATCGCTAGAAATGTTTGTCGCCAATGCGGATCAACTCGACCTGCTGCTGATGGATGTTTGCATGCCTAAGCTCACAGGCCGCGAAGTGTTGGAACATATTCGCCGCTTGCGTTCCTCGGTGCCTATCTGTTTTTGCACCGGATACGACCCAGAGGCCTCGCAGAGCAAATCGCTACAAAAAATGGGTTGTCACGTCATTGAAAAGCCGTTCGACGAGCAGAAACTTCTGAAGGCTGTACAACTAGCGATGAATAACTCTGAAAAACGGCAAACTGTGTTGAGTTAACGGAAAAATGGTAGGCCGGAACAAGCTCCGCGCAGTTCCGGCCTACAAAAAACTTGCGACTCGGAGAGTATTGATACACTGAGGCAGTAGAAGG
The DNA here is from genome assembly GCA_965249435.1 of Lacipirellulaceae bacterium. Taxonomy (GTDB): domain Bacteria; phylum Planctomycetota; class Planctomycetia; order Pirellulales; family Lacipirellulaceae; genus JAJRWS01. Next base: position 264,394 of record CBDFMC010000025.1, on the reverse strand, counting down.
AAATTCGGGGCATGGAAAAACAAATCTACCGAGCACTGATCGTCGACGACGAGCCTCTGATTCGTGAGGCCACGGCACGCGCCATGGGTGCGCATTCGTTCTGGTGTGAAACGGCAGATGATGGCAAGCAGGCAATTCAGAAATACCAAGATACAAAGTACGATCTCGTCGTGACGGACTTGCGGATGCCTGTCAAGCATGGCCATGCGCTGGCGGTGGAACTACTCGAGCAAAGCGAGCCGCCCCGGGTTGTTGTTTTCACAGGCCTTGCCGATTCGAAACTGGTCAAAGATTTGATCACCCGCGGTGTGGAAGATGTGATTCACAAACCGGTTGATTTCGGTGTGTTTGCCACCAAAATGCAATCGATCTTCGAGCGTAATTCGTGGCGAGAATCAGTTTGCGGTGAAGGACCCTCAAAGAACCATGGCCCCCAATATCAACAGGTCGTTGAAATTGAAAAATCGCTGGAATTACTTTCGCTCTGCATACCTGAATCGGTTCAGGATGTGCTGAACGTCGATGAAGACTTGCTGACCGAACCTCCAGCGGCTGTCAATAATTACATGCGGCGTCAGTTAGAATCTTTAGCTGTCGGACAGAACCAGCGCAAAGAACAACGTATGGCAATGCTGGTGACGGTCGTGGCCGCCCCGGTCGACCGAAACTTCAAGCCCTCGGGCGAGCCATTTAAGGTCGCAGCGAGAGACTTTTCTGAATCGGGAATCTGCCTGCTCCACTCGCGGGCGGTCAGTTCTGAATATCTTGCATTGCGTTGGCGGAGCATGATCTCCCCGAAATGTTATATTCGAATTGTTATGCAAGTAAAACGATGCAAGCCAGTAGGCCCTTTCTACGAGGTGGCTGGGCAGTTTGTGATGCACGACTGAGCAGGAGGGCTGAGAGTCGTATTTGTAGGCCGGAACGAGCGGTAGCGCTGTTCCGGCATGGACGGACTCCACGGACTCAAGCAAAATGCCGGAACTGCGCGGAGCTTGTTCCGGCCTGCGAATCTTTCCGCATCAACACCCGACGCTAGCGCGTACGGCTCACCGTCTCACGACAAAGCCTAGACTCGGAGGCATCCAGTAGGCCATAATGGAATCTGACTTATCTTGTCCTCTGGATTTCTCTCACTATGTCCAGCGATCGAATATTGGAATCCGTTACCTCGATTGCAGATGGGCCTCGCTCCGCGCACCGTGAATTTGTCGAAGCGCTGAAACAACAAAAGGCTCTGTTGGAGTTGATCTTGGAGACCGTGCCGGAAGGCATCAATGTCAAAGATTGTGACCGACGCGTTTTACTCGCCAATAGCGCATTCTACCGCGACCATGGGTTACGGCCGGAGCAAGTTTTGGGCAAGGTGCCCGATGATGTGTTGCCACCGGAAATGGCCCAGATGTCTCGACAAACGGACCGACAGGCGCTGGAAGAGCGGCAGACGACACAAACGGAGATAGCCGTCACTTCTTCAGCAGGGGAAATTCGATATTTCGAGGTCGCCAAGCTTCCGCTCATAGAAAATGGCAAAGTTGCCGGAATCGTTGCCTTGTCTCGGGATGTGACCGGGACAAAAAAAACACTCGCCTCGCTACAGGCCAAGGACAAGCTATTACGAGAACAGGTCGATCACTTACGCGCGTTTGTCGACAATGCGCCCGTCGCGGTTGCCATGTTCGACCGGGAAATGCGCTATTTGGCCTACAGCCGCCGATGGCTGACTGACTATCACCTCGAAGATCAACAGTTGCTCGGGCGGAATCACTATGAGGTATTTCCTGGAGTTCCGCAGCGGTGGCGTGAAATCCATCGCCGTGTTCTCGGGTCGGGCATTGGCGAGCGGAGCGACGAAGACTCTTTTGTTGGGGTCGATGGCCGCGTCGAGTGGACGCGCTGGGAAATTCAAGCCTGGCACGATGCCGAGGGGCAAATCGGTGGGTTGATTTTCTTCGACGAAGTGATCACCGAACGCAAGTTAGCCGCCGAAAAATTCAAGCAGCAGGAAGCTTTGCTGCTGCATGCTTCAAGGCTTTCGTCGATGGGTGAAATGGTCGCGGGCATTGCGCACGAAGTGAACCAACCCCTCTACTCGATACTGAACTACGCCAAAGCCGTAAAGAATCTGATGAACCAGGATGGTGAATTGGACATAGAGTCAATTCGTGACTGGACCGACCACATCCTTAGCGAGGCAGTGCGAGGTGGGCAAATTACCAAGCGGATGAGGTCTTTTGTCTCGCGTAATGAAACGCAACGGCGTTGCGCAAATATCAATGACATCATTGGCGAGGCTCTTGGATTTATCATTGCCGAGGCACGCGATGGACAGGTTGCCATCCATCGCGAATTGGATGAGAATGTACTGACGGTGGATGTCGATCGCGTCCAAATACAGCAAGTGCTTGTCAACTTGTGCAAAAACGCCATCGAAGCGCTGGCCGAGTGCCCGGCGGAAAATCGACGGATGATCATCTCGACACGTCCCATGGAAAACTATGTGGAAGTCGCGGTCGCGGACAACGGCCCGGGAATCTCGCCCGAATTTGGCAAAACCATTCTGGAACCATTCCAAACTACCCGACAAGAAGGCATTGGGCTGGGGCTAGCAATCAGCAATACGATCGTCGAGCACCACCGAGGTGTATTGAGTTATCACGACAACCAGCATGGTGGAGCAACCTTCTGTTTCACACTTCCAACTTCGCAGTGCGAGGGTTAGTGACATGACGACTGAACAAACGGTGTTCGTAGTAGATGATGAACTGCAATCTCGAGAATCGGTCTGCGCCTTGGTGCGATCGATGGGAATGCGAGCCGTAGCATTTGATTCGGCCGAGGAATTCTTGAGCCGCTATGGCAATGAACCTGGCTGCTTGGTGACCGACTTTCGCATGGCAGGAATCAACGGCATCGAGATGCAAGAAGAGCTAAATCGCCGTGGTTGCCAACTGCCGGTGATTGTGGTGACCGCTTATGCGCGTACTCCCCTTACGGTTCGAGCGATTCAGAACGGCGCCATCACGCTGCTCGATAAGCCGTATGACGACGATGATTTGTGGCAGGCCATTCGGCAAGCTCTCGAGAAAGATATCGATCGCCGCAATCAACTCCGAGAGTACTCTGATATTCGAGGGCGGATGGATAGCTTGACCAACAAGGAACGTCAAGTTCTCGATCTAATGATTCAAGGCAAGGCGAACAAGTCGATGGCAGGCGCGCTCGACGTGAGCCTTCGAACGATCGAAAATCGTCGTCGCAGCATCTTTACGAAATTCAGTGCCGACTCGGTTGCCGAGCTTGTTTCACTCGTGCTGAAACTCGAGGATGCTTGAATCATTCATCCGTCCAGTGACATCCCTATGGCACAACATCCTATGACATACCATGCGGAATTAGTGTAAAGACCCCTCAGCTACGAAGTTTTGCTTCCTTGGAAACATGCCGATAGAGAGCTTATCTCACTGGGTCTCCATACCGAACCATCTATGGATGCTATCCATGGATTGGCCCTCACCAGGGAAAGGGCAAGAAAGTCCGTATCTCAGGCAGCCATGCTTCGAGGTTCGGGCTTTATCCTGGTGAGGGTCTTTTTTTACTCCAACGAGATATGGATACTGCACTCGAACAATAATTTTTCGCAGCTATTCCGCTGAGGGTGTCCGGGAAATACGAATGAAAGCCCCCGGCTTTGCCGGGGGGTGGTGGCAGTGTGGGCTCGAATTCTCGGCAACCCCCCGGCAAAGCCGGGGGCTTCCATGGAAACAATTCACAGGGCACCCTCAGCCAAATGGCAGTCAGAAGTGGTGGGTTCCGTCCTTGCGGACGGCGCTAACGTGTTTGCGATGACAAAACATTGCGCTCTCGATAACGCCGTCGGCCACGACGGACTGGGGGTATGCGTGTTTTTCTTGAACCGTTACTTCGCAACGATTCCAGAATCATCCGTCGCAATTTGCCAATAAGTCATCCACCCCTTTGCGATGGCAAAAATCGCCGAAGGTTTCGCTGGGCTCTCGTGCATAGCCGAAATAACGGAATACGGCAACAAGCGCGGGCACCACCTCGTCGGTCGGCACCTTGTCTTTGTAGATGAAATTGAGCCGATCGCCGCGAGTTCGACCACCGAGAAACAGGGTGTATTTTTCTTTCGACTTGCCTACCAGGCCGATGTCGGAGTTGTAGGGGCGGGCACAGCCGTTGGGGCAGCCAGTCATGCGAGTCGTGAAAACTTCGTTTTCCAAGCCCAATTTGGTCAATTCGGATTCCAACTGATCGATCATGCCGGGCAGTGCCCGCTCGCTTTCGGTGACAGCCAGACCGCAAGTGGGCAGTGCGGGACAAGCGATCGACCAACGGCGGGCATTGCTGATGTCTTCGGTCAGCGGTACCCCATGGCGACGGAGGATTTCCTCTAATTTCGGACGATCCGACTCCTGCAAATCGCAGAACAAGATGCCTTGGTGCGGAGTCAACCGCAAGGGCGGTGCAAGCTGGCCACAGATTTCACGCAGCGCTGTTTTTAGCTGAAATGAACCTTCATCCTTGATGCGGCCATTCTCAACGTTCAGCCCATAGAACCAGCGGCCATCGCCCTGTGGGTGCCAGCCCATGCCATCGTTGAAATGGAAGACCTGAATATCTCGTGGCGGTGGTAGCTGACCACCATAGTACTCTTCCACTTTTTGCTTGAATTGCTCCAGCCCCCAATTGTGGATGAGATACTTCAGCCGGGCCACTTTGCGGTCGGCCCGATTACCGAAATCGCGCTGTACTTTGATGATGGCCGTTGCTACGTCGATCACTTGCGTGGGCGAGACGAAACACATCGGCTGAGCCACGGCGGGAAAAGTTTTCTTTGCACTTGGCGTGAAGCCAAACCCACCGCCAACGAGCACGTTGTACCCGACAATGCTCCAATTTTCGCACACGGCCAGCAGCCCAAGATCATGCGAATAAACGTCCGCACTGTTGTCGCCTGCCAGAGCAATGCCGATCTTAAATTTACGGGGTAAGTAGGTGGGGCCGTAAAGTGGTTCTTGGGGGTCCGACGACAAGTCGTCGGCAGCCGTGTCGCAACGCGACACACGGGTCCTTTCGCCACCGACCAATTGTTTTTCCCCCGTTTGTTCATCTTTCAGCCATAGCTGGTAGTACGCCTTGGTTCGAGGGCGCAGGTGGACCGCTAGCTGATGGGCCAGCGCTTGCATCTGATCGTAAACGGGATCGTTTTTGTAGGGACAGGGTGAACACATCACGTTTCGATTCACGTCGCCGCAAGCAGCCACGGTAGTTAGTTGTGTCTCGTTAATACGGCGAATAGCCTGTTTGAGGTTCGACTTCAGCACTCCGTGTAACTGAAGCCCTTGTCGCGTGGTGATCCGGAGTGTGCTGTTGCCAACCTCGTCGCACAGATCGAGTTCGGCCAGTAGTTGATCGCTGGTGAGCTTGCCGCCGGGAATGGAGGTGCGGACCATGAAGCTGAACGCCTTGCCGCTCGGTTTACCGGCCTTCTTGGCCTCTGCCCGTTGGTCGCGATTATCTTGTTGATAGGTGCCGTGATGCTTCAACAGTTGGATGCTGGCCTTACCAAAAAAGTCGTTACCATCATCTATTTCCGCGGCAATCGGATCGTGCAGATAGTTGCTCTCGGCCTTGAAAACTTCTACCGGGCTCCGTTTTTTCTGCTTATCGCTGCTCATGGTCTTCTCTCTGTTTTGCCAGGTTCCACATCTTATTTTTTGAAAATCATTGGTCAAACGGTTAGCCGCCGGGCTTGTCCCGGTGCGTATGTCCCGGCGCTGCACCACGCGCCGGGACAAGCCCGACGGCTAACAACGCATGATACTCACCCTGGGGTGTGTAAGCCATATCGAAGGTGGTCGGACGCTTGTATTTTGTGCAAAACGGCCTTACGATGCTCGGCATGGGTGCTTCTTGGAATTCTTCTGCCGTTTGGCTGGCGACCGGCTTGGGCGTTGGTCTGGTCACCCCGGCACCTGGCACGATCGGCGGGTTGTGGGGTTTGCCACTGGCCTGGGCCCTGTTGCAAATTCCACAGCCGGGAGGCCAATTGGCGGCGATCGTGGTTGTCGGACTGCTGAGCGTCGCGGTCTGCACCCGAGCTGCCCGTGCCCTGGTTGGGACGAAAGACCCGCAGGCGATTGTGCTGGACGAAATCGCGAGTGTGCCCATTGTCTTTTTTGCTTTGCCGGTGGATCGTCCACTCGTATGGCTAGCGGGCTACGTGTTGCTCCGGATTTTCGACATCAGCAAACCGCCGCCAGCCAAATGGCTCGAAAGGCTGCCGGCCGGATGGGGGATCATGGCCGACGATTGGATGGCGGCTCTCTACGCAGCCCTCGCGCTGCGGGGGCTGTTGTGGCTTGGGCTCGATAAATATGTTTAATGAGGCGCGAGTTATGAGGTATTTTTCCTTTAACTCGCGCCTTCCGACTCATAACTTTTAACCACACACCAGGAATGCCCTTCAATGACCGCAACCATTCTCGATGGTAAATCGCTCGCCAGCGAAATCTGCTTAGAGCTAGCCGACGAAGTTGCCCAGCACATTCAGCAAACGGGCAGCCAGCCGACGCTCGCGGCTGTGTTGGTAGGCAACGACCCGGCGAGCGAAGTTTACGTCCGGTACAAGCGGCGCGATTGCGAGAAGACGGGCATCGGTAGCCAATTACACCGGCTTGCGGAGGATGCGTCCGAAGCAGACCTTTTGAAACGAATCGATCGGTTGAACCGAGATAAAACGGTCCATGGCATTTTGGTGCAATTGCCCGTTCCGCCACAGATCCGCACCGAGCGCGTGCTGGAGGCCATCCAGCCGAAAAAGGACGTCGACGCATTCCATCCCGAAAACGTCGGACTTCTTGTGCAGGGACGTCCACGGTTTCTCCCCTGCACGCCCCATGGGGTGCAATTGCTGCTGGAACGCAACGACGTTCCGATTGCCGGGCAGCATGTGGTGATTGTCGGCCGCAGTGATATCGTTGGCAAACCGCTGGCGAACATGCTTGTTCAACGGGGCGACGGGGGCGACGCCACGGTGACCGTTTGCCACAGCCGCACCCGGGACCTGCCCGACATTACCCGGCAGGCTGATATTTTGATCGTGGCGATCGGTCGGGCTAACTTCGTGACCTCCGAGATGGTCAAACCGGGGGCGACGGTGGTCGACGTGGGCATCAACCGCACCGAGGCCGGTTTGGTCGGCGACGTCGATTTTGCGGCCGTGTCGGAGGTGGCGGGCCGTATTACGCCCGTCCCTGGCGGCGTGGGCCCGCTGACGCGTGCGATGTTGCTGCTCAACACACTGGCAGCAGCCCAGGGAACTAAAAAGTAGCGATGAACCATTTCAGCCCCCGGCTTTGCCGGGGGGTATGAATACCGCGGTGCTATTAGGCGAGCGGCAATAGAGAATTTACCAGAATACTAGCACGACGCGCAAGCGAGTGTGTGCTAGACCCACTTGCTTGCGCTGCGTGCTGGTATTTTTATTCTGCCGCCCACCTTACGTTGGAGAAAACCGTAGCGATACTGCCTCGCCAGGTGCCCCCCCGGCAAAGCCGGGGGCTGAAATTGCAACTTTGCGTTCCTCCTGAGGCCGTTAGCCTTTTCCTTGAAATTGCGCCCAATCATGGTATGCTACCGGATTGCAGTCTTTAGGTTGGACTGCCACTTTTCCGGTTTCTGTTTTTTGACGTAAGGGAAAACGGTATGACTGACTCATCGCGCCATTTTTCGATTCGCCGGCTGTTGTTTTTTTTGCTGCCTTTGATCGCCATTGCCCTGGTGAGTGTGCAAGTGCTCAAGTCGCGATGGGAGACGGCCAAGCAGCAATTGACCACCAACACTGTCTCGAGACTGCTAGGCAACGCCAACGCCAACTTGCGGCTCAGCAGCGACTACCAAGACGAAGACGGCGACTTGATTGCCGACCCTCCCGGAGACCTGGCCAAATGCATCAATCCGGTGGAACTGATCTTTTCCTTCATCGCCTCGGCCGATGGAAACGATCCGCTCGAGGTTTGGCATGAATTTGCGGAAGCCATCGCAAAGCGTACGGATCGCAAGGTGAATTTGGTTCGCTACTCGGATACAGGAGAACAGCTACGCGCTTTGAGAAACGGTCAACTCCATATCACGGCGTTTGGAACCGGAGCGGTACCGGCGGCGGTGAATCTATACGGCTTTGTTCCGGTTTGCACGCTGGGCCGCGAGGATGGCAGTTGCGGCTACACGATGAAGATCATCGTTCCAGCAGACAGCGACATCAAAAAGGTCGAGGATATTCGCGGCCGGCGAATGACATTCACACGCCCCCGTTCCAACTCGGGTTACAAGGCGGCGTTGGTATTGCTGATGGATGAACACAACTTGCAAATCGAGCAGGACTACGCTTGGGGATTTTCTTATGGACACGATAATTCGATTCGCCGTATCGCGTCGAAGGAATTCGAGGCTGCCGCGGTCGCCAGTGATTTGCTTGATCGGATGATTGCCCGCGGTGATATCGAGGCAGATGCAATCAGTTCGATCTACGAATCGGCCAAGTTTCCTCCCAGTGCAATTGGCCATGCTTACAACCTCACACCCGAGCTGCGCGAAGGCATTGGAGAAACGTTGCTTGGATTTGATTGGTCGGGGTCAGGCCTGGAAAAGGAATTTGGTCCGGCAGGTGCGACTCAATTTGTGGCCGTTTCGTACAAGGACGATTGGGACAGCATCCGGCGAATCGATACGGCGATCGACAAGGCCCGACATTCGGTGGAAATCACCCCGATTCAGTGAATCAGCCCCGTTGGCGCTGAGCCTCGTAGAACAGCACCGCTGCGGTGGCCGACACGTTCAAGCTGTCTGCGCAACCGCACATAGGCAACCGTACGCCGATGACTATTTTTTCTTGCTGCAGGGGGTCTCTTCGCCACCGCGACGAAAGCCCTTCGGCCTCATTGCCCAGGATAATCGCAGCCCCGGCTTGGAAATCGACCTCGGTATACACCGTGGTTGCGTCGGGCTGAGCGGCGATGATCGGCAAACGCTTTTCCTCTAGCCAGGCAATCGACTCTTCCGACGTGGCAGTGCATATATTGGGGCGAAACACGGTACCCAAGCTGGCGCGGACCGTGTTGGGATTGAACAGATCGCTACGCAGATCGGCCAGAATTACCGCGTCGACGCCCGCGCCATCCGCGCTGCGGAGGATGGCGCCGACGTTCCCCGGTTTTTCCAGCGATTCGAGTACCGCGACCAGCGGCTGCGGCGGCAACTGAAGTCCGGCGAGCGTGCGGTTCACCGCCGCGGCGACAACCATGACGCCATCTTCCCGCCGCCCAAAGCAGAGCTTTTCAAACACCGGCGGCGTCACCTCTGCCAGCTCGACGCTGGTTTGCTTCAACCGATCAACGGCTGCTCGCGACTCGTCCGAAGTGCAAAACGTTTTGCAGACAAACGCCTCGATAATTTCCACGCCCGCATCGATTGCTCGCACGACTTCCCGTGCCCCGTCGATGAGAAACCTCCCTTGCTTATCGCGTTGCCGCCGCTGCCGCAGCTTGGCCGCCTTTTTTACCCGCTCGTTTTGACGGCTGGTGATGGGGGTTTGGATCATGGCAAAGAGTAGGTATTAGACGAGCGGCAATTGAAAATTTACCAGAATACTAGCACGACTCGCAAGCGAGTGTGTGCTAGACCCACTTGCTTGCGCTGCGTGCTGGTATTTTCATTCTGCAGCTCGCCTTATTCTGCGACAGTAAGCCGTTCGCACAACCAAACTGCAAACTTCTCTTCAGAAAGTTTGCCTGAGGCGAGTTGAATCATTGTGTCATACCACTGGTTGTCATTGGCAGTAAGTAGCATTCCGTTCAGATCAAGAACTGTTTCACCGACAACCGCAGCCGTTCTTTTGTTGCCATCAATAAACGGATGATTCCTGGCAATACCAAATGTGTATGCCATCGCCAATGCTGCCAGATCGGCTTGGTCACGAGAATAAGCCCAGAGATTTTTCGGGCGATTCAAGGCTGACGAAAGAAGCCCCTCATCGCGTAACCCTGCCATGCCTCCGTGAATCTGAAGTTGAATCGCATGAATACCCAATACAGCGTTATCGGCAATCCAAACTGGTTCGACCATGTCAAGGTGCTCCGCCAAATGGCCTTTTATTCTGCCAACCGGCGAAGCACATCCTGGCGTTTTTTCATGACCCGCTTTGCTACATCTAGCTGATGCTGAATTGACGGGTCGCAAGGTTTGAGAATGATTCCCTCCTCGGTCGCAAGCAATAGGAGTTCATCACCAAGCTTTACACCAAGACGATCGAGCGCTTCTTGTGGAAGTACGATGCCTGCGGCACCACCTACGGCAGCAATTGTTTGCGTGGTCATAATCGAAACTCCTGCTTCCATCTTAGCAGCATTTCCTGAAATAGTCACCTGTGGATTTACCCCGGCCAACGGGCAAACACGCCGCTGGGGAGAATTCGACCAGCACCGGTTTTCAATGCGAGCGTTCCACTGCTGGGTGGCTGGCTGCAACTGCCGAAGATGCCGTCGGACAGATACGCGCTCAGCTCGGCCGGGCCGATGCTGGGCGTGTGGCATGTGACCAGCACAAAGGCAAGTCGGCCTGCAGTGAGCCTGCCGCAAAGCTTCAGCAATGGCAGCAGGTCCTGCTCGATGCGCCACGTCTCGCCTTTCGGGCCATGCCCGTAGCTGGGCGGATCGAGAATCACCGCATCATACTGGTTGCCCCGTTTTACTTCGCGAGCACAAAACTTGGCGGCATCCTCGACAATCCATCGAATAGGGCTGGTTTTTTTCGACGACAAGTCGTCGGCTTGGGGAAAGCTTACGGCCATCGCGTTTTTTCGTGCCCGAGCCACTGCGCTTTTGGCCGCGTCGACATGCGTCACTTTCGCTCCGACCGAAGCTGCCGCCAGCGTGCTGCCGCCCGTGTAGGCAAACAGATTGAGCACTCGCAGTGGTTGCTTGCTGCGTTTTATCTGCCCGGCAATCCATTGCCAACTGGAAAGTTGCTCGGGAAAGAGTCCTACCTGCCCTGATGGCAACGGGGCGAGATGAAATGTCAGCGGCGATGGCAATGATGCTCCCACGACCACGGCAATGCTGCCAGTTACCCAAGGCTTGCCGTTTCGCAACCAGACGCCATCTCCAGCACGCCCGCCATCGAAACGGGCCGTCGCATCTTGCCAAATCTCCGGTTGCGCTTTCGCTACATCCGCTACCGTTGGGCAGGGCCGATCGAGCACCCAAGCCCCAAACCGCTCCAGCTTTCGTCCACAGCCGAAGTCGAGCAGTTCGTAATCGGGGCAATCGGTCGACATCATTGTTCGGTGAAACGTGAGGAAATTAGCCACGGATGTATGCAGATAAACCCAGCGCGACAACGCCGCAACCAAAGAAAAAATAGCCACAAAAATCATGGCCCGCAAATCACGCGAATTGGCGCGATAGAATCGGGAGGATGGCAATCATTGACATTCGCGTGATTCGCTAGCCTTATAATTTATTTTCGTGCCTTTTTGTGTTTTTTGTGGCTGTTTTTTCTTTGGTTACGGCCAGCGGCCGCGCTGCGTTCATCGATGGTTTCCCTGTTTCTGGGCATTTATGAATTTCTACGCAAATTAACCGGGCGAAAAACCCATACCCGCGATAATCGTCGTCTTGGGAGAATTGCGTCGAGGGCGTACAATGGGCGATTCGCGTTATTTTCCCGTGTGTCGCGTTGCGACACGGTTGCCTTGATTGCCTCGAACCTTCACGAACGCATGCCTGCTTCGGATATCATCATCAAAGGCGCCCGCGAGCACAACCTGCGCGATGTCGATCTGGTGCTGCCTCGCAACAAGCTGATTTGCCTGACTGGTGTGAGTGGCTCGGGCAAAAGTTCGCTGGCGTTCGACACGTTGTATGCCGAAGGACAACGTCGCTATGTGGAAAGTCTCTCCACGTTTGCTCGGCAATTTCTGGGGCAGATGCCTAAGCCCGATGTGGACCATATCAGCGGGCTAAGCCCGTCGATCTCAATTTCACAAAAATCCTCCGGCAAAAACCCGCGGTCGACCGTCGGGACGATCACCGAGATCTATGATTTTTTACGTGTGCTCTATGCGCGTGTTGGGCAAGGCCATTGCCCCCAATGTGGCCAGCCGATCACCGCCCAAACGCGCGAGCAGATTGTCGGGCGAATTTTGGCGATTGCCAAAGGAACGCGCTACGCGCTACTCGCCCCGGTCGTGCGGCAACAGAAAGGCCAGTTCCGCGATCTGCTGGACGATCTGCGCAAGCAGGGTTTCGTCCGCGCTCGGGTTGATGGCCAAGTGATCCAGCTAGGAGACGAGCTGTCGCTCGATCGACAGATGCGGCACGACATCGAGGTGGTCGTCGACCGACTGGTCGCCGGGCCGAGCATCCGCGGTCGGCTTGCCGAGGCGGTCGAACTGGCACTGAAAGTGGGCAGCGGGAATCTTGTGGTTGCGCTGGAGGACGGTCCTGCTGAAGCAGAACCGCCGGGCGAGAAAAAGGTTCCTGACACCTTTTTCTCGGCTGACTATGCGTGCAACCCGTGTGGGCTTAGCTTTCAGCCGCCATCGCCGCAGTTGTTTAGCTTCAACAGCCCGCAAGGCATGTGCTATGAGTGCGACGGGCTGGGGCAGATGTTTAGCTTCGATCCGGAGAAACTTGTCACCGATCCGGAGAAATCGCTTGCGCAAGGTTGCATCGAATTGGTTGGCCCTTGGAAAGACCTCGGCCGATGGAAGCGGCACATCTACAAGGGCGTTGCCGACACCGTCGAGCGGAAGCTCAAGCTGTCCGAAGCCACGCTGCTGGAAACCCCCTGGGCTGAATTGCACGAAAACCACCAGCACCAATGGCTCTGGGGCACGGGCGAGATGCACATCACGTACACCTGGCGAGGCGGTGCTCACTCGCAAAAGTATGGCGGCACATTCGACGGGATTATTCCCGCCTTGCTCGAAAAATATCGCGACAGCAAAAGCAAATCGCAGATCGCCAAGTTCGAGCAATACATGGATATCATCCGCTGCCCCGACTGCGATGGCCAGCGACTCAACCCGCAAGCACGAAGCGTGAAGCTGGGAGTTGGGGGTTGGGAGACGCAAGGCGCGAGTTGCGAAGAAGTAAAAACCTCTAACAACTCGCGCCTCGCGCCCCCCAACTCCCAACCCCTCTCCCTACCCGAGTTATGCCGGCTCCCCATCAGCGATGTCCAGGAGTTTTTCAGTGCATTGCAACTCGATGATACCCGCTCGTACATCGCGGCGGAGGTGCTGAAGGAAATCCGTGGTCGGCTAGGGTTTCTGGCCAACGTGGGTCTCGACTACTTGCAGCTCGACCGCACCGCCCCCACGCTTTCGGGCGGCGAATCGCAGCGAATCCGGCTCGCCGGGCAAATCGGCTGTGGGCTGGTTGGCGTGCTATACATTCTCGACGAACCCTCCATCGGCCTCCACCCGCGCGATAATGTGCGGTTACTTTCGACGCTTCAGCAACTACGCGACCAGGGTAACACAGTGGTGGTGGTTGAGCACGACGAAGAGACGATGCGCGCCGCCGATCACCTGATCGACTTCGGCCCTGGCCCCGGCGTGCGCGGCGGCGAGGTGGTCGGCACGGGCACCGCGGACCAGATCGCCCGCAAGCGAAAGAGCGTCACCGGCGCGTATTTAAGCGGGAAGCGAAAGATAGAAGTACCAGAAAAAAGGCGCGAGTTGGGAGGCGCGAGGCGCGAGGAAGGAGGAAAAACGATAAACAACTCGCGCCTCACGCCTCCCAACTCCCAACTCGCCATTTATGGCGCTTCTCATAACAATCTGAAAAACATCGACGTCCATATCCCGCTTGGCGCGTTTGTCTGTGTTACCGGTGTCAGCGGATCGGGCAAAAGCTCGCTGGTGAACGGGATTTTGGTCGAAGCGCTCCGCCGCGATCTGAACGGCGGCAAAGGTTCGCCCGGTGAGCATGATCGGATCGAGGGGCTGGAGCATCTCGACAAGATGATCGCCATCGACCAATCACCCATCGGCCGGACGCCGCGCAGCAATCCGGCCACCTATATCAAAGTGCTCGACGAAATTCGCAAGCTGTACGCCCAACTCTCCGAGTCGAAACGCCGTGGCTACAAGCCGGGCCGATTCAGCTTCAACGTGGTTGGCGGTCGTTGCGAGGCTTGTTCGGGCAACGGCTCGAACAAACTGGAAATGGACTTCCTGGCCGATGTTTGGGTCACTTGTCCGGTCTGCCAGGGGCACCGCTTCAATCACGAGACGCTCGGGGTCGAATTCAAAGGCAAGTCGATCGCCCAGGTGCTCGAGATGGACATTCAGCAGGCGCTGGAACATTTTGAGAACATCCCTGGCATTCAAACCAAGCTCGCCACGCTTCATGCCGTGGGGCTCGACTACATGAAGCTGGGTCAGCCGTCACCGACGCTCTCCGGCGGCGAGGCACAGCGGATCAAGCTGGCCCGTGAGTTGGTCAAAAAGTCGACCGGTCGGACGCTTTATCTGCTGGACGAACCAACCACCGGCTTGCACTTTGCCGATATCGAGTTGCTGCTGAAGGTACTGCACGACTTTGTCGACGCGGGCAACACGGTGCTGGTGATCGAGCACAATCTGGATGTCGTGAAGACGGCCGACTGGATCATCGATGTTGGCCCTGAGGGTGGGGAAGAGGGTGGTCATGTGGTTGTGTGCGGGACGCCGGAGGAGGTGGTGGAAGGAATGCGGAATAGCCGTGTTGCAACGCAACACACGGGGAGAAAACAAGATTCAAAAAATTTCGCAATCCGCCCTTTTACCACCAGAGACGGGGCGCAATCCGCTTTCCCTTCCCATACCGCCACCGCCCTGGCTCCGTACCTCGGCGTTGATGCCAGCACCCTCGCTGCCGCCAAGCCGACGACTTGTCGTCGCCCCTCCCCCAAGCAGGCAACCCACATCACGGTACAAGGCGCCCAGCAGCACAATTTGCGCAATGTCGACGTGAAAATTCCTCGCGACCAGATGACCGTTTTCTGTGGCGTGAGTGGATCGGGCAAAAGCTCGCTGGCGATGGATACTATCTATGCCGAGGGGCAGCGGCGCTATGTCGAAAGCCTCAGCTCCTACGCCCGACAATTCGTTGGGCAAATGCAAAAACCGAAGGTCGAGCATATCGAGGGACTCTCGCCGGCGATTGCCATCGAGCAGCGGACCGGCGGCCATACGCCCCGATCGACCGTTGGCACCGTGACGGAGATCTACGATTACTTCCGCATTATCTTCTCGCGATTGGGGCAAATGCACTGTCCCGACTGCGATGTGCCGGTCGGCACCCAGTCGGCCGACGAGATTATCGACGCGATCCTCGCGGAGCCGTCGGGCACGAGGCTCTACCTGATGGCCCCGGTCGTGCTGGCCGCCGGTGATCGCTATGAAGACCTGTGGCAATCGCTTCGCACGGACGGATACGTGCGGGTGCGCGTCGATGGCCACACGCACCAGCTCGATGCCATGCCTGCCGTCGACCGGCGTCAGACGCATGAAGTGGAAGTGATCGTCGACCGGGTAACCGTTCGCCCCGACGGCCGAGCCCGGCTTGCCGATAGCGTGGAAAATAGTTTGGCACTTGGCCGGGGCGTGTTGCACGCCGCCTTCGTTTCCCAGGAGATCCCCGAGCCACGTTGGCAAGTAAAAGCCCATAGTCAGCATCTCGTCTGCAGCGATTGCGGCCGGAGCTTCGAGCCACTTTCACCACATCATTTTTCGTTCAACAGCACACTCGGCTGGTGTTCGGCCTGCGAAGGCTTGGGTACCGAGCTGGGTGCGAACCCGGCCGCCCTGTTCCGCGACATGCATCGGACGCTGGCCGAGGGTGCCGTGCTGGCTTGGCCCGGCGTAGAGCAGCCGCTGTTTGCCGCGATGCTCGATGCGTTGTCGACCCAAACCGGCCTGCCAACCGATGTACCGTTCGACCGTCTGCCACCCCGCCAGCGCCGACTGGTCCTCTTCGGCACGGGAGATCAGTGGATATCAGTAGGCACGAGGCGCGAGGCGCTGGGCGCTAGTAAGAAGAAGGCCAAGAAAACTCGCGCCTCGCGCCTCGCGCCTAATAACTTCCCCAACTTCCGCTTCCAGTACAAAGGCCTCTACCCGGCACTCGAGGCGGCGGCTCGGACTTCGCCTCGGTTGCGGGCTCGGCTTGAGCATTTGACCGACCAGATCGAGTGCAACCAGTGCGGCGGAAGCCGATTGCGAGACGATTCGGCCGGGGTGCGATTTCAAGGGAAGACGATTGGCGAAATCTGCCGAATTCCGTTGGGCCAATTGCTCAAGCAAATGAAGCGGTGGAAATTGTCGACGCCCCAGCGCAAGGTCGCCGGCGAATTGGTCCGAGAGATTCGCAACCGGCTCACCTTTCTTGTCGATGTCGGACTGGAATATCTCACGGTCGGCCGTTCCGCCCCAACCCTATCGGGCGGCGAGTCGCAGCGGATCCGCCTGGCAAGCCAAGTCGGCAGCGGGCTATGCGGCGTGCTCTATGTGCTCGACGAACCAACCATCGGCTTGCATCCGCGCGACAACATCCGCCTGATCTCCGCACTGCACAAGCTCCGCGACCTGGGCAATACGCTGCTGGTGGTCGAACATGATCGCGATGTGGTGGCCAGCGCCGACGGCCTCTTGGATTTTGGTCCTGCGGCAGGTCGGCATGGTGGCGAGATAGTCGCCCGAGGCACCCCGGAGGAACTGTCTCGACGCCGAAAAAGCGTGACAGGGCCTTATTTGTCGGGAAAAAAGGCGATAGGCGTGCCAAAAAAAAGGCGGAAGGCGGAAGGCGGAAGGCGGAATAAAAAAGATTCCGAATTCCGCAATCCGCAATCCGAATTCCTTACCGTCCTCGGCGCCCGGCACAACAATCTCAAGAATATCGACGTTTCCTTTCCGCTCGGGACGCTGACGGCAGTAACCGGCGTGAGCGGGAGCGGGAAAAGTTCGCTCGTCAACGATGTGCTTTACAATCAACTGGCGCGCAAGCTGCACCGTGCCCGAACGGTGCCAGGGGCGCATGACAAAATCGAGGGCGTTAAGCATATCGACAAAGTGATTCGTGTCGACCAACGACCGTTGGGCAATACACCGTCGTCCAACCCGGCGACGTACAGCGGCGTGTTCGAGCTGATTCGCCAGCTATTCGCCCAATTGCCCGATGCAAAGCTGCGAGGCTATTCGGCGCGTCGATTCAGTTTCAATGTTCCGGGAGGTCGTTGCGACGCCTGCGACGGGGCGGGCCAGATTTGTATCGAGATGCACTTTCTGCCCGACGTCTGGATGCCGTGCGACACGTGTGACGGCCAGCGGTACAATCCTGAGACGCTCGAAGTGCAGTATCGGGGCCATTCGATTGCCGATGTGCTGGCGCTCTCCTGTGGCGAAGCGGTTGGGCTGTTCGAGAACATTCCCAAAGTTCGCCGCATTTTGCAAACGCTCTACGACGTGGGACTCGACTATGTCGCGCTAGGTCAAAGTGCGGCAACCCTCTCGGGCGGCGAGGCGCAGCGTGTGAAACTGGCTGCCGAACTGGCCCGACCCGATACGGGCAAAACGCTCTACCTGCTCGACGAGCCAACCACCGGCCTGCATTTCGATGATATTGTAAAACTGCTCGACGTGTTGCACCGGCTAGTCGATCTGGGCAACACGGTCGTGGTGATCGAGCACAATCTCGATGTGATCAAACAAGCTGATTGGATCGTCGACATTGGCCCCGAAGCGGGGGAGCACGGCGGATACTTGGTTGCTACGGGGACACCGGAGGAGGTGGTGGAACAAATGCGGAATAGCCGTGTTGCAACGCAACACACGGGAAGAAAACGAAAATCAAAAGATTCCGAATTCGTTTCCCATACCGCCGCCGCCCTGGCTCCCCTACTCGCCGCCGGGCCCTACGTTGTTCGCAAGCCCTACGACTTTGCCGCGGCTGAGGCCCGTCGCACGGACGACTTGGCTATCAGCCAGCTCGGTACGGAAGTGGAAATGCCTTGGGAAGTCGACGGCCGACTTTGGCATACGAAAAATCGTGTCAGCCGTGGTGGGGAAAAATGCCATTGGGATGGCCGGGTGCTGGACACGATCGAGCGTCGCATTCACGAGCTGGGCCAATTCAGCCCGACCAAGTGGAATAGCCGCACGATTGTCGAAATCTCGGCCATGAAAAAAAGCGATGGCTGGTTTTTCCACGCCATCACCGGCGAGCCATGGTTGCTGAAATTAAAATTCCGCACCGCCAAAAAAACGTTCCAACGCGATGCGCTCATTGCCGAGTTGGCGCTCAAGCCGCTGAACGAATTGCCCGATGTCGAGGCGTACGGTCGCGGCCCGCGGGTGAAATGCAAAAACCTGCGCGGACCATGGCAGGAAGTGCAGATCGATGTCCACCGTTGGGAGGAGATCGACCGCCCCGAGTTTTGGGCGTTTTTGGAAAAGGCGGCCCGCGGCTTCCGCAAGTTTAGCGACCGTCTGCAACAATCGCCCGAGGATGTGATGCCGTGGAAAGTGCTAGGCCGCAAGTGGCACCTGGCCCGCAAGGGTTTCCCCCCCGGTAAGCGAATCGCCTGGCCTGCCGAATTGTTGGAAGAACTGCTCGAGCGCCTGGGCGACATCACTTCACCCATTCCACCCGGCGAGGACGCTTCAGCATCCGGCGCACCGGATACCCCCACCCCTCAATTCCTCTGGAACAATCAACAAGTAATCCATCTCCTAGTCCCCGAGCAGCGCGAACCCTGGGCAACCATTCACACCAAGCGGCTAGCCGGCGTCGATCTATTACTCCACGGCCCCCGAGGCGCATTCGCCACAGGTCGCATCGCCGAGCTAGCATCGCGCCGAAAGATCATCACCGGCACGAACGGCCGCGATCAGATCAAGCTCCGTTTTGCCGCCAGCGCTGACCTCGACCTGGGCGATCTAGCGGTGTTTCTGCGTGAACATCTCGACGCGGTACGCGGAGCAGGCGTCGGCAAGTAGCCGCATCGCAACGCGATGCACGGCAGGCAGGCGAGCGATCCATGATATCTAGCAATGCCACCGAGTTGTCCAGATCAATGCCAAATTGCAAGCCACCCAAGCCGGCAGTAGGAACCTTCATTCGCCATTTTTGAAGAGTCTCAACAACAAAGAAATAACCTCGGCGAATTGATGAGAATTTATGGCACCAAGTCGACGCATCAAGAGACTTTTGTCAATCGTAAACGGCTTCCCCCACTTCACCGCAGACGAACATCTAAGGCCGGTTTTTGAAAATGTAGAATCGCTCTCGTCAATATACACCGAATACGGATCAGACTTATTTGGGCGTGAGCTTATTGGAACAACTACGACATCTGCCCCTTTATTGAAGTCATCGCGGGAAACCACCAGTACCGGCCGTACTTTTGCCCCAGTGCCATCGGTAAAGGGGTACTCCACCAGACAGGTACACCCACATTTCATATTTGGTCACCGTCTTCGCAGGTATAAATATCTTCGCCTTCCTCCTGCCAGAAGTCTAGCGAACCGGACTGTTCCATTAGCTTCAGAGTCTGCATTCGAGTGGCATCTTTTGGGTTTTCAGGAAAAATGCTTTCGATGGAATCGCGCACTGTGATCGTATTCACTCCTTTCATGATCACCGTTGTGGCATCAATAAACGCCGCTCGTCCCTTGTTGTCAGTAGTATCAATCATCACAATTAGCCTCATTTTCTTGGTTCATATCGATCACCATGAATGGCCGTTGCATCAAAACCTGATCGTTGACCAAAAACCTCACATAGTACATCCCTGGCTCAGGGAATGACATCGTTGGAAGTTCAAAAACTACATCCCATACCTTATTTGGTCCAATGTCTTTTGGTGCAGGGCCATGTAGCTCTATTACGGACTGGTCAGTTTCTGCATTCACTATGTCCAAGGAGCACTTTGTATTTGGACGAATTGACGTGATCGAAACATACGCACACATCCTTGGATGACAAGCGGGAAATCCTGACGCAAACACATTGTGGAACAACCCAATCAAGGCTTGTTTGCCACTTCTGTCGCGATAAACGCTATCACACAAAACCAATGCGATCGGCGTTGGAGGTGGTAGGTTTGATGCCATCAAAACTGGCCTAGGACCTCGCGCATAATACAAGTCGACATCCTGCCCGAATGCGGCTGTGATCCAATTGAGTCCTTGACATATCCATCCACCCAAGGCATCCTACCGGCGCTTTTTCTACGAATGTGGAACAATACCGGTTCCGTAGGTAGTCTAATCTAAATTTCGGTGCTTACAAGCACTAACTACTGGTTATTATTGAGTTTGCGCTTTTTTGGGGCGCTGGCCGCAATTCTTTTGGGTGAAAAGGGTTGCATCTGAAAATAAGGAGAAGGCATTATACTCTTTGTTTGGTTCGAGGGCACCTCCAAAATTGTGCCGTCAACTGCCATCAACTAAAGAAGTCCTTGCAGACCGAACAGTGAATGCGAGCAGACGAACCCGACTTGATACGCAAAAACAAGATTCAGGATTTAATTACGGGTTCACCTCCCCATTTTCACCAAGGCAATCCATCTCGGGTTGCAGCTTCGGAAAATCGAAGCAAAAATCCTCAGCAACACAAAGTTAAGACACTACCCACGACCGGCGATCCGTCGGATCGCGGTTAACAAACACTTTGCAGAGATGTCTTCGCGGCGTTTCAAGTGTGTTGTTCAGCGATACTTCACAATACACCACAGCGCGTTGATGGCGTCGCGGATGCCGATCTTTTTTCCTTCGTCGTAACTGCGGCTGTTGTAGCGGATGGGGACTTCGTGGATGTGGTGGCCAAAATGAGATATCTTCGCGGTGATCTCCGGCTCGAAGCCGAACCGGTTTTGCTCGATTTCGATACCGGCAAGCACCACGCGGCGGAAAACTTTGTAGCAGGTTTCCATATCGGTCAACTTCTGGCCGGTGAAAAGATTCGATGCGATCGTGAGTAATCGGTTGCCCAGTCGGTGGAAAAAAGGTGTCAGGAACCTTTTGCCGGAACGGCCCGAAGGGTACTTTGCACAAAAGGTTCCTGACACCTTTTTTCCCTCTGACACCTTTTTTCCCTGGGCATTTTCCAAAAAACGCGAACCGTAGACGACGTCAGCCTTGTCTTGCTCGATCGGCGCGAGCAGCTTGGCGTAGTCGGCCGGGTCGTATTCCAGATCGGCGTCTTGGACGAGCACCACATCGCCCTGCACATGCTCGAACGCGGTGCGAAGTGCCGCTCCTTTGCCACGGTTGTAACCGTGGAAAAATATGTGAATGTCTTCGTCCTCGGCCAATTCCGTCAATATCTGGCGCGTGCCGTCGATGCTGAAATCGTCGACGATGACGATTTCCTGATGCAGACCAACCGCTCGAACCCGGTCGACAATCTCGCGGATCGTGTCGCGCTCGTTGTAGACCGGGATGACGACCGACAGGGCCAAGGCTGTCTTTTTTGCTACCGGATTGGTTGTCACCACGTCGGCATCGAGTTGCTCCACCTCTTCGAGTGCCTGTTCTGCGATTTCAAACGTCACCGCCATGCGCGTGAGTACATCCTCCTCCGACACGGACGATGGAGCGGATGAGAAGGGTACGGACTGCAGGGTTGTTGATTTACTTTGTGTGGTCATGCTCGTTTTCGTTCCGTAGTCAAGGTCAAAGCGTTAGCCGTCGGGCTTGTCCCGGCGTTGACTGGTGTGTTGTCCCGGTGTCGCACTCACGCACCGGGACGAGCCCGGCGGCTAACCAGAATTTATAATGATGTTGCATCCTCGCCGGCGGGTTCCTCTTGTTCCGCAACGGCCAGTTGCGACGACGTTTTTCTTTCGGGAAGCGCCGGCCATTGCACGGCACCGTCGCGCGGTTGTGGATCCAGTACGCGGGATGCCATCGGGAAATAGTGTGGATTTGAAGCCAGATTATATCGGGAGCGTCGGCCCCATAGTTCGGCTGTTTGGTCGCAATAGAGCAGCACCCACTCGGGCTGGTCGCGGAGCGACTCGGACTTCATCACACCCGCCGCATGTTTATATTGCTGGTCGACCAACACCAAATCGGGCGAGCCAAACTCCAGCACGCGTGTTCCGTCGATCGATCCCGATTTTTCGCTGCGCGATCGCTTGCCGTCGAACTGGCCCAGCAAAAAATCGAAGTGCATGTCGACCACTTCCTGTGGATAACAGGTGCGGAAGCGGCCATCGAAGGCGACCTGCACATCGGGGGAAAGGGCCGCGATGGCGTACTGGGCCCAGTTGAAACAAACGACCAGCTTGCCGCTCAAGTGATTGTCGGCCATGAACTGCACGGCATCGACAGGGAAGCGATCACGGCGCACGGGAAAACTGGTTAGCCGCTGTGCGAGCGCGAAACTTTGCAAACTGATCGATACCAACAGCGCAGCGACTGCAACACGTCGAAGCCAGGGCGGCAGCGTAATGATCGGCAACTCTTTGGCACGGTCGGGTCGCAGTCGGGCCAAGGCCGAGGCCATGTGCACAGGTAGCCAGTATCCACAAAGCAGCGCAAAAAACGCGATGTGTCGCAGGTGGTGCGAGGCTTGCCACGCGACCAGAGCGAGGATGATGATTTGTGTCCAATCGCGTCGCTGCCGTGAAGAGGCAAAGCTCGTCGCGGCAATGGCTGCCAGCGTTAGGAATGGCCAGAAGACCGGGTCGCCCGGATGCGGAGCAGCCCACTCGGTGATTTCCGGACGTGGTTGGCTTAGCGATTCTAGGAGCCACCGGTGCAGTGCTGGTCCGTAGGGATTCGCCAGCGTCGCCGCCAAGCAGCCAATGCCGACCGCAACCAGTTGCAACTGCCCTCGCCAACTCGATCGGCCGCGTCGCAGCGCCAACTCGATCATCCGACCACCCAGCAATGCGCCGACAATGCAAAGCCCGGCAACAAATCCGCCATGCGAATTTGCCCACAACGCAAATAGGATTGGCACCATCCAGAGCCATCGCCAGCGGATTTCCAGCTTGTCATTCCAATTGGCAAATGCCCGATCAAGAGCGATCAGCACGACCGCACACCAGACAAAGCTGAGCAACTGCGGTCGCATGGGGAAAAAGGCGGTCAGGTTTCTCGCCACGAGCATCATCAGCGCCCATGCCACGAGCGGATGGACGCCTCGCCAACCGGCAATCGACACCATCGACGCCAGAATCACCAATCCAAGGAAACACTTCGCGGCCAACAAGCCATTAGTGCCAAGTAGCCGAACCCCTTCGGCAAGCGCTAACTCGGCCAGGTTTTCATGGTTAATCCATGGATGGTCGCTGGCGGTGAACGTGTGCGTTGCCGTCTGCGGCAGTTGGCCGGTGGCAAGCCAATCTTGCCCATACTTGACATGGCCCCAAAGATCGGGGTCGACCAGGTTGAGCGACAACGCCACCGCACAGCTCAGAGCCATGGCGCCAATGGTTGTCCATTTCAGCCAGCGCCACTGCCGTCGAGCGGTCTCAATGGGCACGTTGACCATGGATAATTCGCGAAGATTCATTGGGGCAGATTGGGAGGCTTAGGCAGACAGGCCCGTCACGGCTAAATGGCAACGACGCACGCTATGCCCAAGCCTACAACGCAGGCACTTTCTAGGCGGTCTGCTGGGGTCAGCCAAAGGGCGGAAAGGCAGCTCAAAACCGCTACCCAACCGAAAAAGACGGAAATACCGCTTCTTTCGACCTCGATTCCCAAGCCGACCGCTTGCGGTCAAAAAGATCGACGACAAGTCGTCGGTTTGGGGTCAAAATCGGTGGCTCAAGATTCGCGCTTGGCAGGGGGCTGGGCTTTTGGTACTTTCCCTTGCGCACGTCATTCATTCCAATCTAATTCGCATGAGGCGGTGATCTGCCAAGGCGGTCCGTTGACGATGCGGCAGGATGTTCGCAAGTCGCGTGGGGAAACGAGTCCCCGCAATCGTAGTTGGTTCGGCCGGCTCAAAGGATGGGTCGGTTATGGTAGGGCTGTGTTTACTGCTGGAGGAAGAGGGTTTACTGCTGGAGGAAGTGGGCTTGTCGCCGCAGGAGGTGGCGCGGAAGTAGCCTGTAGGTCCGCCCGACCGAATTTAAGTAGGCCGACATGGAAGGAGGCCGAGACCATGAATACAGATTCTAAGCAACAACTTCGCGTGCATATTCGTTGGATGATCCGTCGCGATATGTCCGAGGTATTGGGTATCGAGCGGGAAAGCTTCGAGTTTCCCTGGCTGGAAGAAGATTTCATCCGCTGCCTACGGCAACGCAATTGCATCGGCATGGTGGCCGAGCATGGCGATCAGGTCGTCGGGTTCATGATCTACGAGCTGCACAAATCGCGGCTGCATATCCTCAACTTCGCCGTGGCTGAAGAGGCCAGGCATCGGGGCGTTGGCCAGCAAATGGCTGACAAACTGGTCAGCAAACTTTCGAGCCAGCGCCGCACGCGAATCACGCTCGAAGTACGTGAAACCAATCTCTCCGCTCAGTTGTTCTTCAAGTCAAACGGATTTCGCGCTACCTCGGTCCTACGGGCCTACTACGAAGACTCGCCCGAGGATGCTTACGTGATGCAATATCGGTTCGTCGACGAGCCTGTCGCGACGCTTCCCTTCAACCGCATCGATCGCTTGGCAGGCTAACCGCCAGCCGTGTTGCAACGCAACACACGGTGCGCTGGTGCTATGCACGGTGCGCTGGTATAGCGCGCAGCCGCGCCTTGCTCTCCGTGTGTTGCGTTGCAACACGGCTATATTTCCACAATCGTTGCCTCCAGCGCAGGCAACTCCACCACCGCCAGCGAAGGTGGGCTGGCTCGATGGATGGCTCCCGGGTTGAGCACCATGGTCGGACCATGTTGGTCGATCGCCGCGACGTGCGTATGGCCATAGCAGACCAAATCCCACGTACCGCTGGAGACCACTTCGCGGAATCGTCGCCGGTCGTCGCTATGCAGCAGCGCAATGCGCCGGCCCTCGATTTCTAACTCTCCAAATGCCCCATGGCACGTTTTGCCAGCGACTTTAATGGAGGTCGTCAACGATTCGCGGTCGTAATCGCAATTGCCAAACACGAAATCGGTTGGCCAAGGAAAAAATAGCTCGACAACCTCAGTCGAACCGATGTCGCCGCAGTGCAACACACGGTCGACCGCAAGACTTTCGAGCATCTGCACCGCAGGTCGAGTGAGTTGCGTATGCCCGTGCGTATCGCTGATGATCCCTAACCGCATTGAATACTCCCGTTGGAATAAATTGCAAACAAAAAAACACGTAAGGCGAGTGGCAATTGAAAATTTACCAGAATACTAGCACGACGCGCAAGCGAGTGTGTGCTAAACCCACTTGCTTGCGCTGCGTGCTAGTAATTTTCATTCTGCCGCCCACCTATTAGTTCAATAAAGTGAAGCAACATCGCTATGAAATGCAAAAAAAGGACTCGCGCAGAGACGCAGAGACCGCGGAGGAAGATTGAATACAAAAGGCTCTGCGATCTCTGCGCCTCTGCGTGAGGATTTTCAATCGGTTGCTTCAGACGGCTGAAATGTTGCGTGATTTGGTTTTTATCACTTGCCTTTTTCTCTTCCACCATAGAGCATCGCCTCAGCCTCGGTAACCCGATGGTGTAAACGGGCTTCGACATCCGCTGCCGAATTGCCGGTAGCAAAGAGTGTGACGATCGGCTGCCGTGCCGCGATGACCCTGTCTGGCGCGGGAATGTCGGCCGCATCGGGCCAAGCCGCATGGTGGGCAAGCTCGAACGCCCAATGGGTAAACCCTTCGGTGATCGTTGTGGTTTGCTTTGCGAACAAGATCACTTTGCCGTAAATGGCAGTGCTGTTTTTCTGGCCGTGAATTTCGGAAGGCAATTTTCCATCTCGACATGCCGCAATGTGCCAGGCAATTGCCTGAACGCCGGTGGCTCGTTCGATCAATTCCACAGAGGCTGTGTAGCGTGGATTGACTTCGATGGTCCAAGCCTTGCTGCCATCGAGAATCATGTCGACGCCAAACAAGCCCAGCAGACCGAACGTTGCCGAAAGCACATTTCCAATTTTTGCAATCTGCTGTTGCAAGTTGGCAGACGGCAATGGATGGGGCATTATCGAGCCGCAATATTGCATTGGTGCCGCCCGAGTCCATCGCTCGCCTACCAGTTGTCTAGTGACGCCCAGGAGTATCGATTCGTTGCCATTGCCGACAAACAGAGCGGAATAAGAGATGCCGTCGATTCGTCGTTGCAGAAACAGGGAGTCGCCCGATGCTGGCTTCGCATCTTCCAAGTGCCAGACCCCGGCGCCGCTGCTTCCACGGCCCGTTTTCCAGAGGAATTGCCCGGATTCATACTTTCCGGTGAAACGCCCAGGGGTTGCAACCCCTGGGCGTTGCGGGAAATCGTTTATTTGTGAGAAAGCGTGTGTGTCCGGAAACGGCAACCCCGCCTCGCGTAAAACTTCTGCCAGCCGCAACGGCGATCGCACCTCCCGCAGCACAGTCCCGCCGTTGCCCAACAACGGTCGCCGGGCGGCCATGGTGTCGACAAGTTCCGGGTAGTTTTCCAGCGCACCGGTGTAGAGCCACCCATCGCACTCGGTTTGTTCGAGCCAATCGAGGAAATCATGGGGATATTGTGCAATGCGTGTTGCCGAGCAGACCTGCTGCAAATCAGAGTCGGCAAACAAGTCGGCTGCCAGCGGTCGGAGTCCTGCTCGCAAAGCCGAGTCGGCCGCACTGCGGACACTTGCGCCCACAATCGCCAATTGGAAAGAATTCGGATTGCGGAATTCGGATTGCGGAATCTTTATATCTCTGTGTTCCTTTTCCTTTTTCATTCCCCATTCCGCATTCCGAAATCTGCAATCGATTATCGTCCATCATCTTCCGGCCCGAAGCGGCCTCGATACTCGTCGGCAGGATACTTTGCGGCGTTTTTGATCATCTTGGCTTGCATCGTTGTCGACAGATCGATTCCCAATTCGTTGGCCAGCGCCAGCGTGTAACAAAAGACATCGGCCAATTCCTCGCCCACCTCAACCAGCTTGGCCTCATCCTCGGGTAACTGGCGAGATGCTTCGGTGTCGAGCCACTGGAAATGTTCCATTAGCTCGGCCGCCTCGATGGCAAGCGCCATCGAAAGATTCTTGGGCGAATGAAATTGTTGCCAGTCGCGCTGGTCGACGAACTGGCGAATTTGCTGGCGGAGCTGGTCGAGGGTGGTGGTCGTGTCGCTCATGCGGCCGGGCGGTAAATGGCAGGAAGGTCGCCAGCGGCCCGAATGGGTGTTTCGTCAAAGCCGGGGAGCAACAACTGGCGGGCCGGATAACGCCGCTCATGATAGCGCTGCCGGTAGCCGTCTGCCAAGTGGCCCATCACTTCCAGCACCAGCAAATCGGCCCGACTCATCACATGACGAGCACTCCGATTGCCAAGGCCTTGTACCAATTCTTCCAGCACCTGCACATGCAATTGCATGGTCCGTTGGGCCGAAACGCCCGAGGCAGCCAGCAATCGGGCCAACCTGGCCATTTCGTCGCTCAGATTCCCCACGCCCATGATCACATACGCCCGGAGCAGTTCGCGGTAATGGGTGACCAGCGGCTCGGGCAGTTCCAGCAGTGCGTTGCGAGTTGCAAGTTGCGCGGCTACCGTGTGCTGCGTTGCAGCACGGCTAGCCGCGTCGCAACCAGGCGCACGGCGCGCCTCGCAACTCACGTCTTCCTGCAAAATATCCAAGTCGGCAATCAACGTCCTTTGTTGATCGAGCAATCGCTCGGCCTCATGGTGTTCTTGCTGCAACCGTTGACGCTCGGCCTGCACCAATCGGCGGTTTTCGCGCAGCAATTGATAGCGACCAATGGCCCGAGCAAATTTCCACAACAGTCCGCGGACCGTGGTCTCGGCCACGCAACAGTATTCATCGGCGCCAACCTCATAACAGACCGCATCGATGTTCTGGGCCGGTTCGGTTCCCAGCACGATCATCGGCTCATCATTGCCGCCGGCACGCATTCCTTCGACCAGATCGAGCGCATCGAGCACGCCCGGTTCGTGGCTTATCAGCACCGCATCGAAGACTTCATCGCGCAGTCGAGCGAGCCCCGCCGTGTTTCCGACGACTTCTTCTAGCACGATTTGCGACGCGCTATCGGCAGCAAACGCCTCGGCCAACCAACCACCCGTGCGGTGCAGCGTGGTGATGTAGAGCACCTTCATCCGCGGCGGCAACCCGCCCTGAACCGAGCCGCTCACCGTAGGCGTACGGACTTCACTCGCTGTTCTTGTTTCGGATGGAAGGGTCATGGTTGAAGATACTGAGAATCAGGCTAAAGAATCAAACCCAACCGCTTGGCTCGGAGCGTGAGGGCGGGCTGAAAATAAATCATTGGCCGGAGTTGGCGTTTGCCCGAGCGCTGCTTGGAGCGATTCCGAGCCCAGAGAAATGTGCTGTCGACCAGTCGCCGTGGCAATTTGCCCTGCTGAACTGCAAGAACGACCGCGTTGACAAATACTTTGTCGGCTTTGGTCTTTACCTTCAGTCCGACGCGCAGTTGGTCGACAAGCGCAACTTTTCGGCCTTGCGTGCCCGTGGGCCCCGTCGACTGCTGAGCGCCAATCGGCAGCGTCGCCAAGCCGAAAGTTGTGATGGTCAACAGCAGGATGCCGATCGCCGCCTGCGATCGCCGCCGAGGCATTGCATTTTCTCTAGCAGGATAATCGGGCATCGTATTTTATTCCCCGCTTAGGTTCGTTGCGACAGCATCAAATGCTCTCAGCGCAGCCACCCCCACCATGCACCCCCTTCTTGACACGGTTTGTAGGGCTCAGTGCATCCGCCGGCAAGCCCAATCCGCGATGCCTCCAGCATGGCCCATGGGCATGGGTAAGCCTGAAGGAAGGAATGGCGATAATTTTCTTGCGAACCATGACGTAGTCTCATGGCATCCTATGCGATTGTTCTGGCACGCGGTTTGCACCACAAAATCGACCTAAAATAATCGTAGGCAAACCTATTCCATGAACTACAATTATCATGTACTGTTTGACGTCACGAAGAAAAGAGTGCCACCGGGAAAATTTGCTCGAATGAAATTTTTGCAGCGACCCTGTGGCAATAGCCGATGAGATAACGGGTAATCAAAACAAGGGAATCACTGCCAAAGTGGCGGTTACATGAATCAAGCTTCCAGGTCTTATTTCCGTCGGGAGGACCAATTTTTCGGATAGGCCCGAGCTAACAACATGGCAGTGCGCAGCACTGCGCTAGCACGCGTCTTTCTTCCAGCGACTCCACACCGTCGCAATTCGACCGGAAGTTTGTTATGAGAAAAGGTCGCGGCTAGGCTCTATGCCGGCTGTGGCCTTTTTTCGCGCGCTGGCGTGGTTTGGCTTGCGTGGATTTGGAGTGATCGCTAGCAGCGCCAGCCCAGCCGGGGTTGCTACACGGTGCTGCTTTTCGCTACATTTTGCTGCCCGATAGTTAGTACCCGTGCATTGCGTTGCAATGCGGCTGGTCGCTTTTCTGTAGCCGTATTGCAACGCAATACACGGCAAGCAAAACATTCGACAGGCGAAACAATCATGGATGGATTCAACACGGCCCAAGGGATCGTGCTCGACGACTCGCTTCAGCAATTGGTGAACGACGTGCTGGTGTGGGTTGGCTTTGGCACCCTGGTCGGCTTGCTCGCCAAAGGCATCATGCCGGGCCGTGATCCGGGTGGGGCGATTGCCACGGTCTTCTTAGGCATCGGCGGCACGATACTCGGGTGCGGCGTGGTGAGTTACTTTCACGATGGACAGCGCGTTGTGCCGGTCAGCCCCTTGGGCATGCTGGTTGCCATTGCCGGGACGCTGGTGCTGCTGTTTTTCTACAAGCTGCTGGGGGGCTACTATTTTGTCGAGGGTGAATACGTCACACGTTCGCACCGCCGCAGGAGACGCTACGGTCGCCGGCGCCGCTACGACACGGCGTTGTACGAAGATTGATCGCTGAAACGGTCAATGGCTCAAGGATTTGTCGCCCATATTGCTCTCGAAAAAAATCTGAGGCTTTTTGAAAAAAGTGCTGGACAAACACTTCTAACGTGTTAGGATGAGCACCGCTGGTACAGGAGGGTGGGGGCACCAACCAGCTTTTCTTCAGGACACGGAACAACTTTGTAGCGCTGGCCTATCGACAAGCGCGACCATTCTCTTAGTGTGTCACATCGTCTGGACAACGTTGTGTGTGCATTGCGCTAATGGTGCGCCTGCTGCGAGAAATCGTCGTGGTCCAGCGACAGCCATCTCTCAATGGGAAGAGGCCTATTGGCTATGTCCCCATTGTTTTGCTGGTTGTGCCTGTGTGCTTGAGATTCGGTCACGGTTCTCGAAGGAGCAACTAATGGCAAGAAACTGGGGACATTGTTTCAAGACATGGAAAAACAATCATTGGAGAGGCATTAACATGGTCAGTCCGTCGAGCAATTTACACCCGCAAATTCTTCGTACTCTTGTCGTGGTGGGAATCTTTGTGTTGGGCGGTTCTGAATCTGCAGCAAAGGAATTTTCATTTATCAACGTCACCGATCTTCCGGGTGGACCAGGACAGGGAAGCAGTCCTTCGATCAACGATCAGGGGGACGTTTCATTCCACCAGGGCACCAGCATTTTCTTTTTCGACAACAGCGCAAAGTCGTTCCTAGACGTCACTGCACTGCCGGGTGCACCTGCCGGTGCTCGGTTTCCCAAGCTGAACAACCTTGGCAACATCGCGATGATTGAGACGACGACCGATGACTTTTGGGTGTTTGAAGCGGCGACGCAAGCGTTTACCAATGTTTCAAGCCTGCTTAATTTCCCCGGAAACTCGGGATCGTTCAATTTGAAGCAGGCGTTTGATCTGAACGACAGCAACAAGATGTCGTTTCACTCCGGGGACAGGAATACCGGCACCATCCATCTGTACGATCACGGTGCGGGATCGTTTACCGAGATTACCAGTTTGGGCGGTGGCCCGACGCGCGGTCGTGAGAACGTGATCAACAATGCCGACCAAGTGGGGTTCATGGGTTTTCCGTCGTTGTACGTCTACGACCCGGCGACCAATGTCGCGACGAACATTAGCACGCTACCAGGCGGCCCGGGGGGCGTGTCCGACAATTTTGCCATCAACGACTTGGGCGATGCGGCCATTTTCTTTCCCGACGAAACGGTTTTTTACGACGCCTCCGTCGGCAGCTTTCTATCGCTTTCCACGCTGCCAGGTTGGCCGACCGGAGCAGCTTCGAGTGGCCCCAACGATTTGTCCGACTCGGGGGAGATCACTTTCTGGCGCACTGATATCCATCACTTTGATCCAGTCGACCAGTCGTTCAGTCAGTTGACCAACAAGCTTGGTGCCACGCCGGCCGGTGGGCACGAGAGCAGCATCAATGATTTCGGGCAAGTTGCCTTCGCAGCAGGTTTTGTTGGCGTGGAAGACATTTTCCTGGGTAATCCGATTTCCAGCACGTTTGACGCCGATTTCGATGGCGACAGCGATGTCGACGGCAATGACCTGGCGGATTGGAATGCTTCGTTCGGCATCAACGCCGGGGGAGATTCCGACGCGGACGGCGACACCGACGGCAGCGACTTTCTCATCTGGCAACGCGAGTTCGGAAATGGCACGGCTGCGCTCGCCAGTCAATCAACACCCGTGCCGGAGGGTTCCACTTTGCGCCTGCTGGTAGCCGCCATGATCGTTTTACAGGCGCTAGCATGTTCATCCAATGCTGCACATTCTAATAAAGTGTACTGACCAAATTCGTGTAAAAATGCACCCTGAGCCACTTCGGTGTTTCACGCCGGTGTGTCTAACCTTTGCTGAATATTTACTGAAGTGGTATGCACCGTCACCAGTTTCGAGGCCGTTTCAAAGCTGCCTCGAACATAGTTTAGGAATTGAATAAACTGAGTCGAAATCCTAGTTGTGCATCATCATAAAGAGCAATTCGGTGGTCTGTGATTAAGTGTTCCTAGGGCCGAGGCAGCCGACTATCTGAGAACTTTCCAATCAGAATCGCCGCAGTAGCCCCCACAAATGCAACCAACATGGACGAGCCAGGGAGAAGGTATGCAACCGTGGCGGCTACACACAATGACCCGAAGACTGTAATCATGATTAGCAGAAGGAATCGCAGTATCGAATAAGTCATTTTACCGAGTCTAGCGATAGGGGATTTCATGACCAGCTCTCCAGGCTAACTGTTTGATTATTTTCTCTTGAAATTCTCGCACAGGCCATACTTGACAGGCTAGTAGTTCCAGTCTAACTCATGCTAGTATACCCGGCCAAAAGACGGAATGTTAGCTCGCTAAGATGCGTTGATATCTATGAAAGAGTCTTGAAAAGAAGAAGCGGTTCTCCTATCGCTTAGGGATGCTGATTGTCACTTCCCACGACCACAGGAGAACCACGACGATGCTATACCTTGGAATCGACCAACATGCACGGCAGCTCACGATTTCACTCCGCAACGAAGAGGGCGATGTCCTGCAGGCTCGGCAGGTCTCGACCGAACTCTCGACCTCTGCATTGCGAACGCAGCGCTCTCCCAACTGAGCTACCGCCCCATTGTGATTTTATTTTAGCCGCAGGGCTTGTCCCCGCATGTGAGCGCAGCGCCGGGACAAGCCCGGGCGGTTAACTCGCGAATGCAGGGGGCCGTGGTGCGAGGCGCTATGGGCTCGCATTCGCCCCGAACTTATCGAGGTGTTTTTTTCTCGCTGATCAGAAACGGACGCAACTCCTCGACAAAATCACTGGCGTCCTCAAACTGGCGGTAGACACTTGTAAAACGAACGAATGCTACCTCGTCCAAATCGCGAAGGTGGTCCATGACTAGTTCGCCCAGGCGACAGCTCTCAATCTCCGTCTCGAAGCTGGAATAGACATCGTTTTCAATGCGGGCCACGGTCCGTTCGATTTCCCGATCAGTGATCGGTCGTTTCCAGCACGCCCTTTCCAGGCCACGTTTGATTTTGTCTCGCATAAAGGGCACGCGTGAGCCATCTTTTTTAACAACCTTGATCGTCGACTCTTCAAGTCGTTCGTAAGTTGTGTAGCGACGCTTACAACTGAAGCATTCGCGGCGGCGGCGGATCGCGAAGCCTTCCTGGCAGGCCCGCGAATCAAGTACGCGATCGTTATCTTCTCGGCAAAACGGACATTTCATGCCGCTACTATACACGAGCACGGCAATGCGTAAACCGGCTGAATGGGGCGACGGTAAAAATTACTAGCCCGCCACCAGAGCGCGCTTGCTGGGTGAATTGTGTGCTGATCGGCGCGCTTTTGCCGCGGTTTATTCGTTTTTGGCAAGCTGTGAGGCCAAGGCGTCCGATGGTCGATCCGCCTCCTTTATCAGTCGAAGAGCAATGAATACCCGCGAGTCAAGGCAGCGATGTTCATGCTAGCATCGCGCCGGCGCCCATTGCGGTACACGGGTTGTTTGAAATTGGATGTCAACTCTCGATCTCTTGTTCCAGTTGGTAAGGATACCACAATGTCTATGATACGATTCTTTAGGTTACTGTGCGCCCTTTTGCTGGGCATCCCAAGTATTCTTCTTTTTGCTTCACAGCAGGCATCAGCCGGCGAAGCTGATTTTGAGAATGCGCTCAGAGGCGACAACCCTGCACTATCTGTGGAGGCCGATTCGCCTTCTACCGACGCAGAGCTGATTAGCTTCTGCGACAAATGTTCGGGCGGTTCGTGTGACTGTGGAGATGGTGCCGGCTGTGGAGGCGGCGTAGATTGTGGAGGCGGCGTCGGTTGCGGCAAGAAGAAAAAAGGGAAACCCAATCCTTGTGCCACTTCCCACAAAGCACTCTTCTATGCCAACGACTTTAGCTATCTCAACGATCCTTGCTACAAAGGAAATTGCTTGGGAGATTGTCTGAAACTCAATTCCATAGGACCATGCGGCCGTTGGGGTACGCTCGACGCGGGAGGACAACTGCGCGTGCGTTACCACCACGAGCAAGGCATGGCCCAGGACCTCGCCGGTGCGGGAACGCGGCGATTTGAGAATACCAATCACGATTTCGTGCTCACACGGCTACGCTTTTTTACCAATTGGAAAGTCAACGATTCGGTTCGCTTCTATTTCGAGGGTATCTTCGCCGAGGCGTCCGACGACGCAGGCACCTATAAACCCCGCGGTATTGATCGCAACTACGGCGATTTCCTCAACTTGTTTGTCGATCTCAAGCTAACCGACAGCCTAACGCTCCGCGTTGGTCGGCAAGAATTGCTCTTCGGGGCTCAACGTTTGGTGTCGCCACTCGACTGGGCGAATACGCGACGTACCTTTGAGGGGGCAAAAGTTATTTGGAAAGATGGCGATTGGGCTGCCGATACGTTTTACACGCAGTTCGTCCCGGTCGACCCCAACGATTTGGACGAAGCCGACTATGACCAATCTTTTTACGGAACATATGTTACCTACAGTGGTTGGGAAAAGGCCACGTTGGACGTTTACTATCTCGGTTATGACAACCAGAACCCAGGCCCGATCACGGGCGACTTCTCGCTGCATACGTTGGGTGCCCGACTTTATGGTTCCCTCGATTCATGCGATACATGGCTCTACGAAATTGAAGGCGGACCGCAATTCGGTCGCCAGAGCGGGCTTGGCTTGGATCACGATGCGCTATTCGCCACGTTCGGTTTGGGTCGTAAGATGGCCGATGTCATGTGGTCGCCCACATTGTGGTTCTACTACGACTATGCTTCGGGCAACAACGTAGGGGGCGATTTCAATCGGTTCAACCAGTTGTTCCCGTTGGCTCACAAGTACTTCGGCTTCATCGACGCGGTGCAGCGTTCTAACGTCGAAGCGCCCAATGTGCTACTGACCATGAAGCCTACCAAGAAGCTCAATCTGCTGCTGTGGTATTGGCATTTCATGGCCAATCAAGATACCGACATTGTCCCCAGTGTTGGCGGTACTCCCACGCAGAGTGCCTCGAGCAAAGACCTGGGCGACGAGCTGGACATCATCCTAAAATACGGCTTCGGTCCAAGGTCTAATGCGCTGATCGGCTACTCGCACTTTTGGCGTGGCAACAAAATCACAGCGCCCCAAGATGCGGACTTCGTCTACGTGCAGTGGACGACCAATTTCTAAGGCGAGCGGCAGTTGATAACTTACCAGAATACAAGCACGACGCGCAAGCGAGTGTGTGCGCAAGACCCACTTGCTTGCGCTGCGTGCTGGTAAGCCCTTGTCTGCCATTCGCCTATAAGACTCCCAGCCGTGCTGCAACGCAGCACACGGCGCCCTATCGTTGCGTGCTGTGCATTGCGTTGCAATGCGGCTATTCACCGCGATCTGACAGATCGCCGGTTGCACGCGGCCTCTGCTCGCGGGATAATACGGGACTCTTGATTTTTCATATTCTCGTGCGTCGCGTGCTTTGCGTTGCGCCCCGTGCGTCGCGTTGCGACGCGGCTGGAGATTTTCTATGCAGGACAAGCTAGTCGGTACCGGTTTTACGTTTGATGATGTGCTGATCGAGCCGCGGCATAGCACGGTGGTGCCGTCGGAGGTCGACGTTGCCACGCGACTCACACATCGGATCGATTTGAAATTGCCGGTGCTCAGTTCGCCAATGGACACGGTCACCGAAAGCCAGATGGCAATCGCACTGGCCCAGGAAGGCGGGTTGGGCGTCATCCACAAAAATATGTCGATCGAATCGCAGACCGAGGAAGTGGATAAAGTCAAACGATCGGCCAACGGAATCATCGTCGACCCCATCACGTTGCCGCCCGATGCTAGCGTTGCTACTGCCCATAAAACGATGCAGCAATCAAAAGTCTCCGGCGTGCCGATCACCGAAGGGGGCCGATTGGTAGGCATTATCACCCGGCGCGACCTGCGTTTTCTCGAGCATAACGATCTGGCCGTCTCCGAGGTGATGACCAAGGACCACTTGGTAACCGCGACGGGGACTGTGACGCTTGCGGAAGCTGAAAAGATTTTAATGACAAAAAAGGTCGAGAAACTTTTGCTGGTTGACGAAGATTACAGACTGACAGGCCTGATTACGATCAAAGACATCGACATGATGCGGCGGTTTCCGCAGGCATGCAAAGACGCCCAGGGTCGGCTCCGCGTCGGGGCGGCCATCGGCGTGATGAACTACGATCGGGCGGCTAGTCTGATCGAGAAGGATGTCGATTTTTTGGTCGTCGATAGTGCCCACGGGCATTCGGCCAATGTGATCGAGACGGTGAAGGAGTTGAAAAAGCGGTCGGACATCGACATCGTGGCGGGCAATATCGCCACGGCAGACGCGTGTCGCGACTTGGTTCGAGCCGGAGCGGATGCCGTGAAAGTTGGCATCGGGCCGGGATCGATTTGCACAACACGGGTGATCTCGGGCATTGGCGTTCCACAGATCACGGCAATTTACAACGTGGCGCAAGCGGCAAAAAAAATGAAGGGAGCCGGGTCGTCCTCGACCTCGACCCCGACAACAACCGTCATCGCAGACGGGGGAATTCGATACTCCGGAGACATTACCAAGGCGATTGCCGCGGGAGCGCATTTGGTCATGCTGGGCGGGCTGCTCGCCGGGCTCGACGAAAGCCCCGGCGAACGGGTGCTGTATCAAGGGCGAACCTACAAGGCGTATCGCGGCATGGGTTCGCTGGGGGCGATGGTCCATGGCTCCAGCGAACGCTATCGGCAATCGGGAGGTGAAACGGCAGGTGGTGAAAAATTAAGCAACGGAAAGCTCGTGCCCGAGGGAGTCGAGGGGCGAGTGCCGTACAAGGGGTCGCTCAGTCCGTATCTGTATCAATTGATCGGCGGACTGCGAGCAGGCATGGGCTATTGTGGAACTAAAACCATCGACGAGCTGCGCACCGAGGCGAGATTTATCCAAGTCTCGCCGGCAAGTGTGCGGGAGAATCATCCGCATGACATTGCAATTACTCAAGAATCACCGAACTATTCGACCGAGTTTAAGTCGACCGAGGGGGGGTGAAAGAGTTGAGAGGCGCGAGGCGCGAGGCGCGAGTTGCATTGCGCAAGCCGTGCTGGTTGTCTGTTTGCTCTTGGTTGGTTTATCCAGTTCGGCCCAGTCATCAGACGATTATCAGTCATCTGGCAACAGTCTGCGAGATGCGTCTCACGTCAAACAACTCGCGCCTCGCGCCTCGCAACTCACAACTTCTCTCCTAACTCGCGACTCCCAACTCCCAACTCGCAACTCACACGTAACTCTCATCGTCTGGGAAGAAGAACTCGCGCCTCGCAACTCGCAACTCGCAACTCACTTCGCACCTCGATCCATTCGTGTTGCAGCGCAAGACGATCCGTTTGAAGAGCCCGTTGTTGAAGAACCCGTTGTTGAAGAACCCGAGATTGATCCGCAGATCGACTCGGATCCCTTTGAGGATGATCCTCTGGAAGATGGTCCGGCCGAAACTGAGGAAACCATGGCGGCGCCGCAGCGTGGCCAGCAGCCGTCGGAGGCGATTAGTCCGCTAGAAATGAAGTCGCCCAAGTATGGTGAACCCGATCGAACCGATGATCTCAGTGAGAAATTTTTTACCGACATCGCAGAGGACAACGTCGATGATGTAGCTGCCAACAAGGAGCTTCAAGCAAAACAACTTGCGAAAGAACGTGCTGAAAATGATAAAAATTGTCGGGAAGAATATGAGCAATTGGTTTCGACCGGCATCCATTCGATCGACTTGAATATCCGCGTCAAAGGCGACCCGGGCATCGATTTTCCCTTTGAATGTGGACTGGGGGATAATTTGTATCGGCCTCGTGCCTGGCCGCAACTTACCTACATGTGGAAGGCGTCGGGACTCTGCCACAAGCCGCTCTACTTCGAGCAAGTCCAACTGGAGCGGTATGGCCATTCTTGGGGACCCTACATCCAGCCGTTGGTCTCCGGGGCCCATTTTTTTGCCACCGTACCGATTCTACCGTATAAGATGGGATTGAAAACGCCCAACGAGTGCGTTTACTCGCTGGGCTACTATCGTCCGGGCAGTTGTGCGCCGTACATGATCGATCCGGTGCCATTTACATGGCGGGCTGCGCTGTTCGAGGCCGGCGCCGTGGTGGGTGTTGCCGCTGCGATTCCGTGATGCGGCCGTGTGCTGCGTGTGCGCCGTGTGCTGCGTTGCAGCACGGCTAGCCGTATTGCAACGCAATACACGGGACCAACGCAACACACGGTGCCCAAATGGATCCCATAACTCTCACACGCCAACAGTCGCGCGACGTCGACCGGCAAGCAATCGCCCAGTGGGGTTTCGATAGCATGGTGCTGATGGAAAACGCGGGTCGCGGCGTGGTCGACGTGTTGCTGCAAGTCGACCCGACACTCGCCCAATGCAAAGAGGCACAGCCCAACGTCGCCATCTTCTGCGGCAAGGGAAACAACGCGGGCGATGGTTTTGTCCTGGCTCGGCATCTGGAAATTCGCGGCGTGTCTATCCGAGTACTACTGCTTGCCCCACCCGACAAACTGACCGGCGACGCCCAGCGTAATTACAAGATTCTTACACATGCGGATGTTCCGATTGTCGATCTTTCCGACTCGATGGCTTTTGTCTCTTCGCTGAATGAAAACGCTGCGGATGCTTCTTGGCTGGTCGACGCCATGCTGGGCACAGGCGCCGTTGGCCAGCCCCGTGAACCCTACCGCACCGCCATCGAGTGGCTGAATCGTCAGCCGGGAAAACGGTTGGCGGTCGACGTGCCTAGCGGACTCGACTGCGACACGGGCCAAGCGGCCGAGCCAACCGTGCGGGCCGACATCACTTGCACATTCGTCGCCCAGAAAACTGGTTTTCTCAAGGACTCAGCCCCACCATTTCTAGGCGAGGTGCATGTCGTGTCCATTGGCATTCCACCGCAGCTAATAGGGGGTGCCCTCCGTGGTCCGTAGCCTTTGCCCGACTTCTGCCGGGGCCCGAGGAGAACTACAAAATCGCAATTTCAGCCCCCGGCTTTGCCGGGGGGTCGCGTAACAGTCCTCCTTTCCAACAAGCAGAGCATTTCCCCGAAGAACATTTTCCTCGAAAGCAACATTTCCCCGAAGGCAACCCCCCGGCAAAGCCGGGGGCTTAAATGGTTCATCGAAATTTTGCAGTCCTACTGACAGTAATCACGCAAAACTTGACCGAATAGATCGGACAGTTTATTGTTGAGCACAGTCCCTATCGACATTACCCCAATGATTTCGTTCCGCCACTTCCCACTAAACTACTACCGGCTGAAGCCGGTAGGTTGAAGGATTTCGTGAGCTACGGACTGAAGTCCTTCGCTCACGATGGGGTTATCTGAAAATTGTCGTCACCATCACTTGGTTCCGTACCGCCTTGGCCCGAATGTACTCGGCTATCGCCTCGTCAGGCACGTTGCCGCTTGACGCCACGAAGTAGCCCCACGCCCAAAAGTGTCGACCCCAGTACTTTTTTTGAATGTGTTTGAACTCCATCATCAGCTTCCTTGAACTCTTACCCTTGATGTACTGCATGATTTTACTGGGCGACATGGTTGGCGGGCACGACAGCAGCACATGCACGTGGTCCCCGGAAACGGCTCCTTGCAGGATCTCGATCTCGTGCGTTCGACAAACCTCGCGCACCAGATCGCGGACCCGTATGCCGACCGCACCGGTCAACACCTTCCGACGACACTTGGTCACCCACACAAAGTGATACTTGAGGTCATAGCGACTGTGCGAACTCGTTCGGTAGTTTTCCATCACCCCAGTATAAGAACCTAAAGGATTCGCCTGAAGGCGAGGGTTTTAGACCCATCGTTGTGACAATAAAGTGACCTCCTTACTTTCTTCCCGTGGGAAAACTTTTCATGAACAAGCAGCAACTACTCACAACTCTGGAAACACTGCATGCCGAGTTGGCTGGAGCCGAAAAAATTGATGCAAAGCAAATCGATGACAAGACACGCAAGCAATTGCAGACGGTCACCGCTGATATTCAGCAGTTGTTAGATCAAAGCGAGGCAGTCTCCCGTGCGGAGGTAGAGCCTGTTGCCGCTAGCATTCACGATTTGGTACTGCAGTTCGAGACCGAGCATCCTAGCCTGACCTCGACGCTGAACCGCATCGCCAGTGGACTGTCGAATCTAGGGATTTAAGGCGAGCGGCAGAATAAAAATTACCAGCACGCAGCGCAAGCAAGTGGGTCTAGCATGTTTTGCTCCAGCTGAACCAATACATAGCACACACTCGCTTGCGCGTCGTGCTAGTATTCTGGTAACTTTTCAATTGCCGCTCGCCTAATCTTGTCCCGATGCTAGCGCGTTCGGCTCACTGTTTTCTGGCAAAGCCCAGGAGTTGCAAAACGCCCGTTTGTGAGATATGGTTAGAGGATAGGCTGCGCCGGTCCAGTTTCGGCCAGCCGCTTGCCATTCTTCAACCGGTTGGGGGGAATTCTCCGATGAAACAGTTTGTCATTTTGCTTATGGTCGCCCTGCTTTGGGCGGGGGCTGATCTGCCGGCCGGATCCAGTGGAACGGCCAATGCGCATGGCCCGCATTACACCTACTACCACCCGGCAACCGTCTACTACGCCCCTGCTCCCACGATGGTTTATTTACCGCCACCGGCAGTGGTCTACCAACCTGCGACCCGTGTGGTAACGCGCTATCGACCCCTTCTTCGGCGGACGGTCACTCGCGTGCGTTACGGGTATGCTCCGGTGGTTTATTATCCGTGATGGTCGATTGTACGTAGCGTTCAGTATGCCGTGTGTGCGTTGCAACACGGCTTATTAAAACACACCCCAGCCGTGCTGCAACGCAGCACACGGCATATGTGGTAACATATCGGCGCAATGGCCGAACTCAAAACCTTTCTCTTTACCGACATCTGCCGCAGCGTCGATCTCAAAAACGAGATGGTCGGCCGAAGCGTTACCGAGCGCGACTTGGCATTTATCGAGTCGATTCTTACGCCACACCGCCAACGAATCGAAGCCAACATGGAGACGTGTGGCGGTCGGGTTGTTTCGACGGCGGGCGATGGTCACTTCTTGGTGTTTGCCAACACCATTCAAGCGGCCCAGTGGGCGGTCGAGGTGCAAGAAAGCCATCGCGACCAGCCGATCATCACGCCGGGCGGCGGACGCGTCGAGGTCCGAATCAGCATCCATGTTGGCGTGCCGCAAGTCGACCCGGCCGACCCCGATAATTTTGTCGGCAAAACGGTCGACTACGCCTCGCGGCTCAACGACTATGCCAGCGGCGGCCAGATTCTCGTCTCGCGCAGCGTGATGGCAATTCTCGATGATATCGGCCTCGAAGGAATCAAATTGTATCTGCATGGACGCAGGCAACTCAAAGGCATCGGCCGAGTCGAAGTGCATGAGCTGATCTACGAAGAGACTGGCCCGCGTACTATGCGACGCCAACCGGCAAGCCATCATTCCGATCGCCAATGGACCGTCGTGCCGGCCACAATCCTCTATGACAACGCCGATCCGATCCGCGGTGCGCTGAGCGGTAGCTCCGGCAGTGGGTCTGGCGGGAGTCTTGCGGACGTGGAAAGCCCGCCGCTAAAACGCGTGGGCAACTACGAACTCGAAGAATTAATCGGCAGCGGAGGCATGGGCGATGTTTACAAAGCGCGACACATCCAGTTTGGTCGTGCTCGGGCGGTGA
Organism: Lacipirellulaceae bacterium; assembly: GCA_965249435.1. Lineage (GTDB taxonomy): Bacteria > Planctomycetota > Planctomycetia > Pirellulales > Lacipirellulaceae > JAJRWS01. The sequence goes on along the minus strand of CBDFMC010000025.1, from coordinate 222,636 downwards.
AAGTCATCAAGCACCAGTATGTCGCCGCAGGCCATCAGGAAGTGATCCGACGATTCTACCACGAGATCAAAGCGATTGGGGCGCTCGAGCACAAAAACATCGTCGTGGCAATCGATTCCAGTTCGCCGGAGGACCGTATCCATTACCTTGTCATGGAATACATCGACGGCGTTGGACTGCACGAGCTAATCGAGCAGCACGGACCTTTGGCACCAGCCGATGCATGCGAGGTGATCCGACAAGCTGCCCGTGGGCTGCAATATATTCACCGCAATCAGATGGTTCACCGCGATCTGAAGCCGTCGAATCTGATGCTTACACTGGTTGATGGAGAAGAAATTGAGGGCAATCATCCGCTGAGCGATTCGTCCGTCGTCGGGCAGCCGTGCCACAATGCGACACACGGCGTCGTAAAAATACTCGACCTAGGACTGGCCCTGCTAGCTGCCGAGCAGGGAGAACGGCTCACCCGCTTCGACAACAAGGCGATGGGCACCGGCATGTATATGTCGCCCGAGCAATGGAAGACCACCAGCGTCGACATACGTGCCGACATCTACAGCCTCGGCTGCACTCTGTACCATCTGCTCTCGGGCAATCCACCGTTCTACGATTCCGATCTAAAGCCGGAAAAAGCGCATGAGAAATCAAGGGTCCCGCCGATCCGCAGCGGCCCGCAAATCCCCCGCAAGCTGTGGGATGTCATCCGAAAGATGCTGGCGAAGAATCCGGCAGATCGCTTTCAAACTCCCGCCGAGGTGAGCGCAGCGCTAGCCCCGCTAACCGAAGGACATAACCTTGTGCGACTCGTCAAAGAATTTTGCGAGGCCGACAGCGAACTCGCCAGCGAGACGCGCACCAAGCCGGAATCGGCGACCGCACGAGATACCCAGTCAAAAACTTCCTCCACTTTGTCTACCATAATCTCCACACGGCCATCGCGACGCTTGATTCTTTGGACGATGGGAACCGCGCTGTTTGGCTTCATTGGGCTGAGTGGCTATACGCTCTACCGGCATGCCATCAATGAACCGTATATTCGGATACGCGATCATTTGGTCACGTTGCCGGGCCTCAACGGGGGGTGGTGGTTTCACGAAATTCCTTGGTTCACACCTTACGTCCGTGAACGATTACTCACATCGATTAAGGAAAGCGACCGTAAGATTGGCGATAAGTCGTTACTCGATTTTGGTAATTTGCTTTACGGTGATCAAGTAACCAAGCTCTACAACGAATTGAAAGAGATCACCGATTCGCTGGATAACAAACTTGACTTTGAAGAGGGTGATACCGTCCGAGAGGAAGTGAGTCGGCTCGTCTACGAGGCGGTGCTCGCCCGCGGCAAGCCTCATTCGCACGACTACGAGAAAGGCTTACAGGAAGCACTTGTTTCTCTCTTTTATCTTGTTGAAGAGAAGAAGACAAAGGCTGCTGATCTGCACCTCATCGCAGTACTTCATCATGCGCTCGCCCAATGGGATCAGGCGGGCGACTATTACTTTAAGGCGATGAATGCTTACGGTACTTCGTCCCAGATGCATGTGGCAGCATCGAACGACTACTCACGAATGCTGCTCGATTCCAAACGCTACAGCGCTGCGATGGATCGTTTCGGGCGAGAGTTCCTTAATCCTGCAAACCAACACTGGAAAGTTTTGGCGGCATGTCTGCAAGCCGAAGCAGCCTATCGCCGGCCGGGTGCCTCGAGCGATCCGACATTACAGCAGCCAAGGAAAATTATCGAGGACGCCTGGAAGTCGAGCGAACTACCATCCAATCATCCGCTACACGCCTATCTTTCGGAACGTCAAGGGTGGATTCTCAATGAAGCATGGCAATTCAAAGAGGCAATCAAGGCATTCGACCACAGCAAGGCAATCATCGCAATGCAAATGAGCCTGCCCGAGGCAACGAACCCCTATTTAGCCGAACTGGAAATTTGGGCACGCCAGGGGGAAGCCACCGCCACCAATTTCTCCAAAGAGTCCGAGGCTGCTGTGGAGATTTACAAAACGCTGGTCGACGAAATCGATGCGACGTTAAATAACCGGGATGATGCGCCGGACCGCTTCAAGAATTTACCCCAGTCGCAGCGTCAGCGAATGCGCGAACGGTTACCCAGTATTTGCCTCCGATTGGGCGACTGCTTTCTACTGAGCCAACAGCCCGACTATGCAGCCGCGGCCGAGTGGTATCGGCGTTGTATTACCGAGTGTGAAGATTTGCGATGGGAGCAAACCGACCGACGCGCCAACTACGTGATCGATTGGCGATACAAGCAATGTCTGCCCGCGATACTCTCTAGAACCGGTAAAGAATCTATTGAAAAAGCAGAGGATTTATATGCCGAAGCATCGGAACATGAAGCAGCCTATCTCAAGCGTCAAAAGGATTGGACCGAGTCTCCGTCGACTAGCTTTCAATTCTCCAAGGACCTGGTCCGCACACTGATTGATATGGCAAGCGAATCGGCAGAGGTACGATCCGCAGGGTTCGAGACGTTGCTTTCACAAGTGATGCAGACCGAAACCGCAAAACTGGGCCGTCATCACTTGGGTACGTTTGCTCTGGCCGTTGAACAATTGGCACAATCTGATCTGAAGAATGACCCCAAGCGATTGCGGGAATTGGCCAGCCATGTCAACGATGTGTTTGTCGTTTACCGCAAGACAGAGGAGCTTCAGCCCTACTTGCAGCGCAGTATGCACGCGTTGTTGCAGGCATTGAAAAAGTCGTACGAGGAGACACAAGACATTGAAATCCAACGTCAACTGAAAAATATCGATTCGCTGATTTTGAAGTCGCGTTACCAGGAGGAGAGTGGGAACGAAGAAAAAAAAGAGTAGCCACGGATTGAACCTAGCGCGACAACGCCGCAACCAAAGAAAAATAGCCGCAAAAAACACGAAAACCACAAAAATAATGGCCCGCGAATCACGCGAATTGGCGTGAATGAATCGGGAGGATGGCAATCATTGACATCCACGTGATTCGCTAGCAATGCTATTCCTTTTCGTGCCTTTTTGTGTTTTTTGTGGCTACTGAAAATCTTTGCGCCAAACAAAGAATTTGATCGTTAGTAGCACGGAGGAAACACAACGTGGCAGAAATGTTTTTATGCCTTATCCGGCACTTAATCCTTTGATCTGGCTGATCGCTGAAAGCTGATCGCTGAAAGCTATTACAGAACAAGACCTATGAAAATTTCCCTGTTAAACCGAGCCTCAAGAACCGAGTTGGATGAGATTGGTCGGCTGCGCACCTTGGTGTGGACCGGCGAGAAGGATGTCAATCTCCAGTCGCTCGGGCCCGAGCCATGGATTGACGAAGTAGACCATCTCGGGTGCCAATGGACGGTACGCCATGAAAACAAGCTGGCCGCGTCTGCCAGGCTCACCCTCCACGCCGATCCGGCATCAATCCCGTATCACTCGGCCTTTGAAGGTCGACTTCCTTCGCCCGGTCCGTATGGGGCGATGAATCGGCTGGTGGTGCATCCCGACTATCGGGGTCGAGGAATCGCACGGCAGCTCGATAGCCTGCGTCTGCGGCATGCGCCGCGCATTGGGGCGGCGATGGTTGTGGTCGTCGCTAGCGGGCGGCGAGTCCATGCGCTCGAGGCGCTCGGCTTTGAAAACTTAGGCCCGCCTTGTGAAACACCCGAGTTGTTACGAACCAAGCAACCCTACAGCGTTCTGGTGCATCGTTTGAAAGAGATGCCCAATCTGCCGGTGACCGATGGCTAAGCCGCAAGCGACCGCTTGCGGCTTAGTCATCAACCACCCAGTTCGCTTTTCAAGCCATCCAATTCGCTTCGCAACTGATCAAACTGCTGCTTCAGCTCGTCCACTTCCGACCGCAACGATTCGATTTCAGACTTTTGCGTTGAAGTCGCAGTCGCTTGCCGACTACTCGATGGCGCAGTCGCTGCTCGTTCGACTACCTGACTTGCGTTGTGTTCCGCGCACAACTTGTCTAGCTCCTGCGGTTGATAGAGCGCATGGGTGACAACGCAGCCGCGGCCCATCGGCGTCAGAAAAATTACAAGCCCCTTTTCTTGCAAGCTGTCGAGTATCGGACGCAACTCCGCCATGCCGTTGATTGGTTCCATTCGCGCCGCCCGACCGCGCAGCTCGCCCACCGTCTGTGCACCACGCAGCAAAAGCTCCGCCATCACGGCCAGTTCCACTTTGTCGACGCCCAGCCAGTCGTACATTTTGTGTCGATACTTGTCGACCCGGCCATCGCCCTGGATAACAACCATCGCGCCGAGACTGCGCAGCCGCTCAACGACTTCCTCGACTCGCTCGGCATTGAGTTGCATCTGCGGCGAGCGGTTGCTTTTTTGGTTCGATCCGTTGACGAGGGCATTGAGTGAAAGGGGATAATTTTCCGGTGTCGTCTTGGCCTTCTCAACCAGCACGCCAAGCACGCGTCGTTCGATTTTTTCCAGCGGTTGCCAGGGTGGCTGAGCGGGTTCATTCGATTCGGAAACTGTGTTCATGATCGTGAGTGTAGCAATAATTAAACAAGCTCTGCTAGTCGCCCGCAGCACAAACCGGTATTATAATCCTCCTTGCATTCACGATTCTCGCATATAGTAAACACATGAAAACCGACGAACTCCGCGAAAAGTATCTCGCCTTTTTTGAATCCAAGGGACACACGCGCCAGCCGAGCGATGTGCTCGTGCCGACCTGGGACCCTTCCGTGCTGTTCACGCCCGCGGGAATGAACCAGTTTAAGGATCACTTTCTGGGCAAAGTGAAATTGGATTTTACGCGCGCGACCACGTGCCAAAAATGCCTGCGCACCGGCGACATCGACAACGTCGGCCGGACCGCCTATCACCATACGTTCTTCGAGATGCTAGGCAATTTTAGTTTTGGCGACTATTTCAAACGCGATGCGATCCACTGGGCGTGGGAGTTTCTGACCGATAAAAAATGGCTGGCGATCGAGCCTGAGCGACTCAGCGCAACGGTCTACAAAGACGATAACGAGGCCGCCAATATTTGGGCAGATGACATCGGCTTGCCTTCTTCACGAATCGAGAAAATGGAAGAGGATGAAAACTTTTGGCCCGCCAGTGCGCCGAGCCAAGGACCCGATGGCGTGTGCGGACCGTGTAGCGAAATTTATTATCACAACGACGATGGCCAGCAAGTCGAGATTTGGAATCTGGTCTTCACGCAGTTCAACCGCGTCGGCAATCCGCCCGACAATCTGCGGCCCCTGCCGAGCAAGAACATCGACACCGGCATGGGCCTGGAACGTACCGCGGCCACGCTGCAAGGCGTATCGACCAATTATCACATCGACATCCTGCTGCCGATTGTCGAAGCGGCGGCCGAGGTGTGTGGCACAAAGTATGAATCAGAAAGCGACAACGGCCGGCGGCTACGGCGGATCACCGATCATGTGCGCGCTTGCACGTTTGCCGTGCATGAAAATGTTTATCCCGGTGCGAACAAAGAAAAATATGTCGTGAAGCGACTGCTTCGCCGCGCGGTGCTCGACGGGCATCAGATGGGACTTCGCAAGCCGTTTTTGCATGAGCTTGTGCCGGCCGTGGTCCGTGCGATGCAGACGGCTTATCCCGAACTGACTGAAACGGTCGAGCGAGTGCGAAGCGTGGTCAAGCAGGAGGAAGCCAACTTTTTCTCGACGATCGACGGCGGACTCAGCCGCATCGATCGAATGTTCGAGGAAATGAGCGCGGCCCATCGCGTGAAGGTCGACGGCGCGGCCGCGGCCGATTTGTATCAAACCTATGGCGTTCCGCCGGAGCTGTTCGAAGCGCTCGCCGCAGAGCACAACTTGGCGTTCGACTGGGATGGCTACGCCCTAGCGATGGCCGAGCATGGCGAAGTCTCCGGCAAAGTGCAGCACATCGTGATGGGAAACCGCGGGCCAATCGATTCGCTAAAACACGCGCTGCACACGACGAAATTCCTTGGCTACGAAACGCGCGAAGCCGAGGCAACAATCAAAGGCATCGTCGCCGGCCATCCGCCGCACGAGTTGCTTTGCGAGAAACTGGATGAAGTGGGCCATGCCGAATCTTCAGCAACGGGGCCGGTCCGTGTGGTACTCGACCGGACGCCGTTTTATGGTGAAAGCGGTGGGCAAGTTGGCGATGCGGGAAAACTGGCCGGTGAGGATTTTGAATTTGAAGTCACCGACACGCAAAAAGATGGGGGGCTGGTGATTCACATCGGCCATTTGCTGAAAGGAACTTTGCGCGAAGGAGCCAAGGTGAAAGCGACCGTGGATGCTGCGCGCCGCGATGGCATTCGTCGGGCCCATTCGGCAACGCATCTATTGCATTTTGCTTTGCAAAAACATCTAGGCTCGCACGCCCAGCAACAAGGTTCGAAGGTTGACGAGGATTGGCTACGGTTTGATTTCACGAATCTCAGTGCCGTCGATGCAGACCAGTTGGCAGCGATCGGAGAGGAAGTGTCCAAGCAGATTGAAGCGGGAGGGGAAATAAATTGGGAAATTTTGGCGCTCGCCGATGCCCGTGCGAAGGGGGCGATGATGCTGTTCGGCGAAAAATATCCCGACCCCGTGCGGATGGTTTCGATGGGGCCCAGTAAGGCAGATGCGTTCAGTAAAGAGCTGTGCGGTGGGACACATCTGGACAACACGGCCGAGGTCCTGCAACTGGAGATTCTCAGCGAAGAGGGCGTTTCGGCTGGCACGCGGCGGATCACCGCGCTAGTGGGCCAGCGCGCCGCAGAGCACACCGACAAGCTGCAGCAAGCACATAAGTCGGCCGCGGAGATGCTCGACTGCTCGCAAGAGGAACTGCCCGCTGCGACCCAGTCGCTACTACTTGAGCGGCGAGAACTGAAAAAACTGCTGGCATCAGGCGGTACAAGCGAGCGTGCAGGCAAGGGGCCTACGAACACTAAAATTGAGCATGCTGCACGATCAGAAACCAATGCAAAACAGGCGCTCACGGCAGCGGCAAAGTTGCTGTCGGTTGCGGCATCGGCCGTGCCTGAGCGGCTGAGAGCCTTGCAGGATGAAGTCGCCGGCTTGCAGACTCGGCTGGCCGAGCGTGCATCGGTCGGCCCCCTCTCGGCGGACAGGTTGCTGGAACTGGCCGAGAAACTGGGCGACGTGACCGTCGTCATTGCCGAAGCGCCTACGGCCGAGGTGAATCTGATGCGTCGATTGATCGACCAAATCCGGCAAAAATCTTCGCTCAGTGCCGTGATGCTTGCTAGCAGCGAAGGGGATTCGAAGGTAACTCTTGTGGCGGGAATTAGCAAAGAACTGCAATCTCGTGGCGGTCACGCGGGCAACTGGATTCGCCCGGTAGCGAAGGTGCTTGGCGGCGGCGGCGGCGGCCGACCCGACATGGCTCAGGCCGGCGGCAAGCTTCCCAGCAAGCTTCCCGAAGCGCTACAAGTCGCCCGAAAAACGATCGCTGAAATGATCGGTGCTTAGCCGTCGGGCTTGTCCCGGTGCGGCTTTCACACACCGGGGCAAGCCCGGCGGCTAAGCGTTCGACCTGAAATTTCAAATGACATCGACCGCTAGCAACCCAATCGAGGTGTGCGAGTTTGGTACGTCATTTCGTTAAATAAGGCAAGCCTGCTAATCTGCGCGCCGGGCTCGACATGTAGGCTGAAACAAGCTCTGCGCAGTTCCGGCCTACAAAAACATTCTCCGTCAAACCGCGCTTGTTTTTTTGTGGGCTTTAGGGGTAAGATCGAGTACGAAATCACTCGCGTACTCTCCTCGGGAGGATCCCTACAATGGAAGGCTTACTAAAACAGAAATGGGGGCTAGAAATCGATCGAGGCCCCGACTGGTTATTCATTAGGTTGCATCCCGATAGTTTCGACGCCGACAACATTGCCGAGCGCCTGTGGGAGATTCTCGACCGACATTTCATTTACCGCTTAGTCTTGGAATTGGACGATATCGATTTTCTTCCCAGCCATATGATGGGGCAGCTTGTCATGTTGCAGAATCGCGTCATGCAACATGATGGAGCACTCCGATTGTGTGGGATGACTCCTGAATGCGAACAGGCATTGCATCTTTGTCGACTCGACAAAGTGCTGCCGAATTTCCATTGCCGCGAAGACGCCGTCCTCGGTTTTGTCCACGCAAAGCCACGCTAGTTTTTTTTCGTCGTGAAGACGCTGTTTTTTTGGTGCGAAGACGCAGCGTGTGGTAGCGGCAGCGCCCGGGCGATTCGCTGTGCCTCTTGCGTTGCAGGCAGCCAACCATCTGCGGCAGGTGATGCCAATCGCACAAGTTGGACAGACGGCAACTCGACATATTTAGGTTGCAGCAACAAGGGTTTCCCCTGACGCGATAGCAGACAACCGTTGTCGGTACGCTCTGACACAGGGCATTCGCCCCATAGGGTCATCCCAGCCGTGTTGAGCCGAAACCGGCATGACAACTGGTCGAAGTGGGCAGACGGTCGTTCTATGGTCACACCCGCCGGCTCGCAATGGAGCAGTTGCTCGGCCGCCTGAAGCAGCGACCGACTCACCAATCCGTCCGCTGCTTGCAAGATTCCTTCGGCAACTTCGATGCGATGGTCTTGCCATGCCAGTTGGTCCCAAGTGATCGAGGCACGGCCCAGCAACTTGTGTGGTGAACCATCCGGCAATAACTGCCGCAGATCGAAGTCCGCCAGTCGGCCGCGCAAGGTGCCTCGGGTATGGTGGATATCCGATTCGGCGCGTGCGACTCCCGAAAAATTCCCCGCCTCAAACAGTGTTTCCCCGGGGACCAAGCCATGGAGCACCCAACCAGGTAAGCTGGCACTGCGGGTGTCAAGGGTCGCCCGCAGCAGAGGCAAATTCCCTTCCGTCACACGCTCGATGATTAGTCGAATGGGCAGCCGAATGGGCGATTCTTGATTGCCTGTGACCACATCGGCTTGGAGCCAAAACCGGCAAACATTTTGGTTCTCGTCCTCTGCGCCAGTTCGGTTGTGGGCATGAAGGCTTCGCAACTCTAGGCTTTCTCTAAAAACCTCAGCCGTATTACGACGTGAGCCGTAGGCGCTAGCCTCGGGCGACGTAGCTTCGGCGTTTTTCACAACATCGCCCGACGCTAGCACGTTCGGCTCAGGTTTTCTGGCTGAGCCTCGTGTTGGGCGGTGGCGCAAGACAACTTGCTTCGCCTGAATGTCAATGCTGGGCAAGTCGATGTTGAGCAGCTCGGTCGAGGCAATCCATGTTTCCAGCAGCCGCGTCAAGGATGCCAAGTCATCGCCCGGCAGGTCAAGCCGACCTGCAACCACGGCAATCTGCTGACCGCGACGATCGACTCGCACGCGGTCGGCTGAGAGCAGCAGAGTGTCCGTTCGCAGATCATGCAACTCCAACGTCCGAAACTCGGTCACCCCATGCCGTGGCTGCCAGCAACTGGCAAACGAAACCTGTGCGTGAAGCTGTTGCGACATGGCCTGAGCTTGGTCCAGCGCTCGCCATGGACGGTGGTAAAACCCTATCGCCATCACGACTAACACCGTCGGCACAAGGCAGCACGCCACAAAGGCGCCGCGGCAAATCCGTTTGCGTGTGGTTTCGTGGAGGAGCATAGTGGTGGTTGGTTGGGGCACCGTGTGCCCTATAGTTGCAACACGGCTTTAGGAGAGCGGCAGTTAAGAACTTACCTTGATAACCCGATGCGTAAGCGAGGGACTGAGGATAACGGGGTAATTCCCTCGCTTACGCGTCGGGTTAAGACTGGTAAATTCTCATCTGCCGCTCGCTTTATGTTCTCATTAGCGCTGGCGGGCCATGTTCAAAAACAATTCGTATCGGGCGCGCATTTCCTTCAGACTATCGCCGCCGAACTTGTCGACTACCGCGGTCGCCACTTCCATCGCAACGACATTCTCGACAATCACGCTCGCTGCCGAAACAGCACAGATGTCGCTCCGCTCGTAGCTGGCTTCTTCAGGCTCTTTGGTATCCAAATTGATCGACGCGAGCGGCTTGGCCAACGTGCTGATCGGTTTCTTCGCGGCGCGGATCACGATCGGCTGGCCATTGGTCATGCCAGCTTCCAATCCGCCGGCGTTGTTGGTTGGGCGCTCGTAGCCAAGGGTCGGCGTGTCGGCACGACTTTTGTCGTAGTGAATCGGGTCGTGGACCTGTGAGCCGGGGTGCCGTGCCGCCTCGAAACCCATGCCGATTTCCACCCCTTTGATCGCCTGCACCGCCATCACCGCTTGCGCCAGTCGGCCATCGAGCTTGCGATCCCATTGGGCATGAGTTCCCAAGCCAAACGGCACGCCATCGACGCGGACCTCGACCACGCCACCCAGCGTATCGCCCTCTTTGCCCGCCTGATCGATCAATTGTTTGATCGGCTGATCGCACTTGAGATCGAGCCCGTAGACTTCGCTCTGGTCGCGGATGACACGAAGCTCGTCGAGGGTTCCGCCGACCGGTTCGATTTTTTCGCCGCCAATTTCCACCACGTAGCCCAATACGGTAATGTCGAACGCTGCGAGTAGTTGCTTAGCAAGTGCACCGGCCGCGACGCGCACGGCCGTCTCGCGCGCACTGGCCCGTTCGAGCACGTCGCGAATACTTCCCAGATATTTCATCGCCCCGGTCAGATCACCATGTCCGGGCCGAGGACGTGGCAAATCGTCGAGCCGCTCAAGCTTGGTGTCGCGGTTGACCACTTCCAACGCAATGGGGCTTCCGAGCGTAACGCCCTTCCAGATGCCGGTGCGGATGTCGACCTGATCGCTCTCGATGCGTTGCCGCCCACCCCGGCCGTAGCCGCCCTGTCGCCGCTTCAATTCGACATTGATCGGCCCGGTATCAATCTCCACGCCGGCGGGAAATCCATCGATCAAGGCAATCAAAGTTTTGCCGTGCGATTCGCCAGCAGTCCAGTATCGTAACATCGTCGTGTCGGTGCGCGGGTGTGGTTGGCCGAAGGATGTGGGAATTCCCAAGGCAGGAATTTGGGTCAGAAGAAGCGTAGATATCGTCTCGTCCGACCGCAAGACGAAAGCGATTTCTCGATTTTACTCTGGACCGACGGCAAAGGATAGGCAAGACGCTAGCAAGGGGAAATGCGGATTTGGGAATGCGGAATCCGGGCGATCCGTCAGATCACGGCTAAGGGATACTCGGTATCGAGTATTTTGTATTCGGTTCCAATACCTATTTCCACGGAAATGCTTTCCCGGTGAGCCTGTCATAGGCTTCGATATATTTCGCCCTGGTTTGCATGACGATTGCTTCCGGCAGTTCGGGAGGCGGGCTGTTTTTATCCCAGCTCGATTGACTGAGCCAGTCGCGGACGAATTGCTTGTCGAACGAACGCTGACTGCAACCCGGCTCGTAATCGTCCAGGGGCCAAAACCGTGAGCTGTCGGGCGTCATCACCTCGTCGATCAAGATTATTTCGTCGCCAGCTGCTTTGTCCTTGAGTTGGCCAAACTCAAACTTGGTGTCGGCGATGATGATGCCGCGCTGTAGCGCGATCTCCGCTCCGCGGCGATAGATGTCGATGCTCTGCCGTCGCAACTGTTCGGCCAGCGGCCGCCCGATGCGGCTGGCCATTTGCTCCAGTGAGATATTCTCGTCATGGTCGCCCACTTCGGCCTTGGTAGCGGGTGTGAAAATCGGCTCGGGCAGTCGGTCGCTTTCGCACAGGTTGGCGGGCAAGCGAACGCCGCAAACGCTGCCAGATTGCTGATACTCGGTCCAACCCGATCCGGCGAGATAACCTCGCACCACGCATTCAAACGGCACCACCTCGGTTTTTCTCACCAGCACCGTGCGACCTGCCAGCACGCCCCGGTCGCACTCCGATGGCAAGTCCATTGCGCCCACATCGGTTTCCAGCAAATGGTGCGGCACCTGAAGCGTATCGAACCAAAAGTTGCTCAACTGCGTCAGCACTCGGCCCTTGTCGGGGATAGGCGTCGGCAGCACCCAATCGAAAGCGCTGATTCGATCGGTGCTGACCAGCAGCAACCGATCGCCCAGGTCGTACACATCGCGAACTTTGCCTCGTTTCAATGGTAGGCCCGGAAGATTGGTTTCCGCGAGTGGTTGCATGGCGACGGGCAGCTTTCTTGAAATGGCGGGCAGAATGGATAAGAGATCCGTCCTGGCGGACGGCGCTAACGCAATTGCGATGATAAAATATTCGCGCAGCGGTTAGCGCCGTCCGCCAGGACGGATTTTATGGAAAATACGATGAAACTTCACTTCTTTCCTAGTTGACCTAGTACTACTGCGCTAGGTTGAACCACGACGGCACAACGAACGGAACTAGGAATACAGGGCTTTCAAGGACTCTGCCTCAATCAACCGGCTGGCATGTTGTTTTCTACAAAACACATGCTTAACAAAATATCCATTTCACATCGTTCACCCTGCTTTCGTAGTATGACGTGACGTTCGTTGTGTCGTTGTGGTTCCAATGACTTAGCGCTGTCGTACTAGACGGCGTCGTACTAACCAACGAAAAAAATGATGGGGCCCCACCGGGGGCGTGTCGAAGCGAGTACCTCACGGCCCAGTCAGTCTGTCATTCCGGCTCCCGGGAAACCGGTGCTCTGTCTAAGCGGAAATCAGCAGTCAAGTGATGCCGCTGCAAGTTAGACGACCAACCGTAAACCTCTTCACCCACTCGGGCACAAACAACGATCCCCATTGTACGAATAGCGAGGTCATTTGCACGCGCTATTTTTGGCCACCCTGGCATTCGATGACCAATGTCCAAGGAAAGCCCTGTGCGGCCAAAGGCCGCAACCAAAGGAAAATAGCCACAAAAAACGCAAAAAAGGCACAAAATAGTTCAGCCACGGATGAAACACGGATTGAACACAGATAAGCTTAAACAACACTTTCCAATTGTTCTCGGTTTCTCGATTTTCAGAAAGTGTAAAATTAAACACAAATGCAAAATTAAAACACAGACTCGTGCTTCTTTCCCTTTTCCGTGTTTATCTGTGTTCAATCCGTGGCTTTTCCTTTTTAGTTGCATTTTGTGTGTTTTTGTGGCGATTGAAAATCTTTGCACCAGACAAAGAAATTGACCGTTGTAAACATGGAAACATCCTCAACGGGACATTGGTCATTGCCACTGAGAGTCTGGGGCATTAAAATGACTGCCGCGGGTTGGGCTGCTGAGGGCATCTGGTGGCTTTTAGGGAGGTGTTGTCGCTCTCCCGGCCTTCCCGATTTGGTCAGAAATTCCGGTTCGATCTGGGCAAAAGGTCTCATCATGGGTCAGATGCGGTTTCGTCTGCACGACCGGGATCGCTTTCCTCCCAATGGTCTCGAGCGCATCTATGTCGCCGGATCCGAGAATATACCCTGGGCTACTCAAGTGCGATGGGATGGCGAGCAGCTTGTCCTTGAGCGTCTGGTCAGCGACTCCGGCTCGGTTTATGTCCCCTGGCAAGTCGACGGCCATGGCCTTTACCAGCTTGGCACTACCACACTCATCGAGCGTGATCAGCCCTATCTGCTGGTCGTCGAGTTGGCCCGAGGCCTCATTCAGCGGATTCGTAATCGGCAGTATTTTTGGGAGTTGCTCGGGCTGAAGACACCGGTTGAGCTAAATCAACAACTCGACGAGGCAACACGAGAATTTTCTCGAAGTGCCACATCACAGCAAGACATGCCCGCTGCCAGTGCAGCCGCCAATCGGGCATTGTCCCTTGGAATGGCCGTGGCCAGCGAACTGGTCGCCTGTTACTCCCAACAATCGATTACCGCACGGCAGCGACAAACATCCATTTCCACTTTGTTGGGGACGACGCTCGGGCCCAAGCTCCCGCCGGTAGGCATACGACGCCAACTCGTCGATGCGTGCAATATCATCCAGATTCCCATCGCCTGGCGAGAGATTGAATCGCGCGAAGGGAAAAGAAATTGGAAACAAACCGACGAGCAACTTGGTTGGTGCCAAACCGCAGGTCTAAAAATTTCTGCCGGACCGTTGCTGCAAATGGATGACCAGGGCGTGCCCGATTGGATGGTTCTCTGGGAAGACGACTTTGACAACCTGGCTCGGCTGATGCTCGAACATGTGCGCACGGTTGTTTCGCGTTATGCGGGCCGAGTCCATCTTTGGCATGTGGCATCTCGCGTGAACAATGGCGTTTTGCTCTCGCTCGACGAGGAGCAACGGTTGCAGTTGGTCGCACGAGCTTTGCAACTGACCAAGAAAATTGATCCTCGCACACCGATGGTCGTATCGTTTGATCAGCCGTGGGGTGAATACCTAGCCAACCAAGATCGGGATCTCGCTCCGCTGCACTTCGCCGATGCTTTGCTTCGCGCCGATTTGGGCATTTCCGGTTTTGGTCTGGAAATTAACGCCGGCTATCACCCCAAAGGCAGCCCGCATCGGTCGGCGATTGAGTTTGGGCAACTGCTCGATCAGTGGAGCCAGATGGGCCTGCCGTTGATGGTGTTGTTGTCGACTGCCAGCGATAAGCAAACAGATCGATCGCCCTCGTGTTCTCAGCAGGCATGGGGGGCTTCGCTGGTGCCGATGCTCCTGGCACGCACCTCGGTGCAGGTGGTATTGTGGAACCAGCTTTCCGACAAACACTCGCCAGAATTTCCGGGCAGCGGCTTGTTCGACGAGAAAGGCGAGCCGAAACCGTTGCTGAAAACGTTGCGAGAGTTGCGCAAGAATTATTTGCAGTAGGGGGATGGGACTAGGGGACAGTGGGACTTGGATACAAGGAGGACAGGGCATGGGTTGGTAACTTTCTTGATTTTTTACAGCATTCTCCTGTCTTTCTTCGTGTTCTTTGTGCCTTTGTGGTTTGTAAATCCTGGCACAGTAGGCTTTGCTAAGCCGCAAGCGGCAGGCGGTTTAATCGAGAACAACTTCCCGGCCCGAAGCACTCGACTCGTAGATTGCGTCGAGAATCGATTGCACCCGTTGGCCTTGCTGGCCGGTGGCTTGGGGCTGCTCGCGAGATTCAACGCACCGGGCGAACGATGCCGCCTGCTGCTGGAATGGCTCGACCTCGGGCAGCATCACTCGCGTATCGACATTTCGGCCATGGCGCTCGCCGGCCAAGTTGAGATGGTCGCCGCCCAGCTCGAACGTCATTCCCCCTTGATCGGCAAACAGGCCGATGAAGCTTTCTTCTTTCGGCCCTCCGCCGGGCATGTTGATCGCCCAAGAAACTTGCAGGTCGAGCGTTGCGCCGCCCTCGAAATGGATCATGGCATGGGCAGAGTCTTCCACATCGCAGACGCCATCGAGCTTCGGCGGGCCAGCCCACATGCTTTCGTAGACATAGTCTTTCATCCGCCGACCGAAGTAGGAATAAACCTTGCCGCTGACTCGCTCAGGCTGGGGGAAATTCATGAGCCAAAACGTGAGGTCCACGACATGCACTCCGATGTCGATCAGCGGCCCGCCGCCGGAGAGCCCTTTGGTCGTAAACCAGCCACCCAACCCGGGCACACCACGTCGGCGATAAAGGTGCGCCTTCGCATGGTAAATCTCGCCCAGGTCACCGGCGTCGATCAGGTCCATGGCTGCCTGGCCTACCGCCGAAAACCGGTGGATCATACCGACTTGCAGCAAACGTCCGGTCGAGGCAACCATTTCGTTGATTTCAGCGCACTCGACCGCGTCGAGCCCCATCGGCTTTTCCAGCAGCACATCTTTGCCCGCCCGCATTGCAGCGATGGCCAGCTCTTTATGCCAACGGTTCGGCACGCCGATGACGACCGCATCGATCGAATCGTCCTCAAAGATTTCGTTTGCATCGCCAGTGGACTTCGCCCCTTCCAACTTGGCTGCAAGCTCGTCCGCGGCGCTTTTGTTCACGTCGGCAATCGCCGCGACCGTCTGTCCTGCTGCCTCGGCCGCTTCGGCATGCACCTGGCCGATCGTGCCGGCGCCAATGATTCCAAGTCGGATGCTCATGTATCTTCACGCCGTCGAATGAAATAGAAGGAAATGTTCGACCAATTGGCACGCATTCGTGTAGGAATCCGTCCTTGCGGACGGCGCTAACGCTTCTGCGATGTCAACATGTTGCATTGCCGTTAGCGCCGTCCGCAAGGACGGATTCTGGCTTTGCCTTCATCCTTTACCGTGCTTTGGCCGTCGCTCCTGGCCAATCGTCGGTGCGGAGCGGTGTGAGCGGCAAGCCTTGGTCGTTGTAGACGTTGCAGACCGGGTTATTTGCCCATGCGTAGCGAACCGCGACCGGTACAGGAACGCCTTCGCTCCAAACTTTGATACGATCTTTGCTGACAATTTTTGCCTTGGCCCAAACCCACTTCTTATCCTCACCAGCAATTGCAAAGCCTTGCACCTCGCGGGCATCGACCGTCCGAAGCCGTCCATGAACATTTTTCATTTTCAAGATGATCTTGCCATCGCCGACTTCCATCGACTCGTAGCATGGACTCTGGCAATTAAAGTCGAGGCCGTAGTCGCGGGCGAGGGCCCAAAGCGCGAGCCGTTTGGCAACGTCGACTTTGTTCCGCGGATGGATATCAGCCGCCTCGCCCAAATCGATGATCACCGCTTCGCCTGTGTTGGGAAGCTGGTCGAGCGTCATGGTTTGTGCTTCGCGGAGTTCCGCCCAGTCGCTGTCGCCCGGGTCTGAAACTTCCTCCCTAAAGTCAGCCAACTGGACCCAATAAAACGGAAAATCGCCCTGCTGCCAATCATCTCGCCAGTTTTGGATCATCAGCGGAAACATTTCACGATATTGATAGGCTCGGCGGGCATTCGATTCGCCCTGATACCAAATCGCGCCACGAATGGCGAACGGCAACACGGGCTGTAGTCGACCATGGTAGAGGTTCGCAGGGCGGTTCATTCCTTTGAGCGGGTTTAACCAACGTGGTTTCGGGGGGCTTTTTTTTCCGGCCTGCTTGGCCGCTGCGGCGTCACCTTTCCACTTGGCAAGCACCTTGTCAAACTCAGCCCGCGCTTTGCCGCTCTCATAATGCTTGACCGTGTTGTTCCACCGTGTCAGGAGTGCCTCGTACATCGGATTGCCTTCGAGCCGATCGCGGCGGATCCAGGCTTCGCACGACGATCCGCCCCAAGAATTATTGATAAGCCCAATCGGCACATCTAGAATCTGGTGCAACTGCCGGCCAAAGAAATAGCCCACCCCGGAGAATTTACCGACCGTTTTTGGCGAACAGGATTGCCACTTCCCATCGACGTTTTTGATCGGCGTTTGGCTTGCCGGGGTACTCGCCGTAAGCAGGCGGATGTTGGGATACTTGGCCGAGGCGATTTCAAGATCGGCATTCCAACATCTATACACCTCGAATCGCATGTTCGACTGGCCTGAACATAGCCAGACTTCGCCGACGAGGATATCGTCGACCTGAAGGCGGTTCTTTCCTTCGACAACCAAGGTGAGCGGGTCGCCCAGGACGAGCGGCTCGAGCGTCACTCGCCAATTGCCTTGGGCATCGGCTTGGGTGTGGTGCGTTTGGCCCGCGATCACCACGGCAACTTCTTCATTCGGATCCGCCCAGCCCCAGATGGGCACTGGCATGTCACGCTGCAGAACCATATGATCGCTGAGAATGGTCGGAAGCTTCACCTCGGCTAAGCAGCAAGCTGGGCCGAACATGAAAATTGCTGTTGCCGACAACGCCAATAGAGTAAAATTTTTGCGGTCACGAAAAAACAGGGGTCGTGTCTCCGATTGTAGTAACGTCATTTAGTTTTCCCTTTGCATGGAAGTGTTACGTGACGGCTTGAAATTATAACTTCGTTGGAATATGATTGAGAATCTAAGTGCTAGCGTCCTGGTCGCTGAGATCGAAACCGACATTCCTATCGAAAAAAGGTTCACCGCCAGTCATGGCCGCATTTCCCGAGATTCAACGAATCCCCTTCGAAGGCCCTCAGAGCCGCAACCCGCTTGCGTTTCGCCATTACGACGAGAATGAACTGGTCGAAGGCAAGACGATGCGGGAGCACTTGCGGTTTAGTGTCGTCTATTGGCACACGTTTCGCAATCCGCTCTCCGACCCGTTTGGGGCCGGCACGGCCCAGCGGCCATGGGACGATGGGACCGAATCGGTCGAAAACGCACGGAATCGTGTCCGCGTGGCATTCGAATTCATGGAAAAGCTCGGCGCACCATTTTACGCCTTCCACGATCGGGACGTGGCCCCCGAAGGGGCTTCGCTGGCGGAAACCAACCGAAATTTCGACGCGGTCGCCGATGTGCTGGCTGAGGAGCAACAGCGCACCGGCATCGAGTTGCTCTGGGGTACCGCCAACCTGTTTAGCCACCCGCGCTACATGCACGGGGCAGCAACCAGCCCGAATGCCGAGGTCTTCGCCCATGCGGCCGCCCAGGTGAAGAAAGCGATGGAAGTGACCCACCGACTCGGCGGGCATGGCTACACTTTTTGGGGTGGACGCGAAGGGTATCAAAACCTGTGGAACACCGACCTGCCGCGCGAACTGGACCATTTGGCCAAGTTTTTGCACTTGGCGGTCGACTACGCCAAGCAAATTGGCTTCCCAGGCCAATTCTATATCGAACCGAAACCAAAAGAGCCAACCAAGCATCAATACGACAGCGACGCGGCCGCCTGTCTCAACTTTCTACGACAATACGATCTGACCGATCACTTGAAGCTAAACCTCGAAGCGAACCATGCCACACTCGCGGGACACACGATGCAGCACGAAATGGAAGTTGCGGGCAGTGCGGGTGCGCTCGGTTCGATCGACGCGAACACGGGCGACATGCTGTTGGGTTGGGATACGGATCAATTCCCGACAGACCTTTATCTAACCACGACCTGCATGCACTCGATTTTGAAATACGGCGGGTTGACCACCGGCGGCGTGAACTTCGACGCCAAGGTCCGCCGCGAAAGCTTCGAGCCGGTCGATCTGTTCTATGCCCACATCGGCGGCATGGATGCGTTCGCCCGAGGCCTAAAAATCGCCGCCGCCATGCGAGCCGATGGCCGACTCGACGCAATGCTCCGCGACCGCTATGCCAATTGGGACGATGGCCTGGGCACCGAGATTGAAGCCGACAAGCACAATTTCGATTCGCTCGAAAAACGAATGCTCGAACAAGGCGATGCCTCGCCCAACCAAAGCGGTCGACAGGAGCTGATCGAGAATATCATCAACGGGTATTTGTAAGAAAAGCGGAAAGCGGAAATTCGATTTTCGGCTCTCCGCTTTCGGCTCTCCGCTTTTGTATGAATGCAAGAAGCCGACGAACTAGTCGTCGGCTTCTTGGCTTTCAAATTGTACTGCCAGCTGAATGTTTCAATCTATCTTAGCAGGACCGATCCCTTGATTGGGTCGCCCGCCCAGTTAAACACGTGCAATCAAACACGTGCAGTTAGATAGGTTTTACGTTCTCAGCCCTGGGCCCCTTCGGGCCATGTCCTTCGGTGTACTCGACACGCTGCCCCTCTTGGAGCTCCTCGTAAGAGACACCGTCCAGATTCGACATGTGGAAAAACATGTCCTGGTTGTTGCCCGTGTCAATAAAACCAAAACCTTTGTCCGTCAACTTTTTAATCGTACCTTCAGCCATTTACCCATTTCCTGAAAAAAAGAAAGTTAGTGCGATGCTGCCCGAAAACGGCCCGAGCGACTCCACCGCGTAGTTTGTAATTCTAGTGTGCTTCATGCCATCCTGTCAAACTGTAACCTGGGCCATCGGTTGAATATTCCTGATCCTTGGGCATTTCTTTCGACACGATCTTGAACTCCCCTTCGACCCAAAAAGCTGTATGTAAGGCGAAAAACTGCGAATTAGCCTGTGCTGGCACCCACGGGAGTACCCTGGCCCAGGTCGAAAATTGCTGGCACTAGTTTCCAGCAAACAAGCGAAATTACCACCACCCCGACCAGATTCAGCACCAAACCCGCTCGGGCCATGTCGGCGATTCGGACCCGATCCGAGCCGAACACAATCGCATTGGGGGGCGTCGCCACCGGCAACATGAAGGCACAACTGGCCGATAGCGTCGCGGGAACCATCAGCACCGCCGGCTCGATCTGGGCCGACTTGGCCGCGGCCGCCAGTACCGGCAGCAGTACGTTGGCCGTGGCCGTGTTGCTGGTTACCTCGGTCATGAACGTGATGGCCAAGCAGATCGCCCCAAGCAGCGCCAGTTCGGGCCAGTCTTGCACGTCTGCAAGTTGCTGGCCGATCACCGCGGAAAGTTCCGTGGTCTTAAATGCCTTGGCAATTGCCAACCCACCGCCAAGTAGCAGCAAGATACCCCAGGGGATCGTCACGGCTGTCTGCCAATCGAGCAACCGCTTTGCGCTTCGTTGTCCGCTGGGACTATCGCCGCTGGGAGGATAGCCTTCGGATTGCTCTCCACGGTACCTTTCACCACTGGGGATGAGAAACAGGGCAATCGCCGCCAGTAGCGCGACGGTGCTGTCGCCGGCCGTTTTTATATCCAACCAACTCGACCAGCCGCCATACGGCATGGCACGCGTGATCCAGGCCAGTGCTGTTAGTGCGAAGACGGCAAGCGTCCGTTTTTGTGCGGGCGTCCAGTTGCCCGTTTTGGGCAGATCGATTGCGCCCACTTTCGACAGCCGAAATGTTAGCACCACCCAGGCGACAAAAAACATGATCACCGATACCGCGCCAGCCAGTAGCATCCACTGACCAAACGCCACGGTCTGTCCCGTCGTCTCTTGGTAAATCGATAGAAACACCCCATTAGGCGGCGTGCCGATCGGCGTCACCAGCCCGCCGATACTCGCGCTATAGGCAATCCCCAACATCAGCGGCACGGCCAGCCGCTCGGTCGACTCGCGCTCGAGCACCGCCAGCGCCACCGGCAACATCATAATCGTCGTCGCCGTGTTGGAGATCCACATACTGCATAAGGCCGTGGCCAACATAAAGGCGAGCACCACGCGCCTGCCGCTGCCGCCGCCGACCACCGCGAACATCACCCGGGCAATTTGTCGATGGGCACCCGACCGCTCGGCCGCCTTGGAGAGCATAAACCCGCCCAGAAATAGCAGTATCAGCCAATCGCCATACGCATGGGCCACCTCTTTGTGATCGAGCACGCCCACCAGCGGGAACAGGGCAAACGGCACCAGCGAGGTGACCGGCATCGGAATCGATTCAAACAATCACCAGACGGCACAAAGCGTCGTGATCGCCGCCGTCCAGCACTGAGCGCTGGAAAGCTGCGCGTGCGACGTAAAGACAAACACCAGCACGGCCAGCAGAGCGCCGCCCCAAGTCGACCAGACCCTCGTTGACCAATTTCGATAAGAAGTATTCACAGTGCCCGATAATAATCACCCGGCACAAGCGAAGCAACCACGATGAAAGCCCCCGGCTTTGCTGGGGGGTAGCTTTGCCGGGGAGTAGCTTCGCCGCAAAGTCTCCCCATTAGGCGAGCGGCAAAAGAGAATTTACCAGCCGTAGCCGAAGTCGCCAGACTTTGGAACGGCCCATTCGCGAGTGATTGGCAAAGTCTGGCGACTTCGGCTACGGGAAGATTTTATTTGCCGCTCGCCTTTTTCTTCATTTGAATCTCTTCACATAGCGATTCACCCGCCGTGCTTTAGACCAAGCCGCCTTGGCCGCTTTCTTCTTGCCCTGTTTGTAAAGCACGTAGCTACGAGCGGCGTATAGAATATCTTTTTCCAACGTGGACTGCTCCATCTCATTCAGGAAAGCGTGAGCCGCCTCGAAATTGCCTTGGGCCGCTACGCTCACCGCCCTTGTTGCCCGAGCGGTGTCGACCAAATCTCCATACAAACCGCCAAATTCCAGGGCTGATGTCAACTCCTGCTCCGCGACAGCGAAGTCTCTATTTTCAAACGCAACGACACCTGCATCAAAGGCCTGCTGAGCAGATCGCCGATGAGAAGCCAGTTGCTTTTCGGATTTACCACAACCTAATGTGCAAACAACGATCAGTACTGGCTGCACAAGTCGCATGGCATTTCTCAGAAACACTAATTGACCGTTTCCTCGCCATTGCGACTGCCCCTAGCCCGCCACACAGCCAGCTCAACGTCGTCGCTGACGATTTCTGTGTGGCCATCGCCAAAGGCAACGACGACGGTTCCCGGATGATCGCTACGCGCCGCGATGATCGCATGCTCTGCAGGCGAGTCGGGGATGAAACTATTCGTACCACAGTCTTGGCCTCCCCAATTAGGCGGAGCAACATGGTTATACTGTGTAGAATCGTATCCCGCAAAGGGCCAGCCATTCGACCAGTCTTCCCCATCGAGCCAACGCCCCGCACCGGAAAAAATTTGTCCAGCTGCCTGGGGGACGTAATCTCCACACGTTCTAAAAATCTCTCCCGGATTATCAATGGTTCCAATTTCGTGCAGTTGATTACCCTTCCCAAGACCAATAATCTCGGCTTTCGTAGGCGGGGATCGGCTAGCGTCGATACCGCTGCCTTTGATTCGCTCCGAGAAAAAAGCCGTGTTGGAAAGTCCATCGGTAAACTCACTCGCCCTAAGCCCTTTCTTGCCGTAGGAGAAGGCGCCGTTTCCGCCGGCAGGAAATCCCTCGGAAGACTCCCGAGTGGGCCCCTCAGCGAACGCTCCCTCGTCGTATCCAGCGTAGAAAGTCGAACCGCCGAAGTTCGAGCGGTAGTTATTCTCCGAAATTACGACTCCGGTATTTGCGTCGCTGGGGCAAATAAACAGACCTGCTGCCGTCGCATAAGCCTCGAAGTGGGGGTTCACAGGCGTCCCACCACTAGTCATCTTTTTACTTTGCCCCAAGCTAAAGTCGATCAACTGGTAGACATTCGTGGCCTCCATATGAGGCAAAAGCCAAACATGAACCGAAAAATTCCCATACCTTGTACTAGGGCTCGGCGATGCATTGTAATTTGAAGGGGATGCTTGTTCAAACCAATTTCCTCCAGCTAAACGCTCAAAGTCAGGTTTCAGCCGCCCGGGTGGGAATACACCATGCGTACTTTCATAATTGGCCGCCGCGAGTGCCATCTGCTTGACGTTGTTCACACATTGCGTGCGCCGCGCCGCCTCGCGGGCAGCTTGGATCGCCGGTAGCAGCAGCGCGACCAAGATGCCAATGATCGCGATCACAACCAAAAGTTCGACCAGCGTAAAACCGACAGTTCGACGTGCATGGCCAGTTCGATGAAACAAGCCGGGGCGTTGAAGCAACATGTTATCACACTCCGTATTGGTTAAGAGTTATGAGGCGCGAGTGGATGCTTTTTTTAACTCGCGCCTAGCGCCTCCCAACTCGCGCCTATCCAATGTTAAGGGAATACGTTGAAAAGTCCAAACGGTTTGCCAGTTTCCACCATCGGCTCTTGCTTTCAGCGACCCGGACGCTTTTAGCGTCCGGGTCGCTAGTCGCTAGTAGAGCGTCGCTAGTAGTATTCCAGCCTACGGGTTTTTCAGCACAATATCAATCCAAACCAGCCGGTGATCGGAGCTGGGAAAAGGGTGGGTCCCCACCAAACGAAACGCCGGCTCGTCGCTTCGAGGCCAATAGACACCCGATGTGGCAACCCGCATACCCAGGGAAGGTAAATTGGACGATGGCAGAACATAGTCCAATCGCAAGTTGCCCGGGCCGGGAAGGTCGGCTGCGTCGAGTGTGTCGAAGCGCGGATTGCCTCGGTGGTTTTTATTCGCGCCGCCTTGTTCAATTGATTGCTCGGCACCCCCTTCGCTTTGGGGCGCGGGCGTGGCAAGGATGTGTGGCGAGGCGAGTAGACGGGCGATGCCCTCTTTGCCTTGGCCATCGAGCGGGTCGCCGTTGAGGTCGCCGAGGATGACGAATGGTTCGCCGGGCGGCAGGCCGCCCTCGCCCCCGGCGTCGTCGACGATGTACTTGCTTTTCTCCGGTGGGCCGATGTAGTCGACCCAGAAGCGCAACTCGTCGTGGTTGCGCCGGCCGTTGCGGTCTTCCGGACCATCGTAGGTCGGCGGCGTCGGGTGCGAGGCGAGGATGTGAATCGTTTGGCCATGGACATCGACCGAGATATCCCAATGGCTTTTCGACGAGAGGGGGAACTGCGCTAGTATGTCGGCCGAGTACCAGTCGCCCTCGTCTGAAGTCGAACTATTGTCGGGTAATCGGGCGCCCGGCATATCTTTCCAGAGAAATTTGCAGAACGTGCGGGCTGACTTCCGGTCGATGGGAAACCGCGAAAGCAGCGCCATTGCATACTGCCCTGGGTACCGGCCAAACCCCCAGCAATCGCCACCATAATGTTCGCTGCCCGAGGTCGCATCAACGCGGCCATTGCGGTCCAGATCGAACCCGCTGTGCATTCCCGTGTTCGAGGGGGCAAGATAGCGGTAAGGAAAATCGATCGGCTCGGCCGGGCCACTGGGCGATTGCGAAACGTTTTGCCCCCGGCTCAAGTAATTCTGTTGAAACAGCGCAATCAATCGACCCTCCGCATCGTAGTCGACTTCGTTCAAGAGCAGCACATCGGGCCGCACGCGCTGGATAATCTCCGCGATGGCGGCAGCCTGGGGATCGTTCTTGCGGGTCAACCGTTTTGCGACGATCCCGGCGTCGGAGTCGTACAAGGAAACATTAAACGTTGCGAATCGGACCGTCTGCTCCGGACCATTACCTGCCGCGAGTGGCCCACAAAAATGGAAACAGACAGTCACAGCGATCAGAACAGCAGTCCGGAATTTGGCTTTCATGTCGCGAGCAATCTTCCCAGAAACTCCACGGCTCCGGGACACTTTTGCCAGACCCTGCCTGAGCCGAGTCCGGCCAGGAAACATCCACACAGGCCTTGGTTACGAGCCATCGCCAGTTGCTTAACTCCAACCTGACAAGGGTCTTGTGTCGAATCTTTCAGCCTAGTCCACGGGGAGTATAGCCAATGGCTCCCCCCTATCCCAAGTAGGGATTCCCGCAAATTTCAGAAGATATCCTTTCAATTTGATTATAATGGACTCAAATAATACAATTGGGATAGTCGGGGCAACTAATTCTCGATTGCCCGCTCTTCAAGACATTGCCACGGTCAGCTTCGGACAACATGGTCCCAGGAGTATTTAGGCCAACATTTTCCAGACTTTTTTTGCAGGAGAAAACAGCAAGATGAGACTTACCAAGAAAACATTGGTTGCACTGACTGTGACGGCTTCGCTTTTTACATGCATAAGTCTGCAAGCAACACGCTCACATGCACAGACGGGCAACTTCGCCGCGGTCATCAACGAGCAGACTGGCTTCGGCGACTCGTTAAAATCGGTCACTTTCTTCGATGCCGACGACTTGGCCAGCGGCCCGATGTTCAGCGTATTTGCAGGCTTTGAAAGGCCAAGCAACATGGAAGATCCCAGTACCATTGATGTAGATCCCGCGACGGGCGATGTCTACCTAACAGCATTCGACACGGGAACAGCGGGAAATGAACAAGGTGCATCTCTCGGCTTAGATTCCACTGGCGATATGGATCTCTTAAAAATTAACTTTGCCACGGTGTTCAATCACTGGGAAGCAAATTTCAAAGGTACCGATGCCCGAACTCTTGGTGGGGCACTAACGCTGGGTGGCCCGGTTCCCGGCGGGTCGAAAAACTCGCTCAATCTCGATTATATCACCTACGGTGTTGTGAATCCCTTCGATGCAATATTTCCTTTCAATGCCGCGCACAGTAACACATTTGTACTGCCTGGCTCGGTTGAGAAGATTGGCGAGATCAAGCGTAACAACGGTGGAAATTTCTTTCCTTTTTCGCTCGAGTTCATCGATCAAAACACACTCTTGCTACTGGATGATTCTTCAACGTCAACAGCTACTGACACCGCGGCCACTGATCACGAGTACCGTATTATCGAGCGCGTGTCGACTTCCCCGGGTGCAGCCAACGATGCCGTCGGGGACCATCTCGACGGCGGTTACAATCGCGGAGCGACCGAGTCGTGGAACTCGCGTCGAATCGGGCTGGTGAATCGCGATTTCGCTGCTGGAGTTCCGATAGGACATAGCGAACCCGAATCGACCGCTTTTTATGACGACTCGGCCACTGGCGTTCGCGGCGTATGGGTTACCGAGAGTGATGGTGGTGGGGATGATATTGCTTTCTTAGAGATCGACGGGAGTGGAAACTCACTGGGATATCGGCCCCATTCGACGACGGGAAATCCGGACTCGTTTGCTTTGGATAACGATCCGTTTGTCAGTGCCACGACCAACGATGGTAAGGCGGACAACATTTTTGTGGATCAGGACACCGGCGACCTGATTATCATTGAATCGGGTTTCAACGATTCGCTCGACGGAATTGGAGCTGACCATGAGCCGGCTGTGATCCGTCGCGAGGTGATTACTTACGATAACGGATCGGGGCAGATCCAGTTTGGTGCCTGGAGCAAAAAAGTGATTCTCAATCCCACGAAGACCCCTGGTGATACGGGTCTTGAACGGGGCCAATGGACCGCCTACGACAGTGTGAACGACTTGGTCTATTTCTTTGCTCCAGGGAGCGGATCTCCGGAAGTCCCACAGTTCGAATTCGATATGTGGGTTTTGGATCTCAAACCGATCGACGGTGACTTCGACGGCGATAGCGACGTCGACGGTGCCGACTTCCTTCTCTGGCAGCGTGGTGGCTCGCCCAATGGAGCAACCGCCGGGGACTTGGCCCTATGGGAAGCCAACTTTGGCGTGAGCGCCACTACGTCTTTCCTTGACTTGGACGACAGCGTGTCCTTGTTCACTGGCGATGCATTTGGCGATAAGGTCGACTTTTTCTCGCTGTCGGCAGCTGCGGCCGTCGGCTCCGTCACGAACGCCGTGCCCGAGCCTGCTTCGATGGGGCTATTTGGCCTTGGATTGGGTTTGATCGCGTCGGCTGTGCGACGTCGAAAGCGGATCTGAAATCTTTCGAGCAATTTCATATGGCACGGTAACTTCCAATTATGGGATGAGGAATATCATGCGCTACCTGCTCCTGTCGCTCGCTTGGAGAATCTTCCCCGTTGTATCGGCCGTTGTATGGATATTGGCCTCAGGTCAAGCCGCCCGCGCGCAGCTGGAGATCACGGAGGTGATGTTCAATCCCCTCTCGGCAAACGATAATGTTTGGGAGTGGATTGAGGTGCGCAATCTGGGTGGATCGCCGGTGGATATGGACGGTGCCTTTGCTGACCGCGTGGGCGATCTGGTAACCGCTTTTCCCGCGGTGGATGGGGGCCTGGCAACCAACACGGTGATTCCGGCCGGTGGTATTGCCGTGTTGTACGATGCGAATCTTGGCTCGGGCAACCCGTCGAACTTCAACGATCAGCGATTCCGCGATGCATGGGAGCTGGATGGCTCGGTTTCGTTGATCGGTGTTGATTCGTTTCCCCCGCTGACCAACACCGGCGGGACCGCCTTCGGTTTTTGGGCCGACGCCACGGCCTACAACAGCGATGTGTCGGACATCGGCAATGGCCCAGAAGTCACCAGCTTGGCCAATACTCTGTTCAGTTTGGACTACACGACCGGCACAGGCTTTCCGGCGAGCAGCAATGGCACCTCGATGCGGTGGAGCGGAAGCGGAAGTTACCAAGTCGGGAGTGGCTGGGGGCTGAGCACGCTTGGCCAGACGGGTGTTGTGACCAGCGTGGAGGTATCGGTTACCGGCTTTACCAACAGCACTCTGGACATCGGTAATCCAGGCTTTGTGCCGGCGGCTGGCACGCCTGCCGCTGGGTTGTTAATCACCGAAATCATGTACAACCCGCGGTCTCCTGAGAATAACGGGGCGTGGGAGTGGATTGAGATCTACAACAACACGGACAGCACGATCGATTTCAATGCGACGAACTATGTGCTGGACGACAACGACAATGCGGCCCACGGCCAAGCCAACATCTTGTCCGGCAGTGTCGCTGATGATTCGGTAGCCGTGCTCTACAACGCTGATCAGATATCGCAGCAAGATATGATCGACGCCTGGGATCCCGGTGGGGCGAACGGTACGAATTTTATCGCCGTGTCCGGCAACTGGACCGGTGGTTTTGCCAACGGTGGTGACACGGTTGCCATTTGGGACGACTTCGCGACCGACTACCTCGGCGAAGCGGTTACCGGCCCGGGCCGTACGACTGCCAATGCGGTTTCTGTGGTCGACTACGATGATGATGGTGTGATTTGGCCATTCAACGATGGTGACGGCTCGATCCATCTGGTTAATCTCAGTCTGGATCAGAATACAGGAACGAACTGGATTCTCAGCAACGGCCTGGACGGCCTCTCGTTCAACGCTGCGGGACTACCTGGCACGGTCATTGTGCATCCGGGTGGTGACGTCGGCAGCCCGGGGACTGCCGGTACGCCCGGCGACTTCGACAGCGACGGCGACGTTGACGGTGCCGACTTCCTTGTCTGGCAACGTGGTGGCTCGCCCAATGGAGCAGTCGCCGGGGACTTGGCCCTATGGGAAGCCAACTTTGGTACGACGGCTGCCGTCGCGGCTGCCAGTGCCGTGCCCGAGCCTGGCTCGCTTGCTCTGCTGGGACTAGCGATGGGATTGGCCTCGCTACGACGTCGCCCAAGGGGCTGAAAACAAATTGTTTTTGCGAATACGAAGTTCAGCGAGAGCCGGCCATGCCCCATCGAGGACGTGGCCGCTTTCTTTTGCGGAAGAGACCGATGCAACGCTGGAAACATAGGATGCTGTTCGCGGTATGCACGCCGCTTAGCGCACTGCAAATCGCCGTGGCGCTGGCTGGCCCGTACGATCCGCCAGCCAGCTACTACAACAGTGCCACCGGCACCGGCGCGACGCTCAAAAGCCAGTTGCACAACATTATCGACAACCACACGATCCGATCCTACGACGCGGCTCGGACAATCCTCCAGGATACGGATGTTGATCCCAACAATCCGAACAACATGATTCTGGTGTATGATCGGGTGTCGATCGTTGGCTCCAACCTTTCCTCCTGGAATCGGGAGCACACTTGGCCTAAGTCTCGCGGCGTGGAAACGAATGGAGGACCCGATGGAAGTGATTTGCACCAGCTCCGGCCCTCGACGATAAGTGTGAACTCGGACCGCGGTCATCTTAATTTCGGCGGCGTTTTTGGTGCGCAGGGATTTGGTTCGGTTTTCGATAAGGGGGCCGAGGTTTGGTACCCTGGCGATGCCGACGCGGGCATGATTGCTCGTCAGCAGTTTTACATGGCGGTGCGCTATGACGGCTCCGACTCGGGGACCGAAGACTTGGAACTTGTCGCAGGAAACCCGGGCATACACGGGACCGTGATGGGCGATAAGGACCGACTCATCGAGTGGCATTACGAGGCGGTGCCGGACGATTTCGAGTTGCGGCGCAACGACGTCATCTACGATAGTTACCAGTTCAACCGCAACGCCTTCATCGATCGACCCGAATTCGTCTGGTCGGTTTACGTCGATCAGCAGAACGATAGCCAAATCGCGATCGCTGGCGCGGCCGTGGGCGGCGATGGCTCGACCGGTTCGACCGTCGACTTGGGCCGTGTGCTCGTTGGGGCTGCCACACCCACAGCTCAGACCGTATCGATCAATAAAAACGGCAACGATGGGACCTACTTCCAGATCAGCACGACGGGTGCCGCGACCAGTTCGCTCGGCGGCCGATACAATGCATTCCGCACGGGCGGAACTGACAGCACGACGATCGACGTGGGCCTCAACACCAGCACTGCAGCAGCCGGCCTGCGAAGCGGCGCAGTGACGATCAACAACCTCGACGTAACGACCGCGGGCGGCGCAGGCCGCGGGGCGAACGACGCCGACGACACGATCAGCATGAGTCTCGATGTGGTCGACCATGCCAACGCTTCGTTCGCCAGCGGCAGCGACCTCAATACATGGACGCACGATTTCGGCAGCATCGCCGTTGGCACACCGATGCCGACCTTCGATTTCGATCTATTTAATCTGGTTGACACGACCAGTTTCACTGCCGACTTGGAGCTCGACTCGTTCTCCGGCATTGGAGATACCACCGTGTTGACGACCGATCTGGCACCGCTGCAAGGCGGGTCGGCGTTGGAAGCCGGCTTGAGCAGCATGTTCACCGCAACGCTCGACACGTCGACGCTCGGCGCATTCTCCGCCACCTACACCTTGAGCTTTTCCGACGAAGACCTGCCCGGGGCAAGCTCTTTGGGCGATCTTACGCTGACATTGATGGGCACGGTGGAAACCGCGACCCTTGCCGGCGATTTCGATGAAGATGGCGACGTCGACGGAGCAGATTTTTTGGCTTGGCAACGGGGCTTCGACAACCCATACAACGCGGATGACTTGGCCAACTGGGAAGCCAACTTCGGCTTCACCGGCACGGTGGCCGCGTCGACGACCGGCACGGGCGCGGCAGTGCCTGAGCCAACGGCTCTCGTGCTGCTAGGGATGGGTCTGGCGATCGCTCCGATTGGGCGGCGTCGCCGTCGTAAACGGAGCGCATGACATCCGATACCCAGGGTTCCGCCAATACTCGTGGAACTCGCATTGGCTGCACCTTGGGCTGTCATAGAATCACCCCTATCGGGGTTGCTGCGCTCCAATGGCTAACGCATTCTCAAGTTCAGCCAAAGGTCGCCGTGCATCGTCCAGAGCGCACAGCCCATAGGCCGGCCGCCATGAGCAATGCGAGTGCCAACGTGCCAGGCTCGGGCACCGAAAGGGCTGCGACGATTGGCGGGGGATTGAATGCAATCTGAAATGCGGCCAAGTCGTCCGAGTCGACGTCGCCATCGCCGTCGGAGTCGCCATCGGCATGGCTGGCACCCAGCAATGTGCCGAAGCCTCGCTGCCAAGTGAGAAAATCGGAGCCGTCGATGTCGCCATCCTCGTCAAAATCGGCCGAGGCCACGTCGAACAATGTATTGAGCCGCCAAGCCAATCCGAAATCACGGTCCGTCAGGTTCAACGCGTCGCTCGATACTTTCAGTGTGTAGGTGCCCGGGCCGAGTCCCGTTTGGTAGATGTGTTCGACATTGTCGAATTCGCTTACACTTTCGTCGACGAGCGTATCCATGAACGTCGTCGTCGAATCGTATAACGCCAAATCGAGATTGGCGAGCGATTCGGTACCGGAGAACGTGCCACCCGGGCCGTTTGCGTCGGTCACTTCCACATTCCACGCCAGAATGACCGAAAGCTCGGCTGCCGTGCTGCCTGTGGGGATCTCGAAGTTGTAAAACAGATCGCCGCCCGGGCTTGCAGTTTGATAGTCCCAGCCGTGCGACGGGGCCGTTTCGACAAGATCGCCGGTATTGTCGGTGCTGCCGGCTGTCTGCCCGCCCAGGGTTGATAGATAGCTGTTGTAGACGTTCAACTCGCCTGCGCCAAAGTGGCTATCGAGCGGTTGGGTGGTTGTACGACTCCAGCCGGGTATCTCCTCTTTTGTTGCTCCCGCAAGCAACATGGCTTTCATGGTTTCCGAATTGGCCGCGTCGCTGCCGGCTACGACTTGGTGCAACATCGTCGCGGCGGAACTCAGAGCGCCGGTCGCCGAACTGACGGTGCTAAATGGGGCCACGATGTCGGGCTTCGTGCGTCCCGGGCCGTAGAACGTCGTCTGGCCCGTGCTGTGCGAGCCATCCGTAACTCCCACTGCAATAGCATTGTAACTATGGGCAAACAAATGGGGGAGCGAATCGGCAGCGCCATTACTAAGCCCGATCATGGCCATCACGTTATCCCGATCGATGAGAAAGTCGAAACGCCGAAGCGTGTCGCGACTTTCGATTTCATCCGAAGGCTCGTTGCTAACCGAAATCCAGCTGAAATTCTGGACACGAAAATCCTGAATTTCCGGATCCCGGTTGGCGCCGGTGGAATGCAGGATCGATTGAAGCCAATTGGTGGCCTCGTAAACGGTGACCGCGTTGGCACCTGCCGCGGGACTCGAATTACCGAAAAACACTGCCCCCACGGTACTGGCGGCATGGCTCGACACGCCGTTGGAAGCCCCACCGCTGTCGTCGGTAAAAGTAACTGCCTCACCGAAGGGATCGGTGCCTGCTGTGTAAATAGGATTTGTCGGGACCGGGTGTGTATCGGGGAAATAGATCATCGAAGTACCACCAGCCTCGACCAAAGAGGTACCACCAGCCTCGACCAAAGAGATTGGCACACCCGCGCCGTTGGGCGTTGCACTGCCCAGGGCGTTATGCAACTGGGTATAGCCCACATCGTCTAACCAACCTGCCGAAGCCGAGGTCGTTACGGCCAAGATGGCACACACGACGCGAGCACCGAGCCAGAAGGCCCTTGCAAGCTTTCGCCCACGGATGGTCCTATGCAGCGCGTAAGATAAATTTGGGAGCATCATTCGATTCGAGCCTCGGCAGTCATCCAAGATCACATGCCAAGCATGTCAGGTAAATAGTTTCAGTCGTTCACGGAATGAAAAATATTGAACCACGAAGGACACGAAGAAGCCAGAGTACAAATCGCTTGCTCCCGCTTCTAAGCGAACTCAAACGGAAAACCCATTCGGAGGAAAACCACGAAGCCGTGGGGATTTTGAGGGGCTAGGGTTTAGGGGCTAGCCCCTAGTCCCTAGTCCCTTTTGTGTGTTTCGTCTATTTCGTGGTTCTCTTCTATTCACCTTAAATAGGCTAAATTTGCACCCTCATCGACTTGATTGGATAGCCTCTCGAAAAATAGAATTCTATTCTTTGTGTCCTTCGTGCTCTTCGTGGTTCATTTTTCTTCCATCCCGTAAACGGTTACAATAGTTTCAGTCGTTCCAAAATCAGCCCTCAGCGCAAGCCGCGGGGTCTTGCGAGTCAGACGAACCGCCGGTAACCCCACGGCTTGCGCCGGGGGCTACGGTTTGAGCGACCAATCATTGGGAACGACGGCGTTCAGAGTCTCTGATCCAGTACAGGCCCATGACACAACCTGTGAAGCCTCTAGCCACGTCAGCCTGCACCTCTCCATTGTCACCTTAATCGTCGAGTTATTCAAGTATTTCGTGCTTTTGGTACCGTATGAAAATTGGTCGATTCGGGCGATTTACGGCATAATTGCTACAAGCAGGCATCTAGGAAATTTCATTTCGCGAATACTCGACATTTCAGCCTTCGGCTTTGCCCCCCCCATTTCAGCCCCTGCTTTGCCAGGGGGTAAACCTGCGCGGTGCCAAATTCCCTGGCAATGCATCCTCGTCAGGCGACCCCCCGGCAAAGCCGAGGGCTGAAATTGCACCTATTGGGCCAAGCCGAAGGCAAGTGTTGTCCAGATCGGCCAGCACGCCTAAACTGACGTGATTACCCACGACATATCCCATAATAGGCGCTAGCGTCTCTTGCCCTGAACCCTGAACCCTGACCCTCGGAAATGACCTCGTACAACCTAACCCATCTCAAGCAGCTTGAGGCCGAGAGCATCCACATCATCCGCGAGGTTGCCGCCGAGTTTGAAAAACCGGTGATGCTCTACTCGGTCGGCAAAGATTCGTCCGTGATGGTTCGGCTAGCGGAAAAGGCCTTCTACCCGGGCAAGCCGCCGTTTCCGATGATGCACATCGATAGCACGTGGAAATTCCGCGAGATGATCTCGTTTCGCGACAACCTCATCCGCGAGAAACTTGGTTGGGACTTGATCGTCCATATCAACCACGAGGGAGCCAAGCTGGGCCTCGACCCGCTCACCCAGGGTGGCAAACATACCACGGTCATGAAAACCGAGGGACTCAAACAGGCTCTCGACAAGCATGGTTTCGATGCGGCTTTTGGAGGTGCTCGCCGCGACGAAGAAAAATCTCGCGCGAAGGAACGCGTCTTCTCGTTCCGTGATAAAAACCACACCTGGGATCCTAAGAACCAACGCCCTGAACTTTGGAATATCTATAACACCAAGGTCAACCAGGGCGAAAGCATCCGGGTATTCCCGATCTCAAACTGGACCGAACTTGATGTGTGGCAATATATCCACCTCGAGAAGATCCCGATCGTTCCCTTGTACTTCTCCGCTAAACGGCCAGTCGTGCGCCGCAAAATGAAGGGCTCCGAAACGCTGGTCATGGTCGACGACGATCGACTGAAGCTCAAGCCGGGCGAAGAGCCTGAGATGAAAATGGTACGCTTTCGCACTCTCGGCTGCTATCCGCTCACCGGGGCGGTGGAATCGACCGCGACCACGCTCCCCGAAATCATTCAAGAAATGCTCCTCACCACCACTTCCGAACGCCAAGGCCGCAGCGTCGACGACGACGAAGAAGGCGGCATGGAAGACAAAAAACGAGAAGGATACTTTTGAATGCTTTGTCAAACCTTAATCTCGGGGTTTGCCGTTTTGGTGAACCCCGATTTTTAGGTTTTACGTAGCATTAGACTACACCTTGCCTAGAAGATCATGGTAAAATAAAGGAGCTATGTCACCCGTAATCAGCCAACATATCTCGATGATGCCCAGTGCCAATCACGGCGAGAAAGCTGTGATCGCGGGCACCCGCGTTCGTATCGTGGATGTTTACATCTGGCACGAAGTGCAGGGAAAAACTCCGCGCGAGATCGTCGCTGATTTTCCGCAGTTGACCCTCGCCGATGTTCATGCCGCGATGACGTACTACTGGGACAATGAGGATCTGATTCAATCGCAAATGCGACGAGCCGAAGAGATTGCTGAAGAGGTGCAGAAATTGTACCCATCAAAATTCTCAAAATCTGTTCTCCAGGAGCTTCCCCGAGACAACGACGGTGATGATGATTCGGTTTCATCTGGATGAGCATCTCTCGCCGTCAATCGCTCATGCTCTCCGGTGCAAGGGAGTCGATATATCGACAAGCCAAGAAGCCTCGCTATTGGGTCAGGAGGATAAAAACCAGTTTGCATTTGCCCTAGCTGAAAAGCGAGTGTTAGTCACCTGCGATGACGATTTCCTCCAGCAGCAATTTCGGAATGCAAAGCATTATGGCATTTGCTTTTGCTATCCTAAAAAATACTCTCTCGGCGAGATAATTGAGGCGATTTTCATTGTCCATCAGTGTGGTACTGAAAAAGAGATGCGAAACCACATCGAATACCTGTAAAAGAACAATACGTATGAGTCATCAATCTGATCTAATTGCCTCCGACATCGACGCTTACCTCAAACAGCATGAGGAAAAGGAGCTGTTGCGCTTTCTTACTTGCGGGTCGGTCGACGATGGCAAAAGTACACTCATCGGCAAGCTCTTGGTCGAAGCCAAGATGGTCTACGAAGATCAGCTTGCTGCCGTCGAGTCCGAATCGGTAACGCTCGGTTCCACCGGCGGGACATTCGATCCGGCACTCCTGATGGACGGCCTCAAGGCCGAGCGCGAGCAGGGGATTACGATCGACGTTGCCTATCGCTATTTCTCGACGGCAAAACGCAAATTTATCATCGCCGATACGCCCGGCCACGAGCAATACACTCGCAACATGGCAACCGGGGCAAGCTCGTGCGATCTAGCCA
Organism: Lacipirellulaceae bacterium; assembly: GCA_965249435.1. Classification (GTDB taxonomy): domain Bacteria; phylum Planctomycetota; class Planctomycetia; order Pirellulales; family Lacipirellulaceae; genus JAJRWS01. Next base: position 187,216 of record CBDFMC010000025.1, on the reverse strand, counting down.
TCATTCTCATCGACGCGCGCCGCGGAGTGCTCACCCAAACCAAACGCCACAGCTTTATTGTGTCGCTGCTGGGAATTAAGCACATCATCGTGGCCGTCAACAAAATGGATCTTGTCGACTTCTCGGAAGAGACCTACGAAAAAATCCACAAGGAGTTCAGCGAATTCTCCAAAACACTGGGAATGACCGACCTGCATTTCATTCCCATGAGCGCTCTGATGGGATTGAACCTTGTCAAGAAAGCCGAAGCTGAAATGCCGTGGTACGATGGCAGCACGCTCATGCACATGCTGGAGAACACGCACATCGCGTCGGATCGCAATCTGATCGACTTTCGTTATCCCGTACAACTGGTCAATCGTCCGCACCTCGACTTCCGAGGTTTCTGCGGCACGATCGCCTCGGGACGAATTCGCCAGGGCGACGAGATCATGGTTTTGCCCTCGCGCAAGAAGAGCCGAGTGAAATCGATCGTCACCTACGACGGCGAATTGGAAGAAGCCTTTTCGCCCCTTGCTGTCACACTGACGCTGGAAGACGAAATTGATATCAGCCGAGGCGATATGCTCGTCCGACCAGAGAATGTTCCCCAGCTAGCCGACTCGTTTGATGCCACCCTCGTCTGGATGGCAGAAGAACCGATGGTGCCCGGCAAGCAATATTTCATCAAACAAACGACCAAGCTCGTTTCGGGAACCATTGCGACACTACGCTACAGGATCGACGTCAATACGCTTCATCGTAATCAAGCGCCGACGCTAGCGCTCAACGAAATCGGCCGCTGCCAGATCAAGCTCAACCAGCCAATTGCTTTCGATGGTTATCGAAACAACCACGGCACGGGATCGTTCATCGTCATCGATCGCATTACCAACGCCACCATCGCCGCAGGCATGATCCTCGACCGCACGCCCGATGCGCCCAAAGACCATTGGGAAGATCAGGCTAAGGGCAGCCTGCACACCGAAGAGAGCAACGTCACCGCCGAGCAGCGCACCGCCCGCTTTGGCCAACAACCGGCCACGCTGCTGCTAACGGGCCTAGCCGGTGCGGGCAAAACGACGATTGCCTACGCCCTGGAGCGACGCCTATTCGACCTGGGCCGGGCGGTTTGCGTGCTCGACGGCCAAAACATGCGTCGCGGCATCACCCGCGACCTCGGCTTCACGGCCGACGACCGGAGCGAAAACTTGCGCCGCAGCGCGGAGGTAGCCCGACTATTCAACGACGCCGGTCTCATCTGCATTGCCGCGTTCCTCGCCCCCCGCGAAGCGGTCCGCCAAAAAGCGGCCGAGGTCGTCGGCCGCGAGCGATTTCTCGTCGTGCATCTCAGCGCCCCGATCGAAGTCTGCCGCGCCCGCGACCAAGAGGGCCTCTACGGCGCCGCCGACGCCGGCGACATCGCCAATTTCCCCGGCGTCAGCTCGCCGTACGAAGAGCCGGCCAAGCCTGATCTAGTTTTGGAGACGCATGAGTTGAGTGTGAATGAGTGTGTCGAGCGGATCATGGGTCTGCTCGACAAGCGCGGCATCGCGACAGGGTAGCTTGTGATTGGTAGTAGTTTGTAGGCTGGAACAAGCTCCGCGCAGTTCCGGCAACGCTTGGTGAATGCTCTTTGCCGCATGCAGCGCTACCGTTCGTTCCGGCCTACAGAACTGATGGCCCGTGAGACGTTTGTTTGTCACAACGACGTGCTCAGCCCCAGTTCCAGCAGGCACCGTGGCAATTCCAAACAGCCAAAGCAACCAAATCGGGCTACCATGGCGCAGGAGATCGCCAGCGTCGCCAATCTGGCCGAACGATCCAATCCCGATATACATGCCATTGGCGATGAGACAAAAGCCCGCGAAAAAACGGACGAGGTAATCGCAGGTCCATTGTTTCTTATGGAACACCACGTGCAAAAACATTGGTGCGGTCATGCCAAACAATGGCCCTGCCCAACTGGTCCACATTGGGTGAGGGTTCGCGACCAAGTCGGTTCGAGAAATCGCCAGTGGGTGTAGCACCACTCGAGCAACTTGGCCTCCCGTTGCAAAGGCTCCCAGCACATGGCCCAGCTCGTGAACTGCCATCATCGCCAGCCAACAGAATGGCAAATAACTGGCAATCAGCAACAGTTGATCAATGCGTTTCATGGCACGGAGTCGCTAAACCAACAGCGGCACAAACCCCGCCTGATCAAAATGCCGGTCGGCGGTCAGCGCCTCGTTGATGCTGTGCCCTTGCATCACGATGAATGAAATACAATCCGTCAGCGACCAATCCTTGTCCGAGCGTTCGGTGTAGAGTTCGATTCCTCGGTAGAGAAGATCACGAGTGGCTGGCAAGATAACTGTATTGGGATCCTTATGAAAGACATTCAGTAAAAACTCGAACGAATCTCGATCTTTGGAGCGTGAGAAATAATTATCTATATTGGTTCTTCAGGAATTATAATGGCTAGATTTTGCAGTGGAAAGGAGAATGCCCAAGTCTCAATTGCAGCCCCTGGCTTTGCCGGGGGGTTGTTCCACACAAGTCGATATTCTGGCTTTCCATGGCCCAAGGCCTTCCCCACCCCCTCTAACCGGCCATTCGCCTGAAAAAGACGCCTGATAATCGCTGTCTGGCACCGTTGTCCAAACGGACTGAGCCCTCTATAATCGCGGGTTCGCCTATTTCCTGCTTTTGACGAACCACCACGATTTATTTCTGCTCAGATTTATTCCTGTTCCATGGAACCTGCCGATGCGATTTATGCTTTTGGATCGGATATGTTCCTTGGAACCCGACACGGAACTGATTGCGGTTAAAAATGTTTCCCTTGCCGAAGATTATCTGGCGGATCACTTTCCCGAGTTTCCCGTGCTGCCCGGCGTCTTTATGCTCGAGGCGGCAACGCAGGCTGGGGCGTGGCTGGTCCGACTGAGCGAGAATTATGCCCATAGCATTGTTACGTTGCACGAAGCGCGTGCGGTGAAGTTTGCCGACTTTGTCACGCCGGGTCACACGTTGCAAGTGCGTGTCCAACAAAAAAAACGCGATGGGCCGTTTGTCCACATGCAATTCCACGGCGAAGTGGAAGGGCGGACATGCGTCAGCGGTCGGCTGGTGTTGGAGTGTTCTAACCTGGCGGACGATGATCCCTTGCAAGCGGAAGTCGACGAGCGAGTGATCGAGCAACTCCGCATTACCGAAGCGATACTCACAAAAGGTTCCAATGTCGCCGCAATCGTTTCCTGAATTTACTGATTCAATAAAAAAGTAAGAATAACCACAGAGAGCACAGAGAGCACAGGAAAATTTTTGACCGGACTAATAGGATTGATTCGATGGGCTTTTACAGATGCGACGCTGTCTGCAAATCCTGTTCACCTTATTGATCCCGTTAACGCTGTAGTCCTCTCAGTGGCTCTGTGGTGAATTTCCTTATACTGCCTTCAGTTTGAATACTTAGACATACGGAATATCGTAATTCCTTAGAACACAACCATCGGAGGTTCACTGAGCAATGCCGTCGCAAGATGAGATTTTTGACAAAGTACGGGAAGCACTGGTCGATGCACTGGGTGTTGACGACGACGAGGTAACTCCGGGGGCGACGCTCCAGGGCGACTTGGATGCTGAGTCGATCGACTTTCTTGATATCGTCTTTCGCCTTGAAAAGAGCTTCGATATCAAGATCGAACGGGGCGAATTGTTTCCCGAGGATATCCTCACGGATACGGAGTTGGTGCAAGATGGGAAGGTCAACGAAACGGGAATCGCCAAGTTAAAGGAGCGGATGCCTTTTGCTGATCTGGCCAAATTCGAGGCCGAGCCAACCGTGCAGAATTTGGGGCAACAATTGACCGTGAAGGATATGTGCTGCTTTGTCGAATACAAACTAAAAGCAGCCTGATTCTGGTGGTTGGGATGTGATGATCGGTAGAAACACTTCCTCTCAACCGCCAACCACCAACCGCCAACCCCCAACCCTTTTCCATGCGATGGTTTTGGATTGATCGATTCACCGAATTCGTCAGCGGCCAGCGTGCCACGGCCGTGAAGGGTGTGTCGCTTGCCGAAGACCACATGCACGACCATCTGGTCGGCTATCCGATCATGCCCAACTCGCTGGTGACCGAGGGCATGGCCCAGGCGGGCGGGCTGCTGGTAAGCGAGCATTACGGATTCAAAGAGTTGGTTGTGCTAGGCAAGGTGTCGCGTGTTTCGTTCCACAGTCGCGTGCGAACCGGCGAAACGCTGACTTACCGCGTGCTTGTCGAGTCGCTCCGCGAAGATGGGGCGGTCGTGTCGGTCACCGCGCATGTGGGCGAACGGCTACATGCGAAAACGGAACTCTTTTTTGCCCGACTGGGGGAGGATGTCCAACAACTGCACGGCCTGCGGCTATTCCGTAAGCGCGACCTCTTACACTGGCTCACACTCGTTGGTGTTTTTGAAGTGGGCGTCCGTGAAGATGGCACTCGCTTGCGATCAACCGATTATCCGCTGAAAGAATGTGAATAGAGGCGCGAGTTAAGGCGAGCGGCAGATGACAATTTACCAATCTTAACCCGACGCGTAAGCGAGGGAATTACCCCGTTATCCTCAGCCCCTCGCTTACGCATCGGGTTATCAAGGTAAGTTCTTAACTGCCGACGCGCCTAAGACACGGATAACCCCCAACTCCCAACCTGAAGAGCAAGATCATGCGTCGGCGTGTTGTCGTGACCGGAATCGGCTGTGTCAATCCCATGGGGCATGACGTCGCCACGATGTGGGAGAATTTGCTGGCTGGCCGTAGCGGCGTGGGACGAATTTCGTTGTTCGACGCCACCAATTTTCCCACAAATATCGCAGCCGAAGTGCGCGATTGGTCCATTGAAGCCGAAGGAGAAGATCTCGGCATCTGGCAGCAGCGTGGCCGGCACACACAGTTTGCCGCCGGGGCTGCGAAACAGGCTGTTGCCGCCTCGGGAGTGCTGGGCACTGTCGAGCTGACGCGGCTGGGCGTCTACCTGGGAGCGGGCGAAGGGCAACAAGACTTTTTCCGCTTCGCACAGATGATGTGTGCCGCGGTCCATGACGACGAGTTCGACTTAAAGGCGTTTGTCCACGCGGGCCTCGACATTCTCGACCCCACCGCCGAACTGGAGCAGGAACCCAACATGCCTTCGGGCTACTTGGCGGGCATGTTCAACGCACAGGGACCGAATGTTAATTGTCTCACGGCTTGTGCCGCCAGTAGCCAAGCCATTGGCGAGGCGACCGAAATCATTCGCCGCGGCGAGGCCGACGTCATGCTCTCCGGCGGGGCGCACAGCATGATCCATCCATTTGGAGTCACCGGCTTCAATCTGCTCACCGCGCTGAGCGAACGAAACGACGAGCCGGAGCGGGCCTCCCGGCCATTCGACATGCACCGCGACGGATTCGTATTGGGCGAAGGTGCTTCGATGCTTGTGCTCGAAGAGTTTGAGCATGCCCAAACACGGGGGGCACAGGTCTACGGTGAAATTTTGGGCTACGGCACCACGGCCGATGCATTTCGCATTACCGACACGCATCCCGAGGGCCGAGGAGCGACCAGTTGCATCAAGATGGCGCTGGCCGACGCCGGCAAGAACACGGATGAGATCGACTACATCAATGCCCATGGCACGAGCACTTCGGTGAACGACAAGGTAGAAACGCTGGCCATCCGACAATCCTTCGGCGACTTGGCCGACAAGATTCCCGTTTCAAGCACGAAGAGCATGATGGGCCACCTGATCGCCGCCGCGGGGGCGACAGAACTGATCGTTTGTTTAATGGCATTGCGCGATAACGTGTTGCCGCCGACGATCAATTACGAAACGCCCGACCCCAATTGCGACCTGGACTACATACCAAACGAAGCCCGCGAAAAAACTTGTCGAGCCACGCTCTCGAACAGCTTCGGTTTCGGCGGGCAGAACATCTCGCTGATCGTCGGGGCGGTATGAGGGGGAAGGCGCGAGTTGGCCATTGATCCCAACTAGCGCCTCCCAACTCGCGACTAAAAAAAACCAGCCGCCTTGGTGTGCTTCCTTGCACACATGGCGGCTGGCTCTTTGAACGTGCATCCCTTCACGCTAGGTAGCTGTTAGCCATTAGCTTTTAGCTATTAGCCAGAGTACATCCGTAGGCCGGAACAACGCTACCGCTTGTTCCGGCCTACAATAGTCAGGCCATCCTGCTAACCGCTAATAGCTAGTTCCTGTTTCCCAAATCAGAATATTGTGAAATTCGTCTGGCGGGCCGGTTTTGGTGTAGCAAGAAAAAGACGCATCGTTATCCTATTGAAAACAGAACGAATCAAAGAGCCATTTTACCCAAGGAGAAGCGGGCGATGCGTTTGAAAGCTGAAGCGATTCTCGATTTTGGATGGGCCAACGAGAAGGCCGACAACCAAACGGTACGGGATTATCGTGACGAGTACAAAACGCTCGGCCAGTTGCTGGACAGCCGGCCCGCGATTCTCGATGTGGTCCATCGCGACCTCGAACAGCTCAGCCAGACGACGTCGGCACGCGGCCGAAAGCCGATCTTCACCAGCGAAAACCTGTTTCGCGCGATCCTCGTCTTGCAACGGGAAGGACTCGACTATCGGGAAGCGTCGATCCGGATTGCCGAAAGCGAAACCTTGCAGCGGTTTTGCCGCCTGCTGAAAAAGCCGACCATCGACTTCACGCTGCTGAACAAGGCATTTCGCGCGATTCAGCCCGAGACTTGGGAACGGATCAATCACCTATTGGCCCTCGGCGTCGTCGCCGAAGAAACGGTCTCCCTGGAACATGTGCGAACCGACACGACCGTCACCGAATGCAATATTCACTGGCCGACCGACTCCAGCCTGCTGTGGGACGTCTATCGCGTGGCTGCCCGAGAAATGTCGACTGGTCGAGAACTCGACCCACTCCGTTGTCCTTGGCGATTTCACGCGAAGAAGATCAAAAATCTGCATCTTTTCGTCACGCGTTACTCGAATAGCACGAACAAAAAGCGTCTCCGCCAGGTCCGCCAGAATATGAAGACGCTGATCGTCCGGGTCGAGGAAGCTCTGGAAAAAGCGGAACAATTCGTCGCTTGGGCCGAACGTTCGACGTGTGTCGAGTTGGCGACGATTGCCCAGTCGCTGGCGAACCGTTTGCCGGTGATGCGGCAGGTCGCCGAAGTGGCTCGGCGCCGCGCGTTCGATCGAGAGCAGGTTCCAAATGCCGACAAAGTGTTCAGCATTTTTGAATCTCATGCGGAGTTGATCATGCGTGGACGGCGTGGCAAGCCAGTCGAATTCGGTCACAAGGTGCTGCTCACACAGTCGAAGGAGAAGTTCATTACCGATTACGTTGTGTTGGAGAAGAATGTAAGCGACAGCGAACTCCTGGAGACGGTACTCGAACGACACGAAGAGAAGTACGGTAGCCGGCCCAAAACGGTCGCCGCGGACATGGGCTTCTGTCCGGACGAGGACACCTACGAGGAATTGGAAGAACAGGTCGACTACCTGGGCGTGCCTCGGCGGACGCGAGATTTCGGCGACACGATGATGGGCATTTGGCAGCAGTGGCGCGCCGGAATCGAAGGCACGATCTCGTGCTTAAAGCGAGCATTTCGCCTGGCTCGCTGTTGTTTTCGCGGCTTTAAGAATTTCACGTCCGCCGTTGGCAGCGCCGTGTTCTGTCACAACTTAACGATCCTGGCAAAAACCTCAGGAGGCTGACGCGGAACGGACGCAAAAACCGAAAACAACTCGTAAACGTAAGGCGAGGTACGCGCGCTGCGGCGCAACAACGCCGACCCACCACAGAAAACCGAACAAGCCAACTCCCTCGCCCGCTCGTCGCCCCGCGCCGTTCCCAAAGTCGGTCGGAAAGGGAGTATTATCAACGGGAACTAGCTAACTGCTAACAGCCCTCAATACGGTCCAATCGATGGCGGATTGTCCCGCAGAAAGTCGCGAGGACCTCGGACCGTGTAATAGGGATATGCGACTTGGCCAACGGGTGGACCGGGATTGTAGGTGGGCGTCTCGGGGTAACCGCCCGAGTGGGGGCAAAAACCGCGGGCAACGCCTTCTACCACATTTCCAAAACAACGATTTGACTCACATCCATCGCCGCCTGCGCAACCGCCGTCGCTGCAGCCATCGCCGCAGTCGGTGCATGTGTCGCCGCAACTATCGCGACGCCCAAGCAACCGCCCATTCAATAGCCGGCCCAACCCGCCACCAGCGCGGCAGGTTGTACGACAAACATTCGGTCGCGGAGCGACTTGAGATCGGGTGACATGACAGGCCTGGTCACAATCGCGGCATCGCTGCCGCACACAACCGCTGGATATTAGGCAACCCATGGTTGCCAGCAAGACAAAATGTTTCATCAAGATTCCCCCTTGTATTGATTTCGGAATGCGGATTTCGGATTGCGGAAAAAAATCATTCTGCAACCAGAAATCCGCATTTCTCTACGAGATTGGTATCGGCGGCAGAATTGGTAGAATCCAGCAAATCGCGCTAACCGGCACTCCCCAGTGGACGATGTCGTTCGGCGGGTCGTTCCAAAACGAAACAATGACGCTAGCATTTAGCCGTCGGGCTTGTCCCGACGCTGTGTTTCCATTGTGGTAGCCGTTCACGGAATGAAAAATATTGAACCACAAAGGACACGAAGAACACGAAGAAGATCGGAGGACAAATCGCCTGCTCCCGCTTCTCAGCGAACTCAAACGGAAAACCCATTCGGAGGAAAACCACGAAGCCGTGGGGATTTTGAGGGGCTAGGGTTTAGGGGCTAGTCCCTAGTCCCTAAACCCTCTCTTTCGTGTGTTTCGTCTATTTCGTGGTTCTCTTCTCTTCACCTTAAAATAGGCTAATTTTGCATCCTCATCGACTTGATTGGATAGCCTCACGAAAAATAGAATTCTATTCTTTGTGGCCTTTCTTTGTGTCCTTCGTGCTCTTCGTGGTTCATTTTTCTTCCATCCCGTGAACGGTTACCCATTGTGTTCCCATTGTGTTCCCGCGCCGGGACAAGCCCGGGGGCTAACTTGCTGACGGCTGATAGCTTTCTCTCCACCGCTCTTGGTCGTTGCCGGCTGATTTGCTACAAACGCCGCCTCTCGCCGGCAGACAACTTGCTGGCAATGCTATCGAACTGGCCCGGCAGCTCTCCATGACAAACTTCGTTCGCGTCATCCGCATCGCGTTGCGGCATCGGTTAACCGTTGCCGGTTCAATTCTTTGCTCTCTAGCCGTTGCGCTACTTTGGACAGGCAACATCGCCGCCATCTTTCCAATCGTCGATGTCGTGATGGCCGACAAGTCGATCCCCCAGTGGCTCGACGAGCGTGTTGTCGTATCACAAATCCAGATTGATCAACTCAACACGGAAGTTGTTTCCTGTCAGGAACAGTTGAAAAATGCCGAGCCGGATGGGCGTCTTGTTGTCAATTCCAAGCTGCGCGATGCACGGGACCAATTGGACAAAAAGCAACTTAAACTCGTGATATACCAATGGGTACAACCGTGGGCACATCGCCATCTTCCCGTCACGCCGTTTCATACGTTGGTATTTGTCTGTCTCGCCTTACTCGCAGGCACGGCCATTAAAAGCCTCTTCCGCATTGCCGGTTTCTACTGCATGGCCCGGCTGGGAAACATCACATCGTTCGAGCTGCGCAAAGAGTTTTACCGTCGCACGATGCGGCTCGATTTGGGCACCTTCCGGAAAACCAGCCCTGGCGATTTGATGAATCGCTTCACCAACGATGTCTCGGTGGCGGCGACCGGCACGCAAGTCATCTTTGGTCTGGTCATCCGCGAGCCGCTAAAAATGACTTTCTGCCTGATCGGGGCGGCCTTGGTTAGTTGGCAACTGCTGCTGCTGACGCTGATTTCCGCTCCGCTGGCCGGCTATGCCATCCATTGGCTTGCCAAGGCGCTAAAACGGGCCAATCTGCGTGCGCTGGAAGAATTGTCAACCGTCTACGACCGATTGGAAGAGACCTTCGGCGGCTTGAAAGTGATCAAAGCCTTCACGATGGAATCTCGTGAGCGGAGTCGTTTCCATCACACCTCGAAGCTATTTTATCGTCGCTCGATGAAGATCACTCTGTATGATTCGATTGTCAGCCCGATCACTGAAACAATGGGCGTTGGTATGATCATCGCCGCGATACTGGCTGGCGGCTACCTGGTGCTCAACCAGAAAGTTCATCTGTTCGGAATCCGCATCAGCGAAGAACCGCTCACCCATGCCTGGCTAACGCTCTTTTATGGGCTCCTGGTCGGGGCAAGCGATCCGGTGCGCAGGCTCTCGGGAATCTTTAGCGGCCTGCAGAAGGCATCTGCGGCCAGCGATCATCTTTTTGAGCTGATGGACCGCGAGTCGCAAGTGGTCGATCCCCCAGTACCCGCCAAGTTGGCCCCTCGGCTGGGTCGCATCCAAATCCGGGATGTCTCGTTTGCTTACCAACCCGAGGAACCGGTCTTGGAGCACGTCAATCTGCAAATCAGTTGCGGCGAGACCGTCGCCATCGTCGGGCCCAACGGTTGCGGGAAATCGACGCTGACGAATCTTCTGCCCCGTTTTTACGATCCAACCGATGGGGCGGTAACCTTTGATGGTGTTGATCTTCGGAATGTGCGTTTGCGCGATGTTCGCGACCGTATTGGCATTGTCACGCAAGAAACACTGCTGTTCGATGACACGGTGTTGGACAATATCCGTTACGGCACGCCGGGGGCGACCGACGCACAGGTCCACGAGGCAGCCCGTCGGGCACACGCCCACCGATTCATTACCGAGAAGCTGGCCGCTGGCTATCAAACGCAAGTCGGCACCGGCGGCAATCGGCTCTCCGGTGGCCAACGGCAGCGAATCGCACTGGCTCGGGCCATTCTGCGCGATCCCGAGATACTCATTCTCGACGAAGCAACCAGCCAGATTGACGTCGAAAGCGAACGGCTGATTCATGATGTGCTGGAGCAGTTTGTTCAGGGGCGTACTGTGTTGATGATTACCCACCGTCCCAGCACGCTGACACTGGCCGACCGCATCGTGGTGATGGATCATGGGCAGATTGTCGATGTGGGCAGTTACGACGATTTGTCCGGCAGATGCGAACTTTTCCGCCGTCTGGCGCATCTGAACCTGCGCGAGAGTGCGTAGTCGCTTGCGGCTTAGCGCTTCCCGCCTTTCCCCAACGGTACCCGGTGCGTTAGGCTAGTGGCGGGGTCGAGGACGACCCGGCTCACACTTCCTGCTTTCTCCTTTCCGCTAAGCCGCAAGCGATGCCGCTTCCCCTTCACACCCAGCACCAGCGCAGTTTTGATAACAACCGGTTCGTTTATCCGGTGCTCAGCCGGCGTTCGGGCGGGATGAGCGTGGGCGTGAATCTGAATCCGGACAAGGTTTGCAATTTTGATTGCATCTACTGCCAAGTCGATCGCACGTCGCAGAGCGAAACCGATTTTGTCGAAATCGAGCCGTTGTTAAGCGAGCTACGCGATATGCTCGGCTGGATCGCAAGTGGAAAGATTTTCGACACGCCGAAATTTCGCTCGACGCCGACCGAGCTGCGCCGACTCAACGATATTGCCTTCTCCGGCGACGGAGAGCCAACCACCTATAAAAACTTCGATGCCATTATCAAAGCTTGCGCTCGGGTGAAGCACGACGCACATCGGCCGGATGTGAAAATGGTGCTCATCACCAATGCCAGCATGTTCCATCGCCCCCACGTCGCGCGAGGGCTGGAGATTCTGGACGACAACCAAGGCGAAATTTGGGCCAAGCTCGATGCGGGCACCGAGGCGTACTACCGGCAAATCGAACGGACGCCGATCCCTTTTCAGCAGATTCTGGACAATATCGCCCAAGCCGCCCAAGTGAGGCCAATCGTCATCCAGTCGCTTTTCATGCAGGTCGACGGAGTGGGACCTTCGGCTGAGGAATTGGAAGCCTATTGCCGCCGATTGCGGGAAATCACCAATTCGGGTGGGCGGCTCTCGCTGGTCCAGGTTTACACGGTCGCCCGTCGGCCAGCCGAAAGCACCGTTTCACCGCTGGCAGACGTCCGTGTCGACGCCATCGCCGAGCTGATCCGCCAACGGACTGGCCTGCCGGCCGCAGTCTATTACGGCTCGGAAGCTTATTAATTCGCATTGGTCACAAATCTCATCTCAGCCCCCGGCTTTGCCGTGGGGTTGCCGAGGAGATAACTTCACCAAACACTTTCCGGCAAAGAGTTGCTGGCAAAGCCACCCCACGGCAAAGCCGTGGGCTTAAATCCGTGAAGCCCCATTTGCCTTGCACCATCCCGGCGATTATGCTGGAGCGTTTGTACCCAACTGGTTGGGCACACCCACTCTTTGCAGGGCCGTCAGAATGAAGATTGCTGTCATTGGAACAGGTTATGTCGGCCTCGTCTCGGGAACATGCTTTGCGGATAGCGGCAACGACGTGACTTGCATCGACATCGACGAAGCGAAAGTCGAAGCGCTGCGTCGTGGCGAAGTGCCCATCTTTGAACCCGGCTTGACCGAAATGGTTCATTACAACCACGAGGCAGGCAGGCTTCAGTTCACCACCGACTTGGCCTCAGCCGTCAAATCGGCCGAGGTGATTTATTTGGCCGTCGGCACTCCGCAAGGCGACGATGGCTCGGCCGATCTTTCGGCTATGTGGGCTGTGGTCGACAGCATCGCACCCAGTCTGCGCGAAGATGCCATTGTCGTCACCAAGAGCACGGTCCCGGTTGGCACCAATCGGCGCATTACCGAGATGCTCAAAGAGCGCACCGGCCGCGATTGCGACGTGGCCAGTAATCCCGAGTTCTTGAAAGAAGGCGCGGCGATCGAAGATTTTGAAAAACCGGATCGCGTGGTTGTCGGCGTCCGCAGCCAACGGGCGGCCGAGGTGCTGCGGCAATTGTACGAACCGTTCCTGCGCACCGAAAAGCCATTTCTCGTGATGTCGCCTGAGAGTGCGGAGCTGACCAAGTATGTTGCCAATGCGATGCTGTCGACCAAGATCAGCTTCATTAACGAGATGTCAAACCTCTGCGAGAAAATGGGCGGCGACATCAACGACGTCCGCCGCGGCATCGGGCACGATAGCCGCATCGGGTTCGCGTTTCTGTTTCCCGGCGTCGGTTACGGCGGAAGCTGCTTTCCGAAAGATGTCCGAGCGCTAGTCGCCATGGCCGAAAAGCATGACATTCCGCCGCAGATGCTACGCGCGGTCGACGAAGTCAATGAGCGGCAAAAACAGATTATGATTAACAAAGTGGATGATCATTTCGACAAAAAGCTCGCGGGGAAAACGATCTCCATTTGGGGATTGGCATTCAAACCCCGCACCGACGACATCCGCGAAGCACCCGCGCTGGTGCTGATCGATCATCTGCTCGCCGGAGGAGCAAAAGTCCAAGTCCACGATCCCGAAGCCATGGACAACGTGAAAACCGAGTATGGCGATAAGCTGGTCTACTGCGAAAACAACATGGATGCCCTCGATGGGGCCGATGCGCTGGTGATCATGACCGAGTGGAAAGATTACCATCGTCCCAATTACGAAAACATGCGTTCCATGATGCGGGAGGCCACGATCTTCGACGGCCGAAATATCTACGACCCCGAGCGGATGCGCGACCGCGGTTTCCGCTACTACAGCATGGGTCGGCAAGCGGTGTAGCAGCAAAAGAATTGACTTTTTTAGACATCTACCGTAGCATGGATAGTGATCAGTGAAGCGGGTTATCTGTGCGCTCTTGCAGGGAATTTTGGCACGAGCAGAACGATCTGATTATCGACGATTGTTTTTCTGCACCTGCTATCTGCCCAGCCCTATGTCAAATCTTCCGACCACTTTCGCGACACTTCGGACCGCACATGCCTTTTTGGTTTTTGCGATGGCATTGTTATGGGCAACCGGCGTCCAAGCACGCCAATTCGTCGACATGGGCGTCAAGGACGATTTTGCGACGTATCAGCCATCCGTTCCTTTTGAGGTGCTTACCAATGATGCGAATGAAACCTCGCTAGGACCGGGCGTGCTTATCGATGGGCTAGGGATTTTCGGGAATTCGTTGTTACTAGATACTGGCGCGTCGAGCATCATCGCGATGAACGATGCGGAAACGACGCTCCGACAAAATGGCTTTGTAACCGAGGGCCAAATTTTTGAGCAGGGCGTCGCGGGATTCAGCGTGGTGGATGTTTCCGCCCCCTACAAAATAAAAATTGCCGGAACCGACGGCGTGGAGCACATGCTCTCGGGCACACGCATTATGGCGGGTCAGTTCCCCGATCTGGTGCTCTTTAACGGACTGGTCGGGATGCCCAGCATGGTTGGCCATGCCGTAAGCATGGAAATCCAACCCTCCACGGGTGGAGGCGATATTTTTGACCTACTTCCTACCGTCGATTTGCTTTTTGAGAATGCCTTAGCCTCTGGTGGAGGGCACCGGTACACAATCCCTTTCACCGCCAAATCGTTCAATCTTACGAGTGATGACACGGTCAATGGCAACGATCCTCTGCCAACCCAGGCACCGCTACCGATGCTCAATCCCACCGTTGGGTTCAACGGCCGTCATGCATCGGGTGATTTTATTCTCGACACAGGTGCGGCAATCAGTTTTATCTCGACCGAGATTGCCAGTAGTCTGGGACTCGACTCCAACGGCGATGGCCAATTTAATGACAACGACGACCAGTCGCTTGGCACATTGCCCATCGGTGGCATCGGCGGTACGGTCGAAGCGCCCCTGTTTCTCATCGATACCTTTCGTCTCCACACGGATCAGGAGACCGATTTGGTGTGGGATTCGGTGCAAGTACTGGTGCTCGATATCGACGAAGAAATCGACGGCGTGCTTGGCGCGGATGTGCTTACCAGTGGCTGGGTCGATCTGTTTAGCACCACGCCCGACACGGGCCCCATCAAGAAGGTCTCGTTCGATTTTACAGAGTTCTTTTCCGAAGGGGATCATGGTTCGCTGGTGTTAGATCTCGATCCAACGTACGACCTAGTCCAACAAGCGGGACAAAATGGCGACTTTGATGGGGATGGAGATCGCGACAGCGCCGACCTCGCGCTTTGGGAAGCCGGCTTTGGCACCGATCTAGGTGCGCAATTGATCCATGGCGACGACGACAGTGACGGCGATGTCGATGGGGCTGATTTTCTTCGCTGGCAGCGCAACTTCGCGGCTACGCTAGCAGGCGATTTCGACAGCGATGGCGATGTCGATAATGCGGATCTCGATCAGTGGCAAACTGGCTTCAGCAGTGGGATATACGACGGAACCGACTTTCTCATCTGGCAGCGTAACTTCGGCACCGTCGCAAGTTTAGCGCAGTCGGTAGGCGTGCCTGAACCAAGCGGAATCGTTTTGGTCCTGCCGACCATTCTGATAGCTCTGCTCAGACGTCGGCGGTTGCCGGCTCCGGCAATTCTTCAGCCGGCGATTTTTCCGCTAGGCCGGTTGTCTCGCATTCTCGTCGCGAGTCGCCTTGATAATCGGCGCCTTTGCTCAGCCGTTCGACCATGGTGTTGAAGTCTTCGGCCAAACCTTGCCAGAAGTCGTAGTCGCGGAATTTTAGACGCTTGGCCGGGTTGCCCTGGGCAATGCTGCGAATCGTTTGCCGCAACCGATAGATCGGCCCGGCGAAACGATGGCTTAGCTTGATCGTGTCATGCACAAACACCGGCAGCAAGAAGAGCATTACCAATAAGAATGGCCCATGCGTCCACCACAATTGCTGCATATGTTCGCTCACCGGGCGAAAGGGATTGCTGAGCACCTGTAAACAGAATGCCACAACCGACGCCACCACAACAAAAACAAACCAATGGATGACGATTCGCCTGACGAGCGCTCCCTGGACTTTAGCCCAAGTTCCACAGTTGTGTTGCGGAAGTGCTTTTTTGAAAAATATTTTGACCTGAAATCATATGCCCTGACGGGCGTATCTTTCCTGGCTTTACGAAAAATGGTTCCTCTTCGGTCGCGACGAAGGCAAATCGCGTTGTCGTGGAAAGATCTGCGTTTGACGAGACACTTTGATTGCCGATAATTCGGGCATGTTCATCAGGCCGTGCTACCGCAAGATCAAGGGAAAACGTCAGGCGTATTGGGCGCTGGTCGAGTCGTATCGAACCGAACGGGGGCCGCGACAGCGGACGGTTGCCTGGCTTGGCAAGCTCAAGGAGTCCGAACGGGCCGGCGTCAGGCGAGCAGCGGCAGGCGAGAAGAAACCGGATTCCGCACAGCTGCAACTCTTCGATGATCAAGGCCAGCTCGAGCCCGAGTGGGTCGAGATCGATACGGCGAATGTGCGTGTCGAAAACCAACTCGAGTTCGGCGGAGCATGGCTCGCGCTGGAGTTGATCCGCCAACTGCAACTCGACAAACTGTTTGAAAACATCATCCCACGCGGCAAGGAAGATATCCTGTGGGCGAAGGTCGCGATGATTCTCGTCATCTGCCGACTCTGCAACCCGTCGAGCGAACTGCATATTGCCGAGCATTATTACAAGAGCACGGCGCTGCCCGAGTTGCTGGGTGTTCCGGCGGAAAAGATCTATGACGAAAGGCTTTACCGGGCGCTGGACAAGCTGCTACCGCACAAGGAGGCTCTGGAAAAACACCTGAAAAACAGGCTCGGCACGCTGTTTGAGCTCGATTATGATCTGCTGCTGTACGATGTGACGAGCACCTACTTCGAGGGCCTTTGTGAAGGAAACCCACAAGCCCAACGCGGTTACTCTCGCGACAAACGGGGTGATTGTAAACAAGTCTGCATCGGTCTGGTCGTCACGCGGGACGGCATCCCGCTTGGCTACGAAGTCTTCGCCGGCAACCGCAACGACATGACGACGTGGCAGGAAATTGTCACGACGATGGAGAAGCGTTACGGTCGCGCCAACCGCATCTGGTGCGGCGATCGCGGGATGATGAGCAAGGCGAACCTCGAATTCATGGAGTCGGGCAATCGGTGTTATATCCTCGGCGCGTCGAAAGGGACGCTCAGGAAGTTCGCGCGCCAGTTGCTCGGCGAAGACTGGCGCGTGATCCGCGAAAGCCTGGAAGTCAAGATGTGCGCTTCGCCCGACGGCGGCAAAGAAACCTACATCTTATGTCGCAGCCGTGATCGCCGTAAAAAGGAAAAGGCGATGCACGAGCGTTTCGAGCAGCGGATCGACGAGGCGCTCGAGAAGCTCCGCGCAAGCGTTAGCGCTCTGTGAACCCCGTCATGCCAGGAGCGTAATTCAGATCTTGACAAGCCGACGTCGTGAAGCACGCCTCTGGCGGCGGCGCTGGTTGGCCTGATCAAGTTCGCGCTGGCGATCTTCGCTGCGATGCTCAGGGTGTGCCTTGAGCCATCGGTCAGGTAGCAGCTCGGAGAGCTGTTCACGCTGGTCCCTTGAAAGCGATTCGAACGGGGTTTGGGCGTCGCCCACCCGCAAGTACTCGGGAACGATCTGAGGAAGCCGGACGAGAACATCGTTGAGATACGGGGTGACGTGGACATGATTAGAACGAGCACTCTGGATAAGCGTGTACCAGACGCATGCCGCGCGACCACCCGCATCGCTCCCAAAAAATTGGTAATTTTTTCTTCCAATAACCGAGGGGCGAATGGCCCTTTCCGCTGTGTTGTTGTCGATCGCATAGCGCCCGTCGGTTGCAAATCGCGTCATCGCGTTCCAACGATTGAGCAGGTAGCCGATCGCTTCGGCCAACTTGGTCGAAGGCCGTACCGTCGGCTGCACTTCGGTGAGACGATCGTGCAGAAGGGCAAGAATGGGAACCGACTCGCGCATGCGCACTTGTCGTCGCGTTTCCACATCGGCATCGGCCAGGCGATCCTCGATGTCGTACAGTTGCCAGATCCAAGCGAGCGCCTCGTGCGCAAGTGGCTGCGTTGAGACGGCGCACGCTTCGTCGAACTTCCGCCGCGCATGGGCCCAACAACCCAGATCCAGAAGTCGGCCATCCGATTCCTTGACTAGGGACGTGTAGACACTGTAACCGTCGGTTAATAATCCGCCTTGAAAATCATCAAGTATTTCCCGCGGACCTGCGCGGGATCGATCAAGTCGATAGTCAAATAGTTGGTACGGATGCTGGTCATCGCCAACGTAGGCCCAGAGATAAACCAGCTTGGTCGCCCCAGCCCCGGGACGCAGGACACGGGCCGTGGTCTCGTCGGCCCGTACATAAAAACTATCCAGTACTTGGGTGCGAATCAGATCCCACACCGGCAGCAGACGCTCGCCTGTTCGCACCACGGCGTTGCTCAACACGCTGCGGTTGAACCACATCGTGGTGGTGGAACGAAGCTCTTCCTGGAGACGATACAGGGGCAGGTGACGCTCGAACTTGGCGTGTGCCAGCCAGGCTAACGTGCTGGCCCCAAATATCCCTTTTTCGTTGATATTGGGTGGCTTTTCGCTGGTGACGATCTGCTGGCCATCCCGGCTAACAGGGCAACCGTAGGTAAACCGAACGTGCTCGGCGATGTAGGCGCTAGACTCAACATATTCTAGTTGCCGTGAGATCTGCTCGGAGATCACCGTCCGCTTGCCGCCACATCCACAAGGACAATCGAGTTCTTCCGGCGGCAGTGGGTGTTCAAAACGCTGGACCGGCAAGCACTCGGGGAATTCAAAACGTTTGCGCTTCTTACGGCGTTTCTTGCGTTTCGAAGACGATTCATCGTCTGGCTCTTCTTCGTCGGTCGCCTCGTCATCCTCGCTAATCTCGTTGCCCTCGATCGACTCGGGATCAAAAAGAAGCTTTTGATCGGGAGAAGGGATAAACCGTTCACGCCGTGGAGAAAAGAGTGCCTTACGGAGTAAAGTGATTTGCTCTTGCATCACCTCGATGTGATTCTGCAACGATTCAAGAGTTGCCTGTTGCTCGCTATTAACCCTTTTGAGATGTGCGATCTCGGCGCGCTGCACTTCGATCTCTTTTCGGAGTTTGTCGGATTCCATCGACAACGTTTCGGTCCTTGAAGGTGCGTCACGAAATGGCAAATGATCACACACCGTTGGTGTAGAACACACATGTTTATTTATCGACAATTCACGTTGCGCGTCAAGGTGGTTTCCAAGGCGATTGAGTAATTTGTTTTGCCTGCTCACGACGCCACCACTTGCGACGTTTGACACTCGATAGCTCGATGCCTTCCAGCAACAATCGCAGGTCGTCCACATGCAGTGTCAAGTAATCACCGGGGGATGCAATCGCCCCTCCATGGTCGGCGCCACGTAGTGTCTCGAACGTTCCTCGTTCAAGATGCTTGTAGAGGATGATCGTGCCGTCACCCGTGAAATAGAGTACCTTCAACCGGTTGCGGCGTCGGTTGAAAAACAAGAAAAGATCTCCGTCTTCAATCTGTTTGCCAAGCTCCTTTTCGACGATACCGATTAATCCACAAAAACTTTTACGCATGTCCGTGGGAGCCAACGCGGCGAAGACTTTTATTTGGGATGGCACAATCAACATGACGCCACCTCACGCAACGCCTGCAATACGTCCTTCACTGTCTCACAATCGGTGCCGTGAGGCACATCCACAAAGACTCCCTGCTGCGGCAAGTGAATACGCAGCGTGGACGCAGGTGTCGTCCCCTCGATCCGCACAGGCACCAGTTGGGTGCCCTGGACGGCGTTACGACTGGTTTTAAGAGACTTGGTCGAACGGCTCCCCTGCTCTGGGGAGGCTTGCTGCTCACGGAACTTACGCTGCCAGGCATAATAGCTGGTTTGTGTAATCGAGTTCTGGTGGCAAAACGCCGCGATGCTCAAGCCGCTTGAGGACTGCTGTTTCAGTAGGCCACGCCAGTGGGACTCTTGGGATTTGTTTCGATTGGACATTGTGCTCGTTCCTGGAATAAAGGGAATGGTTCACCTCTATTAGGATAGCGCGCAATTTTGGGACGCTGTTCACAGAACGCTTACTAATATGTGACATGTAGCATTCCACGGTTCTTGATAGTGGTCTTCAATGTGAAAGTGCCATTCCCTTTGTTCACCGGCTGTTTCTGGCTGGGCTCAGTGTTCCCTTTGCCATCACCAACGGTTTGCGTCAGAAAGAGACACAGGTTGGCCGATTCTTGACTCTTCAGATGGAATCTGCCAGTAACCGTGACTGAATCACCTTGCTCTAGGCGGGGAGAAGTGGCAGTAACTTCGGTGATCTCGATTGCATCGCCCACTCGATAGGCTTTTGGTCCAAGTACGGTTGGAATCGACTCTTGTGCAGGAGGAGCCGCGATTGCCGCGTAAGCCATTAGTAACGATAGCGGGATTGAAAATTTCATTTCAAGTCTCCTTTAGTTCGTATGCGTCGATAGCCAAAGGGCTGTTGTCTGCCCAGACAGAGTATAACTTCTCAGCTTCAGACCGGCAAAGTTCCTGTGTGGCACCCAACCCCGAAATTAAGCGGTGACAAAGCACTAGCCCCGGGTTTCTAATCCATCATAATACCAGTATGGATGACCTTATCTATCTCGATCATTGCGCCACGACGCCAATGCTGCCGGAAGTCGCCGAGGCCATGCATGATGCCTTGCTCCGGTTCCCTGCGAACCCTGCTAGCCAACATGAACCGGGCCGAAAGGCTCGCCGGGCACTGGAAGACGCTCGCGAGGAGATTGGCCAAATCCTCGGAGCCAACGTTGGGGGCATGGATGCCGATCAGGTGATTTTCACCAGCGGCGGGACCGAGTCGAATAATTTAGCCCTGCGGGGATTGCTACCAGAAAAACCCCCGCCAGGGGGGATTGTCGCCGTCTCTACGATTGAGCATCCCAGTGTTTCAGAAACTTCAGAGCAGCTTGAGCGGGAGGGTTGGCAGGTTGATCTGCTAGGCGTCGATGCCGACGGAGTGCTCCGCTTGGACCAGTTTGAGCAGTTGCTCGCAACCTATCAGACGGATCCCAAAGGTGCCTCTCCCAGGATGAAACTGGTTAGCCTGCTGATGGGCAACAACGAGACGGGTGTCATGCAACCAGTTGCCGAAGTCGCCACAATTTGCAGAAACTACGGTATTCTCGTACACACCGACGCGGTTCAGGTGGTTGGCAAACTGCCGGTCGACTTTCATGCACTCGATGTTACGGCTCTTACATGCGCTGCCCACAAGTTTCATGGCCCGAAAGGAATTGGCGTGCTCCTTCTGCGGCATGGCCAGACGCTCCGCCCTGCTTTATTCGGTGGTCACCAACAGGCGGGCCTGCGGCCTGGTACCGAACCGGTTGCGCTGGTGGTCGGTATGCAGGTGGCACTGCGGTATTGGCAGCAAGAAGCCGCCCAGCAGCAGATGCGGCTGGTTTCCTTGCAAGAACGACTGGAAAAGACGATCGTCGCCGGATACCCCGACGCGGTCGTCATTGGCAAGCGTGCTCGGCGACTGCCGCACATGTCGAATATCGGTTTCCCTGGTCTCGACCGGCAAGCGATGGTGATGGCGTTGGACTTGGCAGGCGTGGCCTGTAGCAGTGGGTCGGCATGTTCCAGCGGCTCGAGCGAACCCTCCTCCGTACTGACGGCAATGGATTGCCCACAAGCCGTTTTGGACGGGGCCATTCGCTTCAGTTGGGGGGCTCAAACCACTCCCGAGGAAATTGATGAGGCGGCTCGTCGCATCCTCAATGTCTGCCAGCATTTGCGCCATGGGTCCTAGGCGAGCGGCAATTGATAATTTACCAATCTTAACCCGACGCGTAAGCGAGGGAATTACCCCGTTATCCTCAGTCCCTCGCTTACGCATCGGGTTATCAAGGTAAGTTCTTAACTGCCACTCGCCTTAAGGTCAAAAAGATCCCTTCCGCACCTCCCTTCCGGCCCCCAATTCGGGTAGAATGATGGCTTGGTTTTTTGTGGGATATCGCCGTCAGATGCCGACCAATGCTTGATCACCCCTGGCGGCGGCTTAACATACCTCCAGCGCGCGAAATGTGTGGATGGAACCAACGTGGTTGACGGCGTTACTCGAATCAATTTACCTGGCCGAAAATGGGCGTCAACGAGTGCCCACAAAATGGGCACTTCCGGAGTGCATGACGGTATGCCCTGTTTTGTCGCCGGCCCAGAAAACCGCGTGGCTACCGTGGCACTGAAAACCTTGCTGCAAGAAAACTCCTGCGATAAAGAAAAATCCTGCTCGACTGGTATCCAGTTCAATCCAATCGTGCTGCTTGGCGCCACCGGATGCGGCAAAACACATTTGGCCCATGGCCTGGCCAACCTCTGGCGCGAGAGGATCCTTTCCCATGGCCACCGACCCGAGAAAGTCGCTTATTTTTCAGCCGCCGAGTTTGGCCGAATTTACGACCAGGCGCGCGAGCGAGACAAACTGACCGAATTGCGGGCTACTCTCCGCAATTTGCAATTGCTTGTGCTGGAAGACTTGCACACCGTTCGATCCCGTGCAGTGATTCAGTTGGAACTACGCCACACGGTCGACGCGCTACTGGCCGATGGCGGCATGATTTTGGTCACCTCACAAAAATCCTTGGCAACCATCCCTTCGCTGGAGCCGGGGCTCCGCGATCGCTTGGCCTCGGGATTGACCATTCGTCTACGACCACCCGGCTTAGCCGCTCGACTTGAAGTCCTCCAATTAACAGCCAGCACACGGGGCACCGACCTCAGCTTTGATCAGGCTCAACAAATGTCGCAACAGCTTGAAGGCCCGGTGCCGCGGTTGTTTCAGGCCATCGCCAAGTTCGAACAAAACCCTCTTTCAGACGAACCGCATCCCCATGCTTTCATCGAGGATACGCTCTCGATGCAACAAATCGTGGCTGTGGTGGCTCGCTATTTTTCGCTGTCACAGGTAATGCTGCGGGGCCCCTCCCGCCGCCGCTCCGTTGTTCATGTTCGCAACGTAGTGGTTTACTTGACACGTCTGCTAACAAGCCTAAGCTACGCCCAAATCGGGCGTAATCTGGGCAAACGAGATCACACCACCACGATGCACGCCGATCGCCGGATACGCCAACTTTTGAGCACCGATCCGGCAACCCAAGAAACCGTGGACGATCTGAAACGAATTTTATCGTCCACTTAACGAATGAATATCGAAATTCAATCAACTAGAAAATAAAATCAACACCTAACCCCATGCGCAAGCATGGGGTTGAAAATACGATTCTCCGGCGAACCCCATGCTTGCGTATGGGGCTACTGTTGGCGTTAATTCTGTCGGTGGAGAAGTTGTTACTTGTTCGTTGTTTTGTGACACTTTAACAAACGAAAACAATCTGTTTTTTTATCGTCGCACAATAAACGCTATTATCAGACACTCAACTGACAAGAATACAACACGGCACCGAGTGTTTATCCACCAACAACACATTTCAAAATAACGTTTTGTCATAGGGTTTCAGCGTACGCAATTCTTAGACAATCGACATTTCACAAGCTTCCTATTACTACTACTACAAAAGTCTATAAACGATTAAGGAAAAGGTCTATGAAGATTGTATGCAACCGCGAGCAATTGCTCCAGGCGTTTCAGACCGTGGCAACGGTGGCACCAACACGCAGCCCCAAGGCGATTTTGCAAAATGTCAAGTTGGAAGTGACCAACGAGGGAGCCGTGCTGATAGCCACCGACTTGGAGGTTGGCATTCGACATACCGTATCGGGTGTCGAGGTTCAAGTGCCAGGGGTTGCGTTGTTCTCAATGGCAAGGTTTGGCTCGATAGTTCGGGAGAGCCCCGACGAAACACTTCACCTGGAATCGGGCGGCGAGGGAACCACCATCCGCGGCCAGCGGAGTCAGTTTCAGTTGCCGTCGGAAAACCCGGAGGAGTATCCGGTCGTGGCTGCTTTCGAACAGGAGAGTTTCTACGAAGTGCCGGCCCGACTGTTGCGAGAACTGATCCGCCGCACAACGTTTGCCACCGACAATGAGAGCAGCCGCTATGCTCTGGGTGGGGTGAAGTTGGAAATAGAGAAAAACCAAATTACCGCCATCGCGACGGATGGACGTCGGCTTGCCAAAATGACCGGCCCTGTGGGAATCACTGGTCAGTTGGAGAGTCAGGACCAACCGACCATTGTTCCTACCAAAGCAATGATACTCATCGAACGGGCTATTTCGCCTAACGATGCGGAAGTGCAGTTGGCCGTGGTTGGTAACGAGTTGTTGGTTCACAGTCCCCGTGCAACCATCTCGGCACGTTTGCTCGAGGGTCGGTTTCCCGATTGGCGAAAAGTATTTCCCGAGCAAAGTGGCGGTCTCAAACTAGAACTGGCCGTGGGGGCTACACACGCTGCCATTCGTCAGGCAGCCATTATCACTAGCGAAGAGAGTCGCGGTGTTGATTTTACATTTGGCGGAGGTTTGTTAGTTCTTTCCGGCCGAGCAGCCGAAGTGGGCCAATCGCGTGTTGAGTTACCCATCGGCTATGATGGTGAAGAGATTACTTCGTCGCTCGATCCGCGATTTGTCATTGATTTTCTGAAGGTGCTCGATGCGGAAAAAACATTCACCTTAAAAATGCAAGATGGCGACAGTGCGGCAGTATGTTCGACCGAGGATGGTTATGCTTACGTGATCATGCCGCTGGCTCGAGACCGTTGAAAAAAACATGATGAAACCCGAAGCAAAAGCAGCTCAGCAAAAACTGGAGGACTTGAACCGACGTAGCGAGTCTTACAGTCGATGGTTTCGCGCCCGAAGGCCAAGGAAAATTGGCGATGTCGTAGCTCAAGTTGTCCAGCGGCGTGGCTATGCCCAGGCAGAATCGGCCCGACAATTAGAAGAAGCCTGGGTCATTGCCGTTGGCGAGCAAGGTGCCGGGTCAACACGCGTAGGAAAACTTCGCCGCGGCACCTTGGAACTGTTGGTCGCCAGTTCGCTCGTGATGCAGGAACTTACATTTCAAAAGAAAAAATTACTCGCAGCGATGCAGCAGTCCGTGCCGGATGCCCAAATCGAGCAACTACGCTTTCGCGTAGGAAAAATTGTGTAGAAAGAATAATAAAAGAACATGGTGGACGAAAATAATAGCAGTTCCAATGGCGGTGCCAATGAGGACTACAGCGCGAAGGACCTGGAACACCTGAGCGATCTGGAGCATGTCCGCGAACGGCCGGCGATGTACATCGGCGACACGACGACCCGAGGCTTGCACCACCTGGTCTACGAAGTGGTCGACAATTCCATCGACGAAGCGATGGCCGACTTTGCATCGCAGGTGTTGGTTACCATCAACGGCGATGGCTCGGTCACGGTCGAAGACGATGGTCGTGGCATTCCCGTGGAAAAACATGAGCAGCTCACCGAGCAAATGGATCGCGAAGTCTCGACGCTCGAAGGCGTGATGACGGTGCTAAAATTCGGTGGTAAATTCACCAAGGGGGCCTACCAAACCTCCGGCGGGTTGCACGGCGTGGGTGTGACGGTTGTCAATTTCCTCTCGGAATGGTGTGAAGTCGAAATCTGCCGCGATGGCCATGTTTACCACCAGGAATACGAACGGGGCATCCCCAAAGGCGATGTCCGCCGGGTGGGCACCACCGACAAACGGGGTACGAAAACGACCTTCAAACCCGACCCGCAGATTTTTCAGGTCACCAAGTTCAAATACAGCGTGCTACTAAAGCGCCTGCAAGAACTAGCATTTCTGAACCAAGGTGTGAAGATCACGATCACCGACGCCCGAACCGACGAGAGCGAAACCTTTCAATATGAAGATGGCATTCGAGAGTATGTCAAACATCTCAACCGGGCAAGCGACGTGGTCCATGCCGACATACTGTTTGTCCACGGCGAAAGCGAAGGGGTCAGCTTAGAAATTGCCCTGCAATACTCGGGCGAATATACCGAAAATGTTCACACCTATGTCAACAACATCAGTACGACCGAGGGGGGCACGCACCTCTCTGGGTTCCGCTCGGCCCTGACCCGCACGCTGAACAGTTACGGCAAAAAATCGGGCTTCTATAAGGACTTGGTCCCCAGTGGCGATGATGTTCGCGAGGGTCTCACTGCGGTGCTGAGTATTCGAGTGCCGCATCCGCAGTTCGAAGGCCAAACGAAAACCAAGCTGGGTAACAATGAAGTCGAAGGCATCGTCAACTCGCTCTTTGGCGAATACATGAACAAGTTTCTGGAAGAAAATCCCAAAAGCGCCAAGGCAATCGTTCGCAAGGGACTGCTGGCCGCCGAGGCTCGTGAAAGTGCTCGCAAGGCAAGACAACTGATTCGCGAACGCAAGGGGGCACTCTCCAGCGGAGGACTGCCTGGCAAACTCCGCGACTGCTCCAGCCGTGATGTTGACAAGTGCGAACTCTATCTGGTCGAAGGTGACTCGGCTGGCGGCAGCGCCGAGGGGGGGCGGATTCGCGAGTTCCAGGCCATCTTGCCCCTGCGAGGCAAAATTATCAACGCCTACAAATCGCGCGAAGACAAAGTGCTAGCCAACGAAGAAGTCCGCAGCATGATCGCTGCGATTGGCTCGGGCATTGGCGAAGATCAGGACCTCAGCAAACGTCGCTACGGCCGAATTGTGATCATGACCGACGCCGATGTCGACGGCTCGCACATTCGCACGTTGCTGCTGACATTTTTCTATCGGCAGATGTACGAATTGGTTGCCCAGGGACATGTCTACGTGGCCCAACCGCCGTTGTTCCGCGTGAAAAGCAAGAAGCAAACCTACTATGTGCAGACCGAAGAAGAAATGAAGGCCCAATTGCTCGACCTGGGCCTCGGCGATTCGGTGTTCGATCCGGCTGCCAGCGAGCCGGGCACGAGCGAGTTGGTCGAAGGCGAGCAGATGGCCAAGCTTTGCCGCACAGTGGCTGCCTTGGAGGATTCGATTGTCGCCCTGGAGCGACGCGGCATCAGCCTGAAATCACATGCTCAGCGGCAAGACCCCGCGACGCTTGAGTTGCCCGTTTATCATGTCTTCCTCGGCATACAGGAACATTGGTTCGCCAACCGCGAGCAGCTCGACAATTTTGTAGCCGAGCAAGAAAAAGCGGTCGGCGGCGAGTTACAAATCGATGCCGGCCCGGCAAAGATATCGTCGGAACCAGATGCCGACGAAACGAATGGCGAGGTCCAGAAAGGCCCCAAACTGCGGATTGTTGAGCTGCATGAAGTTCGGTCGATCAACACGCTGCTGAAAGATATTGACCAGCTTGGTTTCAGCATTGATGCGCTGATCTCCCAAGATCGCACAGGCGAAGAAGGTTCGCGCTACGCACTCCGCCGCGGCGAAAGCGAGACGGGCCTCGAAGACCTCCGCGGGCTGCCCGCCGCGATTCGGTTCGCGGGCGAGAAGGGCCTGCAGATCACCCGCTTCAAAGGCCTCGGCGAAATGAATGCAGAAGAGTTGCGTGAGACAACGCTCGATCCGACCAATCGCACGCTGCTGAGAATAAGAATGGATGACGTCAGCAGCGCCGATGACCTGTTCCGTGTGCTGATGGGCGACAACGTCGAGCCTCGCCGCGAGTTTATCCAGAAGCACGCGCTCGATGTGAAAAATTTGGATGTATGACTAGTGCATTGTCACAGCATAAGGCGAGCGGCAGATGAAATCTTCCCGTGGCCGAAGTGGCCAGACTTTGGTTTTCCGTTCCAAAGTCTGGCCACTTCAGCTACGGCTGGTAAATTCTCTATTGCCGCTCGCCTAATGTCCGCACTTTTTACGGAGGAAGATTCAGCTCATAGGCAACGAGGTGATTATTGTTTCAACCTCATTCTTGATCACGCAGAGATGGCCCATGGACATGCTCAACTAATTTATGTGCAAGCAACACCATGATTTCTTGTGACGGCTTCGATTTTCGATTTTCGTAGGTTAGCTGTGGCAATTCTGCATGGCCAGGATTGTCGTCAAGAGGTTTTGCAACAACATCTATCCTGTTCTCCCGTAGTGTTCTCACACTCAACTGCACAATATAGTATCCCTGGGAAGAACGGCCTTGTGCTATTTGTTGCAGATCGAGGAAATCTGGTTGGACTTCTGAACGCACTCTGGACACAGAGATGCCAGTAAGATCATACTTCTTGGGCCGGAACGCATCGGGTTTTACCTCATTCTGATCCGCATCATACCAGTCCGTGCTAACAGGAATGCGACGAAAGATGGTTTCGTTATCATCGAGATGACTAGGTTCGACCATGCGAGTATTTCACCGGCGAGAACCTATTCGATTTCTAAGCGATACCTAGATTGAAACTTGCAATCTAAAAACAGCACGTAGAAAACCTCCCCAGCCTCATCGATTTCGATCCTCTCATACGCAGGATCTTTGCGTATTTCGAATGCGATTCCTCCGTCGCCGTCAGGTATAACGCCTGTGGGTGAACGACATCCATCATCTCGCATGCTTCTCGCAACTGTGCAAGCTTTTCCAATTGCCTCAGGGCTTGGTGGTTCCAAATCATCTTCATCGAACCGTTCAGGATGCAAGCCCCATTCGATAAGCTTCTCGTCAATATAAGAATCCCACTCCTTCAGATACTCTTGACGGGCTTTTGCAGACGTTGCGAGGGCGTCAACTTCCGTCTCGCTGCTTGGCGCAGAAAAGTCGCGGTCGGCGGATTCTGAAATCGTCTTGCAGATTATTGTTTTAGGATTTGGCATGATTGGTGTTCCAGAGTTTTTGAGCTTCAGGAGTCGTCAATTCACAAAATGCCTTGGTGATCGTGTCGTGTCCCAGCGAGAGTCCATCATCTAAGGTTGCACCCGACTCAGTCGCGACCGCGCCTCTAGCGGTAAGTGTGAAAACTATGTGTGGTATATCCTCTTTGAGAGTCCTTCCAAGCCGGGCGTAAAGGCGTCCTCGTATATCAGGAATCTCATATTGCCATTCGCCGTTAACCGCTTCAAGATTCACATCGCTTTCTTTGTGGTCTATCGGACTTAGAAAGGTAAAAAGATTTGGCAATTCAGATGTAGTTGCCCAGGGATCGCATATTGGAATATGGTTGACGTAAACAACCTCCCATTGATCCACATCGAAGGACTGATCTGAGTACGTCACAAGAAACTCACGAAATTGGTCCCAATACTTATCAAATTGAGGTCGAACTACGTCGTAACTTGGGTAGGATCTACCAACTCCGATCCAATTGAACAGGAATCGGCCATTTTGCACTTGAATCATTCGATCCCCAGCGGAATTGAATATCTGCAGTCGTAAATCGACTTGTGGACCTACCTTAAAACGAAGCCCGCTAGATTGCCATGCGTTCTCTGGACCGAATTGCTCATGTTCCAGTTCTAATGCCGGTGCATCCAGAGGGACTTTCCAATCGTCGTCGAGGCTCGACCAAAACTTGCCTAATAGTCCGGCCCCAATTTTATTGATCGGCTTGAACTGGACGCTCAAAACAGTTTCGACGACAGGTGGATTACGAAATTTCATCACGACGATACACCTGAGAATTGTAGAACGATATTTTCTTGGCGGATGTTTTGTGACAGAAAGCGTTGGGCCGAATAGGTCCTGTTACGGTACGTAACTTATTGTACGCCAAAGATATACGTGTGGCGAGCAAGTGACAAGATCAGACCACTCAATTTCATCAGGCTTGACTGCCTTTACACCACCTGCTGCGGCAGATTCAGCCCGGGGGCGACGAGGGCTGTGGTTTCCATGAGGTACTGGTCAATCGCTCGGGCGGCGCCGCGGCCTTCGTTGATGGCCCAGACGACGAGGCTCTGACCGCGGCGGCAGTCGCCGGCGGCGAAGACGCCTTCGATGTTCGTCGCAAACTGGCCATGCTCGGCGGCGAACGTTTGCCAGTTGCCACGTGGGTTTTGCGTTTCTAGGCCGAGCATCTCGCCGAGGGCTAGCTCCGGGCCGACGAAACCGGTGGCGAGAAAGACCAAGTCGGCCGGCCAGATTTTTTCGCTGCCGGGGACTTCGCTGAATGGTGGGCCGACTTGTGTTGGGGCTCCGTGTGTCGCGTTGCGACACGGCTTTGACCAATCGACAAGCACAGTTTTAACACCCGTGAGATTGCCACTGTCGTCGCCGACGTATTCTTTGGTGAGGATGTTGAATTGTCGCGGGTCGTCGCCCAGCTTGGCGGCCGTTTCGGCGTGTGAATAGTCGACCCGAAAAACTCGCGGCCATTGGGGCCAAGGGTTGTTTTCGCCCCGCTCGGCAGGGGGCATGTCGAGCAGTTCGAGGTTGACGATGCTTGCCGCACCATGTCGTAGCGAGGTGCCGATGCAGTCGGCTCCCGTGTCGCCGCCGCCGATGACGATCAC
This sequence comes from Lacipirellulaceae bacterium, assembly GCA_965249435.1. Classification (GTDB taxonomy): domain Bacteria; phylum Planctomycetota; class Planctomycetia; order Pirellulales; family Lacipirellulaceae; genus JAJRWS01. Next base: position 156,960 of record CBDFMC010000025.1, on the reverse strand, counting down.
ATTCTTTCCCTTTGCCGAAATGGCATGGCCATCGGTTAGCTCGCCCGTTTCCATGTTGTTGTCGAGCAGCTTCTTGGTGTTGCGGGTGAGAAACTCCATTGCCATATGGATGCCTGTCAAGTCGCGGCCTGGACAACGAGCGGTGGGGTCGAATGGCTTGGTTGCGCCGGTGGCTAGCAGCACGGCATCGTAGTCGTCGGCCAACTGCTGCGGATCGATGAACTGTATGTTGCAGCCGCGCTCTTGCATGATCTCGGTCATGTGCCCTGACTCAAAATCTTCCTCTTTGCCAACATGGGCGCAGGTGACAAACTCGACGCCCTCTTCGCTTAGCAAATCGATCCGTCGCTGGACGACCCGTTTGTCGAGCTTCATGTTGGGGATGCCATACATCAGCAGCCCGCCAATGCGGTCGGCCCGTTCGTAGACGGTCACACGGTGTCCCACGCGGTTGAGCTGTGCGGCTGCGGCCAAACCGGCTGGGCCGCTGCCGATGATTGCCACACTGCGGCCAGTCCGCTCGGCCGGCGGCTGGGGGGCGATCCAATCTTCGGCAAACCCGCGGTCGATGATTGCGTTTTCGATGTTCTTGATTGTTACCGGCGGATCGGCGATCCCCAGCACGCAGGAGCCTTCGCACGGCGCGGGACAGACTCGCCCGGTGAACTCGGGGAAATTGTTCGTCTTGTGTAGTCGGTCGAGCGCATCGCGCCACCGGCCATGGTAGACCAGGTCGTTCCACTCGGGGATGAGATTATCAATCGGACAGCCGGTGTTCGACTGACAAAACGGCACCCCGCAATCCATACACCGGGCTCCCTGCGTGCGCAGGTGTTCCTCCGGCGGGTCGGTATAGATCTCCAAAAAGTCGCCAGCCCGATCGAGCGGATCGCGGTAGGGAACCGTTTGACGGTCGAATTCTTTGAAGCCGGTCGGTTTGCCCATGGTCAGTGGTGGTTTGGGGTTAGTAATGTTTCATTATTCCGCAGTGCGTTGAAAAGGAACATCATGTTTCAAGTTGAATGGCGCCCTATTAGTTTGCCCCAGAGGGGCCTATGAAAATAGCCCAGCAATTTATTGCTGGGTAGTGGAGTCACAAAATATCATAGTCCCGTAGGGACGGTTGAAGTTATCCCCAAACGTATTTCGGATCGTATGGAAGGCCATGCTTGTCAAGGAAAGCAAGATATTCTTCTTGAAATGTCTTGGCTCGATGATGTTTTTTTTGGTTGAGGATGTATCGCGTTGTTTCGTCAACTTGCGAAATCCCAATGCTGAACGCTCCATAGCCTTCTTGCCAAGCGAAACTTCGATGCTCTGGAAATTCGTCGTGTATCCATTTCGACGAACCACCTTTGATCAGTTGCATGGCTTTGGCGATTGTGATCGTTGATGGTAATGAAAGTAGCAGGTGCACATGATCCTCAATGCCCCCAAGAGCCATCGCTTTCATTTTGTTTTCGCGTGCGATGCCTCCCATGTAGGACCATAGCCGTCTTTGTCGATCCTCCGAAATCGTCTTTTGTCGATCCTTGGTGCTAAATACGCAATGAAAAAGCGAGTTGACGTAAGAATGTGACATGGGACTTGCCTGCAGGCGAGTTTGTGTAGTTTGCTGAGTTTTGATTTCAATCGTCCCTACGGGACTAGCATGATTTATCAACACCATTACCCAGCGATAAATCGCTGGGCTATTTTCATTTTGTCCCTCCGGGACAGATGTGTATCGCTATTCTCAGACATCAGACATCAGACATTGGACAATCACCTCACTAAACCTCAACTGCTTCCTGCTCTTTCGCCTTCATCTCTTCCAACACTCGCTTGTAATCAGTTGGCATCACTTTGACGAATTGCGGCAAGCATTCGTCCCAGCGGTCGAGCACCTCGGCGGCGACAGCCGAGCTGGTGTGGTTCTGGTGCTTCTCGATTAGCTCTCGCAACTGGGTAATCTCTTCCTCCTGTTCGACTTTTTCCAGCCCGACACTTGCCAAATTGCAATGGGCCAAAAAGCGATCCTGTGGATCCCAGACGTACGCGATGCCGCCGCTCATGCCGGCAGCGAAGTTGCGACCCGTCTGGCCGAGGATGACCACTCGGCCACCGGTCATGTATTCGCAACCATGGTCGCCGACGCCTTCGATCACTGTCATCGCACCGCTGTTGCGAACGGCAAACCGCTCGGCCGCTTGGCCGCGGAAAAATGCCTCGCCCTGGGTTGCGCCGTACAGACAGACATTGCCAACTAATATATTGTCCTTGGGCACAAAGGTGCTTTCTTTGGGCGGATAGATGATCAGCCTGCCTCCGGAAAGCCCTTTGCCAACGTAATCGTTCGCGTCACCCTCCAACTCCAGTGTGACGCCACGGGCCAGGAATGCGCCGAAGCTTTGCCCGGCCGAGCCGTTTAGCTTGAAGTGAATCGTATTGTCGGGCAGGCAATCAGCGCCCCATTTTTTGGCTATCTCGTGGCTGAGGATCGTGCCGACGGTGCGATGGGTGTTGACGATGTCCAACTCGGCTCGCACTTGGCTGCCATCATTCAGTGCCGGCTTGGCCAGGTCAAGCAGTGTGGTCATGTCGAGTGAATTTTCCAGGCCATGGTCTTGGCTCTGTGTGCAATAGGTGCCCACCTCGGAGTGCGGTTTTTCGACCGGCGTTAAGAGGGGCGTCAGGTCCAACCCATCGGCTTTCCAATGCTTGATCGCCGCGTCGGTCTGCAGACAGTCGACCCGGCCAACCATTTCGTCGATTGTGCGGAAGCCTAGCTCGGCCATGATCCGTCGGGCATCTTCGGCGACCATGAACAGATAGTTGACGACATGCTCGGGCTTGCCGCGGAATTTTTTTCGCAGCTCGGGGTCTTGCGTCGCGATGCCGACGGGGCAGGTGTTCAGATGGCACTTCCGCATCATGATGCAGCCGAGCGTGATGAGCGGCGCGGTCGCAAACCCGAATTCCTCGGCTCCGAGCATCGCGGCGATCACCACGTCGCGGCCCGTTTTGAGTCCACCATCGGTTTGCAACACGACGCGGCTTCGCAAGTCGTTTAGGACGAGCGTTTGATGCGTTTCGGCAATGCCCAATTCCCACGGCAGACCGGCGTGCTTGATGCTTGTTAAGGGCGATGCACCGGTGCCACCGCCGTCGCCCGAGATGAGGATATGATCGGCAAAACCCTTCGCCACGCCTGCGGCAATCGTGCCGACGCCGACTTCGGAAACAAGCTTCACGCTGATGCGCGCATGTCGGTTGGCGTTTTTCAGGTCGTGGATTAGCTGCTTCAGGTCCTCGATCGAGTAAATGTCGTGATGTGGCGGCGGGCTGATGAGGCCGACGCCGGGCGTCGAGTAGCGAATTCGGGCGATGTTTTCATCGACCTTGCGGCCGGGGAGTTCGCCCCCTTCGCCCGGCTTCGCACCTTGAGAGATTTTGATCTGTAGCTCGTCGGCATTGGCCAAATACCAAATCGTTACTCCAAAGCGCCCTGAGGCAACCTGCTTGATCGCCGATCGCTTCGAATCGCCGTTCGACATCGGGTTAAACCGTTCGGGGTCTTCACCCCCTTCGCCCGTGTTACTCTTGCCGCCTATCCGATTCATCGCCACGGCGAGCGACTCATGTGCTTCGGCTGAGATCGATCCGAACGACATCGCCCCGGTGCAAAACCGTTTGACGATTTCGCTGGCTGACTGAACCTCATCAATAGGAATGGGTCCACCGCTTGCGTCTTCACGAAAAGAAAGCAGCCCGCGAAGCTGGCAACGCGTTTGGGCATCGTGGTTGATATGTTCGGCAAACTGTCGGTATGCGTCCATGCTGTTCGTGCGAGCGGCGATTTGGATATCGGCAATCGACTGGGGATCCCACATGTGTCGCTCGCCTTCGGCACGCCAGTGAAACTCGCCCGGGTTGGGTAGCATCGGCAATCGGCCATCGACCTTGGCTGGGTATCCAATCGCATGGCGACGTAGCGTCTCTTCGGCAAGCATGTCGAAGTCGACCCCTTGCAGTCGGCTGGCGGTGCCGGTGAAGCAGCGCTGGACCACCTTGTCTCGTAGCCCCAGGGCCTCGAAAATTTGCGCCCCTTTGTAGCTATGCAGCGTCGAGATGCCCATCTTGGCCATCACCTTGAGCATCCCTTTGGCAACGCCCTTGCGATACGACGCCACGAGTTTTTCGTCCGTTAGCTGCTCGCCATTGGTTCCAAATCCGTCGACCAGCCCGTCGCGTCGCGCTTGCCAAAGCGATTCGAATGCACAGTACGGATTGATCGCATCGGCCCCGTAGCCAATGAGCAAGCAATGATGATGCACTTCGCGGGCTTCGCCCGTTTCGACGACGATGCCAATGCGGGTCCGCTTGATCTGGCGAATAAGATGCTGATGCACAGCACCGGTAGCAAGCAGCGCGCTAATGGGAACGTGGCCCGAATCTATGTTGCGGTCCGAGAGGATAACCAGTTGAAAACCATCGTCGATCGCCGCCTCGGCTTCGGCACAAATACGGTCGAGCGCCGGTTGCATGCCCGCATTGCCTTCGCTGCGTGGCCAGGTAATGTCGATGGTTTTCGTCCGCCAATCATGTCTCTTTTTGGGCCCTTTTTTCGGATCGTCCGCGAGGTGTTTCAGTGCGGCCAATTCTTCGTTCGACAAAATCGGATGCGGCACACGAAGGCGATGGGCATGTTCTTCGGTTGTTTCGAGCAGATTCCGCTCGGGACCAATCATGCATTCCAGCGACATAATCACTTCTTCGCGAATCGAATCGATTGCCGGGTTGGTAACCTGAGCGAAAAGTTGCTTGAAGTAGTCGTAAAGCATTCGTGGTTTGTCGCTGAGACACGCCAGGCAGGAGTCGTTGCCCATCGAACCAACCGGGTCGCGCAGGTCGCGGACCATCGGCAGCAGCATGAATTGCATTGTCTCGGTTGTGTAGCCAAAGGCTTGCATCCGCTGGAGCAATGTGTCTGGATCGAAACCGTGTGCTTCGGCCGGCACCGGCAGTTCGCCCAACTCGATCCGCTGATTGCTCAGCCACTTGCCATACGGGCGACGCTTAGCGAAATCGGTTTTCAACTGCTCGTCGGGGATCAGCTGGCCTTCTTCAAAGTCGATCAGGAACATCCGTCCCGGCTGCAAGCGTCCCTTTTCCTTGACATTCTTCGGGTCGACCGCGAGCACGCCCACTTCGCTCGCCATGATAACCCGGTCGTCGTGCGTCAGATAGTAACGCGACGGTCGCAAGCCGTTGCGATCGAGGACCGCACCGATATATTTGCCATCGGTAAAAACAATCGATGCCGGGCCATCCCACGGCTCCATCAGGCAGCTATGGTATTCGTAGAATGCCCGTTTTTCCTCGGGCATCGTTTTGTGCTGCTGCCATGCTTCGGGCACCATCATCATGACGGCCTCTTGCAGCGACCTGCCGGTCATCAGCAGAAATTCCAGCACATTGTCAAACGTGCCCGAGTCGCTGCAATCGGGTTCGACAATGGGGAAGAGCTTGGAAAGCTCATCGCCCAATAGATCGCTCTGAAGCACGCCTTCGCGGGCATGCATCCAATTCATATTGCCACGGAGCGTGTTGATCTCGCCGTTGTGGCTCATAAAGCGGCAAGGCTGGGCCCGATCCCAGGACGGGAAGGTATTGGTCGAGAAGCGAGAATGGACCATCGCCAAATGGCTGGTGTAGCTGGGGTCGGCCAAGTCGGGATAGTATTTGAACAGTTGGTCGGTGGTGAGCATTCCCTTGTAGATGATTACCTTGGTCGACAGCGAGCAGACGTAAAACATCTTAGCCTGGCTGAGCGACGCATCGGTGCGCAGCGTGTCGCTCGCCTGTTTGCGGATGAGATAAAGTTGGCGTTCGAAGGCATCCGCATGCGCTGAAGCCCCGTCCGCTGAAGCCCCGTCTTCTGAAGTAAAATCGCCGCCTGCGGCGATTATTAGTTGCTCGATGCATGGCTCGGCTGCTTTGGCAGTGGGTCCGATGTTGGCTTCGCCGCAAGCGGTTGGCACGGGACGCCAACCGACCAGCGTTTGTCCCTGGGCGGCAACCAATTTTTCGACTGCCGCTTTGCATTTTCCCCGCTCGCTATCGATGGTGGGAAGAAACACGTTGCCCGCGGCAAACTTGCCCGGCCCAGGCAACCGGCCACCCAAATCTTGCTGCACCGCCTGTTGCAAAAACTCGTGTGGCAACGCCGTAAGAATTCCCGCCCCGTCGCCCGTGTTCGCTTCGCATCCACATGCCCCACGGTGATCCATGCTACGCAGCACTTCCTCGGCATCCTGCAAAATCTGATGACTACGTACGCCCTTGATATGCGCAACGAACCCCACGCCACACGAGTCATGCTCATTGGCAGGATCATACAGGCCTTGTTTGGCCGGAAATGAATTGAATGGCTGCGGATTTTCCATCAGGCTCTATTTTCTTTTTTATGCAAAGGGCGACCTTTATATCCAGCGCCCCAAACGCTCGACACTTCGAAAGGCTGCCTGCACCACTAGGCGTCCGTTGCCGCATTGAATGTCAATCGGGCGTAAATTTCCGACAGAATAAGCTCGGTTTTGAGCACGGGCAACCGAATGGTTGCGTCGATTCCCGTGGCATCCGTCAAGAGCCAGTGGCCATCGCCCTGTCGGGCATAATGTTCAACGTGCGGTTCGTCTTGCGAAACGAGCAGATACTCTTTCAACGATGCCAGTTGTCGGTAATGCCCCGATTTCTTGCCACGGTCGTACTTTTCGGTCGATTCGGACAGTACCTCGATTAGCAGCGTTGGGTTTAGGAGCGTGTCGACCTGCTCGTCCTCAAACTCGGGTCCGTCACAGGCGACGACCACATCGGGGTAGGTGTATAGCCCAGTCGCATCGACCTTAACCCGCATGTCGCTGGAATAGACCTCGCACGGTCCGTTGCGGAGTCGGTTACCCAACTCCCGAGCGAGATTTCCTACGATGAGATTATGTTCGCGGCTAGCTCCGGCCATGGCGAACATTTCGCCGCGATAATACTCGCTCTTGTACTCGGCTGCTCGCTCCGTAGCTAAGTAGTCGGCGGGCGAAAGCGTTGGAATGGGTTGGGTCGACATGGCAAACCGTCTGGCTATTGGTTCAGGGCATTATGCCGGGGTATTGTACCACAAACCGAGTCAAAACGGTAACCCTTCTCAACTGCCCCTTTCCGGCCATTCGGTGTATATTGTCGAGCTATGAAACAGCTAACCTATGCCAACGGAGTGTACCAAACGGTCCCCATAACCCCCTCCCGGTTTGCCCGAGTATTCCCTTCACTCACATTCTACACCAAGTTTTTTTCCACCGTCTTGCGAGCAAGTGCCCAAGCGAGACGGTCTCGATATGATGACGGAGCATGGGGTCAAAGCAGTCTCAAGGTGCTCCGGGCACTGGAAAGCGTCGGAGTACGTTTCGAGATTTCTGGAATCGAGCATGTCGAGCAACTTGAGACTCCATGCGTCGTGGTTGGCAACCACGTGAGCACCATGGAAACGACCGTGCTTCCCGCGATGATTCAACCCATTCGAAAGGTTACGTTCATCGTCAAATCGAGTTTGCTCACTTACCCTATATTCGGGCATGTCATGCGATCGCGCGATCCGATTGCAGTCAGCCAGACCAATCCGCGGCAAGATTTCAAAACGGTCATGGACGAAGGAATGGACCGATTGAAGCGAAGGATTTCGATGGTTGTCTTTCCCCAAGGGGCTCGGACCGATTTGTTTGATCCGGCGAGCTTTAACACCATCGGCGTCAAGCTGGCCCAAAGGGCCAATGTCCCGGTGGTTCCACTCGCGCTGGCGACCGGCGCCTGGGGGAATGGCAAAATCATCAAAGACCTGGGGAAAATCGATCCCACGAAAAAAGTTCACTTTGCCTTCGGCCAGCCGATGTGGATCGAAGGCCGCGGAACGGACGAAAATCGGGCGATCATCGATTTCATCACGACGAAATTACAGGCGTGGAAAGATGAAACCCAATGACCTGCCGCTTGCGGCTTAGCGCGTAGCAATAACGCTCAAATTCACCGCCCAGGCAGCTTCTCGAATTTGTATTCATGCCCCCGGTCGCGGAGCACCTCCGCATGGAGAATTTTGTCTGCCATGGTGCCAGAGGCAGGGTCGCGACGGCGTATAGCAGCGGCGACTTCGATCCCTTCGTAGACACGGCCAAAAACCGTATGCTTGCCGTTGAGGTAGGCAGTCGGAACAAAGGTGAGGAAAAATTGCGAGCCACCCGTGTCACGGCCAGCGTGGGCCATGCTGAGGCTGCCGCGGAAGTGCTTGCGATAATTTGGCCCGTAACATTCGCAGCGGATGTTGTAACCTGGACCTCCGGTGCCGGTCCCTTCGGGGCACCCCCCCTGGGCCATGAATCCGGGCAGCACGCGATGGAATGTCAGCCCGTCGTAGTACCCTTTTTTCACGAGGGTGATAAAGTTCGCCACTGCCTGCGGCGATTCATTCTCGAAAAGCTCGATCACGATATCACCCTTGGCGGTGATGAATTTCACGCGCGGCAAATCGTCCGCCTCGGCCTCGGCCTGGCGGGTCTTTTGCTCCTGTTGCCAAACGTCGCCGTATTCGTCAAGCAGATCAACAAAACTCTTGGCGAGTTGCCATGCCCGATTGCGAGAGTCGCTTTGACCGCGTCCTGGTGGCACATCGCCCAAAAGCCCCGCATCGGCTGCTTTGGCAAAATAGTCTTTCGCCAGCGCATGGTTATTTGTGGCAAAAGCGCTGACGGCACCCCACAGCCAAAGCTCGGGCGTCTCGTCTCCTGCACCCGATTCGAGCAGTGCTTGGGCGATAGGCAAGGCCTTCTCGAATTGGTCGCCGCCGTCGCCCGTATGGTCGCCGACAACAAAAAATTGTGCCAGTGCAACCAGCATGCTGTTTACTTTGGGATAGGCCTTTGCGTCGGCCTGGTAAACTTGCAACCCGGCGGCGACGATTTGGTCGAGCAGCGCATCGGCTTGCTGACGAAGTTGTCGGAGCTGCCCGTCGGCGTCCGCTGTTTGAGTCTCCTGCACTTGCTTGATTTGCTCGATGACTTGCTTCCACTCTTTGCGAAACTGGTCGTACGATTGCTTGGCCGTTTGGGCGTCCGGGCCCGTCGAGGGTGCCGTCGAGGGTGCCGTCGCCGTTTGGCAATACGAAGTTGGCATGTCGGCCAGCGTCAACAGGCCGGAAATCAACATCAACAGGGTTTGCAAAATAAATCGTGGCATGGAATAATCCTTAGGGAGACCCTTGCACTTGGTTAGCCGCCGGACTTGTTCCGGCGCGGAATCGGAAGTTCTCATATTCGCTGGATAACGCGCCGGAACAAGTCCGGCGGCTAACAACGATACCAGTAAAGTTGCAGTCATTCTATGGCAAATCGACAACATCATGCACGTGCTTCGCACAAGAATTCGCGTAAAACAGACTCTGATAATCTGCCGAACGACCTGAGGATCATCGGCGGCCGGTTCCGTGGTAGCAAGCTACGGTTCGCATCTTTTGTCGCAGGCGGCGATGCCGTCACCCGACCGATGAAACACCGTGTGCGCGAGGCGATTTTTGATCTCATTGGCACCGAGGTCAAAGGCCGATATGCGATCGATCTGTTCGCCGGTACCGGTGCATTGGGGCTCGAAGGGCTAAGCCGCGGAGCGGTTGGCGCTACGTTCATCGAGCGGCACATTCCCACGGCCCGAGTTATCGAAGAGAACATCACGTCGTTGGGCGTCGAGGCCGATTGCGAGGTGCTAGCGACCAGCGCGTTTCTATGGGCCAAACGGGACATGTTGAATTCGGAATTCGGAATTCGGAATTCGGAATCTTTGCCCTCTCTCAATTCCGCAATCCGCAATCCGCAATCCGCAATTCCTTGGCTTGTCTTCTGCAGTCCGCCCTATGCGTTTTATGTTGATCGGCAAGACGATATGCTTGCGCTGGTATCGGCCGTGCTAAAGCACGCGCCGCCTGGCAGTATGGTTGTTGTCGAGTCCGACGAGCGGTTCGATTTCAATTTGCTCCCCGGCGGCACGGTGGGCGACAAGCGGGACGCCGATTGGCAAGTGCGCACGTATTCGCCTGCTGTCGTGGGCGTGTGGCGGAAATGATGATGCCATCCCCTACAATTGTGGTATAATCACGTGGCGCCAGCAATTTGTTGCTTGCTGAACGGAAGTAGACGGAAGTAGAATGTCAACTAGGTGGAAAAGAAGCATGCAAAAAGAAAAAGTCCAACAATTGCTCGACGCGTCCCCCGACGACATCGACATGGATGCATTCATGGAAAAAGTCTACCTGCTACGAAAGATCGAACTTGGTGAACTGCAAGTCGAGGCCGGCGAGCTGATTTCTCACAAGAATGCAAAAAAGCGGCTTGAGAAATGGCTCACATAATTTGGACTGCGAAATCGCTTCGTGATTTCGAGGATTTGATTGAGTACATTGCCAAGGACGCACCCATGGCGGCCCGAAGGTTTGCTCAAAAGATGATCGCAAAGGTGGATCTTCTACAAGATCAACCGCTGCTGGGCGGCGTGGTATTAGAGGATGTAACTCGCACGTATCGTGAGATTCTACAAGGTAATTATCGAATCATTTATCGAATCGATGAGGAAGTCGTCTATCTGGTGGCTTTTCACCATGCAGCGAGGCTTCTGGATGTAGACGAGTTCGAGTAACTCGCCCCTCGATTGGGGCCTAATCTGTCTCAAGTACATTAAAAAATTCCACCCACGCTTCTTCCAACTGCTCGACCTCGGCCGCGATACTAGTGATCTGTTCGTGCAGTTGCACGGCTTCTTTGGCATCGACCACCGCCTGCAGTTGCTCGTTGAGCGACTTCTTGTCGCCGTCTAGCCTGGCAATCTTACGCTCGACCGCGCGGAGTTTCTTTTGCAACTCACGCTCTTCGCGGCCGCTTAGCTTGTGCTGGGCGGTGGCAGAGGTTGCGTCGTGCGAGGCGTAGGAGACGTGCTCGGCACGAAGGCCCTCCTGCAACTCTTTCTCGATTCGGTAGACGTAATCGTCGTAGCTGGCCGGGTAGCTGGCGACGCGGCCATCGCGGACCTCGACGACGGCCGTGGCTACGCGGTGCATGAAATGCCGGTCATGGCTGGTGAAGATGACCGTGCCCTGATATCGCTCCAGTGCGCCGGCCAGCGCTTCGACCGATTCGACATCGAGATGGTTGCCCGGCTCGTCCAGCACCAGCACATTATGCTGTTCCAAGAGCAGCCCGGCAAGCACAAGCCGAGCCCGTTCGCCTCCGCTGAGGACGCGGATTCGTTTTTCAATCAGCTCACCACCAAACAAAAAGCTGCCCGCGACATCCTTGATCTGCTGGGTTGTGGTGCCAGTTGCCGCTTGGTATTCCAGATATTCCTGAACGGTTTTTTCTTCGGGCAGCGTGGTGTAAACATGCTGAGCGTAGATGCCTACCTGACAGCCGTAGCCCCACGCGAGCTCTCCACCCAGCGGGTCAAGCGACCCGCAGACGGTGCGCAAGAACGTCGTCTTCCCCTGGCCATTGTCGCCAACGATACCGACTCGTATGCCATGCTCTATCTCAATTTGAATGCCGTCGGCCACCTGCAGATCGGGATAACCAATGGCAAGCCCATCGGTCCGCAGCGCGGTGCCTTGCCGCGGCCCGACATCGGGAAAACGGAACCGCACGCTTGTGTCTTCGCCCGCGACATCAATCAATTGCAGCCGCTCAAGCTGCTTCGCCTTGCTACGGGCCTGACTGGCGGTATTGGCATTGGCCCGGTTCTTGTTGATAAATGTTTCGAGCTGTTTCCGCTTCGTCGCGGTTGCCGTATTCACACGGCGATCATGCTCGCGGCGCTCGGCCAGGTTTTCCAGATAGGCATCGACGCCGCCGGGGAACATGGTCAATTGTCCGCGGCTCAGTTCCAACGTATGGGAGCAAGTTCGCTTCAGAAACTCCCGATCGTGCGAAACAATGAGACAACCGCCGCGGAAACGATTGAGAAAATCTTCGAGCAACAACTGCGTCCGCAGATCGAGAAAGTTGGTCGGTTCGTCGAGGATCAGCAAATTGGGGTCATGCAAAAGCAGCGCCGCTAGCTTCACGCGCGTTTGCCACCCGCCCGAGAGATCATGCACCGGTTGGTAGAGCATCGGCTCGGGTAGTTGGAATTGCCAGGCGATTTCGCCGCATCGCCATTCGGGCTGGCCGCTGTCTCGCTGGAGGAACTGCATCACCGTTTCGCCATCGAGAAACGGATCGTGCTGCCGCAGATAGCCGAGCCTCAGTTTGCGGCCTCGGACGACTTCGCCGGCGTCGAGTTCTTCGTCGCCCAACAGCACGCGGCAAAGGGTGCTTTTTCCCGCTCCGTTTCGACCGATGAGGCCAATTTTTTGGTCATCAGGCAGCGCGCAGCTAGCGCCGTCGAGCAATTCCTGCTCGCCGTAGCGTTTGTGGGCGTTTTGAAGTTGAAGAATGACAGGCATGGGACGGATGTGAGATTGTTGATTTCAGCCGTGTTGCAACGCAACACACGGCGCGAGGTGGGAAATTCACCGTGCGATCTGTTTACAGTGCGATGCGCCGTGTGTTGCGTTGCAACACGGCTAAAACTATGCAGCATAGCAGACATCCGATGGCAAACCAATCGCCCCAGTCGGTGTAAATGCTGTTGCAGTGGTCCCCTTGCACGTCGACGATCAGCGTCTGCGGTTTCAGCCGCTCGGTGACTTGCTGCACGGTGCCGTAGCGATTGATGTGGGCCGAGAGACCACCATTCGCGGCGATGACCATCGGCGTGCGCATCTCGATCGCCCGAAACACGCCGCACGCCAGATGCATATCCAATTCGCTAGAGCCCCGATACCAGGCGTCGTTGGTTAGATTCACCAGCACATGAGGCTTGGAGCTATATCGACTTTCCAAGTATTTAACCTGTCGGCGGATCACATGCGGTAGCACCGTTTCGTAGCAGATGTTTGGCGCGTACAGAACATCGTCCAACCACAGCCCGGCTGGCTCCTTGCCCGCGTCGATGCCGCCCGTGAGTGGGGTGAGCCCGTAGAGCATCGGAAACCATTCAGCAAACGGAATATACTCGCCGAACATCACACGATGCATTTTGTCGTACGTGCCGACAATCTTACCGTCGCGGCCGGCCATCACAGCGGAATTGTAGGTTTTGAAATGATAGGCATGTCCATGCGCAGCATCTTGCGGCGAGGCTGCCATCGCGTTGTAACGGTCGGTGCCAACCAGCACGGCCGTTCCGAGCTGGTGAACCAACTCGGCCAAATCGCGTGGTGCGGCTTCCAGGTTTTGCCTAGCGATCGCGCCCGATGGGGGCGGATGGTCGGGATCCAATGCGAGCAGCGGGGTCCGAAATGTCGTCTCCGGCCAAACGAGCAAGTCAATCGGCTTTCCGTCGCCCTGCTGTTTCACTTGGGCAACCGCTTCGTGCGACAAACGCAAGTACTCTTCCATAATGCTTCTTTGCTTTTCCGGATCGCTTTTCCAGTCGGCCCGGGTGTAGCCTTGGATGAGGGCGATGCGGTAATTCGCGGGCGACTTCTGCGCCAGCGCGACATCGATGCTCCGTGAATGGCCGTAAACCAGCGCGGCTGCCAATGCAAAACCGCCGGGGAGCAACGAGAGCAGACTTCGCCAATGCCACGGCTTGCCCGTGTTGGAGCGGGACCATGGTAATGAGACTTGGGTAATGCATGAGGCGACCAGCACGATCAAAAACGTGACGCCATATTCGCCAAAGATGTCGGCGATTTGGATGACCCAGGGCCATGCAACCTGGGTGTGGGCAAGCGAGCCCATGAAAAAGCCGGTCAGCAGATGGGCTCTCAGCCACTCGACGCCGGTCCACGCTACCGGCGCGACAATCCAAAGCGGCAGGTGCAGCCGATGCACGCCAACCCGGGCCAGCGCCACAAACAGCGGGAGATACGCCCCCATCACCGTCGCCAACACAATCCAGGCGGCATAGTTGGCCGGGTGCGGAAGGCGGATCCAGTGGATCGTCAATAGCCAATGGACCGTCGCCGCGAGCCAGATCGCCCGATAGGGCCGACGGCTATTCAACTCGTGCCATCGGACCAACAGCAGCCACGGCACGGGTGCAAGCCATGCTAAACCGGACCATCCCACCGGCGGCTGGCAGAGCCACATTAGCAGGCTGCCCCCAAGTGCCATGCTCAATACGCCGCAAGGCGGTTGCCCGGCTTGGGGCTGCTTTTGGCGTTCTTTCTTCTCTGTTGACATGACGCCAAGCTACGAATTGATGCCCGGTTTGGCCAGGGCAGATAGCTGGCCACGATGGGTGTCACAGGCGGAAGCCGCGAAGACGCAAGCGATGGGCCGCTTGCGGCTTAGCCGGTAGAGTCTATTATTTCAAACAGGCGGAGAGTGCCACGGCGAAAAAATAAACGAGCAATCCATGATGGACTACGGAAACGGATACGTTTGGCGGCAAGGTAGCGCGCTGCTAATGGCAACGATCGCCATGTGTTGCACCGGTTGTTGGGAGGAGATCCACTACGAGCCCCAGCCACAACCCCCGCCCACATCTCAGTCCCCGCCCACATCTCAGCCCCCGGCTTTGCCGGGGGGTATCGAAAGTGAGCAGCCATCGAAATCGCAAGAACAAACGCCTCCGGCTTCCGATTCCCCAACACCGAGCGACCCGACCCCAAGCGACCCGACCCGAAGCGAACTGTCGCAAAACAATTCGGAGCAGAGCAGCCCCACTGGTAGCGACCCCCTGGCAAAGCCAGGGGCTGAGATGCGTGCGCCCGAAGTGCCAACCACGGAGCCTGATGCATCACTGCCGAACACAAAATTACAAGCATGGCGGCTAGGCAGCTACTGGAGCTTGGCTGCCGCATACTATGCCAAAGATGCATCGGCTGAGAGTCTTCAGCCAAGATTGCAACAGGCGATCTCGGCTGCGGAGCAATTGCAAATCGAGGTCCCGGAACTGCCCGAGGTTATCGCAACCGACGATCGCGTTGCCACGATTGTCGCATATCTGCACGACCAAGGTCCCCTGTTGGCTAAACAGATCGATCAAAAATTCGATTCGCAACATGCAGCACTGCTGCAGTTGGCAGCAAAATCGTACGCGTTGCTGCTGGTCTATTCGCCACGGAACAAGAAGAGAATGCCACTAGTCGATCAAGTGGAGCAGTCGGCCCATGCATCGGGTTTGCCTGAGACTGTTTGGCGTGAACTGGTCGATTTGCTGCGGCAGCGGGCGCCGTATCTCGAGGTGAAGCTGGCCGTTTTCACATTGCACAAACAGGTCGAGGTGAATCTGTCGAATCGAGACTGACCTCGGTTTCCATAGGTTTCTCCTCCTGAATCTCTCGGTCGTAGCGATTGTGCCGGCATGGTATCGCCAGACGGCATTTCGTGAGGATCCGTTTCGAACCGCGCGCGACTTGGGAAATCTCAATGACCTAGGCTTTCAATGAGTGTGGGATATTGTTTTACAAGCCAGTATGCTGTCGCGATACGGCGGCGAATTCTCCGAAGAAGACAGGTTTTCCATGTCGCATCAAGAACGCAAGAAAAACTATGTTGATCCTAACCCAAGTTCCACACTTGTGTCCACGGAGACTCTTGTTTTATAGGTTGGGTGGTGGGATTTTTCCACTACATTTGGCGGGCAACTTTTAATTGACGGGGCAGGCTCAGACCGAGGCGGTCGAGCAGGATGGCTTGGTGCTCGGTCGGACGGGCGACGCAGCGACGGCGGATTTCGACCGGCTTTTGGCGGGTGGGCTTTTGGCGAGTGGGAAGCACGACGTCGACCAGGTTGATCTTGCCCAGCTCCTCAAAAATGCGGCGAGGTTCGTCGCCCAGGCCGGCGGCCCGGGAGTTCTTTGCCATGATCTTGCCGACGCGGCGGTCGATCACTTCCTTTTTCCATTTACGCTTTTCGCAGCTTGCGCGTAAGCGTTCTGTGAACAGCGTCCCAAAATTGCGCGCTATCCTAATAGAGGTGAACCATTCCCTTTATTCCAGGAACGAGCACAATGTCCAATCGAAACAAATCCCAAGAGTCCCACTGGCGTGGCCTACTGAAACAGCAGTCCTCAAGCGGCTTGAGCATCGCGGCGTTTTGCCACCAGAACTCGATTACACAAACCAGCTATTATGCCTGGCAGCGTAAGTTCCGTGAGCAGCAAGCCTCCCCAGAGCAGGGGAGCCGTTCGACCAAGTCTCTTAAAACCAGTCGTAACGCCGTCCAGGGCACCCAACTGGTGCCTGTGCGGATCGAGGGGACGACACCTGCGTCCACGCTGCGTATTCACTTGCCGCAGCAGGGAGTCTTTGTGGATGTGCCTCACGGCACCGATTGTGAGACAGTGAAGGACGTATTGCAGGCGTTGCGTGAGGTGGCGTCATGTTGATTGTGCCATCCCAAATAAAAGTCTTCGCCGCGTTGGCTCCCACGGACATGCGTAAAAGTTTTTGTGGATTAATCGGTATCGTCGAAAAGGAGCTTGGCAAACAGATTGAAGACGGAGATCTTTTCTTGTTTTTCAACCGACGCCGCAACCGGTTGAAGGTACTCTATTTCACGGGTGACGGCACGATCATCCTCTACAAGCATCTTGAACGAGGAACGTTCGAGACACTACGTGGCGCCGACCATGGAGGGGCGATTGCATCCCCCGGTGATTACTTGACACTGCATGTGGACGACCTGCGATTGTTGCTGGAAGGCATCGAGCTATCGAGTGTCAAACGTCGCAAGTGGTGGCGTCGTGAGCAGGCAAAACAAATTACTCAATCGCCTTGGAAACCACCTTGACGCGCAACGTGAATTGTCGATAAATAAACATGTGTGTTCTACACCAACGGTGTGTGATCATTTGCCATTTCGTGACGCACCTTCAAGGACCGAAACGTTGTCGATGGAATCCGACAAACTCCGAAAAGAGATCGAAGTGCAGCGCGCCGAGATCGCACATCTCAAAAGGGTTAATAGCGAGCAACAGGCAACTCTTGAATCGTTGCAGAATCACATCGAGGTGATGCAAGAGCAAATCACCTTACTCCGTAAGGCACTCTTTTCTCCACGGCGTGAACGGTTTATCCCTTCTCCCGATCAAAAGCTTCTTTTTGATCCCGAGTCGATCGAGGGCAACGAGATTAGCGAGGATGACGAGGCGACCGACGAAGAAGAGCCAGACGATGAATCGTCTTCGAAACGCAAGAAACGCCGTAAGAAGCGCAAACGTTTTGAATTCCCCGAGTGCTTGCCGGTCCAGCGTTTTGAACACCCACTGCCGCCGGAAGAACTCGATTGTCCTTGTGGATGTGGCGGCAAGCGGACGGTGATCTCCGAGCAGATCTCACGGCAACTAGAATATGTTGAGTCTAGCGCCTACATCGCCGAGCACGTTCGGTTTACCTACGGTTGCCCTGTTAGCCGGGATGGCCAGCAGATCGTCACCAGCGAAAAGCCACCCAATATCAACGAAAAAGGGATATTTGGGGCCAGCACGTTAGCCTGGCTGGCACACGCCAAGTTCGAGCGTCACCTGCCCCTGTATCGTCTCCAGGAAGAGCTTCGTTCCACCACCACGATGTGGTTCAACCGCAGCGTGTTGAGCAACGCCGTGGTGCGAACGGGCGAGCGTCTGCTGCCGGTGTGGGATCTGATTCGCACCCAAGTACTGGATAGTTTTTATGTACGGGCCGACGAGACCACGGCCCGTGTCCTGCGTCCCGGGGCTGGGGCGACCAAGCTGGTTTATCTCTGGGCCTACGTTGGCGATGACCAGCATCCGTACCAACTATTTGACTATCGACTTGATCGATCCCGCGCAGGTCCGCGGGAAATACTTGATGATTTTCAAGGCGGATTATTAACCGACGGTTACAGTGTCTACACGTCCCTAGTCAAGGAATCGGATGGCCGACTTCTGGATCTGGGTTGTTGGGCCCATGCGCGGCGGAAGTTCGACGAAGCGTGCGCCGTCTCAACGCAGCCACTTGCGCACGAGGCGCTCGCTTGGATCTGGCAACTGTACGACATCGAGGATCGCCTGGCCGATGCCGATGTGGAAACGCGACGACAAGTGCGCATGCGCGAGTCGGTTCCCATTCTTGCCCTTCTGCACGATCGTCTCACCGAAGTGCAGCCGACGGTACGGCCTTCGACCAAGTTGGCCGAAGCGATCGGCTACCTGCTCAATCGTTGGAACGCGATGACGCGATTTGCAACCGACGGGCGCTATGCGATCGATAACAACATGGCAGAAAGAGTCATTCGCCCCTCGGTTATTGGAAGAAAAAATTACCAATTTTTTGGGAGCGATGCGGGTGGTCGCGCGGCATGCGTCTGGTACACGCTTATCCAGAGTGCTCGTTCTAATCATGTCCACGTCACCCCGTATCTCAACGATGTTCTCGTCCGGCTTCCTCAGATCGTTCCCGAGTACTTGCGGGTGGGCGACGCCCAAACCCCGTTCGAATCGCTTTCAAGGGACCAGCGTGAACAGCTCTCCGAGCTGCTACCTGACCGATGGCTCAAGGCACACCCTGAGCATCGCAGCGAAGATCGCCAGCGCGAACTTGATCAGGCCAACCAGCGCCGCCGCCAGAGGCGTGCTTCACGACGTCGGCTTGTCAAGATCTGAATTACGCTCCTGGCATGACGGAGTTCACAGAGCGCTAACACATATTACGACCCTTCTTCGGGCAAGCCATTCGGCGGCTCTTACTTTGGGACTTCCGAACAAATGAAATCAATCGCCGACTGGGATGTGAGCTACTACCTGGATTCCGAGGAGCGAAATCGCTCATTGAATATGGAACGTAAGGAAATAGAGCAACTCCGGCGGAAATTACGTGCAATTGAGCGACG
The DNA here is from genome assembly GCA_965249435.1 of Lacipirellulaceae bacterium. GTDB lineage: Bacteria > Planctomycetota > Planctomycetia > Pirellulales > Lacipirellulaceae > JAJRWS01. The sequence continues at coordinate 138,051 of CBDFMC010000025.1, read as the reverse complement.
GCTTGAAAACATTGAAAAGGCGGTATTGAACTAGAACTGAGCAACTATCATCAATCACTGAAGGCGGGCACATCGCCCAGCGGACCGAACGGACTGAAACGAACTTGCATCGGTGAAACTCCGACGCTGCGTCGGCCGATGAAGCTGACGCAGTTTCGGGACGCTCGATTTCAGCGGTGTTTCAACAGATTTCGGTTAGATATCGCTCCTGAAATACACACCGGTTTTGCCAGCCGGAAGCAACACAGGTACAATCCTACCAGACGGCTATGTGCCACCCATCTAAAGCTGCTTGACAATATAAATCCATAGTCTTAATAAGGTGCCCAATGGCACGTTCTACGCAATGCTTCGCGACAGGAGTAGTAGCTCTTTCGCTCTGCGGTTGTCTAGGAGAACAAGTTGCGAACCGCACTCTTCCGTCCTCCGGCATTCCAAATCCAAGCGTCACCCTTGCAAATTCGAGCTTTGAACAAGAGGCAACAGCTTGGCATTTTTACTTCAACGAGTCCGATGGTAAGGTCGTTAAAGGAGAGGGAGTAATGGACTCAAGCTGTGCTAAGCTTGTGGTCGGACCTAAGCAGCAACTCGATGGTTTCTCCCAATGGATAGCCCCGCTTGACTCTCAAACCATGAAATTCACAGGGGCTGTGGCTGCTGAAGGTTCTGATTTCAGAGCGTATCTGTATATTGAATGCTTGAATCCGCTACGGGCAGAAACGAATGGCAGCAGTTGCCAGAGGCCGAGCTGGACAGCATCCCGGCCACCATGCTTTAATACGCCCCAGCAACTAAGACCGCAGTGGTACAGTCCACTCTTTCGCGATACTCTATAGTCATGGCCAACGAAACCATTCCTAAACCCTATGACCTTGCCAACAAGCCGTTGGTTGAGGCAATTTTTGAAGTGCGTTGGGAACTCAAGCCGGCTGGACCGCTGGCATCTGACCCAGGCTTCCCTCTATTCCAAGGTCGCTACTACGACCGCATCAAAGAAGACTATCCGTTTGCTCTCCAGCTTCCTGCGTCCGCGGTTCCGGAAAACATGACGGCCCACACCGTCCGCCATCAATTTCGGCGTGGTGAAAAAGAATGGCCCGTCACGCAAATCGGCCCCGGAATTCTCACAGTAAACCAAACATCTGATTACTGCTGGAAAATGTTTCTTCCCCAACTTCAGAAAGCCATTGCTGCTCTCTACGAGGCATACCCTACCGAACAGTCTCCGTTGAAACCAATCCAAGCGTCACTCAGATATATAAACGTCTTGGATTTTGATTCCGACACCACCAAGGTTCCTGTTCTCAAGTTCCTCAAGGACTCGCTCCACACCACCATCATTCCTGAACCACTATTGTTCGATGACAACAGCGAACCTGATGCACCAAAGGGACTTAGCTTGAACCTCGCGTATCAAGTTGAAGCAAAGAACGCTATTGGTTCGATTACGCTGGCCCTTGGCCAGGCAAACGATAAACCGGCTCTGATTTTCGAGATTCACATCCACACAATCCCTAGTAGTGTCCCACAGAATCCTGCTGATTTTACTACGTGGGTCACTGGGGCCCATGATATAGTTGATAAGTGGTTCTTCGCCCTTGTTCGAGGGGACTTGCTAAAAACGTTTGAGGATTCAGATGCCAACTGAAACAACAGAACACCGTCTTCGCGATTTCTCGCAGCAAGCCGCCATGACTACGTCTGGCTCCTTGGCTGAGAATGGTCACGGCCGTTCGGCTCGCGGTCCTTGGTCTAACGCTGCCGCGAAGGTGATTCCTCTTCTCTTTGCATCGGTCCTCACTTCGGAAGTGACTTACAACCAACCTGCCCAACAGTCGCGTTACATCTCTTGTTCTTTGTTCTCTCCATTCCGTCGTCGAAAAGGCCGCCGCGTATCCTTGCAGGAGGCTCGCTTGGTAGCCCTTCGCGTTTATGCTGAAGCGGAGCAGCAGCTTCGGACTGAGCAAAGAGAGGAAGCCCAGTTTGTTTTAAGCGGCTGGGACGACAACGAATGATTTACGAGTCCGTCGATTCCGGCCAAGCAATTCGGCAAGGTGATATTTTCCGAAACATTCCCCGGCTCGAAATCTCTCTCTCTGAAATCCCTATCATCGACAAAGAGGGAACCCGCATTACAAGTTGGAAAGACCTGGTCGACGACGTTGAAGAAGAAGAGGATGTTACTGCTGTTGTAACACTCAGGCCAGTCAGTGGCGTAGTGATTACCCAAGACTGCGACGCTGCCCGTGGCAAAGACCTCTGCCTTGCACTTATCGATGACTTTGTCGAAGTCTCTGGACAGAACCCGCAGAACCCCAAGAACTGGGCAAAACTTATCACCAAGAACGCGAAGGCGAATCTTCGCTACTTCTATCTGCCGGCCGCTGAGCCTTTTGGTTTGCCGAAGCCCAGTGCTGCTGACTTTCGAACTATCCTCCGTGTTCCACTAGAGGACATTATTGAAAATGGAGCGGTTCGACTTGGGCGGCTAAACAACGTGGCTTATGAACATCTGCGAGAAACTCTTGCACAGTTCTACCGTCGCTATCCCTACAACGAATGGTATCCGCTCGATAAAGAGCAAGCCGCAGCCTACGCTAAAGATTGCCCGGAGCCCGTCGAACTCTACGACTGGCAAAAGTAGGTAGGATGGGTGCTCGCACCCATCTTTAACCGCTGCCTCTCCTATTCGAATCGGAGCCACTCATCGCCATACCACGCATCGGTCGCCCCCCAATCGGCCGTGTATTCGTCGAGCCGGACGTAGCGGTGAAACGATGAAGCCGACGCAGGTTCGGAAGGTCCGGTTCACATGATCGGATTGCCATCCGTGACCCACATGCTTACTCCACCTTTTTAAAACTCATTGAAGACTCCCACGATGATTGAGTCGCAGCTTTCACCTGAAACCTACGCTGCCATCGACCAAATTGTACGGGTCGGTAATGTCGGCGTTGCCAAGGCGCAAGAGGAAAGCAGGCGGCTGGGGGTTCCCAATGTCTATTCGATCAATGGACGAATTTACTACGAAACTCCAACTGGTGAACTCTCCACTTCAGACCCTTACACGAATGGCAAACATGCCACAGAACAATCGAATGCAGTGGAGCCGTAAATGCCGTACGGGTCTGCTTGCAAGTCTTCTCACGGTCCACTGATTCTGGACGTTCTGACGTAAGGTCACACATTGGCGGAGCCGCTAACGGGCTATTTCAAGCTTTAGGGCTCGCGAAACAATTACTTACCGTATACCGGCGCGTAATCACCTGCGTTTTCTGAGGGTTCGCTGTGATAATTCAGTAACTTATTGTTGAGCGCGCCCTAACGGTGTAGAATGGTCGTGGATTGACTGTCAGCAAGCAGTTCAGGGAATAGAAATGCGGGTTATGAGCTACATGGCAGTGAAAAGTGGTCGTGTATACGCTGTATCTTGTTCACAAGAGTCCAATCAAGGAAACACATTCGAAAAGTTATTTGACAGTGCTATGGAATCTATTCGAATACCTTGAGTGCAATCCGGAACTGCAATAATCATGAAAAAATGTGACCAGTGTGGAACAACGATTCTTTTTGGACCGGTTCGAGAGGGATCGCAACAATACTGTAGCTACAATTGCCGTGACCTTGGCCTCGATGGAATAGCAGCAGTTGAGTTTCCTCGTGAATTCATCATTGAAAAGGCTCAAGAAGTTCACTCCGGTAGTTGTCCCAAATGCGGTGGTGAGGGACCAATCGACGTTCATTTCTCGCATAAGGTTTGGTCCTTGGTCGCAATATCATCTTTCAAATCCGTGCCATCAATCTGCTGCAATCATTGTGGAAGAAAACTAAGACGCAAGGCTATGGCATTTTGTGCACTCTTCGGGTGGTGGGGTTTTCCCTGGGGAGTATTCGGCACTCCAGGACAGATTTTGAAGAATCTACGCGGAGCAGACTACAGTGCCAACGATGAACCTAGCCCAGAGCTTATTGAGATGGTTCGCATTGATTTGGCTAAACAATTCGCGAAATCTCCATCCTAGTCTTGCTAAGCATCGATCTTGCAATGGTCTGGCAAGTATCAGTTAACGTCCGCAAATACCGTCGTTGCCAAGGTGCTTTGGAGTGAAACGCCGACGCATCTTAGAGTGCATTTTTGCACGCGTCTGGGTGGCCTCTACGACGGATATTGCACTTTTGTGCGCTTGCGGGCTGTGCCTTAGCGTGTGTCACGACAGCAATATGCGTAGTACCCTTAATTCATCGCTCGGGCATCACCAGATTGGTGCTCAACACGGCAGGTTCCAGGTTCGTTGAACTTTCGCATGGTCGTGCTAGGCTTTGTTAGAAAACCTCAATGATGCCGTCATGTGAGCCGTAGTCGCTAGCCTCGGGCGTTTTGATTCGATGTTTTTCGCAGGTTTGCCCGACGCTAGCGCGTTCGGCTCACTGTTTTCTGACAAGGCCTAATACTTTGTCCAGTTCCTCCACGATCTGCGGGCAGCGCACGGCAATGTCGTTGAATTCCCAGCGGTCGTCCGGCTTGGTATAGAGTTCCGATGGATTGGCTTGCTCGTGATCTGGCTGTCGCAGCATCCACGCTGGCGTACGAATGGCCCGTTCGCCGTCGGTACTTTGTGCGACAACAAATTGGCGCCAGTCGGTCAAGATACTTTGGCTTGCAGGCAATAGGCTTCGACCCTCGCAATCAGCTCCCGTCGGTGGTTGCCGGCACACGGGTAAACAGCCAAACCAATCGAGCAGCGTCGCTCCGATATCCGCAGGCTGCGAGAGGCCCTGGAATCGTGCGATCGGACCGGTCATGTGAGGAATCGACACCAACCATGGCACATGCAACTGTTCGCTAAACAAGCGACGACACTCTGTGCCCGCCGTCCCATGTTCGCCAAGCGAAAAGCCGCGCGATCCGACCAGCATCAACAGGGTGTTCTCGATCAGTCCTGTTTCTTCTAATTCAGCAACCATCGCACCGATGCAGGCATCTAACACAATCGTTTGGGCAGCGTACGCGATGCGAATCCCCAGCCACTCGTCGGGATCGTCCCCCGATTCTTGCTGAGGAGGCGAGACGAACGTCGGGGGCGCGGGCTCGTCTTCGTCCACAAGCGATTCGCGCAACCCGTAGGGCGCATCCCAAGGCCCATGCATGCCGCTTGCGTGGACCCAGAGCATCTTTCCAGCGGTCGGTTCCGAGCTTGCAGCAACAGGCTCTTGAGCAGAGGACCAGGTATCGAGTTGCCCGATCGCCGAGGCAAACAATCGCCCCATGGCCGTCTCCTCAATCGCGCGGGCGGAAGACTTCGCACTGTGATCCAACCAATACGAATCAAACCGCGATTTGTCTTCAACCAGATTGGCCGCATGTCCATCGAGCCAAAGATCATCGGTAATCAACGATTGCTCGATCCTAGCGTCGGCGAGCATTTTTGGCAGCGGCACCGATGTCGAAGGTAAAACCGGGCGAAAGGCAGAAACCTGTTGCCAAACGCCGCGATAGAATTGCTCCATCTCGGGGGAATCGACCCATAGCCAATCAGCCACCAACGATCGGGCCGCCAATTGGTCGAGCGCCGGGGTCGGGTACCATGTGTTGCCGTACGCCCCCAAGGCCGAGGCGCGTAGGCCATCGACCACCAGGCAGATTGCATTACGAATTGTCATGGAAGACAATTGTAGAGGTGTGAGACGCCCGTTGCGAGATGCCCGTTTGTGCATCTAGTGACCCGGACGCTCGAAGCGTCGACGCTTCGAGCGTCCGGGTCACTGCATGGGTCACTGCATTATTTTCCTTCGCGCCAGTCGAGCCAGACTAGCTGGGGGAAAATACAGGCGTCGCGGAGATAGCGTTTGGCCAGGCGGCCCGGTTCGCTTGCTAGCCGGTGGACCCATTCGAGGCCCGTGCGTTGCATCCAGCGTGGTGATCGCCGGCGATGGCCCGCGAGAAAATCGATGGTTGCACCGACGCAGAGGACAACCTTTGCCTGAAGCTGGTCGGCATGGCGATGGACCCATAGTTCTTGCTTGGGTGCCCCCAGTCCCAGGACGATGACGTCGGGCTGCACGTCGGCGACCGCTGCGAGGATTCTCCGGTTCTCGTCGTCGCTCTCCTCAAAACCAATCGGCGGCGACAGCGTGCCCACCACTTGCACCCCGGCCCAACGGTTTTCGATCTTCACTTGGGCACGTTCGGCAACGCCAGGGGCGGCTCCGAGCAGAAAAATGCGGAGCGGTTCGGCTGGTGACCGCGAAGACGCAAGCGAAGATTGAGTTGCTTGTTGAAACAAGGCGGGAACCAAGTCGCTGCCTGCCACGCGCTCTGGCAGTGCCTTGCCTAGCAATCGCGAGGCGAGAACCACCGGGGCGCCATCGGCCAGGATCAATGCAGCATCTTTGTACGCCCTGCGCAACGCGGTGTGCGATTGGTACATGACCGTGTGATCCACATTGGGAGTCACCACATAGCGACATGCCTCGCCGAGCGGCTGCCGGCACCAATCGAGGATTTGGTCCACGGCCTCGCTCATGCGCATCGCATGGATGGGAATGCCAAAAAGGGTAATCGGTTGGATCATGGTGTTTGCAAGTTCTTAAGCGAGTGAAGTTTCATTGTCGTTAGCGCCGTCCACCAGGAGAGATTTCCACAGTTAAGCTCGCCATCGAGACACCTGCCAGCGCTTTGCAGACCGACCGTTACCCCTGCGACCAAGTACAATAGCCACTGCTCGGTCGGCGAGAGGGTCAGGTCGTGGAACATGGCGTTCGTCAAATAGGCAATCATCACGGCCAGCGAAAATAATCCCTGTGTCCGGGTCCAACTCCCATCGTCGGCATCGCGAACAAGCTCCCATGCAGCACGTCCCCAGGCCACCAGCATTGCCAAGAGCAGGCTCAATCCGATCAAGCCCGTTTCGATTAGCAGGCTGAGGAAGGAGTTGTGATGCTCCAGATTGCGTAACGATTCCAGTTCCAACTGTTGGCTCCGATTGGCAAGGTAGGGAATCTTACGATCATAGAATCGGCCGAATCCACAGCCGAATAGGGGCTGGTCGCTAAACATACGCATCGAGACATAAACGAATGAGGCACGTTGGTAAACGGAGTGATCGGCCCGACCGTCGGTATCTTTTCGGCCGAGGTTGAGTACTTTATCGCCCAGGGCAATCGCCCCCAATACGCCTACGACCAAGCCAGCGCCCAGGAAAACAGTCCGCCATTCGCGCCGCAAGTGGAGCAATGGGATACAGGCCAAGCCACCGACCAAGCCAAGCCATGTCGACCGGGTGTAGGTGAAGTAAACCGCCAAAGTCATGGCGCCCATGGCCGCTATTAGCGTCATTTTCCAAACTTTTCCGACGCGTTCCCAGAGAAACCACGCCGCCCAAAAGCAAGCGGTGAGGAAAACGCCAAGACTGGCCGACATCAGCGCAGGGCCACGTGCGCGGCCGAAATGGGTGCCGAGCGTGGGATCGGCGATATAACGCGGGAAGACGGCCCACCATTGGTGTGTGATTTCTGCGAAAGCGGTGGCCGCCAGATAGCAGCCCAACAGCGTCAAGCTAGCCAGCAGCACTTTCCATATTCGCTCGTTGCAGGCGGCTCCCCGGGCGATCCAATAGATGACCGCGGGCATCCAAAAACTGGCGATGAGCCGCCAGCTTGCCGACACCTCCGATCCAGTTCCCTCGGCGGCATCGGGCGTCAGTATGGCTCGAATGGTGATGTAACCAACAAACAGCAGCAACAATAGATCGCTACCGGTCAGCGTTCTGGCTTGCAACTGCCCATAGCGCCATTTCCAAACAAAAACGGCGATCAGCGAAACCAGCCACAAACGCTCGAACGTCAGCGTCACGGGCCCCAGGCTCACATGCCAAAAGGAATGGCCTAACGCATAGCCAACCGCCAAGAAAAACGCACATCCCAGCAGCAGCGATCCGTGCCGTGCGTAGACCCACCACCAAAGGGCAGCCGCCGCCAAGAAAATTGCAAAAACCACGGGCATGTGGATGTTCTCGGGAGTCAAAACTTTTGAAGCAACATTTTAAACGATTAGCCCTCGGCGCAATCCAAACTTTAGCCCCCGGCGCAAGCCGTGGGGTTAGAACAATGACAATCTTCCCATACAAACCCCACGGCTTGCGCCGGGGGCTATCATAGAATCGTAACGCTATCGCCGAATCGTTATGCTGTCGCTTGAACCGTTACGCTGTTGCTTCATGCTCAGCGGCCAAATGTTCCAGCGCATCGTGCAGCGACATGCCTGCATAGAGCGAACTTGCTAAATCGGGTGTCGTATCCAATGGTGGAATTGCCGCCTCAGTGCTGGCTATCTGGACGGGTTCCGTCTCAACTTCGTGAACTATCTCGACGGGTGTTCGCTCGACTTGCGGCGCAGTGCTGTCTGATTCCCACCATTCCGTTTGATATTCAGGTTCCGGCTGAGCTTGCGGCGTTTCACTCTTGGCTGCGATTTCATCGCTCTGCCCACTTGCCCTGCTCGACTGGGGACCAGCCAACGTCGGTTCGACCGTCAGAAAAAGAAAACCCAAACCGAAAATCAATCCGCCCATCGTGCCCGTCATCACCACCATCGCCCGGCCTGGTCCCATAGGATAGGGGCCCGTTTCTGGCTGGTCGATTCGAGAGACGAGACTCGCACTATGGGCCGCGGCTTGGGTCGCTTGGACTTCGTTCAGCTTCTGTCGCGATCGGTCGAGCATGGTCCGGCTGCTGGCGAGCGCGGCGACCCGATTGGAATACTCCGTTCGCTGCTCTGCCAATCGGCCTAGCCGCTGCTGGATGCCTTGCAACTGACCGGTGACGGTTTGACTTCGCTCTTGGAGCAATTGGAGGTCGACTTGGGCGCCTTCGACGGAGGTCTGAAGTTCCCCGTGCAGATCATGCCGGATTTTTTCTTCCGAGGCAAATGCCGCTTGCACGCGTGGATGCGCAGACGAACGGGTTCCGCCAAGCCTGGCCGTGCGTAGCTGGGCGTCTACCAAACCGTTTTTCAATCGGCTCAGTGCCGGTTGTGAAACCAGCAAGCTATTGGGCATGGCAACGATCTGCTCCGGATTGTTCTCCGCGGCTTGCAGCAGGGTGAGCAGCTGCTCGGCTTCGCGGACTCGCGCCATGGTCTGACGGCTTTCGCCTTCCAATTGCACAAGCTGCTGTCGCAGATCGCTCTGGCCGCTGAATGCCGAGTGTAGCATCCGCAGCTCCCCCAAATCGGCTCCCAACTGGCCTTCAAACGCATGTAATCTGTGGGTCTCCTGGTCATGCAGCGCGGCGGCCAATTCCACTTGCTTTTCAAGCTCGGCGATGAGGCTCTGAGCGCGTTCTTCTCGCAGTTGGCTCAGGCGACGATCTAACTGATCGCACAGCTCGGTCACCAAACGGATCGCATGCGCTCGGCTAGGGTCTTTCACACGGAGATAAAACACCTCGGTTTTGCCGAACTCCGCACCGTTGGGCGGCAGCATTTGCAGACGCTTGCGAAATTTTTCGATCTCCTGATCCGATGGTTCTCTTGCCGCACCACTGCTATCTTCGCTCGCGCCTTTTAACGTCGCGACAACCACTTGTCGGCTTTTGATAAGTTCGAGAATGGTTTCCTGAAGCGTACGCATCTCGTACAAATCGGCAAACTTCCCAGGCTGATTAGATGATGTGCTCCTTGCCTCCTGACGCAATACGAGCGATTGCGACGCTTCCCAATAGCGAGTCATCACCAAGGCATACGCGACCGACAGCGCTGCACAAACAATCGTCGGCACAATCCATCGATCTCGATAGGTGGAAAGAATGCGTACGATTTCCCGCGGGGTTACGCTACGAACCGGGGCAGAACTCATGGCTGTTACCTCATTATTGGCTTCAAAAGCAGGTGTGGGCGCAAGATCGGCCCCGTAGGCTCAACGAAAGCGCAGCATCCCTTTACTGGACCATAGCTTACGGCAGTGACAGAAGCGCAGTAGTTCCAAATTGTTTGTGAGCCGTACGCGCTAGCGTCGGGTGGCGGGGGGTGACGGCATGGCTCCGCAACCCGACGCTAGCGCGTTCGGCTCAGGGTTTTCTGGCAACGTCTGAACTGATGACTCGATGTTTCAAAAAAGCATCAAGTTGCCGTTTGGGCACATTCCAAATCGGCGCTGCAGCCGTCTGCGGGCGGAATCTAACCTATTATTGTGCAAGCAGTTCGATGTCGCCCTTGGCTGCGTCGGACGTTGCCTCGGGACAGGGGAACACCATTTGCCCGTTACTGTAGGCGGTTCGCGCTGATTCTCCGTATTCATCATTTAATTGCATGAGGGCGTCCGGGAATTGTTTCCATGAAAGCCCCCGGCTTTGCCGGGGGGTTGCCGAGAAGCTAGAGTCCACACTGCTACAACCCCCTGGCAAAGCCGGGGGCTTTCATTCGTAATTCCCGGACACCCCTCAATTACATCCTTGCTTTGAAACTCATCGCCAACGGGCATCGCCTCTCATGCAAGTGCAACGCGTAAATAGTTTCGAAGAGTTACTGCCGCTCGGCGAGCGCTGGGATGCGCTAGCGGGCGAGTGTCCATTTCGTCGCTGGACCTGGCTTTCAACCTGGTGGAAACATTATGGACCGAAGCAAACCGACTTGCAGCACGGCAGCCGGCTGAATTCTCGGCGAGAACTTTGTGTGTTGCTGGTGTGCGAAGATCAGAATTCCTGTGGAAGCCTTTCCAAGGATGCGGCAACGCAGGCAAACCGTCTTGTTGCCATTGCCCCCTGCTACATCGAGCGCTCGCCCGTGCGCGGCAGCGTCTTGAGGCTACTGGGCGACGGCGAAGTTTGCAGCGACCATCTCTCTTTGCTAGTCGATCATGCCAGGCAGAAAGAGGCGGTCGAAGCACTCGCCCAATACCTCAGTAATCAGTTTCATGATTGGGACCTGCTCGACTTCACCGGCATCGAAGCTTCGGACGCCAACCTGCGCAACCTGCTGGCAACCCTCAAGAAAAATCATTGCCTGGTCCAGCGACGTGATGGCTTGTCGCGCTGGGCGCTGCAACTCCCCGAATGTTGGGAGCAATTCCTGGCGATGCTGTCGAAGTCGCATCGCAAGCAGTTGCGCCGATTGGAACGGGGCCTCCTGAATACCGACCGCACTACCTGGCATCTGGTCGAACAACCAGACCAGTTCGACGAAGCCTGGGATGCGCTGGTGGACCTGCACCAGCGACGTCGAAAAAGCCTGGGTGAGCCTGGCTGCTTTGCTTCACCGCAGTTTGCCGACTTCCACCGCGAGGTGGCGCGCTGTTTCCTGGACGAGCAACGGCTGCGACTTTCTTGGTTGGAACTCGATGGGAAGCCTGTCGCGGCCGAATATCAATTGACAGGTTCCTCGGTCACCTATGCCTATCAAGGCGGGATTGATCCAGAGCAGATCGAACAATCACCAGGCCAAATGTCGTTGATCCGTTCCCTACAACACGCTATCGATTCGGGCCAGCGCGAGTTTGACTTTCTCCGCGGCGACGAACCTTACAAGGCCCATTGGCGTGCTAAGCCGCAAGCGACATTCGACGTGCAAGTGGTTCCCGCACGCACTGGGGCGCGATGGCGATACGGCTCGTGGTCGCAAGCCCGTCGTGCAGGTCGCTGGGCACGCGGGTTGGTCCGTCGAGATTAGCGATTAGCTTTCAGTCCAACCAACCACCAACCACCAACCAACATGATCGACACCTGCAAAAGCCAACTGCTGGGCCTCTACTACTTGGCAACGCTGCCACAGCGACGTTGGGCGACGTTGGACCGTACCCGGCAGAAAACGGTGCCGGCGATGGTGCTGTTTTACCATCGCGTGGCCGACAGCCATCCCAATGGCTGGACGATTTCGACGGTACGATTTCGACGGCAAATCGCGTGGCTTCGCGAGCGATTCGACATCGTTTCGCTTGAAGAACTACAGCGGCGAATCGCGGCAGGCGTCAATGATCGACCCACCGCGTGCATCACATTCGACGATGGCTATGCCGACAATTGCCGTATCGCGCTGCCTTGGCTGATGGACGAAAAAATCCCGTTCACCTATTTCGTTTCCACGCTGCACATGCAACTGGGCAAACCATTTTCGCACGACATCGCCGCAGGTCGGCCGCTGCCGCCAAATAGTATCGAGCAAATCCAAGAATTAGCAGCGGCAGGGGTTGAACTGGGGGCCCATACGCGAACGCATGCCGACTTGGGAAAACTTCAGTCGCAGCAGCAACTGCGTGACGAGATTGTCGGTTCCAAAGAAGACTTGGAAGCCATTCTCGGCCAGCCGGTGCGATACTTTGCGTTTCCGTTTGGACTGCCGGAAAACATGTCAACCGCCGCATTCCGCATTGCCTACCAAGCAGGTTTCCAAGGCGTTTGCTCGGCCTATGGCGGCTACAACCACCCGGGCGACGACCCTTTCCACATCCGCCGCATCCACGGCGACCCGCAATGGTCGCGTTTTTGCAATTGGCTTACCATCGACCCGCGTAAGCTTAACGAGGGTCTGCAATTCAAACCGGGGGAGTACCGAAATAGTGAGCAGGGGACAGGTTTCCGAGCCCTAGCCCCTAGCCCCTAGCCCCTGCCCCCTGCCTGACACATGAACAATACCGCCAACAACACGAACACGCTCACCGAGAATTCTCGGCTGTGCACCGATACGCTCGTGGCAAGCGTTGTTATCTTGCTGCTAGTGACCGTCTTTCAGCGCAGTGTCGGTTTCGGGCGTGGGGTTTTGTTCTGCCGTTGGCTCTCACCCGAAACGCTTGGGCAATGGGAGATGGCGTACAGCTTTTTGCTGCTGGCCGCACCGCTGGCGGTGCTGGGAGTCCCAGGTTCCTTCGGTCGCTATGCCGAGCATTACCGACAGCGTGGCCACCTGCGAACATTTCTTCGTCGCACCTCCATTTGGACTGCCGTGTGCAGCTTCACGGCAATCGGTTTCATTCTCTGGTTTGCGCCGCAATTCTCGCAGTTGATTTTTGGCTACGCTGATTGCACCGACCTAATCACCGGTATCTGTCTCTGTCTGGCGGCAATCATCTTCCATCACATGCTCATCGCGCTGTTCACCGCGCTGCGGATGGTTCGCGTGGTATCGGTGATGAATTTCGCTCAGAGTTTGCTGTTTGCCACCGTGTCGCTGGGGTTGCTGTGGTGGATGCCGGACGTATCGAGCATGCTCATCGGCTACGGGGTTGCCTGCCTCATCGCCTCGCTGGGCGCCCTGGCCTGGACTTTGCCCGGGTTTAAGCAAATCGAAGACAATGAGGGGAATCTCGCACACAACGAATTCTGGATGAAGCTTTTGCGTTTTGCATTTTTTGTCTGGGTAAGTAATTTGCTCTCCCATCTGTTTGGCATTGTCGACCGGTACATGATTGTGCATTACGGCGGTCTTTCGCCTGCCGAGGCGATGCAGCAAGTGGGCTATTACCACAGTAGCCGACTCGTGCCACTGCTTTTGGTTTCATTTGCCGACTTGCTGAGCGGCTTGGCAATGCCCCACCTAAGCCACGATTGGGAAGCAGGCCGTCGCACGGAGGTTAGCCGACGGATGAACTTCATGCTCAAACTCACCAGCCTGGGCATGTTGGCCTTCGGCGTCTGTGTGCTCCTATTCACCCCGGTGCTGTTCCATGTCGTTTTACAAGGCAAGTACGACGATGGCCTTGCCGTGCTGCCATGGACGCTTGCCGGATGTGTTTGGTACGGCCTTTACGCGGTGGCGCAAAACTATCTTTGGTGTGCAGAAAAAGTAAAACTTGCCACGTTGCCACTGGTTGCAGGCTTGGGTGTCAACGTGCTGCTAAACCTTGTGCTACTACCCATTTGGGGGCTTTTTGGTGCGGTCCTGGCCACGGCAATCTCGACGATTGTTTGTCTGCTAGTCACGCTCGTGCTGAACCGGCTTGCTGGGATGCAAATTTCCACAGGAACCTGGTTGGTTGGGTTGGCTCCTGCGGCACTCGGTTTTGGAGCTGCGGTCTCAGCCATTGTGTTGTTGTTGCTTGTTCTTTGCTGCTTTGCGACCAATCTGATTTTTCGCAAAGAGGAACGCGTCGAAATCCAACGATTGTTCATCGAAACCCTATCGAAATGGTTCCCCGTAGTCGGTCGACGGCTGACGGCATCCAGTAGTGTGTAGAAAGGCGACCACTCAACCCAAGGTTGATATTTTGCAATCGCATGTTAGCCGTCGGGCTTGTCCCGGCGCGGAGTCGCCCCGGCGCGTGGGTGCCGCACCGGGACAAGCCCGGCGGCTAACATTCACCCTTTCCAACAAGTAAAATGTTTCAAAACAATAACACGCCAGTCGACAACCCTCTCCGTGTCATGTTTCTTGTCACGAGCATGCCCATTGGCGGAGCGGAAACTCTGCTCGTCAGTCTCGTCCGCGGCATGGATCGGGCGAAGTTTGCACCGGAAATCTGCTGCCTGAAGGAGCTGGGCCCCTTGGGCGAGCAGTTGCAGGCAGAAATGCCCGTGCATAGCCGATTGATTCGGAGTAAATACGACTTCCGAGTCTTGCCGCGACTGTGGAAATTGTTCCACAACCGGCGGATCGATGCGGTGGTAACCGTTGGCGCTGGCGACAAAATGTTTTGGGGCCGGTTGGCGGCGAAACTCGCGCGGGTACCAGTCATCATCTCCGCGCTGCATAGCACCGGTTGGCCTGACGGAGTGGGGCGACTTAATCGATTGCTCACCCGCTGGACAGACGCCTTCATCGGTGTTGCCGACGCCCATGGCCGGTTTTTAGTCGAACATGAAAAGTTCCCTCGCGAAAAGGTGCATACCATCTACAACGGGGTTGATACCCGGCGATTCGCCCCACGTGATTCAGCACCAGCCCGAGGTGCGCTGGGAATTCCACAAACCGCGCCCGTGGTCGGAATTGTCGCTGCACTCCGTTCGGAAAAGAACCACGAACTTTTCCTTGCCGGGGCAAAGCTGATTGGTCGCGAATTGCCGGAAACCCGCTTCCTCATCGTCGGCGATGGCCCCTGCCGCGAATCGCTCGAACACCTAAGCGGTGACCTCGGACTCGAGGACGCTGTCCACTTTCTCGGTTCTCGTCCCGATGTGCCCGAGTTGCTCGCAGCACTCGATCTCCTGGCACTCACTTCGCACAATGAAGCAAGCCCGGTTTCGATTCTCGAAGCGCTCAGCACCGGCTGCCCCGTGGTCGCGTCCGATGTCGGCTCGATCAGCGAGACCGTCTTGCCGGGCGAAACGGGCTATCTCTTCCCATCCGGCGACACCGATGCCTACGCGACCGCGGTAGTCACCCTGTTGAACGACCCGGGCAAGCGCCGCCAGCTAGGCGCCGAGGGCCGACGCCGCGTGCAGCAGCATTGGTCACTGGAGGGTATGGTGCAAAACTATCAGACATTGATTCAAAGTCTGTACGATGCGAAAGTTCGAACTGCAATCACAGAAAACAAAAGAGCAAAAAGCAAACCAGAAATCCGCAAGCTAAATCCAACCTAATTCGATCATGCTTCATTCCATTTGTCGCCATTACCGACGAGTCGGCCTCTTTGCGCTGGTGCATGCGGTTCTCTATCGGTTCGCTCAGCGCTTGATGACGCTGGACGTGACGCGTGTGCTCCTGCTCGACCAGCAAGCAATAAAAATTCCGAAGCAAATCGATTCGGAAACCCGGTTCGACTTTCTCACCGCAGAAGAAGTATGTCGATTCAGCGAGGATCCCCACAGCGAACTACATGCCTCACATGCCGACCGGTTGGCCGGGGGAAGGGATTTCTGCTTCGCCGCGATTAGCGAAAACCGATTGGCAGCTTATGC
The DNA here is from genome assembly GCA_965249435.1 of Lacipirellulaceae bacterium. Lineage (GTDB taxonomy): Bacteria > Planctomycetota > Planctomycetia > Pirellulales > Lacipirellulaceae > JAJRWS01. Next base: position 122,226 of record CBDFMC010000025.1, on the reverse strand, counting down.
ATGGTTCGCGCTCGACTCGGTTTCTGCCGAGGGGAATCGTGGCCGACAAGAAAACACAGGAGTCGCCGTCGCTTTCCCTCAGAACACCGCGTTCATGTATCATGGTTTTACCCATCCCGATTTTCGCGGCCAAGGTTTGTATGGGCAGATCAATGGTCTGGCGATGCGCAAGTTGTCCGATCAAGGTATTCAATTCCTGTTGTCCACCATGGACTGGACCAACAGGGCAGCCTATCGAAGTTGTCAGCGGCTAGGGTTCATTGAGCTTGGTTTCCTGTGGCGATGGGGCTGGGGCCGTTGGATGCACACATGGGCACCGCAGAAAGCAAAGCGATTGGGTTTTCGGTTTGGCCCCGATGCAGAACTCCTCTCGATGCATGCTGAACCTGTCGAAAGCGCTTCCATGGGAGAACTAGCCCAGATACGATAGAGCTAGCCGTGTTGCAACGCAACACACGGCGCATCAAAATCCCGCACTCCGAAATCCGCACCTTGGCATGTTCACCGAGACGCTACTAACCTGGATCGCGCGGTTTATCAGCGGTGTGAGTGTGCGCTGGGTTGATAGCCAGCCCGACACGTGCCAACGTGTCTATTTTGCTAATCATACCAGCCACCTCGACGTGGTGCTCGTCTGGTCCGCGTTGCCGTCGGACGTTCGGCATCTCACTCGACCCATTGCCGCGAAAGATTATTGGACCCGTGGATTGGTTCGTCGTCATGTCTCGAAAGCATTTAACGCTCTCTTAATCGACCGCAAAGAAATCAAGGTCCACCAAAGCCCAATCGACTTGATGATTCGTGAGATTGGCACAACCCAATCGTTGATTATGTTTCCCGAAGGAGGTCGATCCACGGGAGATGAAGTGGGTGAATTCAAAAGCGGGCTGTTCTACCTGAGCAAAAAACGGCCTGAGTTGGAACTGGTGCCCGTTTACATCAACAACATGAATCGGATTTTGCCTCGCGGCGAGATTTTGCCCGTGCCGCTGCTGTCGTCGGTAACGTTTGGCCCGCCCCTCTGGCTTGAAGCGAACGAACCCAAAACTGATTTCCTCGCGCGAGCCCGTGAGGCAATCCTGCAACTGAAGGATATTTAGCCATGATCCCAGATTGGGCGATTCAAGATTGGGCACTCGTAGGCATTGTGCTAGGACTGCTGTCCTTGGCAACGCTGTTAGGCCGATGGCTCAAAAAACAAACAACTTTTGGTCTCGATAGCCGTGCGGTTGCGTCGTTCAATGCACGCATCCAAGCCTGGTGGTTTTTCTTTTCGGTCGTTGCCGTTGCATTCCTTAGCTCGTGGCTTACCGTCACCCTGTTTGGTTTGCTTTCGTTTTGGGCACTGCGTGAATTTATCACGCTCACGCCTTCCGGCATGGGCGACCATCGCGCACTGTTTTGGGTTTTCTTTTTCTTTACGCCCATGCAGTTCGTACTCGTGGCACAAGGCGACAATGGATATGGACTCTATACGGTAATGATCCCCGTTTATGCATTTCTTTTCATTCAAGCACGGGTTGCCCTTTCGGGCGAATTCAACCGTTTTCTCGAACGGGTAGCAAAAATCCAATGCGCACTGATGGTCTGCGTTTACTGCCTCAGCCATGCTCCGGCATTGCTCTATTTGAGATTTGAAAACGCCATTGATCAATATGCCGGTGCTAGGCTGCTCTTCTTTTTTGTCACGATCGTACTCTTCTCCGAATTGCTCCAGTTTATGTGGAGCAAAGTCTACGGAAAGCATGTGATCGCCGAATCGATCGACAGCTCGCGTACTTGGGAAGGCGTCATCGGCGGAGCAGGAACCACCGCGCTGCTGGGCACCATGCTCTATTGGGCTACCCCGTTTCAGTACTGGTGGCAGGCGGCTAGCATGTCGCTACTCATCGCGGTCATGGCTTCCGCGGGGGCGTTGACCATGGCCGCGATCAAACGCGATCGGGGGGATGTCCGCTCGGGCACACTCATCGAAGGCCATAGCGGCGTGCTCGATCGCATCGACGCGGTCTGCTTTGCCGCGCCGGTGTTCTTTCACATCACGCGATACTTTTTCGCGCTGAAGTAACGGGCCGATGATAGCCGCGCGTGGGGAAATACTAGCCGCGATCGGAAGCCACGGATTCGCCGTGTGCTGCGTTGCAGCACGGCTGGGTTTAACGCCATACGGTGCTGCGACTGCGTGCTGCGTCGTAAACGCTTCCTGATGTTTTACTTGCTTGCGGCGAAGTTGATTGCGTTTCGGAGGGCTGCGTTTTGGAGGGCCAAGTAACCGGCGAAGCAGACGCTACCGGAGCGTCGGCCGGGTCGACTCGTGCAACCTTTTCCTTTGCCATCCATGGATCGGTAATCACCCCAACGCCATGCTCTGGGTTAGCTTGAAAGCCGGAGTTAGCTTGAGAGCGTGGATCTTGACCACGGATAACGGTGCCTTGTGGCGAACTAGGATCGATGGCCGCATCGTGGGCTGCTACCAAAATCCCTTCCGCTGCAGGCGCAATAGCAGGCCTGCCATGTCGAATCCAATCCATCCAGGAATTTTGCAGCGCCAGCAGATTGGGGTGCCCGTATGCCTCGCGGATAGCCCGAGGCCAGTTTTCATCCGCCATGCCGTCGTTCAAGAATGCCAGAAATGCCCGTTTGCCACGCTGCGAGATCAAAAACTTCGCCAGCGAATGTCCTTGGGCATACAGCGGGAGCACGTCTTGCGGATACTCTTTCATGGCGAACATTGAACTGAATGGAATGCCACGCCGCGTTTGCAGGAATTCGATCAACATGTTTTCTTGCTTCGATATTTCGCTGCGGTGTTCGACCGTGGTACAAGCGCCCTCATCCGCCCAGCGAGGCAGAGGCTTACGGAAATGGCTGGCGAAGATCGTATGGGTCACTTCGTGCGGCAAGACCGAGTCGAGTATCCGCTCGCGCGAGCCTTGGATATCCATCCGCCAACCAAACACTTCGCCTTCGTCGAACACAAAGCTGGTCGCACCCCCAGCACCCAGCCGCGGAGAGACCCGCGCTTTGATGGGACACGATTTCGACCACGGCGGCAATTCTTTTCCAAGCCACTCTTTGGCCAACTCGCGTCGCCAATGCTCGGCCATGTCGCCGATTTCCTTGGCTAGCTGCCGCGTCGGCGCGTCGACAGTAAAATTCGTGGTTCGATAACCTGCGCCTAGGGCCAGCGAATTGCCCCAAAGCGAGTAACCCGGACAAGCCAACAGAATGGCCACCGCCGCGGGCAAAGTGGCCCGTTTGCAAAGAGCTTCCATGCTCATACATCCTTTGAATGGGATAATTAACAGGACGAATCCTTGTCCCGTTTTCGTTTCCTGAGCCGAACGCGCTAGCGTCGGGCGAACCTACGAAAAACGCCGAATCTAAATGCCCGAATCTAAACGCCCGACGCTAGCGCGTTCGGCTCAGGTTTTCTGGCAAAACTTAGTTGCTCAGCGTCCTCTCGATGGGTTGTGCAAATCGTAAGCCAAACACTGCTGGGCAAGCCAGCAGTGGCACCCAACCCGAAAATTAAGCGGTGACACAGCACCAGTACCCAACAGCAAGCTACCGCGTGGGTTGCAGAAGTTACCAAAGCCGGTGCAAATTGTCCTAGACCGATTCGGTGATATCAGCAACAAGTGCTAGCGTGCAGTTGCGGAGAGTAGAGTTCCGTAGGATAAAACAATGCAAGAAGCCTTCCAAAAACAGTTGCGTTAATTTAGAACCACGGAATCCCCGTTTCCAAGCCAGAAGGAACCCCCCACAGGCGAGAAGGCCGTGATCGTCGCACTTATCTACGATCTGTTCGTCATCCTGACCGTGGGACTGATTTCCGGGGTCGTCTCCAAACGACTCGGGTTCTCCATGCTGGTCGGATACTTGCTGGCCGGTGCGGTCGTCGGCCAGGGCGGGTTCGGTCTGGTTGCGGAGGACGCGGAAGAGCTTGAGCACTTGGCACATGCGGGAGCCCTATTGCTTCTCTTCGCCATCGGCATCGAGTTTTCGCTAGAGGAACTTGTTCGCTTGAGTCGCTATTTCTTCGTCGGAGGTAGCGTCCAAATGATGCTGGTCGCAACACCGGTGGCGCTGGCATGTGTACTGTTCGGAGTCTCCTGGAGATCGGCACTCTTGATCGCCGCGGCGACAGCGTTAAGCTCGACCGTCCTGGTGTTTCGTGCCTTGGCGGAATGGGGAGAGACGACCTCGCCCCAAGGTCGTCGGGCGATTGGCATCTTGTTGTTTCAAGATGTCGCGCTGGTCCCGCTGATGCTGTTGGTGCCGCTGTTGGCCGGGAAGGAACAGGGACCCCAAGTCTGGGCGCACCTGCGGCTGGCGCTGAACGCCATTCTGTTTGTGGTGGCGGTCCTTGTGCTGCGAAAAGTGTTCGCGCGGTGGGTCGTGCCGATGCTGAGCAATCTGCGCAGCGTGGAATTGGTAATTCTTTTCGGTTTAACCGTCCTGGTGGGCTTCTGTCTAGGAGCCACGGTGGCCGAGTTGCCTCCTGCCCTGGGGGCCTTTGCCGCCGGCTTGGCCCTGAGCGGGAACCGATTGACCGGCCAGATCGATGCCTTGATCCTGCCGTACCGAGAGTCGTTTGGCGCGGTTTTCTTCGTCAGCTTGGGGACACTTCTTGATCCAAGTGTACTGATGGAACAACCGCTGCTGCTGATCCTCGCGCTGCTCGGCGTTCTGGTGATCAAAGCCGGCGGGGCCATCATCGCTCTGCGTGCTGCTGGACTGCCTTGGCAAGCGGCAGCAGGCATGGGGCTCGGTCTGGCCCAGTTGGGCGAACTCTCCTTTGTGCTTCTCTCGGCAGGCCTACACGAAGACGTCATCACCGAACTCGACTACAACCGGATGCTCTTCGTGGCGATGGGAACCCTCATCCTCACACCGCAGTTATTGAAGTTGGGACTGCGCCCGACACGCCGGTCGCTGCTGGCTGACGTTGAGGTGGAAGAACAACGCATGCATCTACCATTGGTGCCGCAAGAGGCAATCGTCATCGGACTCGGACCGATTGGACGGCAGGTTGCCTCTCAGTTGGAAATCATGGGCATTGATGTCTGTCTGATCGACTTAAGCCCTGTGAATCTCCATGCTTACGCCCAGCAGGGCTTCCGCACAGTATCGGGCGATGCGAGTGATCCAGCGGTCCTCGGTCGTGCCGACGTGGCCTACTCCCGCTTGGCCATCGTCTGTGTGCCCGAAGATCAAGTCGCTTTCCAAATTGTCAAGACACTTCAACGTCTGAACCCAACGTGCAACATCGTCGTTCGCTGTCGTTACGGGGCAAACACGTCCACATTGAAAAAGGCAGGGGCGTTCGCTGTGGTTAGCGAGGAAGCAGAGGCGTCGGTAGCCTTACTGCGATTGCTCAAAAGCATGGACTCCCATTAGACGGAAGATTTTCCGGCCTCTTTACTACGAGGAGCCCCGCCAACTCTTCGCGAAGCCGAAAAAAAGTACGATCTATCCGGATGAACCTAAAAAAATCTTATACCAAAGGAATCAAGGAGATGTGGCTCCTGATTCACGCGACACGCGATCCTGTTTCGGGTATGATTAGGCCTTTGCTCCGACATGAAATAGGATAGATTGCTTAAATCGGAAGCTGCTAATACTACAGCGCTAAGTCATTGGAACCACAACGACACAACGAACATCACGTCATACTACAATACTACAAAAGCAGGACGAACCGCTGGACAAGGTGCATTTTCTGGCTGATAGCTGACAGCCGACAGCTTTCACTCTGAGTTAAGGTATGTATTTTGTAGGAAACAACATGCCTGTCTGTCGATTGAGGCAGAATCCTTGAAAGCCCTGTATTCTTAGTTCCGTTTCGTTGTGCCGTCGTGGTTCAACCTAGCCGCAGTAGTACTAAAAAAGCCAATAAAGCACGTTTTCAGCGAGTGATACTGTGGGATGGACTTAAAGTGAGGACGGGTAGATTTGAAGAATGGTGATTTTTGCGAAACTAAACTCTAACCAAACGGAGAAACAACCATGAAACGTAAATCTTTAGTCGCGGTGGTTGTCGCAGTTCTTGTTGCATCGGCCGGGTATGTGGCAGCCCATTGCGAGGTGCCGTGTGGCATCTACAACGATCATGCTCGACTCGACTCGATGCTCGAAGATCAGAAAACCATTGCCAAGGCGATGGCGCAGATTCAGGAGCTCTCGGGTAAGAGTGACGCCCTGTCACAAAATCAACTGACCCGTTGGGTGGCGACCAAAGAGGCCCATGCTACGGCAACCCAGCATGTGATCGCTCAATACTTCATGACGCAGCGGATCAAGCCAGCCTCGGATGACTATGTGGAACAGCTCACCGCGGCCCACGCGGTCTTGCTCGCGGCGATGAAATGCAAGCAGGGCGTCGATCCGGCCTCGGCCGAGGGACTCAAGAAGGCAATTGACGATTTCCATGAGTCAAGGCACACGAAAAAGAAATAAGGCCGCCCTTGCAGCTAGTTCCAAGCTGCTAGCAGACGGAAAAATCAACCTTACCCTACTCACTCCGACCACACGCAATGTGTTGTCGGAGTTTTTTTGTGTTTACGGCCTGTTGCTCGAAACCATCTGGCCGGTGGCTGCGTAGGAACGATTGAAACGTCAAAGACGGTAAGCCCAGGGGTTGCATCCCCTGGGCATAAAAGGGGTTGCATCCCCTGGGCATTAAAAAGGCCACAAACAATACTTTTCAACGGTTACGCTTTGGAATTTGCAGGAACCTGTACGATGCCATCATGCCGCTTTTCTCGACCGAATGCCCTGGCGATTCACATGCTGTCTATTATCGTGTTGATGCTGGTCAGTGGTGCGTGGAGATCCGCCGCACAAGCGGCCCCGGTGCTGAAATTCGACTTTGGCCGAGTCGTTGAATGTCGCGATGTGACCCATCTTGAGTTGGTTGAAGAAGATGAAACTCGGCAAAGCCCCAACGTTGCTGTGGGTGGAGTTGACGACGCGATCTCCATCGGAACGGATGAAAAAGTGATTGACATGAACCTGCGCGTGTCGGTTCATCTGTTGTCAGGCCGGGTGCAGGATGTGCAAGAAATCCATATCGAAGTGAGCGACTGCGACCGACAGATGCGCGTGGTGGGTTTCGATCCGGAAACCCGGCTGGAAAGCATCCATGCCGACGCCATCGAACGGACCGAAACGATCGAAACGTCCAAGGCAGTCGGCGCTTCTTTGGGGGGCGAAGTGCCGCTGCCCGTAGGCAATGTGGTTGCCCATCTGACTCCTACGGTGAGCGGTTCACTCGGCTCGCGGAAAATCGTGACCGAAAAGCAAAAGCGACTGGCCCCGAAACAACCGGTTGTCGTCAGTGGAACCGTCGATCAGGAACATGGCGTGTTTTTCAAGTTGATTGCCTCGCCGCAGAGCACACTCGAAGGGTTGCATGAGTTTCAAGTGTGGTTTATCGTCCCGCGCAACTGGCGAGGTGATGCGGTGCGCGTGAGTTGCCAAGCCACGGGCGACCAGAAGATTCTATGGATGAAGCAGCACAAAGTCTGGTCGCATTCGATTGCACCAGTAGCGCTCTATCTGGCAGGAGACGAAAAAGCACGCCGAGCGGCTGAGCAGTATGTCGGGCAGAAATGATCAATCACCAAGCTGCTATTCATGCTGCGCGCCAACGCCGGGTGCCACTGCTGGCATGTTCAGCAGTGGCACCCGTGCGAATACTGTGGAGTACTCCTCTGGGTAAGCGTTCTGTGAACAGCGTCCCAAAATTGCGCGCTATCCTAATAGAGGTGAACCATTCCCTTTATTCCAGGAACGAGCACAATGTCCAATCGAAACAAATCCCAAGAGTCCCACTGGCGTGGCCTACTGAAACAGCAGTCCTCAAGCGGCTTGAGCATCGCGGCGTTTTGCCACCAGAACTCGATTACACAAACCAGCTATTATGCCTGGCAGCGTAAGTTCCGTGAGCAGCAAGCCTCCCCAGAGCAGGGGAGCCGTTCGACCAAGTCTCTTAAAACCAGTCGTAACGCCGTCCAGGGCACCCAACTGGTGCCTGTGCGGATCGAGGGGACGACACCTGCGTCCACGCTGCGTATTCACTTGCCGCAGCAGGGAGTCTTTGTGGATGTGCCTCACGGCACCGATTGTGAGACAGTGAAGGACGTATTGCAGGCGTTGCGTGAGGTGGCGTCATGTTGATTGTGCCATCCCAAATAAAAGTCTTCGCCGCGTTGGCTCCCACGGACATGCGTAAAAGTTTTTGTGGATTAATCGGTATCGTCGAAAAGGAGCTTGGCAAACAGATTGAAGACGGAGATCTTTTCTTGTTTTTCAACCGACGCCGCAACCGGTTGAAGGTACTCTATTTCACGGGTGACGGCACGATCATCCTCTACAAGCATCTTGAACGAGGAACGTTCGAGACACTACGTGGCGCCGACCATGGAGGGGCGATTGCATCCCCCGGTGATTACTTGACACTGCATGTGGACGACCTGCGATTGTTGCTGGAAGGCATCGAGCTATCGAGTGTCAAACGTCGCAAGTGGTGGCGTCGTGAGCAGGCAAAACAAATTACTCAATCGCCTTGGAAACCACCTTGACGCGCAACGTGAATTGTCGATAAATAAACATGTGTGTTCTACACCAACGGTGTGTGATCATTTGCCATTTCGTGACGCACCTTCAAGGACCGAAACGTTGTCGATGGAATCCGACAAACTCCGAAAAGAGATCGAAGTGCAGCGCGCCGAGATCGCACATCTCAAAAGGGTTAATAGCGAGCAACAGGCAACTCTTGAATCGTTGCAGAATCACATCGAGGTGATGCAAGAGCAAATCACCTTACTCCGTAAGGCACTCTTTTCTCCACGGCGTGAACGGTTTATCCCTTCTCCCGATCAAAAGCTTCTTTTTGATCCCGAGTCGATCGAGGGCAACGAGATTAGCGAGGATGACGAGGCGACCGACGAAGAAGAGCCAGACGATGAATCGTCTTCGAAACGCAAGAAACGCCGTAAGAAGCGCAAACGTTTTGAATTCCCCGAGTGCTTGCCGGTCCAGCGTTTTGAACACCCACTGCCGCCGGAAGAACTCGATTGTCCTTGTGGATGTGGCGGCAAGCGGACGGTGATCTCCGAGCAGATCTCACGGCAACTAGAATATGTTGAGTCTAGCGCCTACATCGCCGAGCACGTTCGGTTTACCTACGGTTGCCCTGTTAGCCGGGATGGCCAGCAGATCGTCACCAGCGAAAAGCCACCCAATATCAACGAAAAAGGGATATTTGGGGCCAGCACGTTAGCCTGGCTGGCACACGCCAAGTTCGAGCGTCACCTGCCCCTGTATCGTCTCCAGGAAGAGCTTCGTTCCACCACCACGATGTGGTTCAACCGCAGCGTGTTGAGCAACGCCGTGGTGCGAACGGGCGAGCGTCTGCTGCCGGTGTGGGATCTGATTCGCACCCAAGTACTGGATAGTTTTTATGTACGGGCCGACGAGACCACGGCCCGTGTCCTGCGTCCCGGGGCTGGGGCGACCAAGCTGGTTTATCTCTGGGTCTACGTTGGCGATGACCAGCATCCGTACCAACTATTTGACTATCGACTTGATCGATCCCGCGCAGGTCCGCGGGAAATACTTGATGATTTTCAAGGCGGATTATTAACCGACGGTTACAGTGTCTACACGTCCCTAGTCAAGGAATCGGATGGCCGACTTCTGGATCTGGGTTGTTGGGCCCATGCGCGGCGGAAGTTCGACGAAGCGTGCGCCGTCTCAACGCAGCCACTTGCGCACGAGGCGCTCGCTTGGATCTGGCAACTGTACGACATCGAGGATCGCCTGGCCGATGCCGATGTGGAAACGCGACGACAAGTGCGCATGCGCGAGTCGGTTCCCATTCTTGCCCTTCTGCACGATCGTCTCACCGAAGTGCAGCCGACGGTACGGCCTTCGACCAAGTTGGCCGAAGCGATCGGCTACCTGCTCAATCGTTGGAACGCGATGACGCGATTTGCAACCGACGGGCGCTATGCGATCGATAACAACATGGCAGAAAGAGTCATTCGCCCCTCGGTTATTGGAAGAAAAAATTACCAATTTTTTGGGAGCGATGCGGGTGGTCGCGCGGCATGCGTCTGGTACACGCTTATCCAGAGTGCTCGTTCTAATCATGTCCACGTCACCCCGTATCTCAACGATGTTCTCGTCCGGCTTCCTCAGATCGTTCCCGAGTACTTGCGGGTGGGCGACGCCCAAACCCCGTTCGAATCGCTTTCAAGGGACCAGCGTGAACAGCTCTCCGAGCTGCTACCTGACCGATGGCTCAAGGCACACCCTGAGCATCGCAGCGAAGATCGCCAGCGCGAACTTGATCAGGCCAACCAGCGCCGCCGCCAGAGGCGTGCTTCACGACGTCGGCTTGTCAAGATCTGAATTACGCTCCTGGCATGACGGAGTTCACAGAGCGCTAACTCCTCTGGCTACTCAGCTATTATAGAGATTTATCTGGATTTGACACTTTTCCCGGACTATCGTACATTCAGTATTCTTTCCAAGACCGATTGCCGCTGTTTCTGAAGTGACGGTGAAACTACGATATGCTTCTCGGGAATTCAAGACAATGAGGCTTGCTTTTTCACGACTTGTGTCTGCGTCGATCTGTCTTTGCGCTTTGGTCTTCTTGCTGCTTCCTCTGCATGACGTGCTGGCGTTAGCAGAATCGTCTGAAGCGGAATGCCCTTTGCAGGAAGAGGGAGAAAGTTCTAAGGAAAAACTGGTTGTTAGGTCAACGGCACGCCGTCGGTTGAATGAACGACTCCAATGCTGCCACAGTCGGTCCCGAAAATCCCATGATTGTTTCCGACGATACACTTCATGCTCCGTTCGTCTTCCGGTGATAGCCAGTCACCAGCTTGCGAGTGGCCTCAGTGCGCCTCTGTTGATTTAGGCGGCGAGCCTCTCTTGAAGTTAGATTCCCTAGTCATCTTGCGGTCACGGTACGCCTGCTGAGACCATTCGTCTCGGCTGCTGCGTCTCTCTCTAACTAGCCAATACTGCGCCGGTCGTACTACAGAGGATGTCGTAAGGACTACCTCTTGCACCGACACGGGCCGTGGAGATCATACTCATGCAAAAACTCGTTGAAGGTATTCATCAGTTCCAAAAAGATGTTTTTAGTTCCAAACAGCGATTGTTCGAAGGTTTGGCAGAGGGGCAACATCCGCTAGCTTTATTCATCACCTGCTCCGATTCTCGCATCAATCCCAACCTGCTCACGCAGACTGAACCTGGCGAGCTTTTCATTTTGAGAAACGCTGGCAACATCGTTCCTCCTTATGGATCCGTCGAAGGGGGCGAAGCCGCGACGATCGAGTACGCCGTGGGTGTACTTGGAGTCAAGGACATCATCATCTGCGGCCATTCGCATTGTGGGGCGATGGGCGGGTTGCTTGATCAATCACAACTCGAAAAACTCCCTGCCGTCAGATCGTGGCTATCGCATTGCGAATCGACACATAGAATTATCGACGAGAACTACGCTCATATCACCGATGCTGCTGCGCGTCTGACGGCGACAGTGGAAGAAAATGTACTCGTTCAACTGGAGCACCTACGCACACATCCGACCGTTGCTGCGGCTTTGGGCCGTAAGGCACTGAGCCTTCACGGCTGGGTTTACAAGTTCGAGTCGGGGCAAGTCTTTGGCTACGACACGAAAGAGGAGCAGTTTGTTCCCATTGAAGGAACGAGTTTCGTGGCTCCCTTGGCCACGCGCGAATTGCCGCCCATCTAGTGCTTTGAGAATTCTTTGAAATCAGTAGTGGTAATGTGCTCGGATTTCAAGTTAGAGCTACCAGCCAATAGTCAGAATCACACTAAACCAGCAGCCAATCGGCAGAGGATAACAAAGGATCATGGATAGCGAATCGAAAACAAACAGGAAAACGACCGGTTCAAAAGGAACAGGCCCCAGAGGTCTGTTCTCCTCTCCTAAGCAAGATTTCCTTGCATCGGTGGTTGTCTTTCTGGTGGCTTTGCCACTTTGTATGGGAATCGCCATTGCGTCTGGCGTGCCGGTGGCCGCCGGGCTCATTACGGGTATCGTTGGCGGTCTTGTCGTCGGCTGGATTGCTGGATCCCCGCTCCAGGTGAGCGGTCCTGCCGCCGGCTTGACCGTTATTATCTTTGATCTGGTTCAACATCATGGGCTGGAAGTTCTGGGCATCGCTGTGTTGATTGGTGGCGCTTTGCAGTTGCTTGCGGGCTTGCTGCGTTACGGTCGTTGGTTCCGAGCTGTCTCGCCCGCAGTCATACACGGAATGTTGGCCGGCATCGGCATATTGATCTTGTCGAGTCAGTTTCATGTCATGGTCGATGACGCTCCAAAAGGCAACGGCATCCAGAATCTGGCGTCGATTCCAGAGGCGATCCAGAAAGGTTTGCCAATGCCCGAGTTGGGTACCGACTCTGAACGAAGTGCCAGACGCGATTTACTCCAACAGTTTGGCAGCTTACACGAACAGCAAGTACAGCTTCGCGAGTTGGCGGCAGAACTGATTCCTGCGACACCACAAGACGCAGATCATACCGACGCAGTCCATCAACAGACATTGCCGCTCCCAGATAAGTCGCAGCTTGAGCCGCTGGCGGCGAAGCAGCAGGAGCTTTTCGATCAACTCGCAATTCTGGTTGAAGAATTGGATGCCCGAGGCGTATCCAAGACGGTGCGTGTTCCCGTTGCTTTGAAAGCAGCCACGAATGCTACATTGGAGCAGATGCCGATTGCACTTGGCGACTTGCAGCAGGGTCGTGCCGAACGAGTGCGTGCATCCCAAATGAAAATTCAGTACAGTCTGGAAAACGTGTTGGGAGAACTCAAGAATCATGATTGGGCGGCCAAGGTCGGCTTATTAACGATCCTTGTCCTCGTGCTTTGGAAAGTCTTTTCCCCTGCGCGGCTCAAGCTGGTTCCAGCGCCTCTGATAGCCGTGATCGTGGCGACGGTTGTCACTGCATTGCTAAAACTACCAGTCCTTTACGTCGAGGTGCCCGACAACCTCTGGAGCGAAATCCATTGGCCCTCGCTTGCAGTTTTCCAGACGGTCTCTTGGAAGATCGTTTTTCAAGCCGGCATTGTGTTGGCGGTAGTAGCGAGTGCAGAAACCCTACTTTGTGCTACGGCTGTTGACCAGATGCAGTCGGAAACCCGCACCGACTACAATCGCGAACTGGCTGCTCAAGGAATTGGCAACATGGTTTGCGGCTTGCTGGGAGCACTTCCCATGACAGGCGTCATCGTGCGGAGTTCAGCTAACGTCGAAGCAGGAGGAAAGACACGTCTTGCGACGATACTACATGGCCTGTGGCTGTTGGTTTTTGTATCGCTGTTGGCCTTCATGCTTCGCATGATCCCTACGGCAGCCTTAGCGGCGATGTTGGTCTATATCGGCTACAAGCTTGTCAACATCAAAGCGATTCGAGAGCTGCGAAAGTATGGCTGGGGAGAAGTCGCCATCTATGCGGCCACGGTCGGGATGATCGTTTGTACTGATCTGCTGACGGGCGTGCTTACCGGGATTGGTTTGTCGGCCGTCAAACTTCTGTACACATTCTCGCATTTGGTCGTGAATTTGGATGTCGACCAAGCGAATCGTAAAGCGGTCCTCAGCCTCGAAGGAGCAGCGACGTTTGTTCGACTTCCTGTACTGGCGGAAGAACTAGAGCGAGTGCCCGGTGATGTTGAATTGCATGTTGATTTCGAGCACCTCGATTACATCGACCATTCCTGCCTCGACCTCTTGATTAACTGGGATAAGCAACATGAAGCGACAGGAGGAACTCTGGTGATCGATTGGGATACGTTGCATGCCAATTTTCGCCGAGAAAATGGAAACAAAGCCTCAGGCCGAAAGCGTCTGGCAGTGTGAGACGTCGATCACTCCTCACCAAAACGCTTACTACAAGAGTAGTACGTCGTCCGTCTTAAAGGTTTCCCCCGAATCGCACGGGTGCCACTGCTGGCTTGTCCAGCAGTGTTGAAGCGAAGTTAGCGTTGCCGTTTTTGAAGCGGCCAATGACATGATAAGACTTTTTCGTTGTTTGATCCGTCAATGGGGGCGTGTGATCAGCGGCACCGACGATGGAGCTGTCGTTTCCTAGCATTGAAAACCTACATCGAGGAGAGCACTGCTGGGCAAGCCAGCAGTGGCACCCCTGCGTTGAAGCATCGGTCCGTTTCTGCTAGCGGTCTTTTTCACCGCCGCAAGTACACAGTTATCAAATAATTCTGCGTATTTCGCATCATCTTGCTACTGACTTGCAACCTGGAGGCTCCGAGCTGGCTCTTCTTAGTGACAGCGGGTATTTTGACCTGAATGTGAACAATGGCTTGAGAATGCAACATGGAGTGTGATCAACAGCTATTGACCGGCCTCAGGCAAGGCAATTCTGTCGCGTTCGAGCAGCTTGTCGAGCGGTTTGAGGGGCCGCTCTATCGGTTTTTTCTTAGTTCACATGGAGACCCTCAACTCGCTGGCGAGCAATCAGTCGACTGTTTTAGCGATCTGTTTCGGGCATTGCCAAAGATGGCAGGTGGAACCGAACAACTGAGACCGTTCGTTTTTACAGTAGCTCGGAACGTGCTGCGCCGACACTGGCGACAGCGCCCTCAAGAGTCGATTTCGACCGAAGCTGCAAATGAGGTACTGTCCAAGGTGGCAACGCCAGCAAAGACCGCCGAGGCGCGCGAAGAAGTGACACTGTTGCTGGCAGCGATTCAGACACTCGACCCAGCAACGCGTGAAGTCTTTGTATTACGGTTCATCGAACAATTGTCATTGGCTGAAGTTGCCACTGTGGTTGGTGAACCGCTTGGCACAGTTAAAAGCCGTGTTCATCGTGGCCGACAGCGTTTAAAAGTCCTACTCCGACCAAACCCAACCGGAATTGACTCAAAATGAACGAAAAACCTCACCTATCGCCTAACAACGAACCGCTTGATGAGTTGATCGTCCATTATCGTGCGACAACACCACCCGAATGGGTTCAGTCGGCCAATCGCAAAGTAGCCGCAATTGCTGCAGAACGGTCGATCACAACCGTGTGGTGGCGACAGTCGATCGTAGTTCCGTTGCCAGTGGCGTTGGCAGTGGCAGCGATGTTACTTGTCACAACCATGGCCGCATTGCGATCGGGACCAGAAGAGCCGAGGGGAGCTGGCCTCGATTCGACATTAAGGGATGGAATTGCTTTCGTCGCACCCATGCTACCCAAAGCGAGCGTTTTAGGAACGCAATCGTCGGTTACACGAACCTATTTAGACGTAATCCAATCGCTTGCGTTCCCTATCGAACCTACTATTTCGAACAAAATGGAGGAGAACGATGACGTTTAAAAGAATTCTTGTATTGGCGGTCTGTTCGTTAGGCTTGTTTAGTAAGGTAGGTTTGGCGGAGACGCCCGACATCGTTCGAAGCTATCGCATCGAGGCCAAAGTCTATTCACTTGGCGTCAAACGAAACCTTGAGTCATACCGCAGTCATGGCAGCGGCTGGTGTAGCCCCGGTTCAACTCTGGGCTACGGCATACCGTCTAAGGACGAACCAGCGAGGATCAATATCAACTTGTCTCAGCGCGCTGGGAGGTTACTTGCTGACCTGATCACGCGTCCTAAAGGCGGTTCTGAAGAACGGAAGCAACGAGTTGATTTGACCGATCTCCGAGCAAAGTCTGTTCAATTGGCTAAAGATAGCGATGGACGAACCTACGAAATTAATTTGACGCCAACGGTAATCGAAACGCGTGTTCGCCCCGAGTCCTTTCGTAAAGCTGTGGACGATCTCTATCAGTTGCGGTTTCATTGGTCGCGTGTGATGCTGAATGATAAGCAATATATCGGTCGGATGCTCGCGTCAGACTCTGAAGTGCTGTCCGTTCAGATTTGTGGCGTCGCTGATCTCGAGTTCTCGCTACACCGGCTGAAAGACGCTAAGCCGTGGGGACAACTCCAGGAGGGACGGATTGTGTTCAAACATCCGGACGGCACATCGATCGAAATTGGCAACGTAACCAATGGTACAGATGACCGATTAGTCGCGGGCGGCCCCTTTCAAGTTTGGGTTCGTTGGCAAAAGGCGTCTGAGACCGTCGAGGGATATCGCGCAGGGTTATCAGCTATTCGCGATAAATTGGTAAGTGGTGATAAGGTCATCTTGCCTAATGGTGATACGCTAGAAGATCCGAATACGCCCGAGTTGCTGCTCAGAATTGAGAATGAGCTGGCTCGCGAGCCAGGGCCTTGGGTGACTGGCTGCGGCGCCCGTGGTCTCAATAGCAACGATCTGGTCAAAGACTGATTTCTGCCTCGACCTCTTGATTAACTGGGATAAGCAACATGAAGCGACAGGAGGAACTCTGGTGATCGATTGGGATACGTTGCATGCCAATTTTCGCCGAGAAAATGGAAACAAAGCCTCAGGCCGAAAGCGTCTGGCAGTGTGAGACGTCGATCACTCCTCACCAAAACGCTTACTACAAGAGTAGTACGTCGTCCGTCTTAAAGGTTCCCCCCGAATCGCGCTAGAAATCTCCCGATTCTAACCAAAAACAGAAAGTTCCAAATGAGGCGCCTAATGGCCGAACCGCGAGCGTCGTCGACGAAGCATCCGATGCAGAAGCGATGCTCCAGCCATCAGAAAGCTCGCCGGCTCAGGTACATTGACCACGGCCACGATACTGCTGGTTACCGGTCCATGATCTCGCTGCCATTGCAGGAAGTCGGAGCCGGAGACAATCCCGTCGCCGTCGATATCGCCATCCCAAGGGCTGGCAGACGCTGGCATGCCGAATCCAGCTTCCCAGATGGCCAGATCGCTAGCGCCGACCGACAAATCCCCATCCAAATCTGCCAGGGCGGTGATGACTAGGGTGCCGTCGATGCTGCCGGTGTGTGCTTCCGGATTTCGCGCCTCGGTCAGGATAGCTCCCGAGAATCGATACTCACCCGGGGATAAAATTTGGCTTTCTGACCGCGGTGAGCCGCCGGTGTCTTCGGCAATGCTAATGCTAAGTGTCAGGTCGGGCGGATCATTGGTAACACGCACCGAGGTACCTAATGTACCAGATTTGAGAACCTTCGCCGTCAGTGTTGCCCGTGCCTGCTCGGCAAGCGTAAATGGTAGCTGAAAAAAACTTGTTGCACTTGCATTGAAAGTAGTCCCTGCCGGGTCGGTCGAACTATCGGCAAAGGATTCAAATAGGAGTAGACTGTTATTGACCGGCGTCAGCTCTAGGCTACTACTGGCGGTGTCGACGCTGCCATTGGTGCTACCGTTGACCGTTGGAATATCAAACAAGCCGAAAGAGTTCACAGCGAGCTGCTGGGAGTCGGAACCGGCACGGGCGTCGAGTGTGCCACCTGGCACTCCCCAAGTTGCGGCACTGGTATGCGTTGACATGCACGGCAAAAACAGAAGCAATAGAAACAACGCGAGCTTAATTTCAGATATCATTAGTCTGGCTGCCTAATGTGTTAAGTGACGAGCCTGCCCAAGCTCATGAGAAGAAACCACAATAGACCTCCTGTCTAACGGAGACCCGTCATTGTAAGCGGAACATGGTATGTTCTGCAATCAATCTGCTCTTGTTTTTCCAGGTTTGTAGCAGGGATTTACCTTTGGCTTTGTCAGAAAACCGTGAGCCGAACGCGATAGCGTCGGGTATCTGTAGAAAAACCGACTGCTCAACGCTATCCGAGGCTAGCGCCTGCGGCTCAAATAGTCGTAAATTCGGAGGTTTCAGACGGCAATAAGCACGTTCACCCACTTGAATCTCCGTTGGGAGGCAAGCTACGATGGAGCAGTTTTACTCCTGTTTTTCCCCTGCCAGTGATCCATCAGATCGCGGCTATAAAAATCCCTTGCCCCTAGTCCCTAAACCCAAGCCCCTGCATCCGTGCCACGACGCGACGATCTTCACAAAATTCTGCTCATAGGCTCCGGGCCGATCATTATTGGTCAGGCTTGCGAATTCGATTATTCCGGGTCGCAGGCGTGCAAAGCCCTCCGCGAGGAAGGGTATGAAGTGGTGTTGGTTAACTCCAACCCGGCCACGATCATGACCGATCCCGCGACGGCCGACCGCACCTACATCGAGCCGCTTACCTGGGAAATTGTCGCTAAGGTGATCGAAGTCGAGCGGCCCGACGCACTCTTGCCGACGCTGGGCGGCCAGACCGGTTTGAACCTGGCCATGGAAGCTTCATGCCCAGGCGGTGCGTGCTGGAAAAGTACGGCGTGGAAATGATCGGTGCCAATGCCGACGTGATCGACAAGGCTGAGAGCCGCGAACGATTCAAACAGGCGATGGGTCGCATCGGCCTGGAAGTTTGCTGCGGCAAGACGGTCACGACGCTGGAGGAAGCGCGCGGGGTTGTCGAGGAAATCGGCCTGCCCGCGGTGGTTCGGCCAAGCTTCACGATGGGCGGCAGCGGCTCGGCAATCGCCTACAACCGCCAAGAATTTGACGAGTTGGTACGCCGAGGTCTCGATCAATCGCCCACCACGCAGGTGCTTGTTGAGGAGTCGATCATTGGCTGGAAAGAATACGAAATGGAGGTGATGCGCGACGCTGACGATAACGTCGTCATCATCTGCTCAATCGAAAACTTCGACCCGATGGGCGTCCACACGGGCGATTCGATCACCGTGGCTCCTGCCCAAACACTCACGGACAAAGAGTACCAACGGATGCGAGACGCCAGTCTGGCGGTGATCCGCGAAATCGGCGTCGAGACGGGCGGTTCGAACATCCAGTTTGCAACCCATCCCGACACGGGCCGCATGATTGTCATCGAGATGAATCCGCGCGTAAGCCGCTCGAGTGCGCTGGCCTCGAAGGCGACCGGTTTTCCGATTGCCAAGATCGCAGCCAAGTTGGCGGTGGGCTACCGATTGCACGAGCTGCCCAACGATATCACGCGCAAGACAACCGCCTGCTTCGAACCGACGATCGATTATGTGGTCACCAAGATCCCACGGTTTGCGTTTGAAAAGTTTCCCGAGGCCGACGACACACTGACCACGCAAATGAAAAGCGTCGGCGAGACGATGGCCATTGGAGGCACATTCAAGGAATCGTTTCAAAAAGCGTTGCGTGGACTCGAAGTCGGAAGCTTCGGCTTCGGCTGCGATGGGAGCGATCTGTGGGGCACCGACGAGCAGCCCGACGAGGCCGAAATCCGCTCCAAGCTATCGCGGCCTTGCCCCGAGCGGGTGTGGTATCTCCGTTATGCGATGAAAAGTGGCATGTCGATCGATCAGATTTTCGAGCTAACAAGGATCGATCGCTGGTTCCTCGACAATCTGCTTGAGATTGTCGAAACGGAGGAAGAAATCCGGAGTTGCGGTGGCTGGGACAAGCTTCCGCCTGAGCTGTTGCGCACCGCCAAGCGACAAGGATTTTCCGATCGTCAATTGGCTATTATGCTGCACACGTCGCAGATCGAAGTCCGTGCGCGGCGGCTGGAGTTGGGGATTGTAACAACCTTCAAATCGGTCGATACCTGTGCGGCCGAGTTTGAAGCCTTCACGCCATATTATTATTCGACGTATGAATCTGAAGACGAGGTGCCGCCAAAGGAAAAGAGGCGCGAGTTGCGAGGCGCGAGGCGCGAGGAAGAAAGTTCTGATCAGAAACAACTCGCGCCTCAAACCATCATGATCCTTGGCGGTGGCCCCAATCGCATTGGCCAAGGAATCGAATTTGATTATTGCTGCTGCCATGCAAGCTACGCGATGCGCGAACTGGGCTACGAGTCGGTCATGGTTAATTCGAACCCGGAGACGGTGAGCACCGACTACGACACGAGTGATCTGCTTTTCTTCGAGCCGCTCACGGTCGAGGATGTGCTAAACATCTGCGATCGGGTGCAGCCGGACGGTGTGATCGTGCAGTTTGGCGGTCAGACGCCTCTCAACTTGGCTCGCGCACTGAAAAGTGCCGGCGTTCCGATTATTGGCACCAGCGTCATGGCCATCGAGCGGGCCGAGGACCGCGAAAAATTCCAGCAGTTGCTCGAGCGGCTTGGCCTGAGGCAGCCAGAAAATGGCATCGCCCGCACGATGGATCAGGCGCGGCGAATTGCGGTGGAAATCGGATATCCATTGCTGGTTCGGCCCAGCTTTGTGTTGGGCGGTCGAGCGATGGAGATTTGCTACGACAACAAGCAGCTCGAAAAATATGTCGCCGAGGCATTCATCGTTGCCCAAGGCCAGCCGGTGCTGATCGACCGGTTCCTGGAAGGGGCGACGGAAGTCGATGTCGACGCAATTTGCGACGGAACCGATGTGGTTATCCCCGGCATTATGGAACACATCGAAGAGGCAGGCGTCCACTCGGGCGACTCGGCCTGTGCCATCCCGCCTCACAGTTTGCCGGAAGAGGTTGTGCAAGAAATCCGTGATGCGACCGAATCGTTAGCCCGCGAGTTGGGTGTCGTCGGGCTGATGAACGTGCAGTTTGCGGTGAAGTGGGGAAAAGGTTGGGAGGCGCGAGGCGCGAGGCGCGAGGAAAAAGAAAATCAACTCGCGCCTCGCGCCTCGCGCCTCCCAACTCTCTACATCCTCGAAGTCAACCCGCGTGCTAGCCGTACGGTGCCGTTTGTTGCCAAGGCAACGGGGATGCCGGTCGCCAAAATTGCCGCCAAAGTGATGGCAGGCGTTTCGCTTGCCGAGCAGGGCGTGACGGAAGCTCCCGTACCGAGCCATGTGTCGGTCAAGGAAAGTGTTTTTCCGTTTCAGAAGTTTTCTGGTGTCGACATTGTGCTAGGCCCGGAGATGAAAAGCACGGGCGAAGTGATGGGCATAGGCAATCGTTTCAGCATGGCGTTTGCCAAAAGCCAATTGGCGGCCGGTTGCGTGTTGCCCTGTGAAGGAAATATATTCGTCAGTGTTGCCGATCGAGGCAAATCGGCAATTGTCGATCTGGCGAGGCGATTGGTCTCGATGGGCTTTTCGCTATTGACGACCGAAGGCACCGCCGGCGTGCTGGAACAGGCAGGCATTGACTCG
Source organism: Lacipirellulaceae bacterium (assembly GCA_965249435.1). Taxonomy (GTDB): domain Bacteria; phylum Planctomycetota; class Planctomycetia; order Pirellulales; family Lacipirellulaceae; genus JAJRWS01. The sequence continues at coordinate 101,170 of CBDFMC010000025.1, read as the reverse complement.
CATCGCGTCAAAAAGGTCCGCGAAGGCCATCCGAATCTTCTCGACCATCTCGCCGACAACGATGTGGCATTGGTCATGAACACCCCCAGCGGCAAAGGCGCGCGAACCGACGAGGGAAAAATCCGCGCCGCCGCCATCCAAGCAGGCGTGCCATGTCTCACCACAATCGAAGCGGCCCGCGCCGCGGTGGCCGCGATGGAAGTGCTCCGCGAAGAAACGATGCAGGTGCAAGCGTTGCAAGATCGATTTGCCGAAGCCGAGACGATTTCTTGAATCGTGTGGCATGGACTGAATAACGGGCATGGAGAATTTGCTTCCCTACCAGGGCAGTCATTGCTAGAATGCAGACATGATCACGACAGCCATCCAATATGAAACACTCGAAGGCTTCTCGCCTCCTTCAGCGCTCGGTCCCTACCGAGCAGCCGACTATTGGGAATTGCCGGAAGGGGAACCGATTGAACTAATGCAAGGGAGGCTTATTTTGTCACCAGCCCCAAATACTCTGCATCAGACAATCTCGATCTTGCTTTCAGACATATTGCTCAAAGCCGCGCGGAAGACTGGCGGTCTAGCTTTTGCTTCGCCGATTGATGTGGTGCTAGCGGATCATACGATCTTGCAGCCTGATCTTGTTTACATTGCCAAGTCGCGGCGCAGCATCGTAAAAGATCGAATCGAAGGGCCTCCCGATTTGGCGATCGAAATTCTCTCGGAAAATCATGCAAGACGCGACCGTGTCGACAAAATGAATCTCTATGCAGAGTTTGGTGTGCCCGAGTATTGGATTGTCGATCCCAAGGCACAGCTTTTCGAATTTCTCATTAACGAAAATAGCCGATTTGTGGTGATGCCACAGGGCGACGGTCGCTATCAATCACCAAGGCTGTCGGAGATCGAGATTCTTCTGGCGCCATTCTGGCAAGAAGTCGATCAGCGTTTGCCAAAATCTTAACGCTCTTATTTCCACATTAACTCTTTTCTATTCATAATCCAAACTTCATCGATAAAAATGAGGGGATCCCCTCCGGACCTGCGACCGGAGCTCCAGCCTGACCGACGATTTGCCGAGCTTACTTGTGCGGAGACGCTTCTGGCTCGTTGCCGACCTCGAGAGATGCGATTCACTACGGCTACCGTGTGAGGGGCAGTAGCCCAATCGCGGGCCCATCGACAACAAATCTGTCTCCGCCGACGCTTTGTCGGTCTGACGAGGAGCATCCTAACCGAAGCGCTGGCCCAATTTCTACAACAATTTTTGCCGACCCGGAAATTGACGTCACTGAGCGCAGCGAATTCGTCTACCCTTTGGCTGAAGCGTTGCGGAACCTTAAACGCGATGTGATTGTTTTCACGAAACTTAACGACCAAGATCACCGGGCGGGCGGACCAAATCGATTAAACGTTGAACAACCAAAAACCTTAAACGAAGCGAACGACGTTGAAAAACCGAAAGACGAGCGTGCCCCGGTTCATCGTTTTGTTCGGGCAGCGGTCAAGTGCGATCGTGCCAATAGCCAGGACGTCTTTTTGCGTGCGCAATTGCCACGACCATCACGCGGTTCTCGACGAGTCGGTAGACGATACGAAAGGGAAACTTTTTCACCGGGCACTCTCGATGCAGACCATCTGGACTCGCAAATCGCGTTGGATGGACGGCAACCTGCATCAGTGCAGCATCCACGGCATCCGCAAACCGTACAGCAGCCTGCGTACTTCTTTCGGAGTACCAGTCGAATGACTCGTCAAAATCGCGGCGTGCGCCGAAAAGATAATCAATGGGAAGCATCCGGTTCCGTTACGCCCACTCGGCGCATGGCCTCAGCTTTCACCTGTTCCCACGGGACAGTCTCCGCCGAACCAGAATCGTACTCGGCCGAGCGTCTCTGAATTTCTGCGACCCACTCGTCACTCAGCGGCGGAAGGGAATTCGCGGGCAGCGTGTCCCAAATCGCATCAATCAAATGGATTCGATCCGCAATCGGCAAACGCATGGCGTCCACCAGCAATGTCTCGTAATTCGGCATAGCAACACCTCCATGGTGAATTATACCCTCCCGAAGGACAGCGGTTCAAGGACGGCGCAGCCAAGAGGAACCGAGCGCGTAATCCGGGCCCGAACGTTCAGGATAACCGGGCCGGGAGTTGACGTGACTGAGCGGAGCGAACGTGCGACGTTGTTCCGGCTCCGGTTCATCCGTTTGTTATTTGGCCGATGTTTCTTCGAGTAGTTTGTCTAGAGATTCGGGATCAGTCAGGAATATTTTCATCAAGTCACCACGCGACAGGCCCCAATTGCTAAGGCCGAGATCTTTACGCATGGCTTGCATTATATCATCCATGATCAGGATGACGTTCGGATTCTTTTCTTGTCCGAGGTTGCGAAAGGAGGCATAGTGACCCAGGACGCCGGGTGACCCCCAGAGCACCACCTCCGTCGTAAATTTGTAAAAGAACTCTTCGATTTCCTTGTCGCCTTCGAGTACCTTGGAATCGGAGCCTTTGTGTTTTCGAATGATTCCGATCATGGTTGTGATGAAGCTGTTGTAGAGTTCGATTTTCTTAGGTCGATGGGCTTCTGCGATTTCGCGTGACTTCGAGCGTTGCTGTGCGATGACCACAGCACCGATTCCCGCAATGATTGTGCCGGAAAACGCGATAACTGCTGCGGCTACCTGCGACTCCTGCGACACGAACCACGAAAGAACAGCTGACCCCGTATACCACATGCCGTACCCAACACCAACCACGGCGGCGAGGAGCAAGGCAAACGGCAGAATGTGTCGCATTTGTTTCATGAGCGAGGCATATCGTGGGCGCTAAGCCAAATAACGTCACCGTTCACTGGGCTGCGGCGAGTGACTTTGAATTCAGAAAACGCGCGGCCCGCAATTCCGGTGCAACGGATTGTTGTCCGCCAACGTTCCAATCTATTGGTCAAAGTTCAACGAAGTACAGCGCCATGATCCACCGCCCTGATCTTCGAGTTCGCAAGTGAAGTGGGTGCGAATCTGGGCACCAAACGAGTTTTGCGAATCAACCCACGCACGCACACGATACTTGCCGCCTCCTAAAACAGTAACAACGGAATCGGGATCCTGATAATCACCACTGAAAACACCGCCGTAGCTTGCGGTGCTGGGAGATTTCAATTTGTCCTCCACGAACTGTTGGGCCATAACCCAAGCGTCTATCTTTTTTGAAGACGTGGAATTGGAGCCCGATCCTGTGCCGCTGCTGTCAGTCGATCCTGCAGCCAACACGACCATTAATAGCAGAACGAGTGTTGACCAGATGTGTTTTTTGTGCATTTGCGAACTACCAGTAAAGGAATGCTAAATCCCATTAAGCATGCGATAACGTCGAACCATTCGAATGTTCCGGGAACGATTCCAGCCAATTGCCCAAATTCGCCTCCAACGGCGAGGGCAACGTACAAGTATACCCACAGCGTTAATCGTTCCCAGACAAGCAGCATCCAACTGGTCCCAGCGTAGACCCAGCAACCGTCAGGCAAGCAGTATTCGACGAAATGCGGGATGTCGCGGTTTGTTCGAATCGGCGTTGGGTCAATTTGGAGTGAGTAAAGCCAGTCGAAAACAAGCAAATTTGGAGTGCGCCAAGCGACGTAAATCCAAGCGCCGATGAATAGCGGCATGAAAACGTGGATCACGAATTGGAGGGTTCGATTCACTGAATGTCTTTGGTGGTATATCTTGTTATTCGACACAAAAAATGTGTGTAAGCAGGGCTTATGCACAAAATATGTAGATAAACACTTGACAGGGGATAAGTGACATGTAGTACGTGTACCGCCCCTTACTCAAGGCGTATCCCATGGGCACATCGTATCAGGCCCCCGATCCCAACGCAAGAAATTCTCCTGCCAAGCCTCGCAGGCTGCTCGACCAGATACGGGACTTGCCCAGAGTGAAGCACTATGCTTATCGCACCAAGCGGAGTTACGTCCGGTGGATTGTCCAACCTTGTATTCGATGTTGGTTCATTTTAGGCGAGCGGCAGAATAAAAATTACCAGCACGCAGCGCAAGCAAGTGGGTCTAACACACACTCGCTTGCGCGTCGTGCTAGTATTTTGGTAAATTTTCAATTGCCGCTCGCCTAATCCCTGCGAATATGCGTGCTGAGTGGGTAGCGCCCGCGACTAGCGCCGTGCGGCTCATTTTGTTGATCTGAATTCTTCACGGGGATGAAGTGCCGGTGTTGCCAAGCAGTAATTTCTAATTTCTCGCACTTGTCGACCAATATTATTTTCGGAGCAGCAATCATTTCGCCATTGAAAAAATCGGCGCTGTGCTAGCATTTGCAGCGTCGCTATCTACAAAATGTGCTGTAACTTTTCTTCTCGTATACAACCAGCAGGGCTGTGGTTTAGACGCAGTTTCTCCGTGCGTTTACGCCCTGAAACATGCGTACACTGCGCGCATCAGGCTCGCATCAAAAAAATTTGTCGAGAACAAGAAACCGCCCTTGACCCAGTTTTTACCCTGCCGTATTCTCCCGCCTCACGTCGTTAGTGAATTGCAAAAAACAAATCACAAATACCAACCACTCGCCGTTTAATGCTGGCAAAAAGTCGGCTGCGAGTAGCAAACAAAACACCAAACCATATGGATGGGTTGAAGTTAACCGAGTGGTCTGCAGCCACGAGATTCGACCCCGGAGCGGTTGGCGTAGGCACGGAAGCCGACGCGCCGCTACGACACACTCCCTGACCTGCGAACGTGACACATTCGTCGGTCCGCCCGGCCCGCAAGCGTCATTGCGTCCAATCGCTCCCGGAAAGGTTTCCGCGTCCTTTGCCCCCCTGGGACGTAGGCTTTTCTGGGAGCATTTTTTATGCGCGGTTGCTAAGCCGCAAGCGATCGGCCGCTTGCGGCTTAGCCGATAGCCTTCCCGCGTTGTGCGAAACAGGCCGCAGCCCTACAATCCGCGTCCCGTTTCTCACCCACCCTACGTAACGTGACCGAAGGCGGTTCGATGAAAAATGATAAAGTCGCGCGCAGGCGGCCGGCAGCCGAACCTTTGACTGAATCAGAAGTACTCCGACTCGGTCGCGAAATCATTCGTACCGAAGCCCAAGCGCTCGAGCAACTATCTGGCCAAATCGATTCGCAATTTTTCCGCGCCGTCGAACTGTTGCATGGTTTGCGCGGCAATTTGATTGTCACCGGCATGGGCAAAGCAGGGATTATCGGACAAAAGCTGGTGGCCACGTTCGCCTCGACGGGCACTCGGGCCCACTTTCTACATCCGGCCGAGGCGTTTCATGGCGATTTGGGCCGGGTGCATCGGGGCGATGTGGTGCTGGTGCTTTCGCAAAGCGGCGAGACGGGCGAGGTGGTTCAATTACTTCCATCACTCCAGAGATTAAACGTTCCGCTCGTGGCGATTACTGCTTCGCCTCGGAACACGCTTGGCCAAGCGGCCGATGTGGTTCTTTCGTTGGGGAATTTGGACGAAGCTTGTCCACTTGGGCTCGCGCCCAGCACGAGCACCACGGCGATGCTGGCCCTCGGCGACGCGTTGGCACTTGTTGCAAGTCGAATGCAAGGTTTTGGGCCCGAGGATTTTGCCCGCTTCCACCCGGGTGGTTCGTTGGGGCTCAAGCTGAGCTGCGTCGAAGAGCAGATGCGGCCGCTCTCCCAGTGCCGAACCTCTCGCGACGACCAGACTGTCCGTGAGGTGCTTGTCACTTGCTCCCAACCGGGCCGGCGCAGCGGGGCGATTATGCTGGTCGACGCAAGTGGCCAACTCGTCGGGCTTTTTACCGATAGCGATCTCGCTCGATTGATTGAATCGAATAACGACGGCGTACTCGACCTGCCGATTTGCGAAGTGATGGCTGCCAAACCAACAACGATCACCGTCGGAACAAAAATGGGTGTGGCAATCGAATTGCTTGCGGAAAGAAAGTTTAGCGAGTTGCCGGTCGTTGGCGCTAACGGTTTGCCGGTGGGGTTGATTGATGTGACCGATGTGGTGAGTATGTTGCCCGAATCGTCGGCTAAGCCGCAAGCGGCGGGTCGAGACGCGGCTGCCAACGTACGAATTTATCCGGTAGATGACGCGGCGTGATGTTGTAGACGACGCTAACAAACAAATTCCACAATTTGCCGTGTGTTGCGTTGCAACACGGCTACTCCACAATCGAATGTCCCTCACCGAAAAATGCCAACAGATCGTATTGTTGCTTACCGATGTCGACGGTGTGCTGACTGATGGGCGAGTGGTGATGGACAACCATGGTGTCGAGACGAAGCAATTCCACATTCGCGACGGGCTGGGAATACGCCTTTGGGAGCGGAGTGGCGGAAAGACGGGCATTGTCACCGGCCGTAGCTCGCAGGTGGTGAAGCTGCGTGCGGCGGAGCTTGGCATCGAAATCGTGCGACAGGGCGTGGCAGAGAAGCTGCCCGTGGTTGAGGCGATTTGTGAAGAGTTGGGGATCAATCTGCAGCAGGTCTGCTACGTCGGCGACGATTTGCCCGACGTGCCGGCGATTCGCGCGGTCGGTTTGGGCGTGGCGGTGGCTGATGCGGCCGAAGAAGTTCGCGCCGCGGCCGATTACACGACAAGTCTTCGTGGCGGGCAAGGTGCGGTTCGTGAAGTAGTCGAGTTGATGCTCATGAATACGAACCGCTGGGAACAGGTGATACGAAAATTTGTAGGTTAGCGCCGTCGGCCACGACGGATAATAGGTGTTGGTGCGAATCAAACAAATGGAACCACAGATGAACGCAGATAAACATGGATGAAAGGAAGTAGTTATGAAATGTTTCAAGCGATTTGTTATGACGGCCGTTATTGTGATGATGGGCCAAAGTATAGCGCCTGCCGGCGATGTGCAGTTTCAATTGAACGAACAGTCTGAAGTTCCGATTGCGAAAACAATTGGACTGAAGTCCGAGCAATTTATTGAATGGGGATTTCCTATGTCGAAACGGTATGTGGGTTATCCAGGCCTAAGGCGTGTGGCTCCAGGTGTATACGAATGGTGTCCTGGCGAATTTTACCTCAACGAATGGTATAGAAAGCAGCAGCCGTACATACTCGCCGGCTTCAATCGTTGACTTCCACCCATCCGCGTTTATCCGTGTTCATCTGTGGTTTCTGTTTTCTCCTGCTGGCGATCTATTAAATCGCGGTTACTACCGAATTCCACATTCCCTTGTTTCATGCCCAAACGCCTGACACACGCCGCGATTGCTTTTGCCGCGGTGGTGGTGGTTTATCAGTTGTACGAGCTGGTGGCCGTGCCGCTACTTGAACCAGATTGGCATAGCCAAGCTTTAGCTGGGCAGCCTGGCTCCGAGCAGGGCGAAGCAACGCGGACGGTGGCTGGCAAGTATCGCGAGGTGCTATCCGCCTACTTTCCCGCGGATCATTGGAGCTTGCAGCAGCCGCCCAAGACATTCGAGAGCGGCCGGGTGATGATTGTGCTGGACGATTATCACCCGCGCGACAATGGCCAAGTGCGAGTGGATCGCTGTGCGATTTTATTTTTTCCAAAGCCGCGTGTGCGTGGTGCTCCGCCGCCCCGTGATGCGATTGTGCTCGAAGCGCCCCATGGGGCCGTTCTGCAGATGGACAATAGCGTCCGTTCAGGGCCTGTTTCGCTCGGTAAGTTCCAGTCGGGCAGATTGCTTGGTGACATTACCATCCGTAGCGACATGCGCGAGCCGGGACCGAAAGACGATTTGTACCTTAGCACGCGCGATCTTTACATGACCGAATACTTTATTCGTACCGACGCGAAAGTCGATCTGCGGATCGGTCCGCACCGTGGTCAAGGTCGGGTGCTGGAACTTCGTTTGCTGCCCGCCGCTCCAGCGGGTGGCGGATTGAACATTGGCGGGATTGATACCTTGGAAGTTACGCACGACGTGGTTGCGGAAATCGTGCCCAAGGACCTTGGCCCACCTATGCAAGTGACCAGCCGTGGGCCATTTACCATCGATTTTACCAGCTTCATTGCGTCGTTTACCGACCAGATCGAGGCCGTGCAAATCCACGCGGATGGCCAGCGAGACGAAGTACATGGTGACGAACTGAACTTCTACTTCGCCCTTGGAAACGAATCGCCGACCAGCGGCAGCGAAGAGGCGGGTGGCCTGCCCCTATCAGGAATTCGTCCGGCGATGGTCGAGTTAAAAGGATCCCCCGCGGTGATCGATGCCCCGTCGCGTGAATCGGCTGCTCGGTGCGACCGCATGCGATTGCAGATCGACCCTCAGATAGCGACGTTCGACGGCCAGGGCGAGGTGATGCTCAGCTATCGCGGCAGCGAAATCCATGCGCCGATGATCCAATATACGCATGGGGGGAGTTGGGAGGCACGAGGCGCGAGGCGCGAGCAAGAAGAGATTGGCCCAAATCAACTCGCGTCTCGCGTCTCGCGCCTTCCAACTCGCCTCGGCACGCTGATTGCCGCCGGCAGCGGTTGGCTGCGAGCCGTGGCGCCAGCGCGTGATCAGGAAGAATCGAGCCAAAATCAACTCGTGCCTCGCGCCTCGCGCCTCGCAACTCCGTTTGAAGTGCATTGGAAGGAATCAATGCGACTGGGCCGACGTGATGGCCAGCCTGTGCTTTTGCTCGAAGGACGCCCGCACGTGGCGATGGTTGGTCTAGGCGAGCTTTGGGCTGATAAATTGGATGTCTACCTGCGCGAGCGCAAACGCGGTTCCAATGTGTTGCCGGCCGATGTGGTTCCCGACCACATGGTAGCAACAGGCCGCGTGGCGATCGACTCGACTGAGCTAACAGTGAGAGTGCATGAATTGGCCGTGTGGATTGACTACGAGTTGGGAGTTGAGGGGCGCGAGGCGCAAGGCGCAAGTTATAATAACAACTCGCGCCTAGCGCCTCCCAACTCGCGTCTCCCAGGGGCATTGCAGCAGCGTGCCTATGGCATCGCGGGCAATCGGTTGCAGATGAAATTGATGGTTCGCGATCGCCAGCCGGAAGTTACGAACGTTAGCGTCGATGGCAGCGTCGTGTTTCAGGAATTGCCGGTCATGTCTCGATTGCGGAATGAAAAGATTCCGCAATCCGCAATCCACAATCCGCAATCGAGAGAGGCCCAGCGGCTTGTGATCAAAGCGTCGGAGCTTCGTATCGAAAAGGCCGATACGCCGGCCGCGGAGATCGAAATCATCGGCTCGCCAGCCACTAGCAGGCACTCAGCCGTCGACGCTCAAGTTTCCATGCGAGGGATGACGATCCGCACTGCTGCGATGAAGCTCAAGCGGGACACAAGCCGTGTGTCGATCGACTCGCCAGGCGAGTTGGAGATCCTCGTTGACCGCGACTTGCAGGGGCAACCGCTCGCCCAGCCGCAGCCGATGAAAATCACATGGCAAAAAAGCATGGAACTCAACCGCGACCGCATCACGTTTTTGCATGATGTCGTGGTCCAAGGCAGTGGGGGCGTGCTCCGCACCGAGCAGTTGGGCGTTCGGCTTTCTGCGCCGGTGCGATTCGACGGCGCTGCCGGCCACCGGCAGCCTGAGCTTGTAGCGATTGATTGTACCGACGGAGTGAAAGCGGAGTTTATGCAGCAAGACGCCGGAGGAACGACTTCCGAGCAGCGAATGGAAATGGTGTCGCTGATGATAAACCAACAAACGGGCGAGGTGCAAGGTTCCGGACCTGGATGGGTCGAAGGTTGGAATTTGGGAGTTGGGAGTCGGGGGGCGCGAATTAAGATCCCTTCCAACTCGCGCCTTCCAACTCGCGTCTCTCAACCTCTCCGATATCTTCAAGTCAAATTCCAACAAGGCATGCGAGGCAATTTGCATGGCCGCTATGTCGAAGTTTTTGGCGATGTCAAAGCGATCTATGGCCCGGTCGATTCATGGCAGCAGCGGCTCGTCCGATCTCGACACGATGGTCCGAGCAAAGACACGATTTGGATTTCTAGCGACACACTGCGCGTTGGCGAAGACCCGATGGCACGTGTAAGGAGGCGCGAGTTGGGAGGCGCGCGGCGCGAGTTAAAAGGAAGCAACTCGCGCCTCGGACCAATGCAACTCAGAGCCGAGGGTCGGGTGGTGATCGAAGGCCGGGATCCCCAGCGTGGCGAGTTTACTGCGCGTGGGCACCGGGCTAGCTACGATCAACAAAAGTCGATGTTTGTCCTGGAAGGCGATGGCCGTAGGCCAGCCACACTTTCGCACCAACAATATCCGGGCAGTCCACCCTCGGAGAATTCAGCTAGAAAAATCACTTATTGGCAATCCACGGGTGAGGTGAAAATAGAGGGAGTTAGCAAACTCGAGTGGAGCCAATTTGACGTGGAGAGGCGCGAGCCAGCCGCATCGCAACGCGATGCACGGAAAAGCGAGGCGAGATTTTGAGTCGCCGTGCATCGCGTTGCGAAGCGGCTAATTCATACGCAACCGCTCGCGCTCCAACGCATCCGCCAGAAAACCGACTGCCGGCTCGGCCATCTGCTCGAAGTATTCCCAATTGTGCCCGCCGGCAGACGTTTCCAGGTCGCACTCAAACGGAACACCCAACGAAAAGAGTTTCATTCTCAAGCGGTCGGCCGAATCGTGCCAGCGCAGGTCGGCCGGATCGCAACTGAACCATTGATGACGTGGCCAATTGAGCGGGTGGATGTGCAGCGTGGCCGTATCTTGCCGAGCATCTTCGGCGTCGCGGTACATTTGGGCGAGCAGCGGGTCGCCTTCTTCGATGCGAATTTGGTAGTCGATCGAAGGAGATATTGCGGCGACAACAGGAAATGTGTTGGGATGCTTGTAGGCCAACCGCAGCGCCCCCTGTCCCCCCATGCTGACGCCCAGCAGCGCCACCTGAGGCGGTGTGTAGCCCCAATGTTCCGTAATAAACGGCATTACGCTTTCGAGCAGGTATTGCTCTGCCGAGATATTCGCGTCGAACTCCGGGCAGATGCGGCTTGACCACCAGCTTCGTTGCGTGATCGGGGCGATCACCCGCAACCCGTGGCGATCAAATTCGCGCACGAATGGGGCATGTTCGCTGGGCAGAGCGAGCTTGATGCCGTGCAGATAGAGCACCGCACGGCCATGCTCCGACGGCACCTTCGGCTCGAAAAGGTGGCATGGGTGCCCGGCCACAACGGTTTCGGTCCAAGTCATTTGAATTCGGAATTCGGGTTGCGGAATTGGGAATTGGGATTTTCCCATTGTACCAAATCGACGACTTGTCGTGGGCTTGGTACAATACGGAATTCCGCAATCCGCAATCCGCAATCCGAATTCAAATGCCCCGCCCGCGAATCCTTCACGTCGCATCGCTGCTCGATCCCTACGGAGCGTCGCGCCAATTACGGTTGTTAATCGATGGTTTGCAAGACAACGGCTGGGAAAACCGAGTTATTGCGTTGCGCTGCGTGGGCGATGCGCATCGGGAGATCGAAGCGGCCGGCGTGCCTGTCGTGCGGTTACAACAACGATGGAAGGCTGATCCCATCGCGTTGGGACGATTGGCCTGTGCGATACTGGCTGCATGTGGTCAAAGAGGCAGGGCCGATCTGATCCACTGTTGGGATTTGCCCGCGCTGGCATACACGTGTGCCGTGCAATCGGTCCGCTCAAAACGTCCCCTGTTGGCAACGATATCCAGCTTGCGGTTGGATGTGTACCCGCTGCGGCTTGCACTCCGTCTTTTGGCGCATCGAACCGTTCGACTTGTCACGAGCAATACCGCGACGCGCCAACTTTGTGCCAGCACGGGCGTCGATCAGAAAAAGTTGGTCGTCATTCCCCCAGCCGCGTCGCAACGCGACGCACGGGGCCCCGCGTACACGGTTGCAACACGGCTGGCCCGGCGAAACGCACTGCTCGAAGAACTCTCTTTGCCCCGAGAGACGCGATTGATCGCGGTCGTGGGGCCGCTACTTGCACTCAAACGCGTCGATGATGCGATCTGGTGTTTCGAGCTTGTGCGCGTACTTCATGAAAATGCTCGATTATTGGTCATTGGAGATGGCCCCGAACGTCGCCGACTCGAGCGATTTGCCCGGTTAGTATGCGAGCCTGGTACGGTCCGTTTTCTTGGGTTGCGGAAGGACATGACCGATATTTTGCCACTTGTCGACGTGCTGTGGCAGCGGAGCGATAGTTGTGTTGCAACTGAGCACACGGAGAGCCCCAATGCGGTGCTCGAAGCGATGGCTGCCGGCGTGCCGATCGTGGCAACCGACATCGGGCCCCACCGTCAGTATATCGAGCATGGGGAAACAGGATTTCTTTCCCCCGTTGGCGGTCGGGCCGATTGTACTCGGTTTACAGATCAGTTATTGTCCGACGCCGAATTAGCTCAACGCATCGGCTTGGCCAGTCAGCAATATGCACGGGAGCAGTTTTCTATCGAGCGTGTGATCCAGGAATACGAGCAATTGTATAGGCATTTGCTCTCCTCAGAGACTTAGAGCCTCTCCCAATACGGTTCTTCAGGGAATTTAGTGGCTACCGCTCGAGGAAAGCATTTCAGCCCCCGGCAAAGCCGGGGGCTGAAATTGTGACTTGGGCATTCTCCTTTCCACTGCAAAATCTAGCCATTAAAATTCCTGAAGAACCCCCAATACAGGAGCATTGCGACTTTGCAGTTTCCCCCCCCGTTCCCACGGTGCCTGAAAGCCACTAAACTTGCGGGAGTGACGACATCGACACAGCAGAGATACCAAGGAGGCAACCATCGTATGAAAGATGTACTGGCAGTTGTTCTGGCTGGTGGTAAGGGATCGCGGCTCGAACCACTCACCCGCGATCGGGCCAAGCCGGCAGTTCCCTTTGGCGGCATCTACCGAATTGTCGACTTCACGCTCTCCAATTGCCTGAACAGCGGAATTCGCAAGATTCTCGTGCTCACGCAATACAAGGCGATGAGCCTCGATCGGCATCTTACCACCGGATGGCGACATCTGCTCTGCCGCGAGTTGGGCGAATTTATCGACATCGTCCCGCCGCAACAGCGAATCGATGAACATTGGTACCAAGGCACGGCCGACGCCGTTTATCAAAACATCTACACGCTCGAAAAAGAGCGACCTAAATATGTTGTCATCTTGGCCGGTGATCATATCTACAAAATGGACTACAGCAAGATGGTTGCCTCGCACATCGAGCGAAATGCTGATCTGACCATTGCTGCGTTGCGGGTTAGCCTGGATGAGGCCCAGCATTTTGGCGTGATGCAGACGGATGCGTCGCAGCGGATTATCGGTTTCGAGGAAAAACCTGCCGAGCCGAAGTCAATTCCTGGCGATGACCAGCACGCGATGGCGTCAATGGGTATCTATGTGTTCAGCGCTCCGTTTCTGTTCGATCAGTTGTGCGACGATGCCATATTGAAGGATAGCGCACATGACTTCGGCCGAAACATGATTCCCTCCATCATCGACACCCATCGGGTGATGGCTTTTCCGTTTTGCGATGAGAACAGCAAGGAAGACGCCTACTGGCGAGATGTTGGCACGCTCGACGCCTATTACGAAGCCAACATCGAACTCACGTGCGTTGAGCCACTTTTGAATTTATACGACTATCATTGGCCGGTGCGAACACACCAACAAAACTTGCCGCCGCCGAAGTTCGTGTTCAATGAAGAGACGGGCCGCCGCGGCGAAGCGCATGATAGTATCGTCGCTGCCGGTGCGATTGTTTCGGGCGGTCGGGTCACCGGCAGCATCGTAGGCCCCAAGGCTCGCATCGAAGACTATGCCGAAGTGACCGATTCGATTTTGTTTGAAGGGGTCATCATTGGAAAAGGAGCCATCGTCCGTCGGGCGATCATCGACAAAAACGTTGTCGTGCCTGAGGGCATAGAAATCGGTGTTGATGTAGAAGCCGACCGCCGGCGCGGGTTTGCGATCACAGAAAAAGGCATTGTCGTCATTCCCAAAGTCGAAGGAACCGAGCCTTTCGAAGGTGGGTAAGGAATTTCACCACAGAGAGCACGGAGAACCTAGCGCAGCCGCTGGCCGCAACCAAAGGGGAATAGCCACAAAAAACGCAATAAGGCACGAAAAGAAAGAACTAGCCACGGATAGAACACGGATGAAACTTTAGAGGCGCGAGTTTGGAGGCGCTAGGCGCGAGTTGTTTTTTAACTAGCGCCTAGCGCCTCCAAACTCGCGCCTAAACAAACACAGATCAAAAGGGAAAGAAACATACATCCTCCTTTTTGATCAATCCGTGTAAGTTCGTGTTTAGTCCGTGGCAAAAAATATACTTTCTTTCCAGCTTTTTTGTGATTTTAGTGTTTTTTGTGGCTATCAAAAAGTGTGTCAAGAAAGCAAGCTTTTACGGGTTTGTATTACAGAGTTTCTTTCCCATAGAATAACGACAATTTCTGTCTTTTCTTCGATGGATAATTAGGGCTGCTTTCTCCGTGTTCTCTGTGGTTCGTCTTCTTTTTTCTTTGAGTAATCTACGCCGCCTGCTCACGGCGGATGCGCCATTTGTTGATTCGCCGTTTGAGCGAACCCACCACTGCCCATTCGCGCTGGCTCGCCAGAAATGTGCGGTCGAGGTGCTCGAAGAACAAGCGTTGCACTTCGGGGTTTTTGCCATAGTCGCCATGCCACGGTTTGCGGCCGCCGACGCAGTGGATGATGCCTCTCATGCCTGGTTGCCACGCGTGCGAAAAGATATTCCAACTGGCGTCCAGACGCATGAGCCACTCGGGCCGTATCTCGCGGTTCAACAAATCTTGCTCCGCGTTTTTTACATTGGGGTTGTCGGCCCAAGAAGCAAGCAAGGCGGCTTCCACACCTTGCTCTTGCCAACGGGCGAGATTCACTAGCACTACGCCCGAATTGAATGTTTGTGGTTGCTCGTACACGACGCCCATCAGATGATCTCCCAAATCGATATCAGCTAGCCGTGTGACGTCGCAATGAACAATCGTATCGGGATCGAGGACCAGCAGGTTGTTTTCGACATGTTCTGCAATCGGCCCAAGGCTCACCTTGCCGTAGGCGGCGCGCGAGAAGTGGCAGTTTCCCTGATAGGCTGCCGGCACATGATCCAAGCTGCCGATGCGCAGCTTGGCAAGTGACCGATGGCCGGCCCAATGTTGCCGGAGCAGTTCGCAAGTGCGGTCGTCGAAGCGATCCAAAGCCAAATGCAGCCGGCAAGGCTCTGCCGCATTTGCCAGCAGGCTTTCGATCGTGACAACCAACCCCTTGAGATAGGCCGAATCGGCGCAGATGAGAATGTCCATAGCCGCGGGAGCGTAGCAAACCGGCTTCGGGACAGCAACGCTGCTCGAATAGATGCCAGCTTTGTAGGCCGGAACGAGCGGTAGCGCTGTTCCGGCATAGCCTAATACAGCAACCATGCGTCGCGTTGCGATGCGGCTTATTTCGAGAAATGAGGTGCCGGAACTGCGTCGCTGTCGCTTCTTGTTCTGGCCCACAAAGCTTGGTCTCCAATGCCAGCATCGCTAGCGAGGAGTTGCTCCTATCGGTGGGCCGGATGACTGCACCACCTGATCCAATCGCAGCTCGATTTGTCGCACGGCGTCTGGATGATTGCGTCGCTGGTACCAATCGATGGCTTGCTTGTGCATGCGGACAAAGTACTTGCTTAACGTACTGTTGCGGCGTTCAGGAATGGCCGAGAGATAACCGGGCCAGAAGCCGTCGAGAAACTGGCTGCCCCCTTCGAGAGGTACGCAAATGGCGACCATCCTCTTGAGCATCTTGGGCGCATAACGGCCATCGGCGGCAAAGGCCATGATTGTTCTGCCCAGCGCTTTTGCCGCGTCGATGGGCCGGTCCAATTCCAGAAAAAGCTCGGTCTGCCGCAGCCGGGCCAGCGATGCCAAATCGGGCCGATCGGCCTCGACATACAGACCGATCAATTGCTCATACAACGCAAGTCGTCGCTTGGCTTCAGTTTCATACTGCACCAGATCATCGAACACGGTCCATGTAAAGTCGGGCACGTTGCGAAACGTATCGAACAGTTGATCGAGTGCCCGTCGCATCACCTTTGCATCCGCCCGTTCGACATTTCCATCGCGGCACAGCTTTGCCATGGCTTGCCATACATGGGTGTTGCCGGGGCAAAGTTTTGTCACGCGGCTCAGATAGTGCAATTGTTCGCGAACCGAAAGCTGCTCCGATTTGCACAGTTCCGGAAAGGCGGCCATCACCAACGCGGCTTGCCGCTTGGCCCGATAGTCGAGCCCCACAGTGTGCAAATCCAATTCCATCTGCCGGTCGGTAATTTTCTTGCCCGTCTGCGGATGACGTAACTCGCCAACATAGTATTTATCGCCCCGATAACGGCCGTGCGATTTGAGTTGGAATTGAATCTGCTTGGCGGTTGGCGGGGCCGTGAGTTCGACCCAGCAGACCCAGGCATGCCAGTCGTTGTAGACATTCTCGCCGCGTACGTAGTTAGCTGGAATGCCCAGGCTTTTGCCCACTCGACTGGCAAAATCGGCCTGATGGGCACACACGCCGCCATACTGTCGCAAGCTGGGCAGCGTGTACGCATGTCCGTTCAGGTTGGCTATTTGCGACTGGCTTTTTAACATCAAGTTGTCGTAAGGCACATCGTGATAACACTTGCCAAAGTTGGCTGTTCGCTGAGCGTAGTTTGCTATTGCCCAATCCCGTTCGTCCAAGGGCGTAGTATGGTTGACCGCGTAAAGAAGAAACTCCCAAGGCAAGTATTGGCCACTATTGCTACCGGCCAAATGGCGAAAGTTTCCGATGGCCCCCACCTGCGCGTCTGGCATGGCCGCCTTGGCCCGTCGTTGATGATGTTCGTAATGGTAAACGCCTCGCTGCGGATTGTCCCAAGTCACGGCAACCGCGATAGCCAGATTGGGATTGGTTGCCACCTTGTCGGGAAATTGCGTGCAGAGTTTGTCTAGCAGATGCAAGACGTTGTCGATGTTGTCGTGCTGTGGGTCGATGGCCGTGAAAAACTCTTCCGTAAATTCCTCATGCTTTTCTAACCATGATTGCACCGCAGGACTGAGCGACTTGGAGATTTGCTCTTGATGTGCCTGTCGGAACCGTTCGGCAAAGATAGGTCGCAGCCGAGCATAATTCCGCGGATTCCAAAGCTGCCGCTTCTTGTATAATTTCTGCAAGGTCTCGGAGCCAAACGGCTCACCGAGTGTCGCCATTGCCGTAGCTGTGGATAGCCAGAGGACAAGCTGCCAAATGACAATCGACCGCCAAAGCCTAGGGGTTGCAACCCCTGGGCTTTGGCGCGTGATGCAAAATAAATGTGCCATGGAAGTAGGCATTGGTAAAGGTATCTTGGAATCACAAAATGCGCCCCAACGCACAGATCGGTTCCCATCAGTCTACCGTCAGACGCCGCCAACGGCAAAACGGATTTTCTTGCCGTGACTATTTCGGCGTTGCCAGCGTAGGCTTTGATGCGGTTTTTTTATCCGCGACATGGTTTTCCGCAACGTGATCCGCAACGGGGTCCGCGTGCACCTCGATCAGTTCCAGCGAATCGACAATCTGACGATCCGCATTTTCAAACTGCTCGACCTGCGAGCGCTCGACCGTCACCGCCAGCGAAACCCGCGTCATGCCAGCCGACGCGATCAGATAATAGCGCCATTGCACGGGCACATCCTTGATTTTCCCGTTGGCGATGATCCCCAGGCAATCATGACCTGCCTCGGTCGTCCACTTGGTTGCCGCGGCAACCTCATCCAGGTGATCGCCGAGCGACTCGCGGACATCGCGCTCGAACTGTTCCAGCGAAGTCTCGCGGCCTTCCGATCGCGCGGGCAGCGTGGTCACATTGCAATGAGCGACGAGCGATCCCGCTTGCAGACGGCGGAGCGATAACAGATCGCGCATCTCGGCGGTCACGTACCAAGCATCGTCGTAGCGGAAACGCACGCCACGCGCAGGCGATTCGTACCGAAGTTCGTGGCTGATGGGACCCGCGAGTTTTTCAGCCTGGGCAATCGCCTTTTCGTCGATGTGCGAGGAAGACTCGGTGGGAGTGACGGTTAGTTTTAATTTTGCCACGACATCCAGGCCGGGCGCTACTTCGCCCGTCGTGCGATGTTCTTTGATCGCCAGATTAAACTTGGTGATGCGCTTCCGCTGGAGGTGAAACAAATAGGCACCGCGCAGCTCGATTTCGGTCGCCGTGCCATCGATCGTCCCATGAACCGTGCCTGCCAGACGGATCTGCACTTGCTTGTTTTCTTCGCCAGTTACGACGCTGGTCACTTCGCAGACGGCCACATGGTCCATGCCCAATAGCGCACCGAGAGTTTCTTGGTCATGTTGCCAACTGTCACCTTCGGCTTGCTCATTGCCAGGCAGCAGTCGGTCGATCGCCAGTGTATTGCCGACAATTTGGATCAAGTCGAGCCCATCGCGTGTCATTGGCGCCGACAAACCGTTGAGGGTCGAGCGGGAATTGCGCACTTCGGCCAGAACCAGTCGTTGGTCTTCAGGCAGTATGCGCTCCATGCCCCCTTCATCGACTTTGATGGTTGCTGTGGCAAGGTCGTAATAACGGAGCGATCGGGCTACTTCTTTGCTATCGGCCGACCAAGTGAGAAGACGCTGGTCATAGCGAAACTTGGCGACAACGCTAAGCGGCAGTTTTTTCTGGGCCTGGTTGCCTTCCGCGGCTTTGTTTTCCCCAGAGTTATTTTCCTCATAGTTGTTTTCGTTGACAAGCATTTCGCCGCCAACTTCCAAGCTAGCTTCAACGATGGCGCTGTCGCCCGCACGAAGTTTGGATTGCAAGAGATAGGTAGGCTGCTCCTCGGCAGTCGTCGCGCTGGCGGTCGCCATGATCGCCAGACCCAGAATCCAAAGAACAAACGGCTGTTTCATATCCATAACCCTTTCAAGTCCCATGACAATTTCAGCCCCCGGCTTTGCCGGGGGATCGCCCTCGGGAGAATGTTGCCTTCGGAAAAATGCTCTGTTTGGTAGAAATATGGATTGTTCCGCAACCCCACGGCAAAGCCGGGGGCTTTCATTCGAGTCGCAATTTCAAGGCCTTTTCTCCCAATGTTTTCGTCATCTACCGGCGTCATCGACTTGATAGGGTTGGACAATTAAGCGGAAATGGGTAATCCCTTCCGGAGTCGCACGGGAGAGGATGGCTCTTCCCTGGCAATAAATTACCCGTAGAATGGAGAATCGCCCGAAGGCTCAATAATCGATCTAACATGTTATACCACAATGGGTTATGGTGATTTCAGTGAAACGATTGTGAGCCATTTCACACGAAAACCGTGAACTTTCTCTCGACCCAAAGCCACTAATATGCGTACAACCAACAGTCCGCTTGCAGGTGTAGCAAGCACTCGCAGGGAGTCAAGGCAGGAATGATTTCTGGCGAAGTGAGCCGCACGGCGCTAGCCGCGGGTTTCGTACGGTTTGCGCGGACCCCAAGGTATCCGCGGCTAGCGCCGTCGGCTCACGCGAACACCACGCGGACTCTTCGAGTGAGGAAATTCGAGAGAAAGAGAAAGAGGTGGAACATGCATGACGATTATCGATGCCCGTTAGTCCAGCGGCTACGCGACTACCAGCAGAATAGTGGCACGCGCGAGTCGATGATGGCCCAAATCGATGCGGCTGAGTGTTTTCTTGCTAGCATCCGTTTACACGACAAATATCCTATCGGCGAAGTTGTTCATCGGATCACCGAAACGACTGATCTGGTTGAGTTGGGTTTGTCCGATCTAAATCGTGCCGAACGGCGGCCGATCGCGGGTGCCAGTTTGCGGCACGATCTGCGTTTGTTCGTCGAGGACTTGTCGGATTTGGCTGAGTTGCGCGCCGATTCGATGGGCGAGCAAGTATTTACCGTAAGCGAATTGGCCGAGCGGTTTAACGTGTCGACAAAAACTATTTCGCGGTGGCGGGCGTTAGGGTTGGTTAGCCGACGGTTGGTGTTCGACGGTCGCAAGCGAGTCGGCTTTTTGCGTAGTAGTGTCGACCGATTTGTGAAAAACAATGCCGACCGGGTCGAGCGCGGATCGCGTTTTAGCCAACTCAGCAGCAAGCAACGCCGGGAGTTTGTCGAGGGTGCTAAGCAAATGGCCTGCGATGGCGATGGCCAGATGGAGATTGTTCGGCGGTTGGCGCAGCGTACGGGCCGCAGCGCGGAAACGATTCGTGCTGCTCTGCGCCTGCATGACCAAACGTATCCGAGTACGGCGATCTTTCCCACCGGAGCGATCCCTTTGACCGAAGAGCAAAGGACCAATATCTTTCGGGCGTATCGACGAGGTATGTCGGTCGATCGTCTTTGCCACGATTACATGCGTACCAAGACGACCATCTATCGGGTGATCAACGACTTGCGTGCGGAGCGGGTTATGGCGTTTCCACTGGAGTATATCAACAACGCTCGTTTTTCCCGCAGGGGGGCTGATAAGGCCTGCCTAGGGCCGATGCCAGAGAGCGACACCTTAACTCGCAAGTCACGTCGCCCCTCGGGCCTGCCGCCCTATTTGGCAAGTCTTTACGAGGTTCCCCTGTTGGATCGCGAGCAGGAACAGCACCTGTTTCGCATGTACAACTACCTGAAGTACAAGGCGACTAAGCTGCGCAGCCAACTCGACCCAGAGCAGCCCAAGGCGATACTCTTGGACGAGATCGAGTTGCTGAACGAACGAATCGTGGAGCTTAAGAACCAGCTTTCCCAGGCGAATCTTCGTTTGGTCGTTTCGATTGCCAAGCGGCATGTCACGCCGGACCAGAACTTTTTCGAGTTGGTCAGTGATGGCAATGTGTCGCTGCTGCGAGCGATCGAGAAGTTCGACTATGGCCGAGGCAACAAATTTAGCACCTACGCCAGTTGGGCGATCATGAAAAACTTTGCCCGCACCATTCCCGGCGAGTACCGCCAGCGAGATCGTTTCCGCACCAGCCAAGACGAGCTATTTGCCGTCACGCAGGAGAGCCGTGCCAATCCGATGCTGGAAGAAAGCGCCCAGCAAGATCGAATCTCCAAGATATCGCGAATTCTCAAGCGGCTTGACGATCGTGAACAGAAGATCATCATCGGACGATTCGGGCTCGACCATAACTGCGAGCCGCAGACGCTGAAGGAAGTGGGCGCACAATTAGGTGTGACAAAAGAGCGCATCCGGCAGATCGAAGTCCGGGCACTCAACAAGCTGCGACTAGCCGCCCAGCAAGAGAAAATCTCGCTCGATTTGTAGGAGAAGGCCATGGAGGGTTTGCTGTCGGTCACGCGCGGGGCTGCGATTGCCTCGCTGATGGCGGTTCGTGTGATTTTTGCATCGCAAGCCGCTGCCGCTACGATCCAGTTGGAATCGGCCGCCATGGGCCCAACGGGAATTGGCGGTGGACAGAGTATTAGTGCAACTCAGTTCGTTGGCTGGAGATTCGAGATCGATTTCTCGATGGTTGTGACCGAAATAGGTGGGCATCTGCTAGGCACCGAACAAGGGGCTAATCACGACATCTTCGCCGTGATTGTCGCGTTAGATTCAGTCAACGATTTCCCGCGTGGTGAACCCTTCTCGACTGATGTTACGCTGGGCACGTCCACCTTCATGCCACCTCTTTCCAGCAACGAAATTCTTGTGCCCTTTCAAGCCACTTTGACTGAGGGCAGCTATGCGCTGATTTTCGGCTCGGGAGACTTTGGCGCCTTGGGGAAGGGTGCGATCCCCAATTCGATTAACCCAGACGTACAGACTGATATCGATCCCACGACAATCACATCCTACATCTTCTGGAGCCAGCCGCAGCCCCCCGGCCCATACATATGGCGAGAAGGATTGGCATCGCAGATGCGATTTGTCGTGCAAGGCGCCGAACTGGCCGGCACGGCCGATTTTCAGCTCGATGGCGACATCGACGGGGACGACTTGGCCATCTGGCAGGCAAACTTCGGCACAACCGACGATGCCACGATCGCCACCGGCAGTGCCGACAACGACGGCGACTCGGACGGAGCCGACTTCCTCGCCTGGCAGCGCCAATTCGGCAGCGGCGTGCCGTCGCTTGCGTCTTCGCAAGCGGTTCCCGAGCCAACGAGTGTTTTCCTGCTGCTATTCGCCTGTTTTTTCGGCTTTCCGAACTGGCGACTTGCCCGTCGCTGAGGCGAAATGCCTGATGGTTCAATCTCAAATAGTAAACGGAACCAACCACGAAGAGCCCAGCGCGACAACGCCGCAACCAAAGAAAGATAGCCGCAAAAAACACGAAAACCACAAAAATCATGGCCCGCGAATCACGCGAATTGGCGTGAATGAATCGGGAGGATGACAATCATTGACATCCACGTGATTCGCTAGCAATGCTATTTCTTTTCGTGTAATTCGAATGATTCATGGTTTTCCCTTTACCATTTGAGTTATCCACACAGCGATCACAAATTGCGTTTTTGCTGTCCGTCACGAGCTATCGGCTATCGGCCCAATTCGACTTCCAGCCACCGCTGTCGGGCGCGGCCCATCATCAGCCAACCGGCCAAGGCAATCGGCATTGCTAACAGAACCACGATCCACTCGCCACTACTTTCGCGTAACCAAAGCCACAGAACACAGGTACCCGCCTGCGGCAAGATCAGCACGGAGCAGAGAAAATTTCCCGATAAACCGCGACTGTGGCTGGTTACCCATATCGTGGTGGCCGTGCCCAGATACACGATGCAAGACACCAGTAGCAGAAAGCCGATTACCGCACCGAAGGTTACCTGCTTGGGGAACCATATCATGCACATCAGCACCAGTATCAGTTGCATTGCCGCCGCACCGAGAGCGGTCATGCGCTGGAGTGCCCGTAGCAGACCGTCGATCCACTGCTCGCGCGTGTGCGGCATGAGCATCTCGGAGCTTAACCGTGGCCAGCGCTGAACAAGGTATGTGTGGTTCATAAGAGGTGGGAAGAAAAATGAAAAACTTGCGACCATAATCATCGCTCCGTAGTTCGCCCGCGGCTGCGTAAAAGCGCCCATGATCATTCCCATGGCAAACAGAAAAATGGCCATCCATGCGGCGCGTGTATAACCGGGCGTGGCGAGGAATCCGTACTGCGAGAGAAACTCACGGGTTGCGGTGCCGCGCTTGGTGCGAATTGCAATTCGGTCGTGCCACCAGTCGACAAACCAGCGCGAGATCCTCCATAGCCCGCTGCGTTCAACAAGCCGGAAATTGCGGCCTTCGAGTCGGGCAGCGCGTGGGCTTCGATCCCAATTCGAGAAGCGGATTTGGAATTCGTATTCATCCATCTCTTCGTGCTGGTTGGTAAGCCGGATGAGCCAGGCGATGATTGTCCCCCACGCGATGGCCAGCAGCGGCCACAGATGAATGGGAGCGCTATCCGTGACCTTCGGCGCGGGAAATCCCCAAAAGCTGTATACCGTTTTCGATACAAGGCTGCCAAGCATTGCCAGGGCGATGATGCCCGCTGTCGGTGAGTTGGAATGGATTGCCCAAACAAACGATGCGACAACGCAACCGGTCCAGCAGAGCATGGGAAGTGGATGGGTGACGGACGAATGGGCCAACAGTAGCGGAAAGCCAATCGCGGCCAGCAGTATGCCCGCCACAGTCCAGAACAGATGCGGAGCAGCAAAACCGGGCGTCAGCCGTGAGCGGCAGTGGGCGAATTGCAGTTTGGATTGTGCCGCGAAAAGTACCGTCAATGCTACGACAGGCATGAATATAGCGTGGGAAAATGTGTCCGGATTATGCCTTGGAGCTACCATTGCCACCCACAGCAGGGGAATTCCGAACAGCACAGCTATTCCGCTCAGCAACCAGAACGCGGGGCGGGTCCAGTAGGCCATGCCGACTTGTTTTATTTGTTGCCACATGGGGTGTTTCCTTTTGTCGCAGTCGCGCCGTGTGTTGCGTTGCAACACGGCTGGTTGATTGGATATGTGTGCTAAGCCGCAAGCGGCCGCTTGCGGCTTAGCGATGCCTCCTCATTCCCCGTGCATTTCGATGAATATCTCTTCCAGGTTGAGGTCAATGACCGTGACCTCGGCGTTCCATGTTTTGCGTAGTTCGTCGACCAGTCCATCGCCGAAATTGTTGACCGAGACGGTCGCCACCGGGCCGTCGACTTCGGTGCGTAGCGCCCCGGCAATCGAAAAACTGGCGGGCAAGTCGGTCGGGGCGGTGATTCGTAGGCGTTTGACACGGTCTTTCAAATCGCCCAGCTCGCCATGGAAGCCGATTTGGCCGTTTCGCAGGATGGCTACGCGGCTGGCGATTCGCTCCAGGTCGCTGGTGATATGGGTGCTGAACAGGATGGTTCGGTCTGGCCCTTTGGTATTTTCAACATTGTCGATAATATCGAGTAGTATCTTGAGGAATTGACGGCGGGCGGCCGGGTCGAGCGCGGCGACCGGCTCGTCGAGCACCAGCAATTCCGGCTCGTGGCCCAGGGCGAGTACGATGCCGAGCGTTTGTAGTTGGCCGACCGAGAGCGGGCCGACGCGGTCTTCCAGCGGCAAATGCCAGCGGCGGCAGAGGTCGTCGACCAGCGGCTGGTTCCATGTGGGGTAAAACGCGGCCGTGTAGGCAATCACCTGCCGCACCCGCATCCAAGGGTAGCTGACCACCTCCTGCGGCACGTAGCCAAGCCGGGCTTTCGACTCGGCCGACAGGTGCCAGGCATCGTCGCCCAACACGGTGGCCGTGCCGCCGGTGAGCCGGAGCAGGCCGAGGGCACATTTGATGAGCGTCGTCTTGCCGCTGCCGTTTTGGCCCAAGAGGCCGAGGACCATTCCGGCGGGGACTTGCAGATCGACGCCTCGGAGTACCCGTTTGCCGCCGAAATTCTTTTCGAGTTGTTTGATTTGGATCATGGGATTGCTTGTGGGGGAGTGGTTTTTGTAGTTTTTGTAGGCCGGAACAAGCTCCGGCTTATCCTTGTTGTTTGAATTGTGGGGACATGTGCGTGGGGGTCCGTCGTTGCCGACGGCGCCAACTTGACCGAGTCATTGGGGCTGCTCCTCCTGAGGTTTATGAAGCAATGCGTCGAGGACTTCGCGGATTTGCGACTCGGACAGTCCGAGCTGGTGGCCTCGGGTCATGGCCGATTGGGCAAGCTGGCGAAACTGTTCGCGACGCTGCCGGAGCGGGATGCTGGTGACAGGTTTCACGACCCGCATCCCTTGACCGCGGATTCGCTGGACAACGCCCTCAGATTCGAGCCGAGAATAGGCTTTGCTGACGGTCATCGGATTGACCGCCGCCGCCTGGGCAACCTGCCGAACGCTGGGCAGCATGTCGCCCGGCCGCAGTCGTCCGCCGGCAATCATCGCGCAGACTTGGTCGATGAGCTGCCGGTAGATGGGCACGCCGGAGTTGGGATTAATCTCGAAAAACACAGGTTTTTCATCCATGTGTATTACTGTAGTAATACACATGGATGGTGTCAAGCGGTTTGCGTGAGAGTCCGTCCTGGCGGACGACGCTAACCGATGCGACCCGCGTTAGCGCCGTCCGCCAGGACGGACTCCCACGGCTTGCTTCAGCACTCGTATTTGCTCCGCCAGATTGGGCATTTGCTCCGCCAGATTGGTATGAAACTTACAAATAATCAAAAACCAACAAACAGTCGATTCGGGCCGTTGACACTTTACGTGTCTTGTCGTAGAATCCGCGGTTCGCCACTGGTCGAGGGTGGCGTGCGTAGGATCTTTGAAACTTTGGTTCCAGTAAGTTTGGTCGATGCGGAAGTTCGGCTGAAGGAGAGTGAAACGTGGCAGCAAACCAGGAAGTCATTCGAATTCGGATGGAAGCCTACGACCACTCGGTTCTGGATCAGAGTGCTGCCGAGATTGTCGATACGGCCAAGCGGACCAACTCGGTTGTGCATGGCCCGATTCCGTTGCCAACTCGCATCGAGCGATACACGGTGCTATCTGGGCCACACGTTAATAAGAAGGCTCGGACGCAGTTCGAGATTCGCACCCACAAGCGGCTGATCGACATCGTCCAGGCCACGGCCAAGACGATTGAATCACTGAACAAGCTCAATTTGCCTGCGGGTGTAGACATCAAAATCAAAGCAACCGCCGGATAAAGCGATTACGGAGCAGCCGTGTTGCAACGCAACACACGGGAAAATAATTTACAACAACATTTTTGGCCAACAGTAATTTTATATGCAACGGAAGTTGCGTGGGTAAGCCTTGCCTCGGCGAGTGTCTCCCGCGGCAATAAACGGACTCCTACTTGGAAAAAAGAGCGATGGCAGACGATAAAAAGATTGCAGGGATTCTCGGCCGAAAGGTTGGGATGACGCAGGTCTACGACGAATCGGGGCGGGTGGTGCCGGTCACGGTTGTCGAGGCAGGCCCCTGCGATGTGCTGCAGGTTCGCTCGGAAGAACGCGATGGCTACGAGGCCGTGCAGTTGGGCTATCTTGACAAGCCCCGCCGGTTGGCCAGCCGTTCCCAACGGGGTCAGGTTGCCAAGCTCGACAGCAAGCGGTCGAAGAAGCGTGCTGCCAATGGCCTGGAGCCTTCGGCTAAGGCGGGTTGCGAACCGAAGCGTTTTGTCCGTGAAATCCGTGGTTCGGCCGGCGATCTGGAGGTTGGATCGCAGGTGAAGGTCGATGCGTTCGACGGGATCGAGTCTGTTGACGTGGTGGCCACGAGCAAGGGTCGCGGCTTTGCGGGGGTGATGAAGCGGCATAATTTTTCTGGCCAACGAGCTTCGCATGGCGTGAAAAAGTGCCATCGCCACGCGGGAAGCACCGGCTGTAGTGCTTATCCTTCTCGCCTGTTCAAGGGCATCCGGATGGCGGGCCAGTATGGCGCCAAGCGTTCGACCGTTCGCAATCAGAAACTGATTCGGGTCGACTCCGAGAAAAACTTGATGCTTATCCGCGGCGCGATTCCCGGGCCTAATGGTGGATATGTTGTGGTGAAACAAACGAACAAATTATAGAGCGCGCGCCGTGTGTTGCGTTGCAACACGGCTGGCCGTTAACCATCATGCCGAAACTAACCGTACACGACGCCAAAGGTAAAAAGGTTGGCACCTATACCATCGAGCCAGCCGATCTGGCTCCGCGCATCAACAAGCAGTTGCTGCACGATGCGGTGGTGATGTATCAAGCCAACCAGCGGCAAGGTTCGCACAAAACCAAGACGCGGGCCGAAGTGGCAGGCACGACAAAAAAACTGTATCGACAAAAAGGCACAGGCAACGCCCGGGCTGGCTCGCGGCGTGCGGGCAACCGGCGAGCTGGTGGGCATATCCATGCCATTCGCAATCGGGACTACTCCTATTCACTGCCTCGCAAGGCGCTGCAATTGGCCGCGCGGATGGCGGTGGCGGCGAAGGTGCGAGACGATGAATTGGTGGTCATTGATAAGTTGGAATTTGACGAACCCAAAACACGCGATATGGCAGGTATCCTGAATACCTTGGGTTGCAGTGGCGAGTCGCTCTTGGTTGCGACGGCCGCCTACAACCCGAATGTTTACAAGAGTGCTCGGAATATCCAGCGGGTCGCTGTTTCGCCGGCGGCTGAGCTCAATGCCCTTAACGTGCTGTCGGCCAACAGGCTGCTCGTCACGACCGAAGCGCTCGATGTGCTGAAAGGGCGGGCAACAAAGTCCACAACCGATAGCTGATAGCCGTGTGCTGCGTTGCAGCACGGCTGGTTAACCTAAAAAATCATGCCAAGACATATACCACAAACAACGAGCATTACCCTAGAGCCGCACCAGGTCATTGTGAAGCCACTGGTGACGGAAAAGGGAATGCACCGTGCAAGCCGCTGCAACGCCTACGCCTTTGAGGTCAACGGACTAGCAACCAAGGCGGACGTTCGCCGAGCGGTGGAAGAGTTGTTCGAGGTGAAGGTCCTCAAGGTGAATACACAGCACCGCAAGGGCAAGCCGCGAAAGACGAAAATGCGATTTGGTTACACCAAGGACTGGAAGAAAGCGATTGTCACGCTCGACAGCGAGCATCGGATCGATTTCTTTTAGATGAGCGATTAGCTGTTAGCTATTAGCGGTTAGCCAGACGGTTGGTTGACAGCAGTGTTTCTGGCTAAAAGCTAATTGCTAAAAGCTAAGAGCTTAAAATGGGTATACGAAAATACAAACCGACGACTCCGGGCCGACGCGGTGCCACGGTGAGCGATTTTGCTGAGCTTACGCCGGGTGCCAAGCCGGAGAAAAGCTTGTTGCGCCCGATCAACAAAACGGGCGGTCGCAACAATCAGGGTAAGATCACGTCGCGGCATCGGGGCGGTGGGCATAAGCGGCGCTATCGGTTGATTGATTTTCGTCGGAACAAAGATGGGGTTCCGGCCAAAGTCGATTCGATTCAGTACGATCCCAACCGTTCGGCTCGTATTGCGTTATTGCACTATGCCGACGGTGAAAAGCGATATATTGTCGCCCCGAATGGATTGAAGGCAGGCGATCAGGTGATGAGTGGCCCCGACGCGCCAGCCAACGTGGGCAATTGCCTGCCGCTCAGCAAGATGCCGCTTGGCACGACGATTCACAATATTGAATTACAAGCAGGTCGTGGAGGCGTGCTGTGCCGCAGTGCGGGCACCAGTGCGACGCTGATGGCCCGCGAGGCTGATTGGGCACAGATTTCGCTGCCTAGTGGCGAAATTCGGCGTATCCCTTCGGCCTGTCGTGCGACGGTCGGCTCGACTGGCAATTCCGATCACATGGGCATTGTGATTGGCAAGGCGGGTCGAAATCGTTGGAAGGGACGTCGCCCACATGTTCGCGGCACCGCCATGAACCCGGTCGATCATCCCCACGGTGGTGGCGAAGGTCGCACCAAGGGGGGCCGACACCCGGTTAGCCCCGAGGGCAAAAGTGCCAAAGGGGGCGCAACGCGCAAGCGACGCAAAGCATCGAACAAAGCAATCGTTCGCCGAAGGCGAAGCAAACGTTATGGTCAGTTGAAAGTGAAATAGGAGGAAGGCTTTTAGCAGTTAGCTTTTAGCCGTTAGCCAGATTTTTGAAAACAGATTCTGGCTAACCGCTAACCGCTAACCGCTGACCGCTTAAAAATGGGACGATCACTAAAAAAAGGGCCTTACATCGACCCGAAGTTGTATCTGAAGGTCGAGAGGCAAAATGAATCGGGACTCAAGGCCCCGATTACTACTTGGGCCAGGGCATGCACGATTGTGCCCGAGTTTGTTGGGCATACGTTCATGGTTCACAACGGCAAGGCACACCTGAAAGTATTCGTCACCGAGGATATGGTGGGCCACAAGTTGGGAGAGTTTTCGCCAACCCGCAATTTCCGTGGGCATGGCGGTAAGGGAAGTAGATAAAGGAGCTATTAGCTTTTAGCGGTTAGCAATTAGCAAAATTGTTTGCTAACGGATATCTGGCTAACAGCTAATCGCTAACAGCTAAGAGCTTTAATTATGGCTTACACTGCCACGCACCGACACGCACGTATCAGCGCCACCAAGGTCAGGCCTATTGCCGATTTAATTCGCGGCAAGCGGGTTGATGATGCCTTGGCTATTTTGCAGTATCAGCCTCAACGTGGGGCGCGGATGCTGGAAAAGGTGCTCAAGAGCGCGCTGGGAAACGCGGAAGATCAACGGGCACCGAATATCGGTGGCCTGCGGGTGGTCGATGCTCGGGTCGATGGAGGGCCAATGTTCAAGCGGGTCCGTCCTCGTGCACGAGGCATGGCCCACGTGATCAAAAAACGGTTTGCACACATCAAGGTATCAATCGAGTAGGGAGAGCAGTTAGCTATTAGCAGTTAGCATTTAGCCAGAAAGTCCATCTCTTGCTAACCGCTAACCGCTAACCGCTAATAGCTAATAGCTAATCATGGGTCAAAAAGTCAATCCAATCGGGTTCCGCACCGGCATCATGCTCGGCTGGAAAAGCCGCTGGTATGCTTCCAAAAAAGAGTTTGCTGATCTGCTGATCGAAGACAAGAAGATCCGCGACTATGTGCATAAGAAATACAAATTTGCCGGCATCCCCAAGGTGGAGATCGAGCGCACCCGCGACGAAGTCAAAGTGGTGCTGTTTGCCGCCCGGCCAGGCATCATCATCGGCCGCAAAGGACAGGAAGTCGAGCAACTGCAAGACGAGTTGCAAGCCCAGGTGGGGCGACGGATTAACATTAAAATCGAGGAGATTTCACGGCCCGAGTTGCAGGCGCAACTGGTCGCCGAGGACGTGGCCGAGCAATTGGTCAAGCGGTCTGGT
This sequence comes from Lacipirellulaceae bacterium, assembly GCA_965249435.1. Classification (GTDB taxonomy): domain Bacteria; phylum Planctomycetota; class Planctomycetia; order Pirellulales; family Lacipirellulaceae; genus JAJRWS01. Next base: position 70,974 of record CBDFMC010000025.1, on the reverse strand, counting down.
TTCCGCCGCACGATGAAACGTGCGATGGAGCAAACGATGGAGGCCGGCGCGAAGGGTATAAAAATCCAAATGGCTGGCCGTTTGGGCGGTGCCGAAATGGCCCGTCGTGAAAAACAGATTTCCGGGTCGATCCCGCTGAGCACCTTGCGGGCGAAGATCGATTACGGTTTTGTGGAAGCCAAGACCGCCCAAGGGCATATTGGTGTCCAGGTGTGGATCAACCAAGGTATGTACGAGGACGAAACTGATGGCGCTGATGCCCAAGAGGGTCAAGCACAGAAAAAGCCAAAGAGGTCGTATAAGAGGTAACGCTACCCGCGGCAATCGAGTCGTCTTCGGCGAATTCGGTTTGCAGGCCATGGAAGGTGGGTGGATCAGTGCCGCGACGATCGAAGCCGGGCGTATTGCCGCACAGCAATACATCCGAGGCGAAGGGAAGCTCTACATCCGTATCTTCCCACACAAGTCGATTACCTCCATTCCGTTGGAAACACGAATGGGCAAAGGAAAAGGCGAACCTGATTATTGGGCGGCGACGGTTAGACCCGGCACCGTTTTGTATGAGTTGACGGGTGTCTCGGAAGAGGCAGCCAAAATCTGCTTCGCCCGTTTGGCACATAAAATGCCCGTGCGAGTGCGGATGGTGAAACGAACATAAGAGGGGTGTCGGCTAGCCGTGTTGCAACGCAACACACGGGCTTTGGCCGAAGCTAAGAGCTAGACATGGATAAAACTAAAGAACTACGCGAAATGAGCGATGAGCAATTAGGCCTCACGCTCAAAGAAGCGGCCGACAAGTTTTTTCACCTGCGCATCCAAGCTCAGACCGATCGTTTAGACGCTCCCAGCGAGCTAAAGCGTCAACGACGGTTGATTGCCCGAGTGAAAACAATCCAAACCGAACGAACCAAGGTCGATAGCCGATAGCCGTGTGCTGCGTTGCAGCACGGCTGAAAGTCAAACCATGCCAAAAAAACAACTAGTAGGTGTCGTCACTAGCGACAAGATGGATAAGTCACGACGGGTCGAAATCGGTCGGCTTGTGAAGCATCCCAAGTATGGCAAGTTCATCCGCCGTCGTACGATATGCCATGTGCATGACGAAACGAACGAGTCGCACGAAGGTGATACGGTAGAAATTGTCGAGTGCCCGCCCAAGTCGAAAACCAAGCGTTGGGACTTGGTCCGCGTGGTAAGCCGCAGCCAGCAGGTTGACTTGGCCGCCCTGCGAACGGCCTCCAAAGAGTCAAAAGAAGAGACACAAGTTTAGGATTGAACAAGTTTGGATTAAACACCGGCAAACACCGGTGATGAGGCCTCGGTGATGAGGCCCCTGCAAGTAAGGATAGACCGATGATTCAGATGCAAAGCCGACTTGCCGTCGCCGATAATACTGGCGCGAAGGAAGTGATGTGCATCAAGGTGCTCGGCGGCAGTCGCCGACGGTTTGCGCGGATTGGTGATGTGATTGTCTGCAGCGTGAAAAGCGTTATTCCCGGCAGCGAAGTCAAAAAGAAAACGGTGGTACGGGGTGTGATCGTCCGGACCAGATCGCCCACGCGCAGGCCGGATGGCAGCTACGTGCGATTTGATTCCAATGCCATTGTATTGATTGACAAAGATAACAATCCGCGCGGCACCCGTATTTTTGGTGCGGTGGCACGCGAGCTTCGCCAGCGCCGGTTCATGAAGATCGTCAGTCTTGCCAGTGAGGTAGTTTAAGTAATGTTAATCCGCACAGGAGACAACGTGGAAGTCATTGCCGGTGCCGACCGAGGGACGCAAAGCCGCGTGATCTCGATTGATCGCCGCAAAGGCAAGGCTTTGGTGGAGAACGTCAACCGCGTTTACAAGCATGTGCGTCGTAGCCAGAAGCACCCGCAAGGGGGACGTCTGAGCAAGGAAATGCCCATCCAGCTTTCCAATCTCATGTTCGTTTGTCAGTCGTGTAATAAGTCAGCCCGATTGGGCACCCGTTACACTGAGGAGGGTGCCAAGGAACGATTTTGCAAAAAGTGTGGCAGCAGCGCAGGAGAAATTGCCCCAGCACATCCTGCCTATGCGACGAAATAGAGAGAAGCACGTTGGAGAAGTAGAAAAGTTTAGTTGCCGTGTGTCGCGTTGCGACACGGCCAATCCGAATTCCGCAATCCGAATTCCGCAATCATGACGGCCCGTCTCAAAGAAAAATACGAAAAGGAAATCCTCTCCAAACTCTCCGAGGAGTTTGGCCGGAAGAACCACCACTCGCTGCCGCGACTTGAAAAAATCGTCGTGAGCATGGGCGTCGGCAGTGCCAGCACGGACAAAAAACATATGGAAGAAGCGGCCTCGGCCTTGGGTGAAATCACCGGGCAGAAGCCGATGATTTGCAAAGCGCGCAAATCGGTTGCCGGTTTTAGGCTTCGCGAAGGGATGGCGATTGGTTGCAAGGTCACACTGCGTGGCGTACGGATGTATGAGTTTTTAGATCGCCTGATTTCCTTAGCCATGCCGCGGGTACGAGACTTTCGTGGCTTGAGCCCCAAATCGTTTGACGGCCATGGCAACTATAGCTTGGGTCTCAACGAGCAATTGGTGTTTCCCGAGTTGAATCCAGATAAATACGCTCGTGTGCAGGGCATGAACATTGCCATCTGCTCGTCGAGCAATTCCGATGACGAGTCGCGGGAGCTGCTAAGAGGGTTTGGCATGCCATTTCGCTCGGACGAGGCTGCCGCCTGACAATAGGAGTTATGAGTTGGGAGACGCGAGGCGCGAGTTGAAGGAAAAACAATTTTAACTCGCGCCCCCCAACTCCCAGCCTGTTACAATCCAACCCAAAGGAAAAGTAAATCAAGTGGCAAGTAAATCGAAAATCGCAAAGGCGATGAAGGAGCCTAAGTTTTCGTCACGACGCGAGTCGCGGTGTCGTATTTGCGGCAGACCTCGGGCCGTTTACCGAAAATTTGGTATTTGCCGTATTTGTTTCCGGAACTTGGCCGACCAAGGGGTGATTCCTGGCGTTAAAAAGGCTAGTTGGTAACGAGGAAGTTAGTAACGGGGAAAATGACAAAGCACGAATGACGAAAGTACAAATAATGAGAGAATGGCTGAAGAAAGCAATCAGCCATTCGACATTCTTAGGCTGAAAGCTGACCGCTGATAGCTTCCCAAATAAGGGGACCAAAACACAATGATGACAGATCCGATTGCCGATATGCTCACTCGCATCCGCAATGCTGTGCGCATTGAGCGGCCCGAGGTCGATATGCCGCTCTCCAAAGTAAAACGCGGGGTTGCCGAGGTGCTGAAGCGGGAAGGCTACATCTGGGATTGGCACGAAGCAGACATCGAAGGCAAGCCGTGGAAGCAGCTTTGCATCGACCTGAAATACGGGCCGAATGGTGAACGCATCATCCGGCATATTAAGCGTGTGAGCACGCCGGGCCATCGCGTTTACAGCCGGTCCGCCAAGCTCCGACCGATCCTTAACGGTCTTGGAATTTCAATCATTAGCACAAGCCGCGGGGTTTACAGCGACCGCGAAGCAAGGCAAAAGAATCTCGGTGGCGAGGTCCTTTGCGAACTATGGTAAAGAAGCTATTTGCTGTTAGCCTTTAGCTGTTAGCCAGAGGATTGGTTGACAGCAGTGTTTCTGGCTAACAGCTAACAGCTAACCGCTAAAGGCTAACAGCTCAAAATGTCACGAATTGGAAAAAAACCGGTCGAGATTCCCGACGGCGTCAAAGTAAGCGTCGCCCAGCGGGAGATCACCGTGGATGGCAAGTTGGGGAAACTCGTTTGGAGTCACCGGTCCGAGGTCGAGGTGACCATCGATGACTCAAGCAAGTCGGTGGTCGTCACTCGACAACAAGATAATCGAGAAAGCCGAGCGCTTCATGGTTTGACCAGAGCGCTGGTGCAGAACATGGTCCTTGGTGTTTCCCAAGGTTACGAGAAGAAACTAGAAATTCACGGCGTCGGTTACCTGGGCGCAATCGATGGCGACACCTTGCAGCTCCGCGTCGGTTTTGCCAACGAAATACATAAAAAAATACCCACGGGCCTTGAGGTAACCTGCCCTGACCAGACCCATGTGGTCATCCGAGGCACCGACAAGCAAAAGGTAGGCCAGTTTGCAGCCGAAGTGCGATCCGTTCGCAAGCCGGAGCCCTACAAAGGCAAAGGCATTCGATACGAAAACGAACATGTTCGTCGCAAAGCAGGTAAAACGGCCAGTTAGTAAACATCCCCGTTAGCGCCGTCCGCTCTGTCTGTTTGACAAAGTGGGACGGACACCCACGATTCGGTTTCAACCCACAAAAGGCCGACCGAAGAGCGAAATATTATGGACCACAGCAAAACAATAGGCCGGCAGCGCAAGCGGAGACGATTCCGCGTACGCAAGCGAACTCGCGGCACTGCCGAGCGTCCCCGTTTGACCGTCAGCCGCAGCCATCGTCATATTTCGGCACAAGTTGTCGACGACATCGAAGGCAAGACGCTGATCGCCGCCTCTACCGGCGACAAGGAATTGGCCAAAAAGCTAAAATACGGTGGCAATAAAGATTCTGCCGAATTGGTAGGTAAAACCCTAGCCGAGCGCGCAACCAAGGCGGGCATCAAGCAAGTTTGCTTTGACCGGGGTGATTGTAAATACCATGGCCGTGTAGCGGCTCTGGCGGATGCCGCTCGTGAGGGCGGCTTGGAGTTTTAATTCAGGGTGCCGTGGACTGCGTTGCAGTCCGGCTGAGTTTTTGAAGCAGCCGGATTGCAACGCAATCCACGGCAAAACAACACAAACAATTTTTAGTCGGGAGACCTCCTATCGTGGCAACGGGAACGCGAGAAAAAAAGCCGAGAGAAAAACGCGAAAAACAGCGTGGCGAGCTGCTGGAAAAGGTCGTGAAGATCAAGCGCTGTTCCGCGGTTGTCAAAGGCGGTCGTCGTTTTAGCTTTGCGGCGATGGTCGTGGTCGGCGATGGCCATGGCAAAGTGGGTTGGGGCTATGGCAAAGCGAACGAAGTGCCGCCCAGCGTGGAAAAAGCACTGAAAGAGGGCATGCGGAGTTTAGTCGAGATACCGCTGGAGGATTCGACCATCCCGCACCAGGTTATTGGTCGTTTTGGAGCAGCCAAAGTGGTACTTGTCCCAGCAGGGCCTGGTACGGGCGTAATCGCTGGAGCCGCAGTGCGTGCCGTGTGCGAAGCCGCCGGCATCCACGACATCCTCACGAAAAGCTTTGGCTCCAACAATCCGATCCCGCTGGTCAAGGCAACGATCGAAGCATTGAAACAATTACGTCCCCGAGTCGATGTCGAACGCTTACGCGGAGTCACGCTGTCATGAACCTGAACGACGTCCATCGCGGGATCAAAAAAAACAAGAAGCGCCGCCGCATAGGCCGAGGACCCGGCTCGGGCCACGGCAAAACGTCCGGTCGGGGGCATAAGGGCCAGGCCTCGCGCGCCGGGGCGTCCAATCACCCGACGTTCCAAGGTGGGGCAATGCCACTGGTGCGCCGCATACCGAAACGGGGTTTTAACAATCGCTGGGCCTTGCGCGTGGCCGTCGTGAACATTGGCCAAATTGACGAGTCGTTTAGTGCTGGCGAAGAAGTCACACTCGAAGCGTTAGCTGTCAAAAACCTTGCCAAGGGCCAATTCGACTTGCTCAAGGTGCTGGGCGATGGCGAATTAACGAAGAAACTGAGCGTATCGGCTCACCGTTTTAGCAAATCGGCGGCTGAAAAAATCGAAAAGGCGGGCGGTGAAATCATCGTTCTTCCTGGTAAAACACCGGTCGAGCAAAAAAAACGACAGCAACGGCAAGAGAAATAGCTATGGACGCTTAGCAGCTTGTTGAAATAGTGAATTTGTAGGCCGGAACTCGCAGAACTCGTTCCGGCCTACTATTAGCGGTTATAGCTTTTAGCCGTTACCCGGAGTATTGTTTTCCGGCTAAAAGCTAACCGCTAATAGCTAACTGCTTCTATATGGAATCGAGTCATGTGGGAAAAATTACGAGTTGTCTGGCAGATTCCCGAACTGCGCCGCAAAATTTTGCTGACGCTCGGATTGTTGGCCATCTATCGCCTCGGCTTCCAAATACCGCTGCTGATTGTTGACCAGGAGAAGGTGAATGCGTTTAGCAGCCAGTCGGGTGGCATGGCTGACATTCTTCAGCAGGTGGCTGTGTTCAGCGCGAGCCAACTAAACCAGGTCACCATTTTCGGCCTGGGAATCATGCCCTACATTTCCGCATCGATTATCTTCCAACTTCTCGGAAGCGTTTATCCGCCGCTGGAAAAATTGCAAAAAGAAGGCCAGGCTGGTCAGAAAAAAATCAACGAGTATACCCGCTATGCGACCGTGCTGATCTGTTTGTTGCAAAGTTGGATGTATGTCCAGGCCTATATCATCCCGTTCGATCTTGTCGACGCGGCCTATCTCGATCCGACGACCGGGACCCTACCATTTGCATGGAAGATGGTTTCCGTGCTTACGATGACTGCCGGTACCGTCTTTCTGATGTGGATTGGTGAACAGATCGACGAATACGGCATTGGCAATGGTATCAGTTTGCTGATTATGGCCGGTATTATCGCAGCCATGCCTGCGGCTGGTTACGATCTGCTGCAGCAGACTTCGTTGGAACTGGGCGGTGGTGGAACTAAGCTGGGCGTGGAAGATTTGCTGCTGTTGGCCGCGATGTTTATTGCGGTCGTCGTGGGCGTGGTTTATATCACGCTGGGACAGCGTCGCATTCCGATGCAAAGTGCCAAGCACATCCGCGGCAGGCGTGTGATGGGGGGGACGCGGCAGTATCTTCCGCTGAAAGTCAATCAAGCGGGCGTCATGCCGATCATTTTCGCCAGCAGTTTGATGATGTTACCCACGATCATTTTTACACAAATGGCTGCTATCAACTGGGCACCGGACAGTTTTTGGAGAAAGCTCTTTGGCTTGGCGAATGATGCTTTTACCAGAAATTCCTATTTCTATGTCATTTTGTATGTCGTGATGATCTATTTCTTCTGCTTCTTCTGGACGGCCATTACGTTTAACCCCAAGGATGTCTCAGAAAACTTGAAAAATTATGGTTCGTTTATCCCCGGATATCGACCTGGAAAACGGACCTCCGATTATTTGGAAAAAGTAATGGCCCGAATTACCTACGTCGGTGCCGGTTTCTTGGCGCTGGTGGCAATTATCCCCATGTTGATCTCCGGGTCGCTCGGTGTTTCGTTTATGGTAGCCAGCTTTTACGGTGGAACCGGTTTGCTGATTGCTGTAAGTGTTGCGTTTGATTTGGTGCAGAAAATCGATAGCCATCTGGTCATGCGGAATCACACAGGTTTGTTGGAAAAGGCGTAACCGTTTAACCGAATAAAGCAGAAATCGAAAATTCCTCGCGCAGAGACCGCAGTGATGTTTACTCAAACTGAAAACAATAGGAACCACGAAATACACGAAAGTAGCGAAAAAAGAAAAATTTTAGTAACCGATGCAGTTTTCCGTTCAAGCACACATCTCAAATTTGCGATACTGATTTTTCGTGTGTTTCGTGGTTTCACTTTTCACTTTGAGATATTTGCATTTAACTTCCCTCGGCGATCTCTGCGTCTCTGCGTGAGTCCTACTCTTTGTTTGCTCTGCGTGACGACGTTGCTTCACTTTGCTGAAGTAGTACAAAAAAACATGGAATTCTAGCGGCAAATCAATTATTCTGAATGGAAATTGATGCGAGGCTCGCTGTTTTTGGTAGGGGTGAATCGTCATGCGGCTAGTTTTCATGGGACCTCCGGGAGCTGGGAAAGGAACGCAATCGGTTCGGTTGGCGGTTGAGTTGCAGATCCCCCATTTATCGACCGGTGAAATGCTGCGAGAATCATGTCGGACCCAATCTCAGATCGGCTTGCAAGCTTGCCTGGCGATGGAGGCAGGCAAGCTTGTACCAGATAAACTGGTCCATGATATCGTCGTCGAGCGAATTGCAGAAAAGGATTGTCAGAGTGGCTATGTTTTAGACGGCTTTCCTCGGACGGTGCGACAAGCGGAGGATTTCGACGAATGGCTCCGTGGTCGATCTGCGGCACTCGATGCCGTGATCAATATTTACGCCGAAAAGAAAGTCCTGCTTCAGCGACTCGGTACCCGGGGTCGTCATGACGACAAGGCTGCAGTTATTGACAAGCGGCTCGAGCAGCATGTGACCTTGACACGTCCGCTGTTGGATTACTACCAGGGGCATGGGATACTTCACACAGTGAACGGCAGTCGGGCGCCGGAAGATGTCTATACGGTTATATTGGAAATCGTGCAGGGATTGAGTATTTCTAGCAAGACTAACAGGCCGCCCGCGTAGCATTAGGATTCGTTGACTGGAGCCGCAACGCGCTAGCGTCGGGTGCCGAGGGCAAACGCGTGACGCCCCTCCACCCGCGGCTAGCGCCGTGCGGCTCACTCCAAAATTGAGACTGATCACTGATGGCCGGCTGCTTACGATTATGATCCATCTCAAGTCGCAACGAGAAATAGGTTTGATGCGCCAGGCCGGCTTGGCTGTCTGGAAGGCGCACCAAATCGCTGCCGAGATGATTCGCCCTGGGGTAACCACAGCCGAGGTAAACCGGGCGGTGGATCAGTATTTCCAAAGCATCAACGCGAAGCCGCTGTTTTTGAAGTATCCGAACCCAACACGAGGTAAGCCCAGATTTCCCGCCTCGACATGCATGTCGGTCAATGAAGCGGTGGTTCATGGAATTCCCAATAATCGACCCTTGGTCGAGGGTGATATCTTGAGCATGGATACCGGTTGCCGGCTGAACGGTTGGTGCGGCGATGCGGCGAACACCTACCCGGTTGGTTCGATTGACCACAAGGTGCAGCACCTGCTGGACGTAACGCTCGGCGTGCTCGATTTGGCCATCGAGCTGATGGCGATCAAAAGCCACTGGAGTGAGGTGGCTATTCAGATGGCCCAGTATGTTGGCGATCATGGTTTTTCAACCGTTGAGTGCTTTGTCGGACATGGCGTTGGTCGGGATATGCACGAGGACCCCCAGGTGCCAAATTTCTATAGTCGGGCGTTGCGAGGGAGCGGTGATTTTGTGCTTGAGCCGGGTTTGGTGATTGCCGTCGAGCCGATGGTCAATATGGGAACCAAGCGGGTGAAAATCCTGCGAGACCATTGGACCCAGATTACCGCCGATGGCAAGCCGAGTGCCCATTTCGAGCACACCTTGGCGATTACCGAAGATGGTCCCGTGCCACTGACCGCGGCTCCCACACCCGCTGAAGTCGCTGGCTTGGCCGTATGAGAGACAAAAACACCGCTCAGGGCCTTTCCCTTTTTGGTTCCGTAGTGATTTTAGTGGTTCGATTTTTCATCGAGCGGTAACCTCCTAAATTCCCTGAAAACATGAAAAGCCCTGAGATTACTCCCAGTAGCCCTTGAACGGTTGGCCCTCAGCAGTTTATATTGGATCGTTTCCCATGAGACGATTCCTTCGCCGCTAGGGAAGGTGTCCTCGCGTCGACGGAGGTGTGCAGTGAAAGTTCGAGCAAGTGTCAAGCGAATTTGCGACAAGTGCAAAATTGTCCGTCGCCGTGGTGTCGTGTTCGTGGTCTGTAGCAACCCACGCCACAAGCAGCGACAGGGTTGATTGTAATATTGGGTTCAGTAGTACTCACTGAAAAGTGAGTTAGAATAAAAGTACTTTGGAGTAGCAAAAAGATGCCGCGTTTGCTTGGTGTTGATATACCGCCGGATCGTCCAGCGGTAGTCTCCCTAACCTATCTCTATGGCGTAGGTCCTAAGACTGCGCGCGAGCTTTGTCACCACGCAGGCATCGACCCGACAGTGCGGGCTCGTGAACTGGGCGAAGACGAAGTTGCCCGGTTGGCTGCGCTATTGGACAAAGATTATGTTGTGGAAGGACAGTTGCGTCGCCAAACGACACAGAATATTTCGCGTCTTCGCGACATAGCCTGCTATCGCGGATTACGACATCGTCGCGGCTTGCCCGTGCGTGGCCAACGCACCAAGACCAACGCCCGTACCCGCAAAGGACCGAAGAAAACGGTTGCGGGTAAGAAGGGCGTCAAGGATTTGCGATAAGTTAGGGATTTACGATAGCCAAATAACCACCCCTGTCATGTTAGCGCCGTCCGCCAGGACGGATAATTGCCGAGTCTCATACTTACATATTACATACTCAAAGTGAAAAGAAGATGAACCACAGAGGGCACAGAGAACACGGAGAACACGGAGAAAGTAGCCCTGAATATCCATCGAAAGCAAGGCATGATTCGATGTTTTCCAGGGGAAAGAAACTCGGTTTTCTCTGTGGTGAAATTTCTTTCTTGTTTTCAGTTTGAGTTACTTGCTTTCTTAAATGTTCGTCGTTTTTTCCCAGGAGTTCATCGTTCGTGGCAAAGTCGAAGAGTCGTAAAAAAACACGCCGGAATGTGGCCGTTGGCGTCGCACACATCAAGGCAACATTCAATAATACAAGTGTCACCATCACCGACACGAAGGGTGATACCTTGTGTTGGGCGAGTGCCGGCACCAGCGGTTTCAAAGGTAGCCGTAAAAGCACGCCTTTTGCCGGGCAGTGCGCAGCCCAGCAGGCTGCCGAGAAGGCTCGTAAGTTTGGTATGAAGGATGTGGAAGTCAAAGTGAAGGGGCCGGGTAGCGGTCGTGAAAGTGCCATCACCGCACTCGAAGCGGCCGGGCTCAAGGTTAAGTCCATCGAAGACGTTTCCCCATTGCCACACAATGGCTGCCGACCGAGAAAAAAGCGAAGAGTATAGAAATACCCAAGCACCCAAATACCCAATGGAAATGCTATGACGACCCACTTATTGGGTATTTGGGTGCTTGGGTATTTAATCAAACCATAAGAAATAGCCTTTAAGAAAAATCGACGACTATGGCACGATACACAGGACCTGTTTGCCGCTTATGCCGGCGCGACGGCATGAAATTGTTCCTCAAGGCATTGCGATGCGATACGCCCAAGTGCGCGTTCGAGCGACGCGAATCGCCCCCAGGGCAGCAAAATTTTCGTCGTGGCAAGCAAACCGATTACGGTATTCACTTGCGTGAAAAACAGAAGCTCAAGCACTACTACGGTGTGCTCGAGCGGCAGTTTCGTCTCTACTTCAAACGGGCCGAGCGGGTGCGTGGAAACACGGGCGACATTTTGATGAGCTTGCTCGAGCGCCGGCTGGACAACGTGATTCACCGCATGGGATTTGGCCAAAGTCGGGCTTCGGCACGCCAGTTGATTAACCATGGTCACGTTACGGTCAATGGTCGGCGAGTTGATGTTTCCAGCTTTCAGGTCAGTGTTGGAGATGTCATTCGCGTGAAGAACCGAGCCAAAAGTCTCGATTTAGTTCGTGGCTCGTTGGCCGAGAGCAGCAGTCGAGATGTGCCCGACTTTCTGTCGGTCGCTGAGACCGACATACCCGAAGGCATCGTAGGCCGCCTGCCAGAGGTTGACGACGTTTCGATCCCCATCCAGACCCAACTGATCGTCGAGATGTGTTCGCGATAAAAAGCTTTTAGCAGTTAGCCAGAAATTGTATTCGGGAAATCTGGCTAACCGCTAACCGCTAACCGCTAACCGCTAATTGCTAACCGCTAATAGCTTCTTCAGGAGATATCTTATGCATATTCGATGGCGTGGACTTGAACTACCCAGTCAGGTGACGTGCGACGAAGGGTCGCTCACCCCGACCTACGGAAAATTTGTTGCCGAACCATTCGAGCGAGGGTTTGGTGTGACGGTGGGCAATGGATTACGCCGGATTCTGCTTTCCAGTCTGGAAGGCAGTTCCGTCACACAGATCAAAGTCCACAATGCTCAGCATGAATTTACAACGATTCCTGGCGTCTTTGAAGACTTAACCGACATCGTACTGAACGTCAAATCGTTGGTGGTGAAAAATCATACCCAGTCGACCAAGGTTCTCCGAGTCGAGCGCAATACGGCCGGGGAAATTACCGGCGCGGATGTCGAGACTGACGAAGCGGTCGAAGTCATCAATCAAGATATGGTGCTGGCCACGCTGACGGATGATGTGCCGTTTATACTTGAAATGGTGGTCGAAAATGGGCGAGGCTACGTGCCTGCCGGCGAACATAGCGATAATGTCCATGAAATCGGCATCATTCCGATCGATGCCATTTATAGTCCTGTGGTGCGTGTCCGCTACGGTGTGGAGGAAACGCGTGTTGGTCAGAAGACGAACTACGACAAGCTGACGGTAGAGATTTGGACCGACGGTTCGATCAACCCGGAAATGGCGCTGGTCGAGGCAGCAAAGATTCTCCGCAAGCACCTGACCCCTTTTGTGCAATATACTCAGCTTGGTCCTCAGGTACATTCGGCCTCGCGTGGCAGCCAACTCAGTGGCGACACGTCATTGGAATCCAAACTCAACATGAGCTTGAAAGAGTTGAATCTATCGGTTCGGGCTGGAAATTGCCTGGAAGCGGAAAACATCATGACCGTTCGCGATTTGGTCTCCTTTACAGAAGACCAGATGCTGGAGGTACGCAACTTTGGTGAAACGACTTTGGCGGAAATTCAGCAGAAGTTACATGAGTTAGGGTTGCATTTAGGTATGCGAGTCCCCATGACAGCGCCCAGTTGATAGTAAGCCGCCAGCTATCAGCCGTCAGCTTTTAGCCTTTGATTGTAGTTTCCTGCTACTTTTCTGGCTGAGTGCTGAGTGCTGAAAGCTGACCGCCGACAGCTTCTTGTTGCATGGACTTCAACCTCAATGTTCGTGCCTTTTTCTCCAAACTTGAAATTTTGGAATTACTGAAACTACGATAAATTATCATGCGACATCGAAACCGTGGACGAAAACTTGGGCGTAACCCAAAGCACCAACGTGCCTTGTTGCGCAATTTAGCCAGCGCACTATTCCTGACCGAACGCGACGCCGAGCTTGATGAAAATGCACCGAAAGTAAAAGGCCGTATTGTTACCACGGTCGCCAAGGCCAAAGAGGTGCGCCCATTGGTAGAAAAGTGCATCACTATTGCTTGCAAGTCACAACAAGCCCAGGACGATGCATCACAGCATGAGTCGACCGCGGATCGAGGCACTGAACAGTGGAAAGCATGGCGGGGAAGCGACAAGTGGCATGCCTGGAACGCTGCCATCGCTCCAGCGATTACGGCGCGGCGCCGCTGCCTGAAGCTATTGGGAGATAAAAAGGCCGTCGGTGTGCTGTTTGATGAAGTCGCACCCCGGTTTGTCGAAAGGCCGGGTGGATACACGCGAATTGTCCGTTTAGCTCAGCCACGCCTTGGCGATGCGGGCGTGCAAGCGATTTTGGAGTTTGTCGGCGTGCATGACCGGGTTGTCCAGCGCAGCGAAAAGCCTGCCTTTGAAGATCCCGCCTCTGAGGATTCTGTTTCTGGGGAAGCAGAGCCGATTGGTAGCGATTCGTCCAACGATGAGATTGTTGATCAGAGCGAAGCGTTCGAGCATTCCGAATCAACGGAAGTCGACGAGTCGACCAAAGAAGACAAGTCCGACGCCTGATCGCGCATTCTAATTCAGCCGTGTCGCAACGCGACACACGGGAAAGGCACAACCTTCGTCCTAATCAGGGAGTCTTCGTGCCCCACGGGAATGGAATTCCATCAGCCGGTTTCGATTTCGCCGGTTTCGATTTCACAGCCGCCATGCGGCATCTATGCCAAGACATGGCCAGCCGGCTGCCCGAGCTTGGCCACATTGATCTATCGCGAGTGGCTTTCAGTTTCTCACAGGCACGCAAGCGAGTCTCTCACGGCCTGCACGCATCGTTAACTCCGATGCGTTTCGCCGGTGGTGCCCAGCAGTCGGTCATCCGAGGGCGTCGCTATCGCGTTTCCACGCTGGCAGGCCCCGCGGGCCACGAGATGCTCTACATTCTCAGTTTCTACTTGCCACGATTCATGGACACCACACTGGAGGAAAAGCTATCGACAACGCTCCACGAGCTATGGCACATCGGCCCACAATTCGACGGCGACCTCCGCCGACACGAAGGCCGTTGCTACGCCCATGGCGGTTCGCAAAGAGAGTATGACCTGCAGATGGAGCAGTTGTCGCAACGATGGCTAGCCGAGGATCCGCCGCTGCACGTGTACGAGTTTCTTCAGTTAAGCTTCGACGAATTGGTCGCCGAACATGGCAAGGTGCATGGCACACGGGTCCGCACGCCGAAGTTGATTCCCATGGACGCGGCTTAGGAATCGCCCTCGTTGATCAATCTGGCGATACGTAGGCCACTGGCCAACGCCAAACTCTTGGATTCATGTGACTCTTTTGGTAAAAGCATGCGACAAACGTCATTTGTTGGTGGAGAGACCAATGTCCAATTGAGGCAAAACAGGTACCGATCAATTTTTTTATTGTACTTGCGATCTACTCCCTTTATAATCACGACGTTGCGTTTATTATCTTGATGGCAAGGACTGAGACGCTCTATGAAACGATTGACACGAATCTGGCCACTCATCTTGTGCATCGCATCTGGGTATAGTGGAGAGTCGGCAGCGGTCCCAGCCACGCAACACACCATAAGTGTTAGCAAGCAGGAAGAGCATTGTTTGGCGGTCGATAAGATGGCGTCTGCCGGTCCACACCGTCGATCGCGTCTGTTTCAGTTTCATTATCGGTTCGACATTTCCGATCTTGAACCAGGTAAGACTGTGCGCACTTGGTTGCCTGTGCCTACTTCTCATTCAGATCAACAGGTTACGCCACTCCGATATCAGTTGCCGGCGGAACCATCGTTTCACACGGAGCCTAAATACGGCAATCGAATCCTCTATCTCGAGATGGTGGTGCCTGGTAGTGGTGAACTTAGTCTCGATGTCCCCTATCGAGTCCGGCGCCGCGAAGTCCATGCGTTGAAACTCGATGACCACGACGTCGATCATCAAGAGCTTCCACAGCGTCAACGCGAACTATTCTTGCAGGCAAACGCGAGAGTCCCGATCGACGGGAAGCCGCTGAATTTACTGAGCGGCTTGGATTTGAGCGACGATACTTGGGAACTCGCAGGTCAGCTTTTCAAACTCGTTGACCAACATTTGACCTACAACAAAGTCGGAACAGGATGGGGCAACGGGGATGTGCTTTGGGTGTGTGACAGCCGCTACGGCAACTGCACTGATTTTCACAGCCTCTTTATTTCGCTGGCCCGATCACAGGGCGTACCGTCACGCTTCGAGATCGGGTTTCCGATCCCCAACGATGCCGAGCAAGGAGCCGTTGGCGGTTACCATTGTTGGGCTTTCTTCTTCACGCAAAAGCGAGGTTGGGTGCCGGTCGACATTTCCGAGGCCGACAAGCATCCATCCATGAAGGAGTACTACTTCGGTAGCTTGACCCAAGATCGAGTCACGTTTTCCGTAGGTCGAGACATTGAACTGGTGCCGAAATCCGAAAACGGTCCGCTCAACTACTTCATTTACCCGCATGTCGAAGTGGACGGTACTCCCGTGTCAAGCAAGCAGATTGCGTTGAAGTTCTCGTATGCCGACCTACGAGAGTAGGCGGTGAGAGCCCTAAGTGCGAAAGTCGAACTTAGGAAACCGCGTCGAAAATCGATTTCTCTTCCGAACTCTCTTCTTGCGGCCCCGTCCCTTGCTTTTGCGGCCCCGTCTCTTGCTTTTGCGGCCCCGTCTCTTGCTTTTGCGGCTCAGCCGGGGCCGGGGCGACTTGTTCTGTCTCGGATGTTTGCGCGGAATCTTCTTTATCCGGGAACAGGGCTGGCGGGAACAGGGCTGCGTCGACGTAGGGCAACATCAACTTGCCGAACTCAGCGGCGATGTTTTCTTCGATCGTTTCCTCACCTTTCATCACCGTGCTAGTGAAGTACAGCTTGTAGAGGACCCGAGCGTTGCCATATTCCCCACGTGCATAATCGGGTGCCTCCCAAACACCTTTGGAAGGAAGATTCCATGACCAAAAGACTCGCTCGGTATGACGGCTTAGTGCGTCTGATTTCTCGAACTTGGCCGTGTAAAAGACAGCCGGTTTGTCGTTGGCGGTCTTAGTGTGATGCTTGAACATCTTGCTTTGCTGCACAAAGCCGGCTCTTGGATAGCAGATATTGGGGGTGTGCCGAACCACGTCGCGCGAATGGCCCACGATGAGCCACAGCTTCACCCAGCGGCCCGTGATGCGATTGGTGTAGATGCGAGAAACATATTCCACCGCGCCGGCCGTGCGGCGGATGTCTTCCTCGACCTCCTGGTCTTTCCCATCCCAAAGCCCGATCTCCATCGGCACATTCTTAAAGCGCTTACCAAATTCGGCCGCATCAATGGTCGAATCATACCACCGATCAGAAAAGCGGGCTTCAACCAGCGTCAGAGAAACAATCAACAAAACAGCCAGAGCAAAAGGCAGATTTTTCATCAACATGGGTCTTGTTCCTCACGCAAGAAAAATGTTCGCCGATGCGCCAACGAAGGGCGATCACTTCACCGTATGCTTGACTCGTGAGGATGTCAAGCTGCGCGGCGGCACAACCGGCACGATGCGTGCAAACGGATTATCGGCTGCTGTCTGTTGCCTTCTGATCTGTAGACTCGTAGTAGATCGCCTGGCGAAGCTGGTCGCCCGTCGCTTCGGGAACCAAGGCTGCGGCCGGGTTGATGAGCCGAATGCCGGTCGGTTGTTGCCAACCTGTGTGGACTACGCCTGTGTTGGGGCCTCTGTTGGGGATCGCTGGGGCGGGGGTCGCCGGAGCGGGGGCTAAGCCGCGAGCGGCTGCCATACGCTTCAGACTTGCTGGCAACTGGGGCGGTGCATCGTCCTTAACACGGCTGGTTGCAGGCTGCTGAGCTGGACTAACAGCCGGGAGCGGCTGCGGAAGGTCTTCCGATCTCTGTGCCACATTGCGTGCCGCAGGGAGTCGCAGCGGTATTGGGGTTGCGCTGCCTTGGTCTCCTTCGGCCGGTAGTGCTTCGGCTGCCGGCTCCTCCAGATCGGAATCGCCCTGGGCATCCTTCTCCGGCGCACCACGCAAGTCCTCATGTTCGGCGTCGGGTCGCTGAAAGGCTTTCAGCTCTTCTTCGAGCTTATCTCTGGCTTCGGCATCATCTGCTGGCGTGGGCCCGCCGCTAACTTTGTCTCCAGGCCAAGGGCGCCACTTGGTTTCGTAATGTCCCCAAGAATCTCGCTTGGGCCGACAAACCCCGTCGGCCGAGCAAGGACATGGCGTAGTCGGTCGACAAGCCGCCTGCCCCCAGGCCGGCCCACTGGCAATCCCGAGCGACAATCCCACGCCGCATGCCAAGGCTAAGCCAACCGACCAAAGTGTCCTATTCCAATTTGCGCGATACCACATTGAGATCATTCCCCTTGTTTGCAATTAGCAATTAGCAATTAGCGGTTAGCGGTTAGCGGTTAGCGGTTAGCGGTTAGCCAGAGGAGGGTCCCGAAATTCCTCGAAAAACCTTCTGGCTAACTGCTAATAGCCAACTGCTATTTCAATTGCGACAACCACCACTTGGTCGTCGCCTCCTCAGCATAAATCTGTCAAATTAAAACGTGTTGGCCAAACCAAACCGGGCAATCCGGTTGGCGGTCGATGTTGCAAGCGATGCAAAGCCAAACATCTGCTCGAAGGGCCGTAGCATCTTGTTCACGACGCTGCCAAAGCGGACCATCCGATCTTCGGCGATGAATAAGCGGTCGCCCGGCATCAACTGATAATTGGTTGCCGTCGAAGCGCCCTTGGTGATGGCTTCCCAGTTGACTGGCAGGATCTGCTCGCATCCGGTTCCATTGGGTGCCGGCCGGGCTATCCACAGCTTGGTCGAAGACTGTTGCGAAATG
This sequence comes from Lacipirellulaceae bacterium, assembly GCA_965249435.1. Lineage (GTDB taxonomy): Bacteria > Planctomycetota > Planctomycetia > Pirellulales > Lacipirellulaceae > JAJRWS01. The sequence continues at coordinate 53,123 of CBDFMC010000025.1, read as the reverse complement.
CCCCCGATCGCGGCAACGGCATCCAACACCGTTTCATTCCCGGTAACGGGCTGTCTCGCAACCTGATCGCCCAAGCCGCCTCCTTGCGTCACGACATAATAGACTTTGCTGTTGTATGCAAGGACGTCGACAAACACCTCGGGGTCTTCCAGTTTATTCTTCAACTGCTCCTCAATGACCTTCCGAGCTTCTTCGATGGTCATGCCTGCCACGAACACCGAGCCGTAAGTGCCAAGATTCACCCGGCCATCAGGCCCGACGAGATGTTGTCCTGTGATTTGCTGTGCCCCGGCCGACTGAACGAGCGAGACGGAAACTTCTACGTCACTCAGCAGTTGGGCCAGATGGGTTCGAATCGCATCCTGCGATTCCTCCAACGTTAGTCCAATGACTTGCACTCGACCATACGTCGGGCCGAAGTTCAAACTGCCGTCGGCATCAACGGAATAGGCGTCGTCAATCGGCTGATCGGGAAACGCCCCGGCAACTCGTATCAAGAGCACGTCGAAGGTTTCGACTTTGTGCGGCGACTTCGGCACCAGTTTCACACCTTCAACCAGCAGGATGTCGGGAGGTTCGATCACGTAACGAGGCAGGGTCACCTTGTCCAGCTCGCGTGGCACCGTACTCTCCAGCGGTGGGCCTGGCGGAGTTGCCGGGAAAGGATCATGTGGCGCTAGAAAGGCCGTACAGCCCGAGGTGCTAACCAACAATGCTAGCAACATGGGAAGCATTTGATTTCGGATAGAGTCGTACGGCTTCATGGGAATGATCTCGTTTTTGGAACCTCTGCGGATCACCAGCGGGCGATGTTTTCGCCGCGCCCAGGCGCATCCGCTAATTTTTTCCTGACGGTTACAATGCTTATAATCGGAAATCTTTACCAAAGACTTTGATTCGACTGTCTGCTTTCCGCAAGAAACCGGGTGGGGAGCTTGCAGAGGTCAAGCTTCAGATAGCAATGACAGCGTGGTTTATCGGGAATTTCAGTGGCAACCGAGGGCCGTGGCGACAAACCCTTCCCATCTCAGCCCCCGGCTTTGCCGGGGGGAAGAGGCACCGTGGAGTTGTTTCCAGCGAGAAACCTGTTGCGATACGTACCGGTTAGGCTACCCCCCGGCAAAGCCGAGGGCTGAAAAGCGATTATCTGAGACTTTACGGCCGCCCTTTTGGGTGGGTCGTTCGTTTGACAGATTTCCACGACCCGCGTATTCTCGAAGTAGAGGGGATAGCTTCCAATTCGTTCTGCGGTATCTCCGGCGATTTCTCCAGGGGTTTTCTTTTCCTGAGACATGCTAGTAGTCCCGCCGACAAATTTCATCCATGATTAGCTGCCTTGTTGGCGCAAAGATGCGCCTGACGGCCTTCGAGAACAGAGCAAGCAAAAGTTATGAGCACCGACGAATTTCGTTCAACCAGTCCCTTCGCATCCGATCCAACTGATTACCATGGCGCGCCGCTTGATTCGGACGAAGCCAGATTTGCCTGGATTGTTTTTGGCTCCATGACCATTGGGCTCGTCTGGGCCTATTGGAATATGCTGGCCCGTGTTGCCGCGTTTTGGAACGATGATCTTTACTCCCACGGATACATTGTTCCGGTCTTCGCAGCCTATCTATTTTGGGTGCTTTCAGGTCACCGTATCAAGCTAAAAAACGGTGAACTGGCGGTAGGGTATGCCTACGTGGGCATCTGCGCCGTCGCGCATTTTTTGAATACTTTTTCCGGCGTCAGCCTGCCCGACTTGTTCTACAAATTGGAAGTCTCTTTTGCGATCGGCTTTTTGGCGTACTGCATGCGAGAGCATCCACTGACGCACATTGAGGCGAAAGAGAGATGGATTGGCCTGGGCATCATCGCGGCAAGCTTGGCCTTGCGGTTAGTTGGGTCGTATTACGACATGGCACCGTATGATCGGCTATCGTTTGTCGGCGCGCTGGTGGGTGTATGCCAAATGGTGGGAGGATGGAACATGCTCCGCTGGGCAGGTTTGCCGATGGTGTTTCTTCTGTTTATGTTCCCGCTACCGCAAAAATTAGAAGTGAACTTGCTAGGCAACCTGCAAAGATTGGCCGCCATGTGTAGCAACTGGACTTTGCAAACCATGGGCATTTCCTCCATTCGAGATGGGAATCGAATTATCATTGACGGCTTGGCCAACCCACTGCATGTCGCCGACGGATGCAGCGGATTGAGAATGTTGACCATCTTTTGCTCTTTGGCCGTGGCGATGGCCATGCTGATCCGTCGGCCTTGGTGGGATCGGTTTGTCATTCTGCTCAGTGCCATTCCCATTGCCGTGGTTGCCAACATTATCCGGATTACGCTTATTTCACTGTTGTACATGCTATTTGGGCAAGATACTCAATGGCTGGATAAAATAATCCACGACTGGGCCGGTTTCGCCATGATGCCGATCGGGCTCGGTATTTTGTGGGTTGAGATGCAAATTTTATCGCGAATCACCGTGCCGATTGAAGAGGATGACTATGCTGCGCTGGGCACTGCGGCGGGGTAATAAATGTGCCCTTTTAGCTACCGAGTGTGGTACAAAATCAACATCGGGGTCCGGATGCCCCCTTTGTCGGTAGTTTTACCGCTTGGATGTCCATGAGAATGGAAATTCATGCGGTTCGGCCTGGGAGTTGCACTATGCGTGACTAGGCTTCCAGCAACAAAGTTAGCCGCCGGGCTTGTCCCGGCGCTCATGTGCCTGGACGAGCCGCGCCGGGACAAGCCCGGCGGCTAAAGATATCCATGTAGCAGTAAACCGGGCAACAACGTCGTTCAACCGATTCGCTTTTGGGTGCATGCCGAAAATCATGCATCGACTCATCCGACCCACAGAGAGGCATTCGATGGCTAATCAACATTCTAGTTTTCCGAATTCCAACGCCCCGTTCCCCGCCATCATGGCCGGGAATGAACCCTCCCAGGCCATGGTTGCTGCCGGGCCGTATGCATCGCCCGCTGTCGCCGCGAATGGCAACTTTTTTTCACGTGGCCCGGAAATACTACACAGTGGTTTTGACCAAATCTGGTTGTTCCACTGTCTCAGGCGTCGCTGGCTCTTGGCGCTGTTGATGGGGCTGTTGATTGGTGCGGCAACCGCGGTCCTGCTGCTATTGGTTTTTCCCAAATCGTCGCAAATCGTTGCCCTCCTCCAGGTCGATAGCAAGCCGCCAAAGGCCATCTCTTTGGAACCTGATCAGCGTCTCACGGCAAAAGACTTCGAAGTCTTTCAGCAAACCCAACTCGCGTTGCTCAAGAGCAACTTTGTGCTTGGCGCCGCCTTGCGTCGGCCCGAGATCAGCCAGTTGGATGCAGTCATCAAAGAAGAGCCGGATCCCGTGCTATGGCTTTTGGAGGAGCTCCGAGTGAGCTTCCCTGGCGACGGTGAGATTTTGGAAGTTCGCTACGATGGCGAAGAAGACCCGGATGAAATAAAAAAGATCGTCGACGCGATCATTGATGCATACCAAGAGGAAGTTCTCGAAAAAGAACGTATCCACAGGAGTGAAATTAGCTCGAAACTTGCCAAGCTCCATTCGGGGGTCACCAAGAATCTGCAAGAGATGATGGCTAAATACCAGAAATTAGCCGAGCAATTTGGTGGCGTCGAATCGGCTGCCACAAGCAACGACGTGAACATGCTGCTTGCCGATCTTCGCATGAATCAGCAACAGCTCACCAAAGTGAAAATGGAAAAGGTGGAGCTCGAGGTCTACAAGCAATTGGCTTTGCAGCAAGCTCGCAGTGTTACCGCGATGGATACGGCGGTGCAAGCGGAAATGGCCGTGGATCCCATGCTGCAACGATACATGGAAAGCCAATTCATGATCGACGTACAAATCGCCGATCTCGAATCGACGTCACGGCGAGGAAACACGCCTCAACTCAAGCGACTTCAGATGAATCGAATGCAGATTGAGCAGGATCTCCAGAACTATCGCATCACGAAAGAGAATGATATCCGCCAACGTCTCAAGGGCGCGCCTAATGATATGCTATCGAGCGCCATGACCGAATACGCCTTGCGCAGTAGGGCGAACGATGAGAGCATTGCGGAATTGGAAGCAGACCAGGAAGAGAAACTCGAGCAGCTCAAGCAAAGAGGTTCCCAATCGCCCATGCTCCAGATGTTGGAATATCAGGTCGAACAGCAACAAGAAATCGAATCGAGTATCGCGATTCGTCTGGAAAGTTGGTCGATTGAGGCCGATACGGCCCTGGAACGCATCCGTGAGATGCAACCTGCGACTGCAAGGCCAAACATCAATGAAGTGCAGCGCTATTCAATCGCCAGCATCGGTGGTTTGGCTGCTTTTTGCCTCACTTGCTATGGGATCGCTTTGTTGGAGTTTGGACGGCGACGATTGAATGGCCCGGACCAGGTCGACGAAGGATTGGGGATTCGCGTCCTCGGCGCATTGCCTTCGGTTGCCTCGCGCAAAGCGATGGCGCCAGGCAGCATGATTGCCGCCCAACTCTCCGAGTCGATCGACAATGTTCGGGCCACGTTGATGCACGATGCGACATCGCGTCCGCGGCAGGTGATCCTGGTGACCAGTTCGGTCTCGATGGAAGGTTCCACCACCGTGGCTAGCCAACTCGCACTGAGCCTGACCCGAGCGGGCCGGCGTACACTGCTGATCGACGGCGACCTCCGCGAACCTTCGCTGCATAAGCTCTTCGGCTTGCCTCTGGGGGATGGCCTGAGCGAAGTGCTCCGTTCGGAGACGGACCTGCCCGACGCCATTCGTGCGACCAACACCGAGGGACTTTGGTTGCTAACGGCCGGCGTTTGCGATATGGACGCAGTTTATGCACTTGCCACGGATCAGCCTCAGCCGATCTTTGAGAAGCTTCGTGAAGAATTCGATTTTATTGTCATTGATGGTGCTCCCGTGATGGGACTTTCCGACACCTTGTCAATAGGCCAGCATGTCGATGGCGCGATTCTGACGGTGCTTCGAGACCATAGCGATATCCGCAAAGTCTACCAGGCAACGGAATTGCTCAAGGGCCTGGGCATTCGCTTGATCGGCTCGGTGGTCAATGGAGTGCCGCTGAAAGCAGACCGCCGCGTAACGCGGCTCCACCAAGCAGCGGTTAGGCAACCTCGCAAGCTCCCTGCGGCATCGGCGACATAGCGGAGCAGTAGCTTCCTTGTTTCAGTGGTCCAAGCGGCGTCGAGATAGCTCGACGCCGCTTTTATTCGTGCGTTGTGGCAAGTAGAATACGATTCGCTACTTTCGGGGTCGGGGACGACGTTTTTCGGGGGTCGGGGACGACCCGGCTCGCTACTTCCACCTTTTGCATTCCACGTTCTCTTCGCCATGTTTCTTCGCTTGGGTCAGGTTGTTGATGATCACCGCCTGCTGGTCTTGGCGATGTGGTTTGGTCTGGCGACTTTGCTTAAGCTGGTGGCACCCGCTTGGTCCGACGTGGCATTGGACGGCGATCTGCAGCAACTGCCCGCGGAAACAACTACTGCCCGAGCCGCCAAACTGCGCGGGCAGGCGTTTCCCGAAGACCGTGCTGCAAGCCAAATTGTACTTGTGGTGGCCCGAGAAGATGGCAAGCTTACGCCCGAAGACCGTCAGTTCACCTTGGATCTGGCTCAACACGCAGAGAAACTTCTCGACCTGCGACCTGAGGATGTTTGGACAGAAAAGACCGCGGTGGTTGGCCCGATGCTTAAAAGCCGCTCGGGCCGAGCGGGCCGAGTTGTCTTGCGGCTTGCCAACGACTTTATGGCCACGGGCAATATCGGGGTTCTCGATTCGGTGGTGCGCATGGCCCGCAAGCAATCCGCCAACATGCCGACCGGTTTGCAGGTGGGGATCACCGGCTCGGCGGCCATCGGGGGCGATATGCTTGCCGCCGCGGCTGAGAGTGTTCAAAGTACACATCGGGCGACGATTGCGTTAGTCGTGCTTGCGCTGGTGCTGATCTATCGCTCTCCACGGCTGGTATTTGTGCCCCTGGTGGCGATTGGCGTGGCGTCGTCCACGTCGCTCGACCTGCTGGCTCTACTGGCCGAGTGGAGTCCGCTGGCTGGCGACGCTTGGCCTGAGGTGCGAATCTTTACCACCACGAAAATTTTTGTCGTGGTCATTTTATTCGGGGCGGGAACCGATTATTGCCTATTCCTGATTGCCCGATATCGAGAGCAGCTTCGTAGCGGACTCGTTCGTCGCGAGGCCATTGCGACCGCCTTGTCGCGTGTGGGTGGTGCGCTGACCGCCAGTGCGCTGACGACCGTCGTGGGGCTAGCGATGATGGGCTTTGCCCAATTCGGGAAATTCGCCTACAGCGGCCCGGCGATTGCCGTTTGTCTGATCGTGACGCTTCTGGTTTGCATCACCTTGGTACCGGCTCTGCTGTCGACATGGCTTGGTAAGATCGCTTTGGAAAGGAAAACCCTGGTGCGCATGCAATCGTTACGGGGGCAATCGTTTTGGGGCCATTTTGCCGATTGGGTTTTACGCCAACCGGGGCTGATTCTGGCAACGAGCCTGATTGTCGCCTTGCCACTGGCATGGACGGGTTGGAAGGTTGACGTGACCTACGATTTGCTGAGCGAACTTCCGCCGCAGCGGATAAGTCGGCAGGGAACCGCCCTCATGCAGCGGCATTTCCCCCCGGGCGAAGTCGGTCCGCTGATCGTGTTGGCCTACTTGCCTGAGGGGGGACTCGACTCGGTCGACGGCCAGCTAAAAATCGCCCAACTAGTAAAGCCACTCGACGATTTGCCCGGCGTAGCCCAGGTCCGCAGCCTCTATCAGCCCACCGGCGATCCGCCTGGCACGGTCCGATTATTTTCCGTCAAAGGTTGGCAGGTACTCGCCAGCAAAGGCAGCCCGCTGACGAAGGAGGCCTATGTCTCCCAGATAGCGCCGCTCGCAGGAAAAGTGACCCGGCTCACTCTTGTGCTCCAAGACGAACCCTTTTCGCCCGCGGCCGTGGCGACTTGCGAGCAGGTCGAGCAAACATTGCATGCGCTGGGCAGTCAAGCGGATTCACCATGGCACGAGGCGACATTCGAGCTGATGGGACCGACCGCAGGTATCCGCGATTTGGAGCGCATCACACTCGCCGACCGGCAACGAATCCAATGGCTCGTGGCTAGCGCTGTTTGGTTGGTCTTAGTCATTCTGATTCGCCGCCCGCTGGTCTGCTGCTATCTAATCGGTACGGTACTGCTGAGCTATCTGGTGACGCTTGGCTTGACAGGCATGTTTTTCAGCTGGCTGTATGGGGCCACTTATGTCGGGCTCGATTGGAAGGTGCCGCTGTTTCTGTTCGTCATCCTCACCGCCATTGGGCAAGACTATAACATCTATCTGGTTGCCCGGGTGCTTGAAGAACAACGCCAGCATGGGGCCCGCGACGGGCTGCGTCGCGCGATGATCCACACCGGCGGCATCATCACCAGTTGCGGCATCATCATGGCCGGCACGTTCATCTCAATGACCACCGGCAGCCTCCGCGGCATGGTCGAACTGGGGTTTGCCTTGTCGCTAGGAATCCTGCTCGACACATTCGTGGTACGCACCATTCTGGTCCCGGCGTTTCTGGCGTTGTTTGTTGGCAAACAATCAACGCAACCGTTTACAAGTGCCTGACCACGATTGATATTTTGCGCCCGTTAGTTAGTTCCCGTTGATAATACTCCCTTTCCGACCGACTTTGGGAACGGCGCGGGGCGACGAGCGGGCGAGGGAGTTGGCTTGTTCGGTTTTCTGTGGTGGGTCGGCGTTGTTGCGCCGCAGCGCGCGTACATCGCCTTACGTTTACGAGTTGTTTTCGGTTTTTGCGTCCGTTCCGCGTCAGCCTCCTGAGGTTTTTGCCAGGATCGTTAAGTTGTGACAGAACACGGCGCTGCCAACGGCGGACGTGAAATTCTTAAAGCCGCGAAAACAACAGCGAGCCAGGCGAAATGCTCGCTTTAAGCACGAGATCGTGCCTTCGATTCCGGCGCGCCACTGCTGCCAAATGCCCATCATCGTGTCGCCGAAATCTCGCGTCCGCCGAGGCACGCCCAGGTAGTCGACCTGTTCTTCCAATTCCTCGTAGGTGTCCTCGTCCGGACAGAAGCCCATGTCCGCGGCGACCGTTTTGGGCCGGCTACCGTACTTCTCTTCGTGTCGTTCGAGTACCGTCTCCAGGAGTTCGCTGTCGCTTACATTCTTCTCCAACACAACGTAATCGGTAATGAACTTCTCCTTCGACTGTGTGAGCAGCACCTTGTGACCGAATTCGACTGGCTTGCCACGCCGTCCACGCATGATCAACTCCGCATGAGATTCAAAAATGCTGAACACTTTGTCGGCATTTGGAACCTGCTCTCGATCGAACGCGCGGCGCCGAGCCACTTCGGCGACCTGCCGCATCACCGGCAAACGGTTCGCCAGCGACTGGGCAATCGTCGCCAACTCGACACACGTCGAACGTTCGGCCCAAGCGACGAATTGTTCCGCTTTTTCCAGAGCTTCCTCGACCCGGACGATCAGCGTCTTCATATTCTGGCGGACCTGGCGGAGACGCTTTTTGTTCGTGCTATTCGAGTAACGCGTGACGAAAAGATGCAGATTTTTGATCTTCTTCGCGTGAAATCGCCAAGGACAACGGAGTGGGTCGAGTTCTCGACCAGTCGACATTTCTCGGGCAGCCACGCGATAGACGTCCCACAGCAGGCTGGAGTCGGTCGGCCAGTGAATATTGCATTCGGTGACGGTCGTGTCGGTTCGCACATGTTCCAGGGAGACCGTTTCTTCGGCGACGACGCCGAGGGCCAATAGGTGATTGATCCGTTCCCAAGTCTCGGGCTGAATCGCGCGAAATGCCTTGTTCAGCAGCGTGAAGTCGATGGTCGGCTTTTTCAGCAGGCGGCAAAACCGCTGCAAGGTTTCGCTTTCGGCAATCCGGATCGACGCTTCCCGATAGTCGAGTCCTTCCCGTTGCAAGACGAGGATCGCGCGAAACAGGTTTTCGCTGGTGAAGATCGGCTTTCGGCCGCGTGCCGACGTCGTCTGGCTGAGCTGTTCGAGGTCGCGATGGACCACATCGAGAATCGCGGGCCGGCTGTCCAGCAACTGGCCGAGCGTTTTGTACTCGTCACGATAATCCCGTACCGTTTGGTTGTCGGCCTTCTCGTTGGCCCATCCAAAATCGAGAATCGCTTCAGCTTTCAAACGCATCGCCCGCTTCTCCTTGGGTAAAATGGCTCTTTGATTCGTTCTGTTTTCAATAGGATAACGATGCGTCTTTTTCTTGCTACACCAAAACCGGCCCGCCAGACGAATTTCACAATATTCTGATTTGGGAAACAGGAACTAGTTAGCCGCCGGGCTTGTCCCGGTGCGTGAGTGCAGTCCCGGCGCTGTATTCACGCGCCGGGACAAGCCCGGCGGCTAACAATCCGATTACTTGCTGAGCAGCAACCCGGCGAGGATCGCGGCGGCGATTAGCGCAACGCCCACGGCGATGCCAACTAGATAGTTTGGGCCAGTCGCTGCTTCTACCGCCGGAAGTTTGCTGGTTAGCTGGGTGAGGTCGTCGCCAAACTCGTTGGCAAGTTGGTCGTTCAACAGTCCCTGCACCGCACGCGCGTTGAACGGCCGTTCTTCCGGGTTCTTGGCCAGCAGTTGCATGATTAAGCCTTCGAGCCACTCGGGGCAGTCGACGCCGCTGGCCCGTAGTGGTTTGGGCTTTTGGTGGAGATGCTGATCCCAAATCTGAGCGAAGTTGGCACCCATGAACGGCGGTTGGCCGGTGAGCATCTCGACCAGGACGCATCCTAGAGAATAGAGGTCCGCCTTGCCGGTGAGCTTTTCATCGGCACAGATTTGCTCGGGCGACATGTAGGCATAGGTTCCCACGGTGATTCCCTCAGCCGAGATATCCGCATCGTGCGTATCGCGGGCAATGCCAAAATCTCCCAGGATCAACTGTCCGTCAGGTCCGAAGAACAGATTACTTGGCTTCAGGTCGCGATGAATGATGCCGTGGTTGTGGGCGTGTTGCAGGGCCGAGGCGATTTGGGCGGCAAAGGTGGCTGCCTGCGGCCAGGACAAAGGGCCATGCTGTTTTAGTCGGTCTTTGAGCGAGCCATGGTCGAGCAGTTCCATCGCATAGAAGAATTGGCCATCCATCAAACCGCCGCCGTAGTGGCGGACGATATGCGGGTGGTTGAGCCGCTCCATGATGACAATTTCCCGCTGGAATCGATCCACAATGTTTTCATCATGGGAGACGGTTGGATGCAGCAACTTGATCGCCACCGACTGGTCGAGGTCGGGGCTTTCGGCACGAAAGACAGCGCCCACCGTGCCCGTACCGATCGGTTCCTTCAAATGGAACGTCGTTGCCGTGGGGATGAACTTGAGCTCAGGGGTATATTGAGAATCAGGCTTTGGCTTTTTAGAATGTTGGGGCATCGAATTTTAGGAACTTGGGTTCTCGCTTAGCCGCAAGCGGCTGGCCACTTGTGGCTTAGCTGTAACACATGCAATGGGCCTGCCAAACGATACAGTACTAAATGTCACCCAATGCTGAAATGCACGTTCCACCAGCACCGGATGCACGAAATCTGGGCAAATTAGCACCTGTCAGCCAGCCGCCAGAGGATGGAGCCAATTCGGTAAACCAAAGCCAGGAAATAACTTATCTCCCAATGGCCATCATATGACAATGATCTGGCATACTGATTGCACAAGAAATGGCACGCCTGCCTATTCAAATACTGCGACATCTAGCAACTTCATGCTGGAATTTGTACACTACAGGATTACGTATTATTTCGCTCTCAGAATACCCCCCCAACCGACGACCCAAACCGACGATTTGTCGTCGCCCGTATAGCGAGGAGAACATTACAGAATGAGTTACAAACTGGAATACATCTGGCTCGACGGCTACACTCCCGAGCCCAGCATCCGGAGTAAAACCAAGATCGTAGGCAGCGAGCCGGCCAAGATGGCGGATTGCCCCGGTTGGTCGTTCGACGGCAGTTCGACCGAACAGGCCGTGGGGAGTTCGTCCGACTGCTTGCTCAAGCCGGTGCGGATGGTCAAAGACCCTCAACGGAAAAATGCCTCGCTGGTGATGTGCGAAGTATTGAATGCCGATGGTTCGCCCCATGCGTCGAATGTCCGTGCGACGTTTGAAGACGATGCCGACCTGTGGTGCGGTTTCGAGCAAGAATACACCATCATGAATGGCAACCGGCCGCTCGGATTCCCCAAAGACGGCTATCCGGGGCCTCAAGGCCCGTACTATTGTTCGGTTGGTATCGACAACTGCGTCGGTCGTGACATCGTCGAATCGCATCTGGACGCTTGCCTCGAAGCGGGTCTGCAGATCACCGGCATCAACGCCGAGGTGATGAAAGGCCAATGGGAGTATCAGCTATTCGGCAAAGGCGCGAAGGCCGCATGCGACGACTTGTGGATTTCACGATTTTTGCTCCACCGTAATACCGAAAAGCATAGCCTGACGGTCGACCTGCATCCCAAACCGATCAAAGGCGACTGGAACGGCAGCGGCATGCACACGAACTTCTCGACCACGCCGATTCGCGAACAGGGCGGCGAAGAAATGATCACCGGAATCTGCGAGAAGTTCCAAGCTCGTCACGACGAACATATCAGCGAATATGGCTCGGACAACGATCAGCGACTGACCGGCCTGCACGAAACGCAGTCGATCGACATGTTCAGCTTTGGCGTGAGCGACCGTGGCGCTTCGATCCGCATCCCAATCGGCACAGTCAATGACGGCTGGAAGGGATATTTGGAGGACCGACGCCCGGCATCCAACGCCGATCCGTACAAGGTCGTTTCCCAGATACTTGAGACGCTCCGCTCGTAGCCATAAAGGCGCCGGCGATAAGATTTTTTTGAACCCCTCTTCGCCCCGCTGGCGTCGAGGGGTTTTCTTTTGTAGGTTGAGTGGCTAAGCCGCAAGCGGCCGCTTGCGGCTTAGCAAGATAGGAATTACGCCATACTTAAAACGAAAGGGTTCTGCCATGTCGCCACAAGATGTTTTGGCTCTATGTCTCGAACGAGGTGTGAAAGCCGTCGATCTGCGGTTTATGGATTTCCCCGGACTTTGGCAGCATTTTACGATCCCGGTCGACAAGCTCGACGAGGATACCTTTGAGGATGGGCTGGGGTTCGACGGCTCGAGCATCCGCGGCTGGCAAGCGATTAACGAAAGCGACATGCTGCTCGTGCCGCAGCCCGAGACGGCCGTCATCGACCCGTTCACGGCTCTTCCCACGATCAGCATTATCTGCAATATCCAAGACCCGATCACCCGCGAGGACTACACCCGCGACCCGCGCAACGTGGCCCGAAAAGCGGTCAACTATCTGAAGAGCACTGGCATTGCGGACACATGCTTCGTCGGTCCCGAGGCAGAGTTTTTCATTTTCGACGACATTCGCTTCGACCAAACGCCCAACAGCGGATTCTATTTCATCGACAGTATCGAAGGGGAATGGAACCGCGGCAGAGATACTCGTGCCGTGGGCGAAGGCCCCAACTTGGGCTACAAAATTCGCCACAAGGAGGGCTACTTCCCAGTCCCCCCCTCGGACCAAATGATGGACCTTCGCAACGAAATGATGCAAACGATGGTCGACTGCGGTTTGGATGTCGAGTGCCAACACCACGAGGTCGGAACCGCCGGCCAATCAGAAATCGATCTGAAGTACAACGATCTGGTTTCGATGAGCGACGACATCTGTCTCTACAAATATATCATTAAGAATGTTGCGAAGAAGCATGGCAAGACCGTGACTTTTATGCCGAAGCCCATTTTCAGCGACAACGGCTCCGGCATGCACATCCACATTTCGTTATGGAAAGGAGAGCAACCGTTGTTTGCCGGTAGCGGCTATGCCGGGCTGAGCGATGATGCGATCTACGCCATCGGCGGCATTCTACAACATGCCCCGGCTCTGCTGGCTTTTACCAACCCGACGACCAACAGCTACAAGCGCCTGGTGCCTGGCTATGAGGCCCCCGTCAACTTGGCTTACTCGCAGCGAAACCGTTCGGCCGCGTGTCGCATTCCGATGTACAGTCCCAACCCCAGGGCCAAGCGGATCGAATTCCGTTGCCCCGACCCAAGTTGCAATCCCTACCTGGCATTCTCCGCCCTGATGATGGCCGCCTTGGACGGCATCCAGAACAAGATCCACCCGGGCGACCCGCTCGACAAGGATATCTACGACCTGGAACCGGAAGAATTGGCCAAGGTCCCCTCAACCCCCGGCTCGCTGGGTGCCGCACTCGACGCCTTGGCCAGCGACCACGAGTTCCTACTCCGCGGCGACGTCTTCACCCAGGACGTCATTAACACATGGATCTGGTACAAAAAGGAAAACGAAGTCGACGCCTTAGCCTTGCGACCGCATCCGTATGAGTTCTGTATGTATTATGATATTTAACTCAGTGTGAAAGCTGTTGGCTGTCAGCTATCGGCGATCAGCCAGAAAAATAGTGGAAAACGAGAAATAAAGGCCGAAATCTAACCGCTGACCGCTCACTCCAATTGTGATCCACCGTGCATGTCGAACCGACATTGACTGCAAGCGTTTGTGATCTGACCAAGGACTATGTCCTCAGTGGGGAAACGGTGCGCGCGTTGCGCGGAGTCTCGTTCGATGTACCGGTAGGCGATTACATCTCAATCATGGGACCATCGGGATCGGGGAAAAGCACACTGCTGAACCTGCTCGGCTGCCTCGATCGGCCAACGACGGGGTTGTTCCTGCTGGGTCGAGATAACGTTGCAGAGATGGACGACGACCAGCTCTCGGAAATCCGCGCCATGCGAATTGGATTCATTTTTCAATCGTACAATTTGCTGCCAGCTCTCTCGGTCGTAGAAAACATCGAAGTACCGCTCTACTACAGCGGCCAACTAACTTCCACGGGGCGCCGGCGCTGCGTTGAGTTGGCCAAGATGGTTGGGCTGGACACGCGCCAGGAACATCGTCCTAGCCAGCTCTCCGGGGGGCAACAGCAGCGGGTCGCCATTGCACGTAGTCTGGTGAACAATCCCCATTTCATCCTGGCCGACGAACCAACGGGAAACCTTGATTCTTCCACCACAAAAGAGATACTCGATTTACTGGCTCGGCTGAACGATGAGGGGCGCACCATCATCATGGTCACCCACGAACCAGACGTCGCTGAGCGCACCCGACGGACGATCCTACTACATGACGGTAAAATCCTTTCCGATAAGAGGCTCCGCACTTGGGAATCTGGCTCCGCACAGTAAGACTCAGCGTGAAGAGCTTGCTTTTGCATCCGTTGCGATCTGCGCTGACGGTGCTGGGCATCTTCATCGGCGTTGCCAGTGTCATCTGGCTCCTTGCGATGGGCGAAGGCATCGGACGAGCAGCGCAGGAGCAGATCGCCAGTCTCGGCGCACGGAACATCATTGTTCGCACGATGAAACCCTCGAGCGATGAGATGGAAGGGGGAGGCTATGGCCTGACCCGCAAAGACTATCAGCGGCTGCTAGCCACGATTCCAACTATTTCCAAGGCGATCCCCATCCGCGTTTACACCCAGGAGTTTCGGCACAAAACCCGAAGCTTCGAGGGTCGACTGGTCGGAAGCACGCCTGATTATGCTGGTGTCACGAATCTGAGGCTCGGCCAGGGCCGATTTATTTCTGATGGCGACATTGAGCGTGAACGCAACTATTGCGTCCTCGCCGAGGAGGCCGCACGACGGTTGTTTCCCACAGGCAATACTCTTGGTCAGGAAATAATGATCGACGACACCTTTTACAAAGTCGTCGGTGTGATGAAGTATCGGGCACCCTCAGCCGGTATCGGAGGGTCACTCGCTGCGGAAGATTTTTCCAACGACGTCTACATTCCCATCACTACCCTCTGGCGACGTTTGGGCGATATGCAAGTGATTACCAAGCCGGGACAATATCAGCGAGATATTTTCGAGTTGAGCCAGATCACCATTGAGGTTGACCATCGCGACCACGTACTGCAAACGGCAGACATCGTGCATAACACGATTGATCTTGACCACACGCTGACCGATTTCACAGTGACGGTACCGCTTGAGCTGTTACAACAGGCTGAAACCACGCGGCTGATGTTTATTCTATTCCTAGGTTTGATTGCGGCAATTTCTCTCGTGGTGGGCGGCATCGGTATCATGAACATCATGCTTGCCACGGTCACGGAGCGGACGCACGAAATCGGCATCCGCAGAGCCTTGGGCGCGAAGCGACAAGACATCACCCGTCAGTTCCTTGTGGAAAGTACCGTGTTGTCGCTCGCCGGTGGGGTACTGGGCGTGCTCGGTGGTATGTTCTGTCGGCCCCTATCGATTGGAGCCAGGATGCTACTGGAGCGATGGTTCCCCGAGCAGATGTCGACTCTCCCCGACCTTGTTCGCAATGTCGAGCCGCAACTGATCAACTGGTCGATCCCTCTGGCGTTTGCGATTTCACTCGGGGTGGGTGTGCTTTTTGGGGTTTACCCAGCCCTGCAGGCGGCCCGACTTGATCCGATCGAAGCACTGCGACACGAGTAGCTATTTCGTCCGATGGGTGATCGACGCGATCCAGTACGTTGCCAGAACCGGCTGCCAGTGGCGGCAGATGCCCCGCGATTTTCTCCATGAAAGACGGTTTGCAATATCGGTTCTTCGGGAAATTTAGTGGCTATCGCTGACTATGGCGATGAAAAAGCCTCATTTCAGCCCCAGGCTTTGCCGAGGGGTAAGAATACCTCGGAGCTAAATATCCGGATAAAACTGCGACAACACTTCTGCGGCAGGCAATCCCCCGGTAAAGCCGGGGGCTGAGATTGCGACCTTGCAGTTCTCCTGTACCCAGGCATGTTGTGACTTGCAACCTCCTAGCGTGGGATGCTAGAATGCACGATTCACGATTTACAGCCAGCCCGTGCCACAGCCTTTTTGCGGGATGGTATTTTCATGTTTTGTGGAGTGGATGACGTTGGGTACTAAAAAATCAGGTAAAGGGCGGCGGAAAGTTGGCCGTAAAAAAAGACGCATGCGAGCTAAAATACGTCATCGCAAAAAGTAAGAAACTAGGATTTAGGGGTTAGGGTCTAGGGACTAGGATTGAGAACCTTAGCCCACAGTCCCCGGCCCCTAGCCCCTCAAATGGAACCGATCGTTACTAAGTCAGCCCGACTGGAGTTTGAGGCGGCTCGGGACGATGCGGGTACTGCCCACGTAACAGCCCCGGGCTGGCGCGAAGCGCTCTATGGCTTGGGCTTTCTTCATGCGCTGGATCGTCCCACGCAAATGTTCTTCTCGCGTGCGGTCGCCAGTGGCCGTGCCGCGGAGCGAATTGCCAATAAGCCGGAGCTGGTCGAGACAGACCGCTTTTTTCGCCGGGCTGGTTTGCACCTCAATCTCGATCGCGAAATAGCCAATCTCCCTCCGCACCATGCGGAACAGCTTGCTTGGTATTGCGACGGAGTGAACGATGGCCTGCAGGATGCCGGGCGGTCGTTGCCCATGTGGGTCACCGGATTCCAACCCCAGCCTTGGCACCCCACGGCCGTGTTGTTGATCGGCAATTTGCTGAGCTTTGCCGGACTGGCAATCGGCATCCAGGAAAGCGAGCGGCTGCTAGTCGATTTGGTGCAAACGGGTATTGAGCTCGATTTGCTGCGAGAGCTGATGTCGCCCTATTTGGACGGCTTCGACTTCGAGCCGCTCCAAGATATTCAGATGGAACGTCGGCTATCGGACGAGGCTTTAGAAATGCTCGCCGACTTGCCGCGGCTGGTGGGCAGCAATGCCTGGGCCGTGGCACCACGACGTAGCGCCACCGGCAGCGCGCTGCTGGCCTCAGATCCTCATTTGGAAGTCAATCGGCTGCCGGCCATCTGGTACGAGGTAGCCCTTCGTTGGGGGGATGGTGAATATGCCATGGGCGCAACGTTGCCTGGCTGCCCGCTGATGGCGGTGGGCCGATCGCGGCAACTGGCGTGGGGGGTGACTTATCTTCATGCCGACAGCAGCGACTTTTTTATCGAAGATTGTCGTCCCGGCGGTTCCAGTGGCTGGCAATATCGCCGCGGCGACTGCGATTGGTTTGATTTCCAAGTGCGAGAAGAGATCATCGAGCGCAAAGGGGAGGAACCAACCCAGCTTCGGGTCTATGAGAATCAGTTGGGGACGCTGGCCGTCGACTTGGGGGAGCCGCTTGCCGACTTAGTGCTAAGCCGACAAGCGGCTCGCAGCCCCGGCAAATACCTCTCCGCCCAATGGATCGGCAGTGCCGAGGGCGCAGGCCATTCGATCGGATGTTGGCTCGACATGCTCCAAGCAACCTCGACCCGACATGCGATGGACTTGGTTCGACAAAATCCGCATCCTTCGCTCGTTTGGGTTTTTGCCGATGGCGGGGGGCACATTGGCCGGCAAGCGAGTGGCTGGCTTCCCCTTCGCGCCCCCGGCCATACGGGCGTGTTACCTGTGCCGGCATGGGATGAGCGTTTCCACTGGCTTGGACGTCAACCGATAGAAATGCTCCCCAGCTTGTACGATCCGCCCGAGGGTTATGTGGCTAGTGCGAACGAAGATTTGAATCGTGCGGGAGAGTGGCTGCTGAATACGCGTGGGCTGCCAAATTATCGCAAGCGAAGGATCGTTGAGCAATTGCACGGCTTGCCGGCAGCAACGGTCGACGACATGCAGCAGTTGCAATACGACGTGACAAGTTTGCAAGCACGCGATCTGCTGGCCCTGTTTCTTCCCCATTTGCCCGAGGGGCCTTTCAAGGAGGAACTCTCGGCCTGGGATCTGCGTTATGCTCCCGAGAGCACCGGTGCGGTGCTGTTCCAGCGTCTCTATCGCCATGTGCTGCTGGAAATTTTTGGGCAGGAGCAGGGAATTGGCTGGCGGCGGATGTTGTATCTCTGCACGCGGATGGGTTATTCCTCGATGGTACTCATCGCAATCGACCGGCTGCTGAGCAAGGAAGAATCCGCATGGTGGCATGATCGCGACAAAGGGGAGCTCATCCGTCGCGCCGCACAAAGGGCTTTCAAGGAGCGGGCAATCGAGGAGCCGGTCGAGACCTGGGGCGAGATCAATGCGTTTCACTTCACCAATCGATTTTTCCAACAGGGGCGCGTCGGCCGGCTGCTTGGGTTTCACTCAACCAAAAAATCAATGCCCGGCTGCCAGGCAACCCCTTTCCAAGGCCAAATACTGGCAACCGCCACGCGTGAATCGAGCTTTGCCCCCAGCTATCACTTCGTCACCGACTTGGGCACCCACGAAGCCTGGACTAATCTGCCTGGTGGCGCGAGCGAAAGCCGGTTTTCTAAGTGGTATCACAACGACGTCGACCGCTGGCTCTCGGGCGAGTATCGCTGCTTGCGGTTTAGCGAAGAATAACGAAAAACGCTAAGCCGCAAGCGGCATGTGCCGATTGCGCCGGTTATCTAGTCTCACGGCATTTTGGTTGACTGTAGGCCACCTGCGACGTACATATTTACCGACGCCTATGGCGAAATCTCCCCACACGGAATGATCTGAAATTCCGCAATCCGAATTCCGCAATCTACCTGGGGATGAACACGCGATGAATCAATACTCGTTGCTGCTGGTGGACGATGATCGCCATTTACTGGAGTCGATGACCGAGTGGCTCCGCGATCAGGGTTTTTGCGTCGATGCGGTGTTGGGATGCGCCGATGCACTGGCCCAACTGCAAACCAAGGCCTATGACCTCATGCTGATCGACGTCCGTCTGCAAGATGGCGATGGCTTCGATCTGTTGGAGCAAGTCCGACGCATTCGTCCCGAAGCGCAGGTCATGCTGATGACCGGCTACGGCGACGCCGATGCCGCGATCGAAGCGCTGCAGGCGGGGGCTTGCGACTATCTGACCAAGCCACTCATTGATGATGAGCTGCTGATGGCCATTGAGCGGGCGCTCACGCAGCGACAGGTGATGGACGAAAACGTCGAGCTTCGCCGCAAGCTCGATCAGCAGTTTGCGATGGACAACATCGTGGGACAACACCCGAAGATGCTGCGGCTCTTCGACATGATTCAAAGCGTGGCCGATACCAAAGCCACGGTCTTGGTGACCGGCGAAAGTGGTACGGGCAAGTCGATGATCGCTCGGGCCATTCACCGCCATAGCGAGCGGTCGGGCAAGCCGTTTGTCGAGGTGGCTTGTGGCGCTCTGCCGGAGAATCTTCTGGAAAGCGAATTGTTCGGCCATGTGAAAGGCGCATTTACCGGGGCGGTCAGCGACAAAGTAGGCAAATTTATGCAGGCCGACGGCGGCACCATTTTCCTAGACGAAATCGGCACCTCCAGCCCGGCGATGCAGGTGAAGCTGCTCCGGGTATTGCAAGAACTGCAATTCGAGCAGGTGGGCGGGGACAAGACATTCAAAGTCGACGTTCGCGTGGTTCTGGCGACCAACGAAGACTTGGAAGTCGCGGTGGCTGAAGGCCGGTTCCGACAGGACTTGTACTATCGGATCAATGTCATCAACCTGGAATTGCCCTCGTTAAGACAGCGCGCCAGTGACATTCCGCTGTTGGCTCAAACTTTTCTGGATCAGGTCCGCGAAGACACCAACCGCTCGGTGGCCGGTTTTAGCGACGACGCCCTGGTGGCTTTGGAAGCATATCACTGGCCCGGCAACATTCGCGAATTGCAAAACATCGTCGAACGGGCTGTGCTACTTGGCAAAGGAGAATCGATCACCATCGCCGATTTGCCACGCGACATCGTCGGCGCACCAAGCCTGATCGTTCACCACACCGGCAACCGAACGCTCAAGGAAGCGCTCGAAGAGCCAGAGCGTCAGATCATCCAAGAGGTGCTCGAAGCGCACAACTGGAACCGCAATGCAACGGCCGACTCGCTCGGCGTCAATCGCACAACGCTCTACAAAAAAATGAAAAAGCTCGGCCTGGAAGATCGGCCTCTCACGGGGAATTAGTTGCCGAGAAGTAGTCGTCCGTGCGACTCAGGAGAACATCCATGCAAGCCCCCGGCTTTGCGGGGGCAACATACAAAGCGAAGCCGGTTCGGGTACGACCTGCGAAGACGCAAGCGCAGGGACGCCGTTGCCGAATTGCCGTTGCCAAGTGAGAAAATCGCTGCCGTCAACGTCGTCGTCCATCCCAGTGCGCGCCCTCCGCCAATTGTCGGCAAGTTGACCGTGGCTTGCAGTTGGAACGTAGCCGAAGCCAAAATCGACGAGCGTGCCGTCGATGTTCAGTTCCGTATTGAGCCACCGATTCGCACGGTCGACTCGATCAGGCCATTGTTCACCAGTGCAGCCTCAATACGACCGGTTCCACGAATGGTGTGAGATGCCCCATGCGTGAGCGTGGCACTGGGAAGATCAACTGCGGCCACCCGATTATTGCAAACATTCTGCCACCTGCTGCCACGCGCGCTCTTTCGCACTGGTGAGCACGGCGTCGCAGACCTTTTGGGTTTCCAGTGCATCGCGGAAGGTCGGTTCGGCCGGCTTGCCCTTGGCGATGCCTTCCAAAAAGTCGGCTACCTGGTGGACGAAACTGTGCTCGTAGCCAATCTGCAGACCCGGCACCCACCAATGATCCATGTAGGGCTGATCGCTGTCAGAGACATGCACACTCCGCCAACCGCGGACTTTGGAATCGTCCGAATGGTCGAAAAATTCCAGCCGGTGCAGGTCGTGCAAGTCCCAGCGGATCGAGGCATGTTCGCCGTTGATCTCGAAGGTGTAGAGCGCCTTGTGTCCCCGAGCATAGCGGGTCGACTCGAACAGGCCGAGCGAGCCGTTTTTGAAGTGGCAGAGGAACGAGCAGGCGTCGTCGATGCCGATCGGCTCGACCTTGCCGGTAAGCTGGTGCTGTCGCTGCTTGACAAATGTCTCGGTCATCGCCGTGACGTCGGCAATCGGGCCGTTGATCCAGAGTGCCGTGTCGATGCAGTGGGCAAGCAAATCGCCCGTGACGCCGCTTCCGGCGGCGGCCACGTCGAGTCGCCAGAGTGCCGCGCCGCCTTGCGGCAGGTCTTCGGCGATGGTCCAATCCTGCAAAAAATTTGCCCGATAGTGAAAGATGCGGCCCAGTTTGCCCGAGTCGACAATCTCTTTGGCAAGCGTGACGGCCGGCACGCGGCGGTAGTTGTACCAAACGATGTTCGCCACGCCCGCCTGCTCGACCGCTTGGCACATTTCCTCGCCCTCGGCCGAGTTCATCGCGAGCGGCTTTTCGCAGAGGATCATCTTGCCTGCCTCGGCGCAGGCGATCGCGATTTCCTTGTGCAAATTGTTCGGCACGCAGATGTCGACCGCGTCGATGTCGTCGCGTGCGATCAACTTCCGCCAATCGGTCTCGATTGATTGGTAGCCCCACGTTTTGGCAAACGCCTCGACCGCCTCCACATTGCGTCCACAGGCGGCTTTCAGCACCGGGTGGTATTCCAGATCGAAAAAGTTCGACACGCGATTGTACGCATTCGAATGCGCCCGACCCATGAAGCCATAGCCGATCATGCCGATGTTGAGAGAGGTTGGCATTGGTAGTGTCCTATTATTGCTAGCAAGTGATGTGGTGGGGGCAAAAGCGGAAAGTGGAAAGCGGAAAGCGGACGGAGAATGTATTGCCGTTTTCTATTTCCTTTGGGCTTTGGTTTTTTTGATGGCGGTTACGATAATTTTGATGAGTTCTTCTGCTTCCTGATGGAGTGGTTTGAGTTTCATATCGGCAACGATTCCGGATTCTACCAACAATTCGAACCAAAGAATTGATTCGTCAAGTTCTTGCTCGACTATTCCCAACTTGGAGACGAATTCGGCATCGGATCTAGCTCTTGAAGCTTCACGAAATTTGGCTGCCACACTTGTCCCCGACCGCAGCACTTGCTTCCCCATAACTTGGGCAGAAGTTTCCTTTGGCAGCATGGAATACATGCGAATGACACGCAGCGCAAACTGCTTCGTCCGATCGCGCAACCCCGCCATACGCATAACTATCTCACTTTCTTCGGCTTTCCGCTTTCCACTTTCCGCTTTGCCCTATTCCACCCACCCATGCGCATCTCTAACTGCAACCATGGCTGCGAGGATGTTGCTCCATGTCTCCGGGTTGGCCAGGACGTTGTTGGAAAACATGCAGCCGTCCCAGCAGATGTGCCGGTACTTTTTATGCGGCTGGCCACTAGGCCCACCCTCGCGGAGCCAGTAGCCAGCCTGTTTGGTGATGTTGAGCTTGCCGGCGGGATCGTCGGCCAGACAATGCCGCCCTGTTTTGTCGTGGCTACCGGTGCCATGCACGGTCGCGTCGTTTTGGGCTACGTGGAAATCGAAGGTCCATGGCCTGAGGGCGTCGGTCAGCTTGGCGTAGGCGGCATCGAATGTGGTTCCACTCGTGGTTTCGTCGGACCAATCGAAATCTTCCGGCAAAATGCGGTCTTCCGGTGCATTGGTGCCGAGTGCGTAGAGCAGCGTGTGGGCCATGTCGGCCTGAAAACCGAGCACATCGGGCCGATCGACTAATTCGAGCAACTCAACCATCCGCCGGCAGCTATGCATGCCGCCCCAGCAAATTTCGCCCTCGGCAGCCAAGCGCTCGCCATGGTCGGCGGCAATGTTGCACGCCTGGCGGAATGTCTCGGCGATTTTCTTTTGATTCGCTTCCGGATCGGTATACCAATCCTCCACGCCCGTGGCCGAGTCGATACGAACAATGCCGTACGGCCTGGCACCCAACTCGCTAAGTCTCTGGGCAATCGCGCAACCTTTTTTCACTTGCGTGAGGAACAGCTTGCGGCCTTCCCCTTCGTCCATCGCACTGCCGCCGCCGGTGGGTGGCCAAACTGGTGCTACGACCGACCCGATCACCAGCCCTCGGGCCTGGACCTTATCAGCAAGCGATTGAAGCTCGTCATCGCTCGCATCGATGCTGACGTGCGGGTCGAAAAGGAACAGATCGACGCCATCGAACTTTTGGCCATCGGCCTCGGCCGCCGCGGTGTAGTCGAGCATCGTCTCCAGATCAATCGGCGGATTGTCCGTGCCCGGTTCTTTGCCGACGACCCCTGGCCAAGCCGCGTTGTGGAGTTTGGGGAAGTTGTTGAACATGGGGGTCTCCAAGTTCTTGTTTCACCGCAGAGGGTGAAAAGGCGCGGACAAATCAAAGGTTGTTTACGAGTCGTTTGATTCCGTCTTTGAGTAAGGTGACGTTAAAGTTAATCAACAGGCCAATCCGTTTTTTGCTCATTTTCAGGTACGAAAGAACTTGTGCTTGATGAATCGGAATGAGGCGGTCTACCGATTTGATTTCGACGAGAACTTGATTCTCGACTAGTAAGTCAATTCGGTATCCCACCTCGAGTTGCACCTCTCGATAGACAATCGGAAGGGCCACTTCTGTTTCGACGCGCAGACCTCGATCTCGAAGTTCAAATGCCAAACAAGCCTGATACGCTGATTCCAACAACCCTGGTCCCAGCGATCGATGAACCTTAATGGCCGCATCGACAACTTGCCCACTTACGTCATTCGGATTCATGTTCTCTGCGCCTCTCTGTAAAACAAACTCGTAAAAGCTTGTTGTTTTGACACTCTTTTTGAAAAGCCACGGATTGAACACGGATGAAAAAGAAGGTTTTTCTACGACAAAGTTATCAATTTATCCGTGTTCAATCCGTGTTACTAACGGTCTAAATCTTTGCGTCTTACAACAATTTAACAAAGTCGAGTAAAGCAAAATAATTGATGGCAAAATGATTCGGACAGTAAGGTGTTTGTCCGGTAAAATTCAGCTTGAAAACACCCCACCATCATGATCCGCGTGACCATTAACTAATTATTTTGCCATCAATCATTTTGCCATGGTTGTTTTGATATCTTGGTTGCGGCTTTGCCACGCTGTGCTTTTCGTGTTACTAACGATTCAAATCTTCGCGCCTTGCGAAAATATATGCAGAGCCGTGAATGTAAGTCCCATGAGTGAAAAGGGATAGATCAAGTATGCTTTTCAAGGAATTGAACCGTGGAGTACGCGGAGAGCGCAGAGGAAATCCCTAAAAAAAGACCTCTGCGATCTCTGCGTTCTCTGCGGTGATAAAAAAAGAATCTGACATTTTGGTTGCGGCTGTGCTGCGCTAGGATCTCCGCGGTGAACTACTTCCGATAATCCCCCACCTCGGGCATGGCATCGAATGTGTCGGGGCCAAAGTATCGCAAACCGACCAGCGGCTCGCTGCCGGTGTTTTCGATTTCGATGCCGGCGATTGCCGCTTCGTGCGTGATGAAAACTTCGTCCTCGGTCAGTGCGCCGAACCGAATCATCGCCGGGGTTTGTAGGTCCAGCTTACCCATCCGTCCTCGGCCTTGGACCGTGATCCAACTGCTTGCACCCGGATCCTTCAACGTGCATTTTGCACCAGGTTCGAGGGTTAGTTCTTTCGAGCTGAATAGCTGCTTGCCGTCGATTCGACCGTAGACGATCCAACGGTCAACCCACCCATCGCCCTGGTTGGCGACGATCGGCTCCAGGTAGTTGCTCTCCTTGAAATGCGAGTCGACGTTCTTCTCCCAGTCGAGTTGCCCGAGGATGAAGTCGAGGTCTTGATGTTTTTCCACCGGCATGTCCTTGACCAACAATTCCCAGGGCACCTCGCGTCCTTCGACCAGCGACTGGAACATGCCAAACACGTCGCTGCCCCATTGCGGTTCGTAAGTGCATAGCGAGCCGGGCGCATGCAACACGCCGGGCGGAATGAGCCAACCGGTGCCGCGTTGCAATCGGTAGGCACGCGTCAGGTCGAGGATGCCGTTGTCGCCGCGGCTCCAGTTCTCGAGGCAACGGCGGACGTCGGTCTTGGTCGTGCCCGGCTCCAAGCCCATGAAGGTGTAGGCAAAATTGTTGTCAACGTTGTTATACTGTGGGCAGAAATAATACGACTCCGGTTTGCCCTCCTGGCCCACCAGCGCGGCATCCTCAGCACATTGGTGCATGTGGTGCGGGATAGGACCCATGTTGTCGAAAAACTTGGAATAGACAGGCCACTTGCCGTAGGCATCCCAGAGCGACTGCCCAATGATCCGCGCCGGCGCTTCGGCAATGGCATCCTTCAGCAGAAACTGCTGCTTGCCGAGGGTGCAAAAACTTTGTCCTTCGTGCCAAACTCGGCCATCGTTCGCCGCATCGGTCGTGCTGCCGAACCACCGCTCGTCGATGCCGCCCCGATGGGCACCATAGGCATACCAATCGTGCGGATGCAGCTTGATTCGCTTGCCTGGATGCAGGAGAACTGCAAAGTCTTTTTCTTCGAACTCTGGCCTTATTCGCACCGTAGAGAGGCACACCAGGGGGGCTCTTTTCCTGGAAGGAGCCTGTCCGATGCATACTGAAACTCTTCTCGGCGCATTTTCTCAACTGGAAGACCCCCGTAGTCGCCGCGGTGTGCGACATCCGTTTGCTGGCATAGTCGTGCTGATGTTGCTGGGAATGATGGCACGCATTCGCGAAATGGAAGTGCTCGTCCGGTGGGCGGCTGTTCATTGGGACCAGCTCCAGGGGCCACTGGGCTTTGACCGGGATGAGCCGCCTTGCGCCACCACGATTAGCCGCACGCTAGCCCAATGTAGCGTGTCCGAGTTTCAGACAGCGTTGGACATCTGGTTGCGGAACTGTTTAGCGGAAACACCCAGCGAAGGAGTGGTTGCCGTAGATGGGAAAACGGCCAAGCAGGGACTCGACGACAACGGTCGCCCACTGCATATGCTCAACGCGTTTGTGCATGACCTACAGGCGGTTGTTGGCCAATGGTCGACCGGAGCGGAGAAAACCAACGAGCCCACCTTGCTGCGTCGTCATCTGCAAGCATTGCTCGACACCTACCCGATGTTGCGACTGATTACCGGGGACGCCATCTTTGCCCAGCGCCCACTGGTCGAATTGATGCAGGCAAAGAATCGCGATTATCTGTTGCAAATTAAGGCCAACCAGGGTGATACGCTCGATGCTTTAGAGCACTGCTTCGCCCAATCCGCCGAACGCCCGCCAGCAGCCGAAACGACCGAAAAAAAAGGGCGCTCCAGGAAACCCGTCGTGTATGGGTGGATCTAGACAACGCAGATTATATTCGCGAGACGCTGGATCTGCCCGGTTGCCAAATTGCGCTGCGCGTGGATCGCGAGTTGCGTGCTGACGATGGTGAAATCGTGCTGCACGATACGCGCTACTATGTGAGTAGCCTCGATCCTGATCAGGTAACCGCCGCCGATCTCTTGCGGCATGTTCGTCAGCACTGGCGAATTGAAAACAGCTTGCACTTCTTGAAAGACCGCTGGTGGGACGAGGATCGTCACCACACCCGTCGGCCTGGTCTCTCTGCTTGCATGGCGGCGATCAACAACGCCGCCCTCTCAATCCATCGGCTACGATCCGACCCCGATCTACCCGTCCGAGCCGCGGCAGACTACATCGCCTGGAGCCCAGCCATCGGCCTGAAACTACTCAATTCCTGACTTTGCAGTTCTCCTGTTGCCTGGATGCAGAAAGCTCCGGGGCACCCAGTTCGGCACAAGCCTGAGCAGCCCGCCACCCGCATTGAGGGCTTCGTCGAGGGCACCGGCAAGCGTTTTGCCGTGGAGGACCGATTGGCCTGTGAATGTTGTGGTTGAATCGGACATCGTCGAAAACTCCTGAAAGAATGGACGGATTTGCCTTGATTGACGCTTAGAGGAAGCCCCTTTGTATTGCGCAAATTACCTAGAAACAAGTGGACAAAATGATCGGCTTGCGCACAGGACTCCTAGCATTCAATACAGCGGTTGCGTAGATTGAACACTTGAGTAAGCGCCCGGGACGCTGGGATCACATTCTTTTTTCCCCAAACGAATCGTGTTATGCCTAAAAAAACCTGGACTCTGACCGACACGTCGGGCGAACTTCATCACGACCTGTTTCGTATCACATCGGCCGACATGCCCGGCATGGGTGAGCGGTGGAGCGTTTCGAAGCGGACTCTCCGTGGCGGGCTGCGCGATGGGGTCGAGTTGGTCGAAGTTGACAATGGGCGGATGAAATTGTCGATCGTTCCGACTCGCGGGATGGGCATTTGGCGCGCCGAACTCGATAACGGACAAGTGCTCGGTTGGCGATCCCCGGTTCGCGGGCCGGTGCATCCAAAGTTCGTGCCCCTTACCGAACCGAGCGGGCTTGGATGGCTCGAAGGATTTGACGAACTGGTGGTTCGCTGCGGACTGGAAAGCAACGGTGCGCCGATCTTCAACGAAAATGGTCAACTGGTCCACCCGCTGCATGGGCGAATTGCCAATCGGCCTGCCCACCATGTCGAAGTAACAGTCGACGACTCGGCCGGCACAATTACTGTTCGCGGCTTGGTCGAGGAAAGTCGCTTTCATTTTAACAAGCTACGGCTGGTCGCTGCCATTACGACAAAGCTGGGTTCCACCTCGTTTTCGATTCACGACGAAGTGGAGAACTTTGGCGGCACTCCAACCGAAATCCGAATGCTTTATCACATCAACGTCGGTGAGCCATTGCTTAGTCCGGGCGCTCAGATTGTCGCCCCGGTAAGCGAGTTGGCGCCACTCAGTACCGCAGTGACGGCGGCAAACGTCGATACCTGGGATCAGTTTGGGCCTCCCAAGGCTGGTGCGTCCGAACAATGTTTTTATTTTGATCTTCTGGCCGGCGAAGATAACCAAACACAAGTGTTGCTGAAAAACGCAGAATCAAGCGCCGGCACATCAGTCCGTTTCGACAAAAGTGTGCTCCCACATCTCGTTGTTTGGAAAAATATGGTGGCACCGGCCGACGGCTATGTCACCGGACTCGAGCCGACAACCTGCTTTCTCAACCCGCAGCCGTTCGAGGTCGAGCATGGACGCATCGTCGAGTTGGCCGCGGGAGAAAAGTGGAACGCCGATGTTTCCGTCGATTGGCTAACAACAGCCGACGAAGTGACGACGGCGGAGGATGCCGTGCGCCAGTTGCAGAGCACTACGACGCCGACCCTACACGAAAAACCTTTGCCTCATTGGACCGCTTGAGAGTTATTAGGCGAGCGGCAGATGAGTATTTACCAAGCACTAGGTGGGCAGCAGAATAAAAATACCAGCACGCAGCGCAAGCAAGTGGGTCTAGCACACACTCGCTTGCGCGTCGTGCTAGTATTCTGGTAGATTCTCTATTGCCGCTCGCCTTATGGCCGGAACAAGGAGCACCCGCGACGCAGTTCCGGCGCTGTAGACCAAGGAATCCGGATTTTTCTCCATCACCACCAATCATAGGAGACACGACGATGAAACTCGCCATTCGACCACTTACCGTCACGTGTGCAATTCTTTGGGGTGGGTCCGTGCTATTGTGCGGGCTGGCCAACATGCAGTTCCCACCGTATGGGGAGGCCTTTCTGCAACTGCTCGATTCGCTCTACCCGGGCTACCACGCGGACGGAAGTTTTGGCAGCGCGGTGATCGGCTCGCTGTACGGCACGTTGGACGGTGCCGTGGGCGGCCTGATCTTTGGCTTGCTGTATAATTTGTTGACAAGCAAATGCTGCTGCCACGAATGTCCAACAGAGCAAACTGAGCCGTAGGCGCTAGCCTCGGGCGTTTGTAGATTCGACGTTTTTCGCAGGTTCGCCCGACGCTAGCGCGTTCGGCTCACAAGGAATTTGGTGGCTACAACCAGCGAATAGGCAAGCAGACCCGCCAGCATAGTCATTGCCGTGCCCACGATTTGCCATGGGTTGGCCATCGTTGCGACAATTGCGATGGCGATGGTGCAAGTGATATAGATCGTCGGGGCGATGTGCGACCGATGCAACCAAGGATTGCGGCGAATCTTCGGCAAAAAAAGACAAGCCACCGAGCAAGCTGCTGAGAGTGAAAGTGTCAGTCCCAGATAGGTTAGCAGGCCACGCAGCGACGAGAAGAGAATCAGCACCACCGCAAACAGAACCTGGGCCGCGATGGCCGACCGCGGCACGTCACCCTGAAACCTAAGAAAGTCGGACAGCAGCCCATCGTCGGCCATCTTGGCGTACACACGAGGCGCCGCCATCATCATGCTCAGCACCGAGGTAAACAGGGCGGCGGAAATCGTGGCGCGAACAAGCATTGCCAAAGGCCTCCCGCCGAGCGAATCGGCTGCCACGGCCGCAACGTCGCTCACACCGGCAATGTTTTGCGGCGGCTGCGCGTAGACGAACACGGCATTGAGCGACAGATACAACAGCATCACAATCAGGGTTCCACGCATCAGCGCTTTGGGAATAACCGATTTGTCTTGGTCCACCTCGCCCGCAACATAGACGGCCGCGTTGAATCCGGAGTAGCTCAGCGAAATCCAAACCAACGAGTTGGCCAGTGCGCCGGCAAATCTCCAAGCATTGATGGGGACGTCGACAAGCGGTTCGGTGTGCCACGGATGATTGGGGAGTTTCATTGCCGCGAATCCGAGAAACGCTGCCAGTAATCCAAGCTTGAGCAAAACCATGCCGTTTTGGAGTATCGCTCCACCACGTGGTCGCAGTCCATGACAAACCCCAGCGAGAACGACGATGCCTGTCGCGATCGAATTCGCAGGCAGCCAAGCGGGTCGTAATTCTGCTGGCAGGAGATAACTTTCCAGCGCGATCGCCGCGAAGGCGATGGCTCCGGTAAATCCGGCGATCAGCGAAACCCAACCCGCTAGAAATCCGACGAGCGGATGTGCCGCCCGGGCAAGAAAGAGATACTCGCCGCCCGACTCGGGCATTGCCTCGACAAGCTGGCCGTAGCTAACCGCCCCGGCAAGTGCAACCAAGCCACCGAGCGCCCATGCCGCTAAGACTCCGTGCGCCGAGCCAAGTTCTTGAAGCGTAAAACCGGAAGTCGTGAAAACCCCAGCGCCGATCATACTGGCGATCACCAGCAGCGTAAGCGTCCCAAACCCAAGGTATTTTTTCCGGGGCATTGGCGGTGGGGAGGGGCTCGGGATTAGGGGGGGGTAGTTCGCGTAGGCCGGAACAAGCTCCGCGCAGTTCCGGCATCCCACTACGCACTGCCGGAACAGCGCTACCGCTCGTTCCGGCCTACAAGCTAATCCCTAATCACCGCTTCTTGAACCGGAGGAAGTAATTTTCTTTGAGATTTGGAATCTCCACCTCTTCGACAAATTGAAAACCGGCCTTTTCAATCTCTGTTCGCACTTGCTCTTCGCCTGCACGGACATGCCCGAGTACCCATTCTCGAGAAACTCCTTCAATGCGATGGAAATCGATGACAATCAACGCTCCACCTTGGCGAAGTGATTGGCGGATCGATCGCAGCATCTCCTCATAATATTCAAAGTGATGATAGGTGTCACATGTAAACACCATGTCGACCGAGCCTGCCGGCAATTCGATCGAATCTTCCTTTGACAACACAATATCAACGTTTTTCAATCCTTCTTTCGCCACGCGCTGCTTGACGTATTCGATGAGCCTGGGCGAAATGTCCATCGCGAACACACGCCCCGAGTTCGTCACGGCGGCAGAGAAAGGTTGCA
Organism: Lacipirellulaceae bacterium; assembly: GCA_965249435.1. Lineage (GTDB taxonomy): Bacteria > Planctomycetota > Planctomycetia > Pirellulales > Lacipirellulaceae > JAJRWS01. The sequence goes on along the minus strand of CBDFMC010000025.1, from coordinate 22,549 downwards.
CGAACAACCCGGTGCCCGAGCCGACATCTGCAATTCGTGTTCCGGCTTGGAGCCTGAGCGCAGCAACGATTTCTTTTCGGCAAGCGAATATCTCCCGGCTCTCTATCTCGAAACGCTTTGTCCATTCTTCTGCTTTTAGTTCCGGGTCTAGGAAAGCCTTGTTGATGCCCTCCGGAACCGAAGTAGAAGCCTTAGGAATTGCTTTTGTTTGGGCCAGCGCAGTCGACACGACAAACGTGAGCATTATCGCGGTATAGTAAAAGATCTGCCGATAGAACATCGATTTTCCCCTCCAAAGTGCATCTTGACGGTGGACGGCGCAGGTCTCTTACCAAGCCGCTACAGAACGGGTATTGTAACCTAACCGAGGGACTGAGGATAACGGGGTAATTCCCTCGCTTACGCGTCGGGTTACGATTGGTAAATTCTCATCTGCCGGTCGCACAAGGAATTTGGAACGACGGACTTTAATTCTCGGCAACCCCCCGGCGAAGCCGGGGGCTTTCATTGTGGGTTGCCATAGCCAATGAGGAAGATTCGATGATTCATGTCATTGCCACGATCGAAATTACGAATGGCCAGCGAGGGCAGTATCTGGCCGCATTTCACGAATTGGTACCGCTTGTGCGAGCGGAGGCGGGGTGCATTGAATATGGCCCGGCGATCGACGTCGCAACGCCAATCGAAATCCAAGAGCCGCTGCGCGAAAATTGTGTGACGGTGATCGAGAAATGGGAAAGCATCGAAACGCTGCAAGCGCATCTACAAGCCAAACACATGCAAGAAAACCGAGAGAAAGTAAAAGGGATGATCCAAGGCATCCGCATTCAGATTCTCGAGCCTGCGTGAAGGAACAGGGGAAGAGATTCAATGTCGCAATTTCAGCCCCTGGCTCTGCCAGGGGGTTTGCCCTTGAGAGAAAGTTGCCTTCGGAAAAATAATTTTGCTGGGTGGATACGTGGACTGTTCCGCGACCCCCCGGCAAAGCCGGGGGCTGAAATTTGTTTTCGAGACTTCGCGGCTCCCTAAGCTTGGCGCTTAGGCTCGGGTTGCTGCCGACCGTTTACCAATAACCTTCAAAGCCAACCGACGTGCCAAGGTAGAGGTTGTTCGACGAGGAAACAATCTGAGAGTTCCCGCCTGGAACAAAATTCAACTGGAAGGGTGCCAAGGCGATCGAGTCGACAAACAGCAATTCGAATCCTGCTCGTAGCGAGAAATTCGGGCGCAGATGCCATTTTCCCGTTAATCTTAATTCGGCGAGCAGCGACATCGAGTCCTCTCTGGAGCGCGTCGTGCCGCTGGTCAGCGAATCGGTACCACTAAAGTTTGAATCGAGGTTTATTTCGTTGAGCATCGCGGCCATTTTGCCCAACACGCCCAAGCTCCACCGCGATGTCTCGTAACTTTGCGAAGCACCGAGTTGAATGCCGATCATGTCGTTATCGGTTCGCACGAGATAGTTGCCGTTGACGGTGCCGCCGTTGATGGTGTCGGGTACGCCAAACGCATTCCAGCTTAAATTCTCGGTCACGTCGAAATATCGCACGCCAACAAGTAGCGACCGGGTTCGGGTTGGCGTGGCAGTTCGGACCCACTCGCCATCGGGCCGCATCGCCATACGGTCATGCTTCAGTCGGCTTTTCAGGTGATAGTTTATTTCAAAACTGTTGAATCGGCTCTCGTGGGTAAACTGCGACGAGGTAGCACCATCGAAAGCCGGGTTTCCGCGTGTTATTCGACTTGGCACGGTTAACGAAGTGGTTCCAGTGTCCGCGCCCAAGGGCACTGCATCGAGCGATGATTGTTGTGACCATTGGCCCCCACCGTAAAGCGTGAACTCGGCCGTGTGATCTCGGTTGAGTTGATCACGGAATAAAAATTTCCCTAACATAACACGAGGCACTCCTTCGGCACCCGGTTTATGTCCTCCAATAAAAAGATCATTGGAGCGAGGGATAACCCTTCCGAACTGATCTTGCGTCGTACCTACGACTTGCCCCATCAATATCAAGGCTCTCCGGTCAAAATCCCGATTGAGAATCACCGCGTCGACTTCGGAATACCAAAACCCGCGGCGCAACCAGGTACCGGTGCTTTCCAGCAATGCTGGCTGGCTCTCGAACACGCGATAATCTTCGTTTTCGTTGAGAAGATCGTACCCGTCCGATTCGCCTTCGGGAATCGGTTCAAACGACAGGCTTTGTGGAATTTCAGGACCGGGAGCGTCAAAATCTGCCGACGCCGCGTCAGGTATCTCGGGTAAATCGAGATTCGGGATTGTGGGCACATCGAGGGGGGGAGTCAGCAATTCCTGGGCAGCCACCCCTCGGCCAGCCATGCCCAGCACTATGATCAACAAAAAAGCATTGATGTTCTTCACCGGACTAGTCCCCTTCTAGACACTTCAGTCACACCGCCCGACGAGCGCAGGCAGGCCCTTGTACAAGCGAATCATCGGCCTGCCGAGGGACGGAAATATAGGAATAACCGGCAGATTCCATGGAATCGTGAATACCGGCATATCAGGAAGGATCGTGAATATATTGCTCACATTCCACAAACCTCTTATTTTGACAGTTGCTAAGCCGCAAGCGGCCGCTTGCGGCTTAGCGAGGATGTGGCCAAGATGATGGCAACTCAAATTCCATGGAGAAATACCCCCGATGAGTTCCCCCCTCGGTTCAATAATCCAAGCAGGTACCAAGCTCTGGCTCGACTCGGTCGATCCCTATCTGGTAACAACTAGCCGCGCTCAAGGTGCCACGGGCGCTACATCCAACCCAATTATCATCAGCAACCTGATCAAGTCGGGCCGTTACGACCAGGAGCTTTCGCGGTTGCTCGTGGAAGAAGGTATGTCGACTAGCGATGCCGCCTGGTCGCTGACCGATCGGGTAGTCAGTCATGCACAGCAGGTGTTCCTACCGGTTTGGCAACAAACGGGCGGCAATAACGGCTACGTCAGCTTCGAGGTCGACCCGCTCGTCGAAGACGACGCCAGCGGACTTTCGCACGACGAGCGAGTGGCCCGTACCATTGAGCTGGGTACCAAGTGGGCAACCGGGCAGCAGAACCGCATGATCAAGGTGCCCGCCACGCCGGCAGGGATCGACGCCTTAGAAACACTGACCGCGAGCGGGTTGACGCTCAACGTGACGCTTATCTTTACGATGCAGCAATACATCGCTGCACGCGATGCCATTTGGCGAGGCGCACAACGATTGTCGTCGCTAGCCCCGTTCAAAAGCGTCTACAGCATCTTTATCTCGCGGGTCGATGTTTATACGCAAAAGCATGTGCCGGAGCTATCGCCAGCGGCCCAGGGCGAGGTCGGCATCCTCAACTCAAAACAAATCTGGGCGGAGAACCAGCGGTTCTGGTCGGAGCATCCGACGCCACTCGATCAAGAAATTGTCTTCGCCAGCACCGGCACGAAAAACGCTGAGGATCCTCCATGGAAGTATGTCGAAGCGCTGGTCGGCAGCGACATCCAAACCAACCCACCCGCAACGAACGACGCCGTGGAAGCGAGCGGGCGGCAGTTCACGCGCTCCGTCGACCAGATGCCCGAGGCGGAAATCATTGACGAAATCGAAGCCAAGGTCGACATGCAGCGGCTCGAAGATCAACTGATGGCTGAGGGCGTCAAGAAGTTTGCCGATCCGCAAAAAGGGCTGCTTGCATTGATCGAGGAAAAGCGAGCAGCGCTGGTATAATGGCTTGGCTGAGCCGCGCGAAAACAGCCTTCGTAAGTATTACAACCCAAAGACCAACGAAAGAGGCACAAGAGCATGAATGCGAAGTTAATAGGAATTGTCCTAGTTTTTTGCATGTTGTCGGCAGGAAGTGCGCTTGCTGAAGAGATATACGTAGACGCCAGGAACGGCAGTGACAAGAACCCCGGCCTCGTCGACAAGCCAGTTAAAACACTGACAAAAGCTGCAAGCTTGGTAAACAAGGATGGAGAAAGTGGGCCAACAACCGTCAGGATTGCGCCGGGAGTGTACCATCTCGCCAAACAGGTTTTATTCCAAAACAAGCGTCCCTATACCAAGGAAGAGCGGCTGACGATTGAGGCGTTGATCTTGCCGGACGACCCGAAATGGGAACCAACTCGGATGCCGGTCATCATTTCTACCGAAGATCCGCCAAAGATTGGGCTATCGCAGAAGCTCAAAGCCAGGGGAACCGCGACCTATGGTCTACAGATCGAGATGAGCCACGTAACCGTCCGCGGGTTAAAATTCCTGGGTAGTCCCGCGACTCACAATCGATGTTATCCGATTCGGCGTAACGGGAAGAACCTGGACGATTTAGAAGTGACGCAGTGCCTTTTTGTTGGAGATAGAGATGCTCTGCCTCTGCATTGCGCGATTATTGCCAATGGGCGTGGTCTTGTGGTCGATCACTGCGTTTTCTTTAAGTGCAAGAATGGCCCGCTGTTTTGGCGGGCCAAGGGGGGAAAGAGCAATGGCAATGCGCTAAGATACTGCATCGTGGACCGGTGCTATGTGTCGGGATTCTGGACTTGCGAAGCAGGAGAAGACCTCGAATTTCATCACAACATCGTAACGCGATGCGGAACTTTTCACGTTCGGGAATTCGGGAATCGAAGGAAGTATCGGTTGTCCGACTGCATTATCACCAACAACGGACGCTGGACGGGATACAGCAGCGCTGGCAAACCGGTCACCCCCGCCGGGCCAGAAGCCACCTACGAAGAACACGATGTCATCAAAGAAGGGAAAGTGATTCTGGAAAAAGATGAATCGGAGTTGGATTCCCTGAACAAAACGAGGAATTACTTGCACGTTGCTCCCGGGACACTAGGAAGCGATTTGGGCGCTGGGTTGTTTCTCGGTGATCCCAAATAGAAACCGAAGAATGGTAAGATCAAACTCGATGAAATAGGTTCTTTAGAAACCTATGAGGCTTGTCGCCAAACAGATCGGAAGGCTAACACCGCAGCGCCCGCTGTGGTACGATCAACGCTCGTAAACTGGCTGACCGAATTTCCCAAGTTTTAATTCTCAAGGACACCCTATCGATGGTTGTTGATCCTTACGCCTCTTGCCCCTGTGGCAGCGGTAAAAAACTGAAGTTTTGTTGCTCCGACCTGATTGCCGAGATCGAAAAGATCCAGCAAATGGTCGCTGGCGAACAGCCTCATGCCGCGCTGAAGCATGTCGAGCAATTATTGCAGAAACAGCCTGAGCGGTCGTCGCTGCTGGAGATCAAGGCGACGCTGGAAATCGCGATGGAGGAACTCGACGCGGCCAAAGAAACGATTGCCAAGTTGCTCGCCGCTCATTCGGAAGATGCTTCGTCCCATGCCCAGTCGGCCATTCTCACCGCAGTCACAGAGGGTGGACTCGCCGCGATCGCGCCGCTACAAGATGCGCTGGAGCGGACCGACGACAACATGCCGCAGCGCGTGTTCGAGGCGATCGGATCGGTTGGGCATGCGCTGCTCGTCGAAGGCGAAATCATTGCCGCGAGGGCGCATTTGCTGTTGTATGCCGGAGTCGCACCGAAGGGAGACAACCGCGCGCTGGAACTGCTGCTGCGAATCAATTTGCAGTCGGGCTTGCCGCTGATGTTGCGAGATCATCAAATTCTGATGGAATCGGACTCCACGGTAATTTCTGGTGATTCGGTCGGGAAGGACGCCTCTTGGATTGGCCCTTTCCAAGAAGCAAGTCGACTAGCGGCACGTGGCTCGTGGCGACCAGCGGAAGAAATCTTAGCCGCGCTGCAACGCAGCACACAGTGCCCCCAGCCGCCGATTGTTTACAACCTGGCGATGGTACGCGGTTGGTTGGGCAGCCGAGCCGAGCTTGCTGCCGGGCTGCACCGGTTTGCACAACTCGAGGTGCCCCTGGATGACGCGATTGAAGCCGAGGCTCTGGCGCAGCTGATTGAACCTGATATCGAGGAACAAACGCTCGATTCAGTTCGTATTGTTTATCCGATTCAAGATGCCGAGGCTTTGATTGAAAAGTTTGCCGCAGACCGACGTGTGGAAGACTATCAAATGGAGCCTGAGTCCAACGATGAAGAGGAAGTCATTCGTCCACGTGGCGCCTACCTACTGCTCGATCGGCCGGTGCCCTCTACGGGCGTTGATTTAGCGCGAGACGATGTGCCGATCATATCGGGTTTTCTCTCCATCTATGGCAAACGGACCGATCGCGACGCCCAGTTGGTACTGGCAATTGACCGCAATGATCGTTTTGATGAGGTGATCGGGTTGCTGGGTGAGGTTGCTGGCGACCTACTTGGCGACAAATTTCCTGACAGCCTGGAGGAAACGGTTATTGCCCAAAAAACACGGGAAGAAGATGCGCTCAGTTGGCGCTGGCGACTGCCGAGCGACACCCCACTGAACCATCGTCGCAAGCTGCTTAATGAAGCGCGCCGCGAGTCGATTCTCGAACGCTGGCCCCAGGTACCTCGAGCGGCACTGGGTGGAGCGACTCCCCAAGACATCGCCGCAAGTGAAAGCCCTAACGCAAGTTCCCTTGAGAATCCAACGATACGGCTGCTTGCGGCCCTGTTACTCTTGGAACAATCGGTGACCGACCCCGATGAGCACTCCATGATCAACGATTTGCGCGGGCAGTTGGGGCTCAGCGCCAGCAAGACCATTGAAAACGCCGAGATCGACATCGAAAGATTTCCACTCGTGCGTGTGCTGCGGCTCAACTTGGCCATCATGCCAGACGACCAATTGGCCCGACTGCTCGATCGTACCGTGATGGTGGGTGCCACGATTGCGAGCCTCGTCGTTGCCAAAGAATTGGCCGAGCGGGAAACCGTTTCTGAAGAAATCAATCAAGCGATCGCCTTCCGCCAACTGATCCGTCTGACCCCCGACCCGAAGCAAGCTTTAACATGGATTGAGAAGGCTCGTGCTTGGTCCGAGAAAAACAATCAACCCTCCGCCGAGTGGGCACTGCAGGAATTGGAACTTCAAATCGAATTGCGCGATGGGGCTCGAGTGCAACGTCTGTTGGAGGAAATTCAGAACGAACACGCGGACCAGCCGGGGGTGGCCGAGTCAGTCTACCGGATATTGCAAGCGGCTGGGTTGATAGCGCCGCCCAATGCGGGACAGCCAGCTGCGCCGATGCCCATGGCACATGAGCCTTCTGCCGTGCCGGCCAGTGCAGGCAATCAACTTTGGACACCCGACAGCCGAAAGCCTCCTGCCATCTGGACTCCGTCATGAGTGCCGAAGGCTTTCGCGCCAAAACCAATGTGGACCAACGATTGATGGGCCGTGCATTGGAATTGGCTTGCCAGGGTGAAGGACGAGTGGAGCCTAACCCGATGGTTGGTTGCATCGTTGTCCGCGATGGCCAGATCGTTGGCGAAGGCTGGCATCGTCAATTCGGCGGGCCTCACGCCGAGATCGAGGCCTTGCAAGCCGCTGGCGAAGCGGCAGCCGGGGCGACGCTTTACGTTACGCTCGAACCCTGCTGCCACACCGGCAAGACGCCACCCTGCACTCAAGCCATCATCGCAGCAAAGGTGGCCCGAGTGGTTGTCGGGTGTGAAGACCCTAGTCCGCAAGTGGCTGGCAGTGGACTGGAGGAACTTCGTGCCGCGGGCATTCAGGTTCAAACGGGGATTTTAGAAGAGGCAGATTTAGAAGATGCAGTACGACAACTTATCGCACCGTTTGCCAAGCTCGTCACCCAGCAACGGCCTTGGATTATCGCCAAGTGGGCCATGACACTCGATGGCAAACTGGCCACGCACACCGGCAGCAGCAAGTGGATTTCGGGCGCTGCGTCGCGTGCGGTGGTTCATCGTCTTCGCAGCCGAGTCGACGCCATTGTGGTTGGTCGTGGCACGGCGGAGCAAGACGACCCGCTTCTGACCGCACGACCGTCCGAGCTTGATGATATTAAGCGAATCGCAATGCGCATCGTGCTCGACTCGGCCGCAAGACTTTCGGCAGATCGCCGTGTGCTGCGTTGCAGCACGGCTATCCCCACCAGCCGTGCTGCAACGCAGCACACGGCAACGCAGCACACGGCAACGCAGCACACGGCAACGCAGCACACGGCAACGCAGCACACGGCAACGCAGCACACGGCCCCGGTGATTGTCGCGACAGGGGAGCATCCGGGCGACGAAGACTTTGAAAAGCGTTGCCAATCGCTGCGCGATTGTGGCGTCGAAATCATGAAACTCCCGGGCGACAGCCATGCGGCTCGTCTGGAATCGCTTCTCAACGAGTTAGGCCACCGACAAATGACCAATGTGCTGGTCGAAGGAGGCAGCCAACTCTTTGGCACCTTGCTCGACCTGCGTGCCATCGACGAAGTGCATGCTTTCATCGCCCCCAAGCTGGTCGGCGGCGCGGGCGCCCCCACCCCCTTTGCCGGACAAGGAATCGCCAACATGGCCGATGCTCTACAATTTGAAACGGTCAAGATCGAGCAACTCGACGACGACGTTCACATCCATACGCGGAAAAAGTAGGATTCGTCAGTGATTTTAGTGGCTGTCGCAGACCGCGGGACGAAAAGTCTTCATTTCCCCGAAAAAACTGGCCGCTAAAATTCCGGAAGAGCTACATCCAGAAAGATAAGTATCACCTATCCATGGAAACATTTCACGTTCTATCCGTGGTTTGTCTTGTTTTCAGTTTGAATTAAAACGTGTTCCCTTTGTCCCTCCGATTTCGATGATATCCAGAGTGTGCGAGTCAATCCAGGTGTGTCGCTGTCGGACTCAGTTCCTTGATTCGCACGTTGCGATACCAGACCAGTTTGGCCTCGTCCTGAAATCCGATGTAGCCCTCCGCAGGACGATCCTTCAAGCGGGACGTGCTCAGATCCAGATCGATCACCTTCTCGCCGTTAAACTCGATCTTCAGGTGCTTCCCAACGCAGGCAATGATATACCGGTTCCACTGGCCGGCAGGCTTGACCATGTTATTCGACGGTACCGCTGTGCCGATCACGCCACCGCAGTCGTGCTCGGTGATGTTCTTCTTGCCGTGCGTATCAAGAATCTGCACTTCGAAGCCGCCATCGACTTGGCTCTTTGGGTCAGCAACCCTCAGGAAGACGCCGGAGTTGCCCTCTTTGCCGAACTTGAATTCCAGGTCCAGGATGAAATCGCGGTACTTACGCTCGGTTGTCAGGTAAGCGCTGTACCGCTGCCAGCCTTTCTCACCGGGCCGTGGATGTAGGGCGACGATCCCGTCCTCCTCGACAATCCAGTTGCCCGTAGTCTTCCAGCCCGTTAAATCCTTCCCGTTGAACATCGGCTTGAATCCATCGTTTTCCAAAGCGGCAACACGTAGCGGTACCACCACGAGAGCCAAAACAACACTAATCAAAGTGCAACAAGGTGTCAGACGCATGGTAAGCTCCTCAGTGCTACTAACGTGTGAAATTTTGTTTTTTCAACAACATTTTCGCAAGTCGTTATAAGAATTATCTCATGCAGAGATCGCAGAGAAAGAATTTCAGTAATAGTTCCGAATTTGAGACCTTGATTAGCCTCTAGCCGTGGCTGGATTTGTAAGAGTTCAGACATATGCCCGACCAATCTGAATTCTTACGAATCCAGCTACCGCTCGAACCAAGCGTATTTGGAACCACCGAATTTATTTTCTCTGCGTCACTGTGTGAGGTAATTTGGTTGTGGCCAGAGGCCACGCTGGGTAGTTCGGGTGAGCTACGTTTAGGTTTTCCGAGCCAACTTCTTCCCGGTACCTGCTATGGTAGCGTGGCGACAGGCCGCTGTGAAAGATGCTAAATCCTTTGTCCAATGGGGTGCTTTCGGGATTTTAGTGGCTGGATTTTGCAGTGTAAAGGGAATGACCAAGTCGCAATTTCAGCTCACGGGTTTGCCGTGGGGTGCGTAGCTCAATTGGCAGAGCAGCTGATTTGTAATCAGCAGGTTGTGGGTTCAAGTCCCTCCGCTAGCTCGTTGCTGAAACATAGAGAGAATGTCCGTAAGGATGGGCTATTTGGCGCAAAGCAACGGGGGGTTTCCCGAGCGGTCAAACGGGGTCAGACTGTAAATCTGATGGATTATTCCTTCGCAGGTTCGAATCCTGCACCCCCCATTGCGAATTCGGAATTCGGATTGAATGAGATTGATAAATTGATAAGGAGTTCGACAATCCTGGTGTACAAATTGGTAATTCCGCATTCCGGCCTTTTTTCACTAGAGACGAGGTGAATTCCGCAACCAGATGGCGGGTGTAGCTCAATGGTAGAGCCACAGCCTTCCAAGCTGAAGACGAGGGTTCGATTCCCTTCACCCGCTTTGATGTAGCTGTTAGCGATTAGCTGTTAGCAATTAGCAAGAAACCAAGGGAGAGTGAAAACCGATACAAGCTAACCGCTAAAGGCTAATAGCTCTACTTGCTGCTGTAGCTCAGTTGGTAGAGCGCGTCCTTGGTAAGGACGAGGTCATGAGTTCAAGTCTCATCAGTAGCTCTGAGATGTTTGATGTGAGATTTTTGATGGGTGATCGGAGAGAGGTCTTATCACACAAGAGTATCCCCTGTTAAGGCGCGTCGGCAGTTGAGAACTTACCTTGAAAACCCGATGCGTAAGCGAGGGACTGAGGATAACGGGGTAATTCCCTCGCTTACGCGTCGGGTTAAGATTGGTAAATTCTCATCTGCCGCTCGCCTAAACACATCAACAATCAAACATCTCACATCAAACATCCTTATTTATCACTGAAACACAAGATTCCGAAAAAGGTTAGGGAGAAAAATGGCTAAGGATACCTTTGAACGTACCAAGCCACACGTCAACGTGGGCACCATTGGTCATATTGATCATGGAAAAACAACATTGACTGGCGCCATCTTGGCTGTCCAGGCGGAGAAGGGCAATGCGAAGGTGAAGTCGTATGCCGATATCGCCAAGGGCGGGACGGTCCGTGATGCGACCAAAACCGTGACGATTGCCGTGGCGCATGTCGAGTACGAAACCGAGAATCGGCATTACGCCCACATCGATTGTCCGGGCCATGCCGACTTTATCAAAAACATGATTACTGGGGCTGCCCAGATGGATGGGGCGATTTTGGTCGTCTCCGCGGCTGATGGCCCCATGCCGCAGACCCGCGAGCATATTCTGCTGGCTCGCCAAGTGGGTGTGCCTCGGATTGTCGTGTTTCTCAACAAGTGCGATCTGGTCGATGACGAAGAATTGCTCGAATTGGTGGAGCTTGAGATTCGTGAGCTGCTCACCATGTACGGATTCCCGGGCGACGACATCCCGCTAGTGCGTGGTAACGCGAAGGGAGCGATCGAAAAACCTGCGGAGGAAGCGTACGCCAAGTGCATCGGCGAGCTAATGGACGCCATTGACGACTACATCCCCGAGCCGGTTCGCGAGAACGACAAGCCATTCCTGATGGCGATCGAAGATGTTTTCTCGATCGAAGGTCGGGGAACCGTCGCCACCGGGCGAATCGAGCGAGGGACGGTCAAGACGGGCGAACAGGTCGAGATCGTTGGCCTTCAAGCCGAGTCTACCAAAACGACATGCACCGGGGTCGAAGCGTTTAACAAGACCATGGACGAGGGCTACGCGGGCGACAATGTTGGCTGCTTGTTGCGTGGAGTCAAACGCGAAGAGATTCAGCGCGGCCAAGTATTGGCCAAGCCTGGATCGATTACTCCGCATACCAAATTCGAGGCGGAAGTTTACGTCTTGAGCAAGGAAGAGGGTGGTCGGCATACGCCGTTTTTCAACGGTTACCGTCCACAATTTTACTTCCGCACAACCGACGTAACCGGCACGGCGAATCTTGCGGGTGATGCGGAGATGTGCATGCCAGGCGACAACGCCAAGTTAGCGGTTGAGCTGATGAAGCCGATCGCGATGGACGACGGCGTACGGTTTGCCATCCGCGAGGGAGGCAAGACCGTCGGTTCGGGTGTGGTGACGAAGATTGTTGAGTAAACAAAAAAGCGGAAAGCGGTAAGTGGAAAGCGGGAAGATGAGAGCAAGCAAGTGCCACGATGGTGGTTCGGCTTTCCGCGATCGGCTTTCCGCTTTCGCCCCAGGGGCGTAGCTCAATTGGCAGAGCACCGGTCTCCAAAACCGGGGGTTGTGAGTTCGAGTCCCACCGCCCCTGCCATACAATGGAGAAATGGCCAAATCCCAAATTCCAGTGACCAAATGGGATTGGCTATGGTGCGAATACAAATTTTTTGGTCATTGGGGTTTGGTCATTGGTCATTTCTCCCAGTGGTGGCTTGCGGAAGGGCGACGGGAAATACATTGTGGCTGAGTTAATTGCAGGAATGTTTAATACTTCGCGGTACAAGCGAAGCCAGGGCAAGGTTGCCCGACAAGCGACCTTTGCGGCCATGGCGGCAGCGGTTGTGATTGGCGCTTGGCGGCTTAGCGAGTACGCAGGAAGTGATATCACGAGTCGATATTTAGCCCCGCTGGTTGTATTGGTCGGAGGACTGTGGGCTGGATTTCGCTTAATCAATATCCCTCGCTTTGCTGATTTTTTGATTTCAGTCGAAGCGGAGATGAAAAAAGTTTCCTGGCCAAGCCGCGACGAACTGTTCCGTGCATCGTTGGTGGTGATCATCGTGATTTTTTTCATGGCGGCGACGCTGTTTGTGTATGACATCGTGCTAAAGTCTGTTTTGGGCTGGTTTTTTAGCTTGGGTGGTGGTTGATCGGTCTCGTCGGAACCAGTTGTTTTCGTTTGAAATGCCGAAAGAAGGGCGCTCCCGTGGGCGATGAAACCCATAACGTGGCGGATAAAGCTGTGGCTGAACCAATCACTGAAACTACGGATGAGGCTGCAACAGAACAGCCCCCCACAGCACATGCTGTGGCTGCTCCCGATCCAGTGAATCTGGATGAACCGGATGAAGCAAAACAGAGCGGATCGGAAAAGGCCTCGGCAGATGAGAGCGTTTCCGAGGATGTCGAAGAGCAGCAGGAGGATATTGAGCAGGAAGATGATGATACGGAACAGGCCGATGCCGTTGAGGAGACGACTGCCGAAGAGGAATTGATCGAAGAGGATAAACCGATCGAGATGGATTGGTATATTCTCAAAGTTCAGAGTAATCGGGAGCGATCGATTACCGAAGCGCTACGGCGAAAAATCGCGGTCGAGGGGCTCGAAGATTATTTTGGCGAAGTGGTCGTGCCGACCGAAAAGGTTACGGAGTTCAAGGGTGGTAAAAAGAAAGTGGTCGAGCGAAAGCTTTATCCGGGCTATATCGTCGTGCATATGTGCATTAACGATGACACATGGTTTGCGGTCCGTGAAACGGCAGGTATTGGCGATTTTACTGGCTCCGGCGGTAAGCCGACACCCATGCTGCCGCATGAGGTAGCAAGAATTATTCAGAAGGAAGAGGAAGAGCAGGTCGATGCACCGAAGCTAAATATCCGCTTCAAAGTCGAAGATCGGGTCAAAATCAAAGAGGGTACGTTCGAGGGGTTCGAGGGCGATGTCAGCACGATCGACACGACGAGCGGGCGAGTGACGGTAATGATCAACATTTTCGGCCGCAGCACACCGGTCGAGTTGGAATACTGGCAAATCGAAGCGGTGTGAAAAAAAGGCGCGAGTTGGGAGGCGCGAGGCGCTAGTTAAAAGGCGTTAGCGTCGTCGGCCACGACGAATCAAAACCGCTTGCGGCTTAGCCACTAGGAGAAAATAAAAAAATCATGGCAAAAAAATTAGCAGGAACAGCCAAGTTTCAAATCCCTGGCGGCCAGGCCACGCCTGCCCCACCAGTCGGTACGGCACTGGGTAAATTCGGCATCAACCTTGGCCAATTTGTGCAAACGTTTAACGACCGCACGAAAGATGCCGGCGGCATGTTGATCCCGGTGGTAGTCAATGTTTACAGCGACCGATCGTTCGATTTCATCACCAAGAGCCCCCCGGCCGCGGTGTTGCTAAAAAAATCAGCCGGCATTGCCAAAGGCTCGGGTGTGCCGAACAAGGACAAGGTTGGCACGGTCACACGCGCCCAATTGGAGGAGATTGCCACCACCAAAATGGCAGATCTTAACGCCAGCGACGTGGACAGTGCTGTTCAGATGATTGCCGGTACCGCACGCAGCATGGGACTAGTCGTCGAAGGCTAGCGCAGTCAATTGGGAAATGGCAGGCGAGGCACGCTTCAGCGTGCCGGCCCACACCCCGCACCCAAGACAAAACAAGCAACAAATCATGCCCAAGCTTACCAAGAGAATGAAGTCCCTGACCGAGAAACGCCCCAACGAGGCGCTTTCGTTGGCCGAGGCAGTTGACACACTAAAGCAATTCGAAGGCACGAAATTCGATCAGTCGGTCGAAATTGCCATGCGATTAGGCGTCGACCACACCCAAGCAGATCAGATTATCCGTGGGTCGATTGTCTTGCCGCACGGCATTGGCAAAGAATTGCGTGTGGTTGTATTTGCCAAAGGTCCCAATGCCGAGGCTGCCAAGGAGGCGGGGGCTGATTTTGTGGGCGACGAAGACCTGGCAAAAAAAATCCAAGGTGGATGGACCGAGTTCGACGCCTGCATTGCCGCACCTGACATGATGAAGATTGTCGGACCGTTGGGGCGTGTGCTGGGTCCCCGAGGACTGATGCCCTCACCGCGTGCTGGTACCGTCACGCCCGATGTGGCTAAAACGGTTTCCGAATACAAAGCGGGCAAAGTCGAATTCCGCAATGACAAGGGCGGTAACATTCATGCCGTGGTGGGGAAACTGAGTTTTAGTTCCCAGAAGCTGGTCGAAAACGTCCAGTCATTTATCGACAAGATTCTCGGCATGAAACCGGCCGCGGTGAAGGGCACTTATCTCCGTGGAATGGTTATCAGCGCGACGATGAGTCCCAGCGTGAGGGTATCGACTAGCGGCTAAATCTGGCTGACCGCCGAGAGCTGACTGCTGAAAGCGAACTTAATTATGAGTAAATATCTAAAAAACCTGATTGCCGAAGATCTGAAAGGTCGCTTGGAGGGGGTGTCTGACGCCTTGGTCGTCAACATCGTTGGCTTGGAAGCGAACAAGAATGTCGTGCTCCGACGCGAGTTGCGCGAAAAGGGTATCCACCTCATGGTGGTGAAAAACAGTATGGCCCGTCGTGCAACGGAGGGAACCGCCCTGGCGCCCGCGTTTGAGGGAGTCGAGGGAACCGCAGCCATCCTGTGGGGTGGAGAAGATGTTGTCTCGCTCGCCAAAGAGGTTGCGAGATTCGCGAGCAATAACGAGTTCGAACCGTTCGCTGCCAAGGGCGGAGTTATGGATGGCTCAAAGCTTTCCGCGGACGAAGTGATCGCCGTAAGCAAGTGGCCCAGCCGCACCGAACAACTGAGCATCCTCATGGGGCAAATCCTCAGTCCAGGCGCTACCCTCTCTGGCCAATTGCTCGGCCCTGGAGGTCAGTTGGCAAGCCAGGTCAAGCAAAAGAGCGAAGAGGAATAATGCCGCTTGCGGCCAGTAATTTGCGGAGTAGCCGCTTGCGGCTTAACAATTCCGAATACACTATATCAAAATGTCGATAGCAACGGCCACCAGATCACACCTGGGCTAGCCCGAGCAAAACAGAAACGAAAGGTTTGAACCATGTCAGAAGCAGTAGCAGAATTTTCGAGCGCCACCAAAGAGATGGGCGACAAAATCGTTGACCTCACACTCAAAGAGGCAAAAGAACTGAGCGACTATTTGAAGGATGAGCACGGAATCGAGCCGGCCTCCGGCGGTGGAGTGATGATGGCTGCCCCCGGCGCAGGGGATGGCGCCGCCGCGGCGGAAGAGCAAACCGAGTTCGATGTGGTGCTGGAAAGCTTCGGCGACAAGAAAATTGCCGTGATCAAAGTGGTGCGCAGTGCGACCGGACTAGGTCTCAAAGAGGCCAAAGAAGCGGTCGAAAGTGCGCCTGGCAAGATCAAGGAAGGGGTCTCGAAAGAAGATGCCGAGAAGCTCAAAGCCGAGTTGGAAGAGGCTGGTGCCACGGTTTCAATTAAGTAATAGCTGCTCGGGCTTTGCCGATCCTGCGTGCGCTCAGGTGCGGCCTATGCCCAATCTGGTCGATTTCTGGGTAAACAGTATGCCCATGATATTCGAATCTGTTAACGTTTCCACCCATGGCTTGGCAAAGCATTGCAAACAAGTCAGCGGCAGCGCACCGTTGGCGTGTCGCAAGTTTTGCCAAGTCCCTTCCTCGTGAGAACGGAGTAGCACGCCCTATGGCAGTTACGACACAGCGGCGTTTGGCCATCAACAAAATCCAGCGTTTTGGGAGCGGGCGGGATGATTTTGCCATTCCCGACCTGACCAAAATTCAAACCGAAAGCTACGAACGGTTCCTTCAGTATCGTGAAGGCACAAGTCAAAAGCGAAAGATCGATGGCCTGGAAGGAGTTCTCCAGGAAATCTTTCCGATCGAAAGCTATGACAAGACGATCCGTTTGGAGTATCTCCGCTACGAACTGGGCAAGCCCCGGTACGAACCGGACGAATGCCGACAGCTGCGACTGACCTACGGTCGACCGTTCCGTGTCTGGCTGCGTCTCGTGAAGGACGAGCCGGTAGAGGAAGAAGTTTATCTGGGCGATTTACCTATCATGCTCGGTGGTGGTGAGTTTATCATCAATGGTGCCGAGCGAGTTGTCGTCAGCCAGCTGCATCGCAGCCCAGGAATCGATTTTGTTTCAGAGATCGAAGCGGGTGAACGACGCCTGCACAGTTGCCGGGTGATCCCGGAGCGAGGTAGTTGGATCGAGGTCAATACGACCAAAAAAGATAGCATCACCGTTCGCATCGACCAAAGTGGCAAATTTTCGGCCACGACCTTGCTGCGGGCAATGAGCCCCAAGCTTAGCTTAGATTCTGATGTCCTGCGAACGTTCTATGACGTGAGTAAACAAAAAGTTGTCGATGGCCGCAGTGTGGGCAAAATCGAGGGCAAGATCGCGGTTGATGATGTTGTCTATCCCGTTGGGTCTGATCGTGCAGGCGAAATTATCATCGAATCGGGCCAGCGTATCTCGAAAAACGTAGCGGAGGTGATCTGTACCTCAGGTGTTAAGAGTATCGAGGTCATGGACCTGCCACCCACGCCCCATTTGCTCAATGCCCTGGCCGATGACAACACTTCGAGTCACGAAGAAGCCCTCTTGCGGATTTACCAGCGTCTACGGCCCGGCAATCCGCCGCAATTGGAAAAAGCGAGAACGCTGTTCCAAGAGAAATTCTTCGATTCCAACCGATACCGGTTGGGACGCGTCGGTCGGTTTCGCATCAATCGAAAGTTGAGATTAAACGTTTCCGAAGATGAAATGGTGTTGCGGCCGGAAGATTTGCTCAATTCGCTCCGCTACCTGTTGCGACTTTGCGCTGGCGATCCAGAAGCCGAAGTCGACGATATCGACCACCTCGGCAATCGTCGCCTGCGCACGATCGACGAGTTGGC
This sequence comes from Lacipirellulaceae bacterium, assembly GCA_965249435.1. GTDB lineage: Bacteria > Planctomycetota > Planctomycetia > Pirellulales > Lacipirellulaceae > JAJRWS01. The sequence goes on along the minus strand of CBDFMC010000025.1, from coordinate 5,100 downwards.
TTGCGACGAAATCCGCAAAGGCTTTCTCAAACTCAGGCGAACCGTGCAAGAGCGGATGAGTTTGAAAGATGCCGAGGACATGACGCCTCGCAGCCTCATCAACCCCAAAAGCATTTCCGCAGCCATCGAGTATTTCTTTGGTCGTGGGGAGTTGTCGCAAGTGGTGGACCAGACGAACCCCTTGTCGATGCTCACGCACGAGCGGCGACTCTCGGCTCTCGGGCCGGGCGGCTTGAATCGCAAACGGGCCGGGTTCGAAGTCCGCGACGTGCATATTTCGCACTATGGTCGTATTTGCCCCATCGAAACACCCGAAGGTACGAACATCGGTTTGATTTCAAGTCTGGCGATGTATGCCACGGTCGATGACTACGGATTTCTCATCACACCCTACCGTAAAATCAACAAAGGCAAGCTCACCGACGAAGTCGTTTGGTTAAGGGCCGATCAAGAATCGGAGGCCTACGTTGCTTCGGCCGATGAACCAGTCAAAGACAACCGAATCAAAGCCACTTCGGCGGTTGCCCGTTATCGCGCTGACTTTGTCATGGTTCCGGTCGACAAGATCGAGTACATCGATGTTGCCCCGAGTCAGATGATTGGGGTTTCGGCCGGTTTGATACCGTTTTTGGAGCATGACGATGCCAACCGCGCACTGATGGGCTCCAACATGCAGCGTCAGGCAGTACCGCTGTTGGTTGCCGACCCGCCTGTTGTTGGAACTGGCCTGGAAAGAGATGTTGCCAGACATTCCGGCATGCTTGTGCGAGCTGGGCACAAGGGAACCGTGACCTACGCCGATGCGGAGCGGATTGAAATTGGTCCGGAAGTTCACTCCCTACGCAAGTTTGTCGGGTTGAACGAGCGAACCTGTCAAAATCAAAAACCATTGGTTCGCGCGGGCGACAAAGTGGAAAAAGGTGATGTCATTGCCGACGGAGCGGCAACATTCCAAGGCGAGTTGGCGTTGGGTCGAAATGTGTTGGTCGCCTTCATGTCCTTTGAAGGTTACAACTTCGAAGACGCGATCATTATCAGCGAAGAGTTGGTCAAGAACGACACCTATACCTCGATCCACATCGAAGAATTCGATGTGGAAATCCGCGAAACAAAGCTCGGCCGCGAAGAGTTCACTCGCGATATTCCCAATGTCAGTGAAAAAGCGCTGCGCAATCTCGATGAAAGCGGCATTGTCAAGATCGGCACCTACGTAGCCCCGGGCGACATTCTCGTTGGCAAGATTTCACCGAAGTCCAAGACAGAGCTGACACCTGAAGAGAAGCTCCTTCACGCAATTTTTGGTCGAGCGGGCGAGGACGTGAAAAACGATTCGCTTGAGGTCTCCTCCGGCATCGAGGGCATTGTTATCGACACACAGAAGTTCTCACGCCGCATGAGTTTGAACGAGGATGAACGAAAGCTGTTTGAAAAGTCGCTTAAGGAAGCCGAAAAAGAAGGCAACGAAGGGGTCGCCGCCGTGTTTACCGAATTCGTCACGGAAGTCGAAAGTATTTTGCAACGCAAACTGATCGACGAGGACGGCAATGAACTGGTCCACAACCAGGATCCAACATTCATTGCTGATCAGGCGAGAGGATTTAAGCTCGACTCCATCGAAATCAGAAGCCCTCAGCGAAAAAAGGATGCGGAAAGGGCATGCCGCTCGCATTGGCCAGCGGTGGAAGAGGCGATCGACGTTCGCGACCGCAAGCTCAACTCGATGAAACGGGGTGACGAACTTCGTAGCGGCGTGTTGCAAATGGTCAAGGTCTACATTGCCACCAAGCGGGTGATCTCCGTGGGAGACAAAATGGCGGGTCGGCACGGAAACAAAGGCGTCATTTCCAAAATTTTGCCGACCGAGGATATGCCATTTCTCGAAGATGGAACACCCGTGCAGATCATGCTCAATCCGTTGGGTGTGCCCAGCCGCATGAACGTCGGCCAGATTTTGGAAACGCACCTCGGTTGGGTTGGCGCAAAGTTAGGTATTCGGTATCAGACGCCCGTGTTCGACGGGGCAACCGAAACGGAGATCAACGATGCCCTAGAGCAGGCCGGGCTGCCGCGCCATGGCAAGACCAAGCTGTTCGATGGTCGCACGGGCGAATCTTTTGAGCAAGAAACGACCGTGGGCTATATCTACATGCTCAAACTCCACCACTTGGTCGACGACAAAGTACATGCTCGCAGCACAGGCCCGTACTCGTTGATTACCCAGCAACCGTTGGGCGGCAAAGCACGCTTCGGCGGCCAACGCTTTGGCGAGATGGAAGTTTGGGCGCTGGAAGCCTACGGTGCCGCGTACATCTTGCAAGAGTTGCTCACCGTAAAGAGCGACGACGTAGAAGGCCGTACGAAAATTTACGAATCGATGGTCAAAGGCGAAAATACACTGCAAGCAGGAACCCCGGCGAGTTTCGACGTGCTCACCAACGAAATTCGTGGGCTGGGACTGAATATGCAATTGGAGAAACGAACTTTGTAGTTGTCCCGTAAGGACTTTTGATAGTAGTCAAGTAGGCCGGAACAAGCCCTGCGCAGTTCCGGCAACGCGCGGCTAGTGCCGCGTTCCGTCTAAGAATTAGGGTTTACTGAATCAGCCGCTTGGGCGCTAGCCCCGGTTTTTTCCCATCAACCGTGGCTAGCGCCAAAACGGCTAATCCTAAAATTAAGCGGTAACGCTGCACCAGAGACTTTTTTGCCGGAACATCGCCAGTAGCCAACTACGAAGAAGGCTGTGCCGCCGAGAGTAAAAATGATTTCGCACACAAGTTGAGCATTTGCCTAAAGGAAATAAGAGAAGCTCGCGTTTGGCTTCGATTGATTGTGAGAACAGATCTATTGAAAGAAGACAGATTGTCAGACCTGATCGATGAAGCCGATCAATTGGGACGAATCATCGGAAAGTCGGTAGCTACGGTGAGGGGTGCAGGAAAGAAAGATAATTAGCCGCCGATATCATGGGCAGTCAGTCTGTAATTTTCAATTTACATTTTTCAATTTGCACTTTGCAATCAATGCTCCCATCCCCTCCCCGTTTTTTGCTGTGAGCGGACACACATTTTTTAAACGCGGCGCGTGAAGTGACATTCGCGGAGGTCATCATGAATTGGTTCCGATTGGTTGGCGCGAGTGCGGTGGTGCTAGTTTGGCTGGCTGCCGGTGTGGGTTGCGCGGACGCGGGAGACAACGACGCGAAGCTGGGTAAGGCGGAGATTGCAGTATCCGAGATCACAGTCAGATCAGAGGAGTATCTTCAGGGCATTAAACACGCGGAATTCTGCCTTGGTGCAACCGATCGGATATTTCTGATTGAGGACCAGTGGGAATACGATCGCAGTGCGAGACTTATTCCAAATCTTCCATCGATTGACCTCAAAGCGGAATCACTTCTTGTTGTCACTTCCTGGGATACACGGCCACGTTTTCTTCATTATGTTCGATCAGCAGGCAAGACGCTAATCGTGGGAATAGCGGAACGCTCTGCACCACGAGGTACTTGCCAGCATATTCCCCCACAATTTCTTGTTGCACGGTTGCCTTTATGGTCCGGCGAAGTGCGATTTGAGATTAACGGCCAGTATCAATTCACGATTTGGCGAGGCATGGAACTTGAGAAACACACCGATCGGGTATGGAAGGAGTTTTTCCATCTGTATTCAGGCAACAGCCCGAGTACAGAGCAAAAAGTACGACACTATAGCCAACTCTGGCCCCAAGCTTCACGCGATGAAGTTCGTGCCATTCTCGATGCCGGGGAGAAAAAATACGATATTGGCGGCTATGCACTGTTTCCCATTCTTTTGAATGACTTGGCCGACATGCGCGCACGGCCTGCCGTCCCGCGTCTCTTTGATCTGATTGAGTCCATGGAAAGGCATGACAAGGCATTCACGCCGGCTTGGAAAGCTCTCGTGGGGATCGGCGGGCCGGAAGTTGTTGAACACTGTATCGAAGCACTTAAATCATCGAATACCCAAAACCAATTAGCGGCCTTGCTGGTGCTTCGTGACTTTGCGCACCCTGACACGAGGGCGATAGCTTATAAGTATCTTGGCGATCCAAAAGTACGTGTTCGTCGAGGTGCATTAAACATTCTATATCGTCTTGGGCTCGGTAAAGAGGATGTCCCCGCCATGATTGCTGCGATTGAGCAGATCGAATCAACATTTATCGAGACAGAAATAAGAGGAAATATGTTCCCAGACTTAGGTGACATCATTCACGCGATAGGATCGCTTGGAGTAGTGGCTAAAGATGCTCTGCCAACTTTAGAGAGATTGGCCTCAAGCAATCACCCTTCAGGAATTCGAAAAAAGGCACGGGAAGCCTTGGAACGAATACGTATTGATCCATCATAAATGATGCACTCATCATCAATAGCTTTCATTACAATTCCGAGAACATATATCGACAGTATTTAAGGAACATGAACATGAAATTGAAAATATTGTGCAGCCATCTGGCGGTCACTTTTACGCTAATAATTTCCTGTAAAGCCTATGCGAGCGTAGTTTCAAACGGCCCAAATGGCATTAACTCGGCAGGCCTCAACTTGACCGGCAGCGGTATTGGCATTGGTCAGATAGAAACTGGTCGACCAGGTCTGCCTGGCTTTGACGGTGTGGCTGATTCTCACTCAACCGTAACGCCGGCTGCTGTGTTTGTAAAAGACGGTCCTCCCGTAGCAAATATGAATACGAGCAACCATGCCGAGCAAGTGGCTGGCGTCATGATATCGAGCGATTCAGTGGCGATGGGTGTTGCACCTGGTGCTTCCCTTTATTCGTCCGCTTTCGTATCAGGTGCCTCTGCTCTTAGTTCATCTTATGATGATGCGCTGCTTGCAATGCAAAAAGTTGCTACGCAACCAGGAGTAAGGGCAGTGAATCATAGCTGGGGTAAATTTTTCCAATCCGGAGATGATTTTGATGGCAATAATCAGCTGAGCCTAGGACTTGACTGGTCTGCTAATGCGCATGATGTGCTTCACGTTGTAGCTGGCCGTCAAATAACGACGCAGCTTTCCGCTCCGAAAGCGAATTTCAACGGCATGACAATTGCTTCGTCAACAAGGGATAGCAATGGCAAATATCG